>JAGAMC010000025.1 GCA_017624915.1 Oscillospiraceae bacterium | reverse complement strand
TCCGCTGCGGCGGGGACGCGTACCACACCGTTCTTCGCCTGTCAAGGCATGGGGTCAACCTCATTTTCGCATTTTGCGAAAATGACCCTTGACAGGCTCGAACAGGTGTGCTACTATGATGGGGCCGGGACCGCATAGCGGTCACCGCCCCCCGGGACTATTGTCCCCGGCCTGCAAAGACCGTCCATGGGGGGCGGTCATTTTTTTGCCCAAATCTACTTGATACCGGAACTGCCGCCTTTCGACCCTATCCCCCCGCCCTTTCCCCGGGTGGGGAAAGGGAGCGCCGGGACCACACGCCCCCTTGGGGCGATGGCCCCCCGCTGCGGCGGGGACGAAAAAGACCCGGACGGCGTTTCCACCGTCCGGGTCAACAAAACCCGCAAATATTTTGTTGACCTGCAATAGTCTTTTCCAGCACCTCCCCTCGCATACAAGTTCCATCACGGGCACATAACTAATACTAACACTTTTGTTAGGAGTATTCAAATGAGTCTGATTTCCTGTACCGACAACTGCGTCTACCAGCAGGACGGATACTGCTCCTTGTCACGGGCTGCATCCTGTGCCGAGCCGGGCTGCAGTGGAAACTGCGTCAACTATGTTCCCCGTTTACAAAACTGCACTAAGCGCCTGACGGATATTGCTCACCCGGATCAGCTGCAGTCCATCCGGAACGACTAACTTCTCACTGCTGCGGCTGGGCACGATACATTTTGCAAAGCCGAGTCTGCGCACTTCACTCAACCGCTGGCCAAGGCTGCTGACAGAGCGCAGTTCTCCCGTCAGCCCCACTTCCCCGATGGCCACCAGATCATCTGGGACGGGCTTGTCCCGAAAACTGGACGCCATGGCGATCATCATAGCCAGATCTGCCGCCGGCTCATCCAGGTACAGGCCACCGATCACATTGATATAAGCGTCACAGTTGCCCAGCAGCAGTCCGCCGCGCTTTTCAAGTACTGCCAGTACGAGCATGGCTCGGTTATAGTCAAAGCCGTTGCTGGTGCGTCTGGGGTTTCCGAAATTACTGGGCACGACCAGAGCCTGAACCTCTGCCAGAACTGGGCGCGCGCCCTCCATCACGCAGGTAACACAGCTGCCCGGAGCGTCTGCCGGTCTTCCCTGAAGAAGTGCTTCAGACGGATTTGGTACTTCTGCAAGTCCGATATCCTGCATTTCGAACACTCCGATCTCGTTCGTGGCACCAAATCGGTTTTTTGCGGCGCGCAGGATCCGGTGGGACATGTGCTGTTCACCTTCAAAATACAGCACGCAGTCCACCATATGTTCCAATACTTTCGGTCCGGCAATGGAGCCCTCCTTATTGATATGACCGATAATAAAGACAGTCAGCCCCTCCCCTTTCGCAAGCTGCATCAGAGTCATGGTACATTCCTTCACCTGACCGACACTGCCAGGCACGGTGCTGAGGTCGCCGTTATAAAGGGTCTGGATGGAGTCCACAATCAGCACGTCCGGACAGATCTGATGAGCGGCATCCAGAATGTGTTCAAGGTTTGTCTCAGCCAGCAGGTAAAGGTTCTCTCCCTTGACGCGCAGGCGTTCCGCTCGCAGCTTGATCTGCCGCTCAGACTCCTCCCCGGATACATACAGCACCTTGGATGTGCAGCACATCTGCTCACAGATCTGGAGCATCAGGGTGGATTTTCCGATGCCCGGAGCACCGCCAAGCAGCACAAGAGAACCCTTTACTGCACCGCCTCCCAGCACCCGGTCCAGCTCGCGCATTCCCGTGGAAAAGCGCAGCTCATCGCCGCTCTCCACCTGTGTCATAAGCTTCGGCATGCTTTGGGGCGCAAGGCCTGCGGCTGTTCTGCCGGCGCTTTTTTTCTGCTGCGCCGGCTGTTCGACCACCGTATTCCATTCACCGCAGCCCGGGCACTTGCCCTGCCATTTCGGCATCTCATATCCGCATTGGGTACAGTAAAAAAGCGTCTTCGCTTTCATTGCGGCAATCTCTCCTCATTTGTACTATAATCATCCGCTGAATGCAAGCCAGCAGCCCGCCATGGCCGCGGCAAGCACGGTCTGGTATCCGCCATCCCGAAGCAGCTGCTCTTCCCCCACATTGGTAAGAAATCCACACTCCACCAAAATGGCCGGGCAGGATATATGGCTCATCAGGTATATGGTATCCGGAATTGGTTTTGCCTGACGCTGGTTTTCCGGAGCCACTGCAGCACGCAGGGTATCCTGCATGGCCTGAGCCAGCGCATCCGATCCAGCCGTTGGAGCGTAAAAAACCTGCGCACCGCTGTATCGGCCATCCGGATAACTGTTCTGATGGATGCTAAGCAGCACGGCATTTTCCTGCTCCTGTACCTTCGCTACACGGTTGTGAAGGTCAGAGACCTTTTTCTCCCTCAAAGTCCCGGCATCCCGATCATGCAAAGAAATATCCTCCTGCCGCAGCATCAGCACGGGCGCTCCAAACAGTCCCAGCACCATGTCAAGCCGCTTTGCAATGGAAAGGTTGATACGGCTTTCATATTCCCCGGTCAGGGACACTGCACCGCCATCCTCCCCACCGTGACCGGCATCAATGATCAGCAGCGGCATCCCTGAAACCGTGCTCCACGCAGGTACATCCACGGGCATAGGCCCGGTACTGTGCAGGACCGCCCCGCACAGCACACAAAGCGCTGCAACGACCAAGCCAGTCCGTCTGAATCCTTTCACCCTCATCCCCCCTGCCTCTCATCTTATGACCGGCGGGCGGGAAATATGAGATCATGTTCTTTATCAGTTTACCACAAATCCGCTCAATATCAAATAGTCTGCACAAAATTGTGGCCCCGGACACGCACACCCTCCACAGGCCCTGACCGAGCTGCCCGCACCCCCGCGCCCTCAAACACATAGAATGCGGTGGGTCAAAAGCCCAATCCACCCTTTAGGAGGAAACTGAATATGGAAAACGGCAACCCTGCCCGTTGCCCCGACAGGTGCGGTACTATGCCCTCCTGCGCACCGCTGGCAGTGGGCTATGTCCCGTTCCAACAGACGGGCAGCCAGCGCTACGACCAGCGTGAGGCCCTGAGTAACGGCACTCTTTTTCCCGGCCTGAATCTCCCCTTCCATCTGATGGTTCGCGGCAGCAATCTCCCCAATGGGAATATGGCCGATCTGCAGGCACTTTGCTTTGTGATCCAGGAACTGGCCCTGTATCTGGATACCCATCCTGATGACGCCGAGGCCTTTGCCCTGTTCAAGCAGTATACCGCCATGGAGAAAAGCGCAAAGGAGGCTTATGAGAACGCCAATGGTCCCATCAAGCGTTCCAGCGCAGCCAGAGGCGATCGCTATACCTGGCTCCAGGATCCCTGGCCTTGGAACTTTGAACACAACGAGGTGAAGTAAATCATGTTTGTCTATGAAAAGAAGCTGCAATTTCCCGTAAAGATCGCCAACCCAAATCCCAAGCTGGCCGCATTTATCATCAGCCAGTACGGCGGCCCGGACGGCGAACTGGGTGCCTCCATGCGCTATCTGTCCCAGCGGTATGCCATGCCCTACGCCGAGGCCAAAGGCCTTCTGACCGATATCGGTACCGTGGAAGCGGATTGAGCCACCTTTTGCGCCTCATATTCCGCAAGACCGTCCAGCACAAAATACCACCGTGCGGGCAGTAAATTCAGGGAAACCTCCACTTTTCCGTCACTGTGAAGGATCATATGATGCAGCAGGCGGCCATAGAAATCGTCGCTGTCCCTCTCCCCTTTTACGATGCTTTTAATGGCGTCCCGAACGTCCTTTTTCACACCGGTGGTCTGGGTATCCAGCTTGCGCCGCTTTTCAATAACGGCGATCTGCTCCTGAATCTGGGTGATTTTCCGGTCGCATCGCTCGTTCATAAACTGGAAGTCTGCCTTGGAGATGGTGCGGTCGAAGAATTCCTCCAGTGCTCGCTGTTTCTTCTCCCTCTCTCCTTCCAGCTCCCGGTTCAGCCGTCGTAAATCGGCGCTGCCGTCGTCCCTGCTGTCCTTCAGAACGCCCTCCACGATGCGGGTGAGGTTTCGGATGACCTCTTCCCTGTCCAGCTCTACGGCCTCCACAGAGCGCTTTAGAATGTCCATGGCCACGTCCTCACGAATCTGTCGCCCTACGTCACAGCCCATGGGATTGCCCTGTGCATCAGTGTGCAGTTTTCCCTCGGTGGTGGCTTTGCCGCAGCGCCAAATCTTATAGGCTTCGCCGCTGCGGTTCTTTTTCGTACGGGACATAAAGCTGCTGCCGCATTCCGCGCATTTCAGCTTGCCGGAGAGCGGATAACGGTTGCCGTGGCCGCTTTTCTGGCTGTCACCGATGTTGCGGCGGGCCATCTCCCGCTGGACGGCCTCCCAGGTCTCCCGGTCGATGATGGGCTCGTGGTGGTCGCGGAGCACCACAAAATCCAGCTGACCCTTGTTGTACTTCTTCTCGTGGCTTAAGTAATCCGGGGTGTAGGTCTTTTGCTGGATGAGATCGCCGCAATACTTCTCATTTTTCAGGATTTTCAGCACCGTGGGAGCTGTCCATTTCAGATTGCCCCGGCTGGACGGAATCCCCTCCTCCCGCAGTTCTTTGGCAATCACACCGGAGCCTTTTCGCTCGTTTAAGTACTTATGGAAGATGGTACGGACTGTTTTTGCCCCTTCCGGATTGATTCGCATCTTCCCTCCTACCACATCGTAACCCAGAAGTGAGCCTCCGAACACTACGCCGCGCTCCATGCAGCGCTTCTGCCCCCACTTTACCCGGTCAGAGGTCATGCGGCTCTCGTTCTGGGCGATGGAGGACATGATGGTCAGCCGCAGTTCACCGTCCGCGTCCATGGTGTTGATGTTGTCATTGAGAAACAGTACGCCGATCCCGCGCTTTCGCAGCTCCCGGGTGTACTCCAGCGTGTCCACGGTGTTTCGTGCAAAACGGCTGACCTCCTTGGTGATGATCAGGTCAATCTTTCCCTCACGGGCCGCCCGGATCATACGGTTAAACTGGGTGCGCTTTTTGGTGTTAGTGCCGGAGATCCCCTCGTCGGCGTAGATTTCCTGCAGCATCCACTCCGGGTTTCGGTCGATCCATTCCCGGAAATAGCGCTGCTGGGTTTCAAACGAGTTGGCCTGATCTTCCTTGTCGGTGGAAACACGGCAATAGGCCGCAACCTGGATCATGGTAATCCCTCCTTTCGTGGTCAGAGTAGCGCGAACAGGGGCGTTTGTCTAATGTGCGAATGCAGATTATTCTGTTATGTAATTTAACTTTACCGATATTGGTATTCCAGTTTTCTGATGCATTCCTCCAGCTGGAATTGGTCGATGATCCCCTCCTTCTGCAAGGCAAGCAGGACGGCCTTTTGATATTCCAGTAAAAAGGCTTTTTCCACCTTTGGTGTGCCGGTACAGTTCAGAAATTCCGCGTATTTTGGCATCCTGCTCCCTCCCTTCTTAACAGATTTATGCGGTGGCCCGGACGAATTTGATTGCCGTTTTCCCCGGATGCGGTTCCTGGCCTCCCTACCTTGGGACGCCGTAGTTCTGTCCTTGGTCTGCTGCGGCCTTATAGCCGATCCCGGCAGACTTCCCCGAAACAGTATCTCATCCGGACGGTCATTTAGTTAGGGCGGAGATTTTCTCCCTTTACTACCTATCCCGTTTTGAACAGTCTAAAAAGTGCGTTTTTCAAAAAATATTTTTAATGGTTTTAGAACGAAGGTAGAGAACTTCCCCTTTCATTCACTATCCCGTTTCGAAAGGTGCCTTTGGGACAACTTTTAGAGAAATATAGCGCTTGTTTACAGAATATTTACAATTTAAGTACCTAATGCAAGAAAAAACGCTCCGGCGTGGCCGAAGCGTCTTGTATTTCATCGTGCAGTTGTTTTTTCAGCATATTCAAAACTTGCTCCATCATCGGTGTGGTCGAAGATCAGATGCCCTTTTTCCCAAAAGCGATACCGCACTTTGGAGCAAAGGCTTTCGTGAATGATGCGCCCCATTGCACCCTCCACCGGCGCACGCAAAGGTTGTCCTTGCTTTTCCAGCACCTCTACCACTAGACGGTACTTTCCCTGAATGACTTCTGCTCCATGCTCCGACCATGCTTTGATCCGCGCGCCTTTGTAGGCAGCCAAACGGTACTCCCGCTTGTTGTAATGGATGGAACAGATCGTTCCCGTAAAGCGGACATACTTCAGAATGGGGATGGTAGCAACGGCAAGCATCAGGCCGGTGACTTCTGGATTTACCCAACTGCACTGGGTCCACAGATATTTGTCGGGAAAGGATCGTCCCCGGTCGGTTTCGATATATCCCAATCCGCCGGAGAAGTTCAATGTCTCGCCGTTCAGGGTGAGCGTCCCATTCAGGCGATGCCCCATACTGACCACACCATGGGTGCATTCCAGCTCTGAAATGAATCGAAACGGACCCATAATATCAGACTGAAGTGGAGTCAATGGGCCGTTCCAAAGTTCCCCGTGCAGAGACAGACCGCTGCGCTCTACCTGCAGAGAAATTCCTTCTTCGCTGAAGGTGTTGGAGCCGAGCAAAATTTGCAGCGGTTGTTTTGTGACATGAAATTCCGCTTCCGGATACTCCAGCCACCAAGTACCGGACTCAGAGATAACTTGAAGAGATGCGCTGCCTTGGCTATTGCCGTCCTTATGAATCGCCGGGATCAGGGCAACGGTTTTTCCATCTTTCGTCTGACACTTAAAATACCAACCCTCAAAATACGGTCTGCCTGCTTTATTCTTCCCTGCCATGCGTCATGATTCCTGTACGGACAGGCCATTTACCAACGCTTGCATTTCCGATTTGGAAACGACGCTCTTCGCTCGGTTCAGAATCTCCGTTTGCTTCTCCTCCGGGAAGCTGGAGAAAGCCTTCATGGCCTCAGGGTTCTGGGCCAGCGCAAAACTGAATCCCAAGGGCAAGTTATTTTCCATTCCAACCGTCTCCTCTCACCTTTGGCAGAAGATCTTCCAAATCAGCGGCCGGAATATCATTTTCGATGTTGTCGCGGGCCAAATCGTTGTCAATCACGGGATAAATTTCTTCCGGAACGGGGAGTTCGTCTTTTTCAATGGGTCTGTCGGGTACATGCTTATGCATAAAAATCACCTCAAAAACAGCTTTCCCAATCAGACAATATCTTATTAAGCCAAAGGTAATGGCCCCGCCGTGAAAACACGGCGGGGCCATCTCATTCATTTGTTACCAAAGCTGTCCCGGTAATTTCAGCTTTTCCTTGGGAGGAAATCGATTGTCAAATTCCTCTGCGTCTCCCTCATCCACGAAATATCCAGAGGGTGTTGCGTACTCGCCGGTGATGCCGTCCAGATACCCCGGAATAAGCTCCTTGCACAGGAAGAAGGATGCATCCTCCCCTTCCGGCAAACCGTGATAGCGGATGCCGTAGTTCGAGGCGTAGGTAAAGCCGCTTTTGCCGTAGAAGTTGATATTGCCTTCAAAGCACACAGCCCCTGCGCCCAGCTTCGCGGCCTGCTCCAGAGAGTAGTCCAGCAGAACCTTTCCATATCCCTGGCGCTTCAGCGCATTTGCGATGCAGATGGGACCCATGGTCAGGATCGGGATGCTGCGGCCATCGTCAGCTGCAATGGATGCGCGCATAAAGATGTTTTGACCGATGATTACGCCGTCCTGCTCCATCACGAAATCTAGTTCCGGAATGAAATCCGGGTCATCTCGCAGACAGTGCAGCACATAGTGCTCCAGACAGCCGGGGCGGTACACATTCCAAAAGGATTCCCGTACCAGATGTTCCACTTCGGTATGGTCGTTACTTGTTTCCAAACGAATGATGCAGTCATTTTTCATGGGGGTGACCTCCTAAAATTGTTGACTTTCAATCCTGGGAGGCTTGCGGAAAATGTTTTGGCAAACCTCCCGGTCAGCCCACACTCTCCAACGTGTTGTTCTTTTTCAAACAGCGGTCTCCTTCAAAATAAAAATATATCATCAGGCTCACAGGCCGAATGAACTCATGATTTGCTCAGTGCCAGATACAGGTTTTCTGCAAAGGTTTCGTGACCTTTCTCCGAGTAGTGGACGCCGTCAAAGGTCACGTCTATGTCCCAATCGGTGGCGTCTACAAAGCGGACACCTAGTTTTTCTGCAACCGCGTGGTACGCGGCATTGAGCCGCACGCAATCCTCCAGTAGCCGATCGTCTGTGATCCATGCGCCCGGTTTCATCCGGGGCGGTCCAATCAAAACGATCTGCGAATTTTCCAGCGGAATTCTGGTTAAAAAGGCCTCCATCCGCTGCGCGATTGCCTCCACAGAGTTGCCCTGCAGCAAATCATTTCCGCCCAGCATAACAAGCAGCAGATCCAGCGGCTTCTGATTGGAGAGCATCAGATCGAAGCGCTGCAGTTCCCCTTCCCGTCTGGGAATCTCCCGCCCGTTCTCCCCTGCGTTGACTGCCTTGCAGTCCATCTTTTCGGCCAACAGATCTACCCAGCGATGCTGTGCGGGATATTGGCCGCCAACATAGGAGCGCGGGTCGTAGCCGTAGGTGTTGGAGTCACCGAAACAAAGAATTTTCATGCCCTCACCTCTGCTCCAGTCTCGCCTTTAAATCAAGAACTTTCTCCTCAATCCGCCGGATAGCGTCCAGAAATACCTCATCCGGCTGTCCGGTAGGATCATCCAGTCCCCAGTCCTCGCGATGACTGCAGGGCAGCATGGGACACTGGACGTTGCAGCCCATCGTAACTACCACATCGATGGCAGGCAACTCCGAAAGCAGCTTGCTGTACTGCTCCTGCTCCATGTCGATGCCGTGGACGGCCTTCATCAGCCGCACCGCATCCTGATTGATCTGGGGCTTGGTTTCCGTGCCGGCAGAATAGCTTTCAAAGATATCAGCAGCCAGCTTTTTGCCAAGAGCTTCGGCGATCTGACTGCGGCAGGAATTATGGACGCAGATAAAAGCGACTTTAGGCTTGCTCATGGTTCACCTCCGAGAACGGGCACCGCTTACCGATGCACTGGTTATTCTGTGCAGAGTGGCTGCAAACCGGAATGGTGCGCTTCATTTCTACGCCCAGATGTTCTTTGGCGAAGTCGATGGCGGCAAGGATTGCAAGATAAGAATCCCGCTTGCAGCAGCGGGGGCCTCCAACTTCGCCGATACTGCCCAGCGCCTTGGAAGTCATCTGGTTACTCAATCCCCACGGCTCTTTCGCCAACGGCGTGGACTGGGTGGCGATGGACATAAACTGTCCGGCACTGATACCCGCCCCGCAGGCCCCCCAGAAGCCACAGGCCCCTCCGGGCACCTGTTTGCCCCGGCTGTACATTTCTCGCAAAGCACTTTCCAAATCCAGTTCGCCGCCCGCATTTTTGAAGGCGGTCAACAGGGCCGCACCCACCATCACATGGTGCTCCGGGCCGTGCATGTGGCAGAAAGGCAGGTCCATCATCTTGCGGATGACCTCAATGGGATCGGTGGAGGTTTCGGCCAGACACAGGCCGAAAATGCTGTCCATTCCCTGCGTGTGGCACTCGCTGCACACATAGTGGCCCTTCACGCAGCGGGTCTTGCTCAGCTCTTTCTTATGGCAAATGGCGCACTCCATCATCTCGTCCTGAACGAGATATTCCAGCGGCGCTTTGCAGATCAAACATTCGTCCTTCATAGGGATTCCCCCTTAAAACAAACTCATTTGCGGCATAGTTTTCTCTTCAAATTGGGAGAGATATTGGAAAACTAGGTCATTGTCGTGCAGGATGCCTGCCGACTGACAGCGGCGGTGGAACAGGCCCATCAGCTCTCGGCTGTGGGGGCTGTCCAGCATATAGGCATCGCCGTAACGGCGGATGTATTCCGCTTTCAGCCCCGGGAAATGACGGTCCAACTGCCGGTAGAAATACTCCCGGTTGCCCGCCCGCAAGGTCACACCCATACCAAAGCAGATGATACCCTTCACTTGAGCCTCTTCGCAATAGTCAAGAATGCCGTTGATGTTTTCCGGCGTGTCGTTGAGGAAAGGCAGAATGGGACACAGCCAGACCACAGTGGGAATTCCGGCATCCCGCAGTGTTTTCAGCGCCTCAAAGCGGGCCTTTGTGGTGCAGACGCCCGGTTCCAATTTACGGCACAGTTCTTCATCATAGGTAGTCAGAGTCATCTGAACAACGCATTTTGTCTTATCATTGATGGCTTTCAGCAGGTCCAAATCCCGCAGAACACGGTCGGATTTCGTGATCAGCGTGACCCCAAAGCCGTAGCGGCGGATCAGTTCCAGTGCCTTCCGCGTGTATTGCAGTTCATCCTCCAGCGGCATATATGGGTCGCTCATGGAGCCGGTGCCGATCATGCAGGGCTTACGCTTGCGGCGAAGGGCGTCCTCCAGCAGTACAAGGGCATTTTCCTTGACTTCGATGTCCTCAAAGTCATGGTCCATGTGGTAGCACTCGCTGCGGGAATCGCAGTAAATGCAGCCGTGCTGACAACCACGGTAGAGGTTCATGCCGTTTTTGGCGGAGAGGATCCCTTTTGCAGTGACATAGTGCATACCCATCACCTCTTACTGGCAGAAAACTCTGCCGCCTCGCGGATCCAGCCCATCAGTTCGGCATCAATTTCCTCCTCGCTGCCCACCATTATGTGATGTGTCCATCGGTTCGGGTAAGGTTCGGTGGCCACATCAATACGGGGCGAGTCCTTCCGGTAGCTCAGTCCAAAGGAAATTGTCATCCAGACGCTGGGACGCTCCTTCGCCCCGCGGCAGGGGTTAAAGGACACGAAAACAAAGCCCCGCTTGTTGGAAAAGCTGATCTGGGTTTTGGAGACCTTGATTTTCACGCCTGGGATCTGCTCCAGAATCAGCCTCTCCAACCGCTCATAGAGGGGCAAAGCGTCCATGTGGTCGTTGAAAAAGAAAAGAATATCTGCGTTCATGGCCGCCTCCACTGCCTTTCCTGAATTTGAAAATACTGTTTCGATATGATATACTCTGGGTGAAGTTTCCTATGGAGTGAATGAGATGCAGAAACTCTATCAAAAACACGAACTCTGGTTTGCCCTCGGCTGGATCGCCTTCTATGTGGCGGGCGTCAGTTTTGCGGATGAGCTATCCAGAACCATTGACTTTGAAAAGATCGTGACGCTGCCCCTGCTGCTGGCCATGTGCGCGGTGCTGCTGCTCTGGATGAAACACAATGACCTGTTTCAAGTCTTTGGCCTGTGCAAAGGGAGCGTGCCGGCCTCACGGCTGCTCTGGTACCTCCCGCTGGCCGCGCTGATCTCCAGCAATCTGTGGTTTGGCCTGCGGTGGAATCTGCCGCCGCATGAAACTTTGCTCTACATCGCCAGCATGATCTGCGTGGGCTTTGTGGAGGAAGTGATATTCCGAGGCCTTCTCTTCAACGCCATGCGCAAGGACGGCCTGAGATCCGCGGTCATCGTATCCAGCCTGACCTTTGGCATCGGGCACATTGTCAACCTGTTCAACGGCAGCGGCGCGCAGCTGTTGTCCAACCTCTGCCAGGTGGGCTATGCCACAGCCATCGGCGTCCTGTTCGTCATTTTGTTCCTGAAGACGGGTAGTCTGATTCCCTGCATCGTGACTCACAGCGCAGTCAACTCTCTAAGCGCATTTGCCAACGAAGTGAGCATTACTGTAACACAAGAAATCTTCAGTGCCATTGTCATTGCGATGATCGCTCTCGCCTACTCCGTCTATCTTCTGAAAAAGATTCCCAAATAAAGTCTGATTTGCGGCTCCGCTATTCGGCGGGGCCGTTTTTTGTGTGCAATCACTCAATCTGGCCTAACTGAAAGAAAGCCACGGCACTGGCAGCGGCCACATTCAGGGAGTCCACGCCGTGAGACATGGGAATGCGCACGGTGTAGTCGCACTGGGCGATGGTGTCAGCAGCAAGACCGTCGCCTTCCGTGCCGAGGATGATGGCCAGCTTGTCCTCTGCCAGAAGCTGGGGATCCCGGATGGTGACGGAGTCATCACTCAGCGCCATGGCTGCGGTCTTAAAGCCCATATCACGGAGCGTCTGCATCCCGGAGTCCGGCCAGGAGTCCTCGTCGCCGCCCAGAAAGGTCCAGGGAATCTGAAACACCGTGCCCATGCTGACGCGGATGGCACGCCGATAGAGAGGATTGCTGCAGGCGGGGGTCAGCAGGACTGCGTCCATATTCAGCGCCGCTGCAGAGCGGAAAATTGCACCAATGTTGGTGGGGTTCATCACATTTTCCAGTATCGCAATGCGGTGCGCACCGGAACAGACCTCTTCCACGCTGGGCAGCTTGGGGCGACGCATGGCGCACAGCATACCACGGGTCAGCTTAAAGCCTGTCAGCTGGGTCAGAACGTCAAATTCTGCCGTGTAAACGGGAACATCAGCGCAGCGGGCAATAATCTCTTTGGCCTCCCCTTCTATGTGTTTCTTTTCCACCAGAATGGAGACAGGGACACAGCCCGCGTTCAGTGCTCGCTCGATCACTTTGGGGCTTTCTGCGATGAACAGGCCTTTTTCAGGATATTCGCGGTTCAGCAGCTGCACCTCCGTGAGCCGGGCGTAGATGTCCAGTTCCGGGGCCAGAAAGTCTGTGATTTCAATGATATTTGGCATAAAGCAAAACTCCTTGACAGGCACTAAATGATAATGCCGTTGCAGTGGTCAATCTCATGCTGGATGATCTGGGCCGTCCAGCCGGTAAAGGTCTTGAAGCGAACCTGGAACTGTTCGTTCTGGTACTGGACTTTAATGGACTTCCAGCGTTTCGTCTTGCGGGTGCCGCTCAAAGACAGGCAGCCCTCCTCCGTCTCATAGCGGTCAGAAGACTTGACGATCTCCGGGTTGAACATCACCATGTAGCTGCCTTCGTTATCAAAGGCGATGATCCGCTTGGAGACACCAATCATGTTGGCAGCCATGCCCACACAGCCCTCCTTGTGGGCCTCCAGCGTTTCCAGAAGGTCGCGGGCTACCTGAATATCCTCCTCGCAGTTCACCGCAGGGACAGACTTCTGGGCGAGAAAAAACTCGTCTTTCATAATGGGCCGGATCATGCTTCCTTCAGCCTCCTTAAAATCTCTTCATCAGCGGGACAAAACGGATATTGGTCGATCTCCTCCACTGTGATCCAGCGAAGGTCGTTGTGTTCGATTTTCTGGGGGATGCCCTCCGAAATGGATGCGTTGAATAGTGTCAGATGGACAGTCAGATCGGGATAGACATGGTCCACCTCCATGAACACATCCTGTACCGCCACTGTGACGGCCAGTTCCTCCTGACACTCCCGGATCAGGGCTTGCTCTTTGGTTTCGCCCGGCTCCACCTTGCCGCCCACAAACTCCCACAGCAAACCTCTTGCTTTGTGGGCGGGGCGCTGGCAGGCCAGAAAACGGTTATCCTCCCAAATCAGGGCGGCGACTACTTCTGTCATCTCGTTTGCTCTCTTTCCTGAAAATATCGCTCCAAGTGAGCCTGTGCCGTGTCCATACCGTCCTCACCGGCGCAGCGGCACAGGCGGTCGTTGACGGCATGGTTTAACATCGGCTGACGGTGGCTGCTTTGGTCTACCAGTAAGTCGGCGGACAGCACATCCTCCCAAGCACGGTTGAGGAAGGCTACCTCCCGCCTGCCGTGGGTGCGAGTGAGTTGGATCTCCCCTGCTTCCTGTAGATAGGCCGCCACCTGTTCCTCCGGTATTCCGGCGTCCAGCAGGCCCTGCTCGATTTCCTCCCATACCCGTTCTTCCAGATGGCGCCAGTCCATGGCAGACAGGTCATAGCGCACGCAGGTATAGCGACTCGCGCAGTGGACCAGCAGCAGGCTGCTGCGGCCATGGAGGGTGATGCAGTGGGCATCCCAGCAAAGGCCGCGGTCGGTGGGTTCCCCATAGGGAACAGACACCTTCAGCAACCGCTGGAGGGGCCACGTCAATCCAAGCTGCATGGTGCTTTCCCTCGCTTTACAAACACATATGTGCTTTCGTCGGAACGCTCCGGGTCAAAGACGTAGTCCAGACGGTCAAAGGCGCGGATGTCCTCCGGTTTGGTGATTTGATGCTCCGCTATATAGCGCACCATTTCGCCCCGGGCCATCTTGCACATGGTGCCTTTCTCAATGATTTTGCCGTCCTTTTCCTCTCCAAACACGCAGGTGATGAATCGGATACCGGGACGCAGATATTTGGATACGCAGATACTGTACTCCTTGGATGCCAGATTGAGGATACAATCTGTCTCACGAAAAATATGCTCTGTAAGTTTCTTGCCCCAATAACTGTAAAGGTCTTTTGCCTCGCGGATTTTCAGCTTGGCCTGCATCTCCAGACGATAGGGTGTCACCCCGTCAAAGGGACGCAGCACGCCGTAAAAACCGGAGAGAATACGCAGATGTTCCTGTATGTAGTCGTACTCACGGTTGGTGAACACATTGGGGGCCATGTACTGATACTGAATGCCCTCGTAGGCCAGTACCGCCGGGGTCAGGTTGCAGCGCAGATCCATCTGCCGCAGCCGCTCTACGTTCAGCGCGGCGATCTGGTCGTTGCACTTCCAGAGCTTTTGCAGTTCCTCCGGGGATTTGCTCTGCAACTCACGGCAAAGCTCTTCTGTCTGCTCCAAAAAGGTAGGCAAATCGCGGACAGGCAGGCTGTCTATGTCTACATTCATCTTTTTGGCGGGTGAAATGATGATTCTCATAGGGTTTCATCCTTTGGGCACTGGTAGCGGGGCTTTCCCTTGCTTCTCTTTCCGTATTCAATGGCCTCAGTGGGACACCCACAGATGCAGGCCATGCAGTGGGTACAATCCTTGCCCCAGACGGGCTTTCCGTCATTTAAGCGAATGTTGTTCAGCGGGCAGGCCTCCACGCAGAAACCGCAGCCGGTACAGGCGTCGGTGGCAAAGAAAGCGTCCGCTTTCACATAGAACTTATAAAATCCCTCGTTGATGGGGCCGCTTTTCAGCTTGTCCAGCAGGCCGACTTTGGATGCCGGGAGGTCTTTCCCCTTCCGGATCAGCTCTCCGGCCTGTTCCAGCACAGGTTTTGCCTTGGTCACGATGGCGCGGGACTCCTCCTCGCCCGGAGCATTGAACATGGCGATGTAGTTTTCAGGCATCACAACTTCCAGCACGCCCTTGTAATGCAGCCCCTTTTCCTCGCACACAGGTGAGCACAAAGTAGGCATCCCGGCTTCCGGTCAATTCTGTGCGGCGGATGTACTCCGCCATGACATTGGCCATGCGCCAGGCGTAAACGGGCGCGGCAAAGACCCAGGGGCGGTCGGAGTGGATAATGTCCCTCTCCCCTGCTTTCATCCGCTGGCCAGCGTCCAGCAGCTCATCACCCAGTTGTTTGGCCAGAAATTCCGCCGCAAAACGGCTGTTTCCGGTTCCAGAAAAGTAAACGATCATAATTACTCCTTGATCTCATATGGCCAGTCGTTGATGCCGCCGAACTCATAGACATTGGTATACCCGAGGTCTGCAAGGGCCTGTGAGGCCGTTTTGCTGCGGTTTCCACTGCGGCAGTAGACCAAGGCTACTGTATCCAATTCGCCGATCACAGTAGCTGCTGTGTCTTCTGTAATGGTCCCCACAGGCAGCAGGATAGCACCGGGGATATGGCCGCTGTCGTACTCATGTTGTTCCCGGACATCCAGGATCACGACCTCCTGAGTGTCCATCATCTCTTTAGCCGCCTCCTGGGCGATTTGCTGATAGCTGCTTTCGTTCATACTGTTCCCTCCGCATCCGGTGAATAACAGAAGTATGATCAAAACAGCCGGTAGTATCCGCTTCATAGCTTAGCCCTCAACCTTCAGATAGGCCAGAATCTCGGCGGCGTTGGTGTCGGGCTTGACCTTGGGCATCACCTTTTCAATCACGCCCTGCTCGTCGATAAGATAGGTGGAGCGCACCACGCCCATGCTCACCTTGCCGTAGAGCTTCTTCTCCTGCCAGACGCCGTAGGCCTGAATGGCCTGCAGTTCCGGGTCGGACAGCAACACGAAGGGCAGATCATATTTCTCGGCAAACTTCAGATGGGAGGCCACAGAGTCTTTACTGATACCGATGACCACCACGTTTTTGTCCTCAAAATTGCTGTGGTTTTGGGCAAAGGCGCAGGCCTGACGGGTGCAGCCGGGGGTGCTGTCCTTGGGGTAGAAATACAGCACCACTTTCTTTCCCAGAAAATCAGACAGGCTGACGCTGTTGCCGCGCTTGTCCGGCAGAGTAAAATCAGGGGCTTTCATGCCAACTTCCAACATGTTGCGTTCCTCCAATATAACGATATTGATCAAGCTTCTTACTTCTTGTAGTTCAGCCAGAGGATCCCGTCATGGTTTTTCACATCGACCAAGCGGTATTCCTCAACTTTGCTGTCCATACACAGGGACTTCCCTTCTCCACCGATGACAGGATCGACGACCAGACTCAGCTCATCGATGACCCCAGCACGCTGAAAAGCACCGTTGAGGATGCTGCCGCCCTCCAAAAGAAGGGTGTTGATGCCGAAGTAGGATCTCAGCTTAAAGAGCGCCTCTTCCATGTCGATTTCGGTATCCCCGGCGAAAATATAGGGGATGCCCATGGACTGCAGATAGGTCAGGTAGCGCAGGTCGACGTCGTGGGTCAAAACCTCGATGATCTGGGCTTTATCGTAGCCGGGATCCTCATCTACGTCGATGATTCGATTGGACTTCCAGCCCAGGCGGCCATGGGGGTCAAAGGCCACCGCATAAAAGCCGGTAACCTCGTCCACCAGATAGTCCATCGGGATGTATGCGGGCTCAAATTCGCTCAAATCGGGATACCAGCCTCCGGTAAAGCTGTCTTCCATAGTGACGCGCCCGCAGGCGTAAGCATCCGCTTTGTAATTGCGGTTGATCTCATAGTAGACCTCGCTGACAGGACTATGGTTGGAACGAACCAGATGCTCACCGGTGACCTTTCCGTCCAGAGAGACAGTCATGTGGCAGATAACATAAGGGCGGTTCATGGTATTCCCTCCATTTTGTTAGGGTTTGATGGCAACTTTAATCACACCGTCCCAGCGGTTCTCAAAGAGGGCATAGGCTTCGTCGATGTCCTTGAGTGCATAGGTATGGGTAATGAGCGGCGTGGTGTCGATCTTCCCTGCCGCAATCAGCTCCAGCGTCTCGGCGCAGTTGCAACCGTCTACACCGCCGGTTTTGAAGGTAAGATTTTTACCGTACATCTCCGGAAGTGGCAACGACTGTGGGCCATCATACAAGGCCACCACCGTCACAATGGCATTGGGTCTGGCACACTCCCAGGCCATGCGGAAGGTCTCCTCGCTGCCGGCTACTTCCAATACCACATCTGCACCGCCGTGGTCACTATATGCCTGTACCAGATCGGCCACCTGCTCGGGGCCAACTGTCAGAACTTCGGGATAGTTGTCACGGACGAACTTCAAGCGCTCCGCATCCCGATCACACACAATAATACGTCTTGGATTCATTAACCGCACGCATTGTAAAGTGCAGATACCTGTCGGTCCTGCACCGATGATCAGCACCGTATCACGGGTCTTGATCTCAGAGATCTGCGCTGCCCAATAGCCGGTAGCCAGCACATCACCTACCAGCAGGGCCTGCTCGTCGGTAACGCTGTCAGGAATCTTATTCAGTACTTGATCGGCATAGGGCACGCGGACATACTCCGCCTGTCCCCCGTCGATGCGGCAGCCCAACGCCCAGCCGCCGTTTGGATCGGTGCAGTTGTTTACCCAACCATTCTGGCAGAAAAAGCACTCTCCACAGAAGGTTTCCACATTCACCGTCACTCGGTCGCCGGGTTTGACGTTGGCGACCGCCGCTCCGACTTCTTCCACAACGCCAACCATCTCATGACCCACGGTGATACCGGGCACGGCACGAGGCACGCTGCCGTGTTTGATATGGAGGTCACTGGTACAGATGCTGGACAGCGTGACCCGCACGATTGCGTCCCGGTCATGGAGCAGGACAGGCTTGGGCTTGTCCTGTAATTCAAAATTTCCGTGTTCTACGTAGGTATAAGCGAGCATATATTTTCTCTCCCAAGTCAGTTCTTTCCTGTTAGCCTGACATATTTTCCACTTTTTACTCTCGCATCTCTCGGCTTCTCCGCGTCTGCCGGGATAGCCCAGACATAGCCCATCCGGGATGCGCCGGGGATGCGCTCCTGCTTACAGAGCACCTGAATGCGGCGGGATGAGATCCCCCACTTCTCTGCCGCCTGTGAGATAGACATATATTCCATATGGTTCCTCCCCTTTTGAAAGCAAAAAAGCCCTACGTTTACGTAGGGCTTTCAAAATGCGGATTCAGCCAGTTGAATTGGCCCTCGTTCCCACTTTAATTGATAGAATCATCATAGTCCGAGGAGCGAATAATGTCAATATTTCCACCACTGCTTGACGTGATCAAAGATCTCTCCGACCTCTTCCAATGCTTTATCAATTTTCTCGGTGTCCATTTGCCCGCTATAGTGAGCACGCTGGGCAAGCTGGTTCAGGTTGTTCATTGCCCCCACCCACGCCAGAGGATCGCGCTCTTTCAAATCCTCGTCGATACCCTGTGCCTTGGCCATCTAGCGCCAGTGTACGAAATCATCGCTCCTGCTCACGGTGTTTGCTGCGGTAGCGGTCCTCCAGAAGTTTCATAATGGCCTTTTCCATCTGCTGCGTGCTGTAATGACTGGGGAAATACTTTTTCAGCGACTCCGTTTTGAGGCGAATCTGCTCCTTTTGGTTGGGCTTTTCCTCGGAAATGATGGCATAAATGGCTTCCGGTGTCAGCTTAGCCATGCGGGAGAGCTGTTTCATACGGATCGCCTGAGATAAGGACGGTGTGGCGTCCTCCTGTTCAATCAGGTCCCACAGTTCTGCCTGTTCCTCTTTTGTCAGATAGGACAGCTCTACGGCGGGAGAAAAGGCAATACGGCCTTCATCCACCAGTTTCAGCAGCGGCGGGACAAGATTGGTAAGGCGGATGTAGCGTTGGATGTTTCGAGCACTTTCTTCTGAATTAAGCGCGATAGTCTCATCACTTCTTGACTTCGTGCCAAGTCGGCACGAAGTACCTTTTCCCTGGTGCTTCAACGCCTCCAGCTTCATCTTATAGGCAAAGGCTTTCTCACTGGGCAGCAGATGCTCCCGCTGCAGATTACTGTCCACCATCAGGATCACCGCTTCATCATCGGACATCTCCCGCACCAGCACCGGAACAGCCTCCAAACCCAGTTTCTGAGCCGCCAGTCGCCGCCGGTGGCCGCTGACCAGCTCGTACCCCTCCCCTTTCGGACGGGCCAGCAGGGGCGATAACACGCCGTAGCAGCGGATGCTCTCCATCAGTTCCTCAAGCGACTCATCCTCCCGTACCTGAAAGGGATGCTTTTCAAAGGGCAGCAGCTTGTCCGGGGAAAGCATCTGTAGAAACTCCTTCACAGCCGTGCACCCCCTTCCGGAAGTGCCGCCAGCACGTCTACATGGTAGTGCCTGTCCCATCCCCGGTGGCGGTAGTCCAGTTCCAGCTCACACAGCCACCCCGGTTTTCGCACATTCGCCATTTTGACGTTGTTCGACGCAGCAAAGCCTTGGGCCGCAAGGGTTTTGGACGTGCTCCTCCATTGCCCCTCCACGGCAGGTACCGAGGAACTCAGCCATCTGGAAATGGTCGCCGCCATCGTCCACCAGCTGACCCGCAATCTCACCGACGAACAGGTACAGGCTAACCCCACCTTCGCCCAGTATTTCGTGGACCACACCGCAGGTGTGTACCCCACCGCCGCCTCCGGCTTCCCCTGGAGCGCCGCCTCCATTCAGTCTACCGGCGATGTGATCGCCGATCTGACCGAAGATCTCGCTGCCGAACAGAAAGCCCGCAAGACTTATGACAACATCCTGCGCCTTTCTGACGACCCGGATGTGAACAACGTCATCCGCTTCCTGCGTCAGCGGGAGATCGTTCACTACCAGCGTTTCGGCGAGTGCCTGCGCCTTGCGCAGGAAAAGATGGATCAGAAGAACGTCTATCTCTACAACCCCGCTTTTGACAAACGGGCAACCTCGAAAGGCTAACAAAAACGGGACGCAGAACACTCTGCGTCCCGTTACATATTCCGACAGGATAATTCACTTTACAGATAAGTTCAAAGCAGCATTTGTGCAAATTCCGCCTCGGTCAACACCGTGATCCCCAGTTCATTTGCCTTTTTCAGCTTTGAGCCCGCGTTTTCGCCGGCAACGACATAGGTAGTCTTTTTGGATACGGAGGAAGCCGCCTTTCCGCCCCGTTCTTCGATCATGGCAGATGCTTCATCCCGGGTGAACTGTTCCAGTGCCCCGGTCAAAACAAAGGTCATCCCCTCAAAGCGGCGGTCACTTCCCTGCTCTGCCGCAGTCATGTTGACCCCAGCTTCCTGCAGACGTCCGATCAGGTGCTTGCTCTGCTGGCTGTCAAACCACCGGCGAATATTGTCCGCTGTGATGCTTCCGATGTCCTCTACTGCGGTCAACGCCTCTTCAGAGGCCTTCTGCAGGGCCTCCAGCGTACCAAAGTGGGTCGCAAGGGTCCGCGCCGCTTTCTGGCCCACCTGACGGATACCAAAGGCATACAGCAGACGGCCCAGATCATTTCCTTTTGATTTTTCAATGGCGGCAATCAGGTTTTCGGCAGAGCGCTTTCCCATTCGCTCCAGAGTGGCAACCGACTGCGCATCAAGGAAATACAGATCCGCAGGACTGCTCACCAGGCCGGCATTGACCAGGTTTTCCACCACGGCAATACCCAGACCCTCAATATCCATAGCGTCCCGGCTGGCAAAATGAGCCAGGTTTCGCAGCAGCTGGGCCGGGCATTCGGCGCCGGTACAGCGAATATGCGCGCCGTCCTCGTCCCGGGTCACCGGTGATCCGCAAACAGGACATGCATCGGGAAGAAAATACGGCTTTGCACCCTCAGGCCGCTGCTCTTTCAGCACGGATACCACCTCAGGGATGATCTCCCCGGCTTTGCGCACTATGACTGTATCTCCAATACAAATATCTTTTTCAGCGATGAAATCCTGATTGTGCAGGGTGGCGTTGGTCACAGTAGTTCCCGCCAAACGCACAGGAGCGAGAATGGCCTTGGGCGTCAGTACGCCGGTACGCCCAACCTGCACCGCAATATCCAGCAGCTTGGTAGGCTTCTCCTCCGGAGGGTACTTGTATGCCGCCGCCCAACGCGGGAATTTGGCGGTGCTGCCAAGCACCTCCCGCTGGGCCAGATTATTCACCTTTACCACCGCGCCGTCAATGTCAAACTGAAAGTCTTCCCGGCTCTCCCCGATTTCGGCGATGCGCTCCACAACCTGCTCAACCGTGTCGCATCTGTAATGCGGAATCACTTTATATCCCTTTGTTTTCAGATATTCCAGCGTTTCGATATGCGTGTCGAACTGCATCTGATCCACCCACTGGACATTGAAGATCAGAATGTCCAACCTGCGCTGGGCAGCCACCTTGGGATCAAGCTGACGCAGCGATCCGGCGGCAGCGTTGCGGGGATTTGCAAACAGCGGCTCTCCCCTGCGTTCGCGCTGCTCGTTCAGTTCGTGGAATACTTTTTTGGGCATGAATACCTCGCCGCGCACAATGAGATCAGGCGCGTCAGGTATGCGCAGCGGAACAGAGCGGATGGTGCGCAGATTTTCTGTCACATCCTCCCCTATCCGTCCGTCGCCTCGAGTAGCGCCGCGCACGAAGACTCCGTTCTCATACTCCAAAGCTACAGACAGTCCATCTACCTTTGGCTCTACAACATAGGACGCAGCGGGAACCGTCTCTTTGACCCGCTGATCAAACTGCCGCAGCTCATCAAAGTCGAACACATCCTGCAGGCTCTCCAGCGGGACTCGGTGGGTCACCTCCGCAAACCCCTCCACCGCCTTTCCGCCCACACGCTGCGTGGGTGAATCCGCAGTGATCAGTTCCGGGTTTGCTGCCTCCAGTTCTTCCAGTCTGCGCAGCTTATGGTCATAGTCATAATCGGACATGGCAGGTGCATCCAGCACATAATACTCAAATCCTGCCTGTTCCAATTCCTGCCGCAGCAGGTTTATCTCCCGTTTTGCGTCCATCGTCTTCCCTCCGTAAAGGTTATGGAAGGGCATTGCGCCCGTCAAGAGAAAAATAAGTCTCCGGTACCCGGCCCACGATCACAGTTTCTGCCACACACACCGATGCGTCTGCCTGAGTTTTGACCACGATGCCGGGGAGCAGTACTGTCAGCGGCACTTCTACGTCTAAAACGATCCTGTGAAGGGTCTGGTTGATGCCGGAAGATGTAAATTCACTGCTTACCCGAGCGCTTACCGTGCCCGCTACAAGGCTGTGTACCTGAATTTCAGGCCCTTTGGCCCAAATCAAATCAAGATCAAACAAACTGCCCAGCGGAACGCCCAGATCGTGTACATCAATGGCACTGATCGTCCCCAGCACCTTCTCCACCACCTGGCTGCGAAGCTCGTTGATACTGGCCATATCACTGGTGATGGCCATGATCCGGTCATCCGCATCCCGCTGGATGTTGACCAGACTGTCATATTCGGCCTCCATGCTGCCCAAAGCCGTGTTGATATCCGCAGTGACCCGGTTATTCACCTGATGGATGGCAAGTTCCTCCACCACCGGACGCAGACGCAGCTCAAGAAAACTGATAAACCCGGCAGCCATGACAATGCCCAGCAGCACAGTCAGCAAAAAGGGGCTGAAGGGCAGCTTATTCCGTCTGCGCCCTTTGACCCTATGCCGGTACAGACGCCGGCGTATCGCCATCAAAAGCCCATCGCCCATCATGATCCCCCCTTCTGGAAGGATATGCACAGGCAGCTTGGCAGATTAGTCCTGATCCAGCAGCTCCTGCACCGCCAGCAGGATTCCGGCCTTGCCCGACTCATAGGTTAGACCGCCCTGCAGGTAGACGGTATAGGGTTCACGCATGGGCGCATCGGCAGAAAGCTCAATGGACGCACCCTGCACAAAGGCGCCTGCCGCCATGATGACCTGGCTGTCGTAACCGGGCATATCCCAAGGCTCCGGGGTAACAAAGGAGTCCACGGGCGCACCAAATTGGATGCCCTTGCAGAACCGTTTCAAAGCCTCAGGCTGCTTCATATGGATCATCTGAATAATATCATGGCGGGGCTGATCGGAACGGGGCTGTGTCTCGTAGCCCAGCAGTTCCATCACGCCCGCCGCAAACACGGCAGTCTTGACCGCCTGCGCCACCGTATGAGGCGCAAGAAACAGTCCCTGATAAAGCAGCCGGTTCTGTCCCAGCGTGCAACCGCACTCGCCGCCGATCCCGGGTGCAGTCAGCCGCATGGCTGCCGCCTCCACCAGGTCACGGCGGCCCGCAATATAACCGCCGGTAGGCGCAAGTCCGCCGCCGGGATTTTTGATCAGAGAGCCGACGATCAGGTCCGCACCCACCTGAGTGGGCTCAATGGTCTCCACAAACTCGCCGTAGCAATTGTCCACCAGGATGCTCACATTGGGGTTGACCGCCTTCATGCGGGTACACATCCGACCGATCTCCTCCACAGACAAAGAGGCGCGCGTGGCATAGCCCCGGGAGCGCTGGATCAGAACCGCCTTGACCCGGGGGTCGGCCACAGCACGTTCCATCCCCTCCAGATCAGGCGCATCGTCAACAAGATCCACCTGACGGTATTCCACGCCGTAATCCTTCAAAGAGCCCGGTCCTTTATCGACCACGCCGATAGCACCCAGCATGGTGTCATAGGGCGCACCCACAGCAGAAACCAGTACGTCCCCAGCCTTCAGCGCGCCGAACAGCGCGCAGGTAATGGCATGGGTGCCGTTGACAAACTGGATGCGCACCAGAGCTGCTTCTGTTCCGAAAATCTCGGCATAGATCTCATCCAGCTTGTCCCGTCCCAGATCATCGTAACCGTATCCGGTCGTCCCGGCAAAGCAGGTGTCAGCCACGCGGTGCTTTTGAAATGCCGCCAGCACCTTTTCTGTATTTTTCTGCGCGATCTCGTCGATATATGTCATTTGACTGCGCAGCTTTTCCTCCGCCTGCGCGGCAAGGGTGCGCACACGGTCACTTATCTGTAAAGCCATTTCACTTTCATCCCATTCTATCTGTGTTTATACCGGATCCATCCGGTTCTCTGCAAGGGCTGTCACCAGTGCGGTACAACTCTGTACATCGGTCAGATCCACCATCTCACAGGGTGTGTGGATATAGCGGCAGGGCACGCTGATCCCGCCGGTTATGACGCCGATGCGGCTGGTTATGATGACACCGGCATCGGTCCCACCTGCGCGCAGAATGTCCTTTTGTACAGGGATCTTGTTCTCCGCAGCCAGCTTCTCCATCGCCTGCACCATCTGAGGGTGACAGATCACCGAGCTGTCCATAACCTTTATGGCCGCACCGGCCCCCAGCTGTGCAGTGCCAAATTTCTCACTGCCGGGAACGTCGTCCACATCGGTCACGTCCACCGCAATTCCATAGTCGGGATCAATGGCATAGGCTGCCGTCTTGGCGCCCCGCAGCCCGACCTCCTCCTGCGCCGAAAAGACAAACCAGCAGTCATTAGCACAGGCCTTGATCTGCATAAGCGCCCAGAGCAGGATAACGCAGGAAATGCGGTTATCCATATAAGGCGAAACCACTTTATTGCTATTGCAGAATATAGGAGAATCGTAAATAGCCGTGTCACCTACACTGACCATCTTTTGGGCTTCGGCTTCGTCTTTTGCGCCAATGTCAATAAAGCATTCGTCCAGCTTCAATTTGCCAAACTCCGCCTTTTCTTCTTTGGCAAACACGCCGCGCACACCGTTTTTAAAGCGTACCGCCGTATAGGCAGCGGCCTTTGGCGCAACACCGCCCAGCCGTCCGCAGCGCAAAAAGCCCTCCTCGGTAATGTGCGTAACGATAAAACCGATGGAGTCCATGTGGGCTGAAAACATCAGCTTCGGGCCTTCACCTTTTTTGTGCACGATGAGGTTTCCCATGGTGTCAACTTCCACCGAATCTGCATAGGGTCGGCACAGCTCGGCAATGACCTGTGCTACACCGCTCTCATCCCCGGAAGGACCGTGGGCAGCATTCAGTTTTTTTAGCATTTCAAGCGTTTGCATGTCCTTATTCCTCCCCGACTTCCTGTGCTGCATCCGCAATAAACAGGCGGCACAGCTTAAGCATGTCCTCAAAGTCTCTCACCGCACCCACACAGGAGGGCGCATGGAGATACCGCACCGCAGCGGCCATGCCGACCACCCGCACACCGGTCTTGGTGCGCTGGATGACCCTTGCGTCAGTACCGCCGGCAATATAGTGCTTGGTCTGCCACGGGATCCCGTTCTGCTGTGCCAAACCGCGCAGCTGCTCGAACAGGCCGCGGTCATAAATCGTTCCCCCGTCCATAAACGGGATCACGGGCCCTTTTCCGGGGCTGCAGACCTTCTGGTGCTCTTCAGTAGACGGAATATCTGCCGCCGTAGTGGTCTCCAGCACCAGTGCGATCTCCGGGGTCACTGAAAAGGCCGCACCGAACGCACCCCGGGTGCCCACTTCCTCCTGAACCGTGAACACGAAATTCACGTCCATGGGAAGCTCCTCCCGGAGCAAGGCCAACATCACCGCACAGCCTACCCGATCATCAATGGCCTTTGCCTTGAACATGCCGTCACCAAACTCCACGCAGTCGCTGTCAAACACAGCGTAGTCACCCAGACTGACGAGCTTTTCAGCCTCCTGCTTGTCTTTGGCTCCGATATCCAGATAGAGGGCGTCGGTCTTAGGTGCCGACTTCTCCTCTTCGTCGCTGACCAGATGGTAGGCCTTGATGCCCACCACGCCGGGGATGGCCTTTTCCCCCACCAGTACGCGCTTGCCGATGGCAACCCTGCGGTCCACATAGCCCACAAAGCCGAACTTCAAATAGCCCTCATCCGTGATGGAGCGGATGATCATCCCCACTTCATCCATATGGGCGCACAGCATCAGCTTGTTGCCGGCTGCCTTCGCTCCCTTTTTGAAGATGATAACATTTCCCATAGCATCCACACGAATGCTGTCAGCATGAAGCCGGGCCTGCTCAATGATATAGTCGCGCACCGCATCTTCAAAGCTGGAAACACCGGGCAGAGCGCACAGTGTTTTGATCTCAGAAAGCATAGCGCTCCTCCTCTCCCGGGTCGGCAGCAAAGGCTGCAAGCAGCTGCGAGAGCCACTCCAGATCCTTCAGATCGATGACTTCCACCGGCGTATGCATATATTTCAGGGGCAGCGAAACCACCGCGGTGGCAACGCCCTCACGGCTGATCTGCATGGGCCACGCGTTGGTACCACTGTGGCCGGCCATGACCTCAAGCTGGCAGGGGATGTCTTTACAGCGGGCAAGCTCCGTAAGCCGCCGGCTCATCCATCGGGTCATATTCGGCCCCACGCCGATAGCCGGTCCACCACCCATTTTCAGCACCTTATCCTTGGGCGCGTCCGGGGTATACCCGTGGGTCACATCCACAGCAATGCACATATCCGGCGCGATGTCATACATGGCGGTGATAGCGCCCGCACTGCTTGTCTCCTCCCGGGAACTGAACAGGATATACAGGTCAAGCCCCAGTTTCTCATCCTTCAGCAGTTCCACTGCACGCAGGATAGACACCATGCAGGCCCGGTCGTCCAGAGCTTTTGCGCAGAACTGATCCACACCAAGGGGCGTACCGCCGCTGCGGAAAACAACAGGTGTACCAATGGGGATCTCCTTTTTTGCCTGCCCAGCGGAAAGGCCCACATCAAGATACAGTTCAGAGATTGGGGTGGACTTATCCATATCCTTCGCTGACTGCACATGAGGCGGAAGACACGCAACGACGCCGAACATGGGCGGCTGGGTCAGCAGGGTCACTTCCCGGTCACAGAGCATACGGGGGTCCACGCCGCCCAGAGTGCGAAAGCGCAGATACCCCTCCTCCTCTCCGGTCACGATCAGCCCAACTTCGTCAAGGTGAGCATCCAGCAGCAGCCGGCGGGCATTGGGCTTTCCGCAGCGGCGCACGCCCACCACGCTGCCCATGCGGTGAACATAAACTTCATCCATCAACGGTACCAGCAGCTCCACGGCACACTGAGCCACAGGTCCTTCAAATCCCGAGGGACCGGGCAAAGCACACAGCTGCGTCAAAATCTCCTGTACATGCAAGTAAGACACCCTCTTAAAACTCGTTTATGATCCGTTTGAATGTATTGCCCCGCTCTACAAAGTTCTTGAATCTGTCGAAGGCTGCACAGGCGGGAGAAAGCAGCACCACATCGCCCTCCCGGGCAAGCTCCCGGGCAGTCTTTACCGCATCTTCAAACCCTCCGGCCAGTATGATGCGGGGTGCGCCTGGCTGATATCCGGACACTGTTTCCACCGCCAGCTTGATCTTTTCCGCTGTATCTCCTGTAAGGATAAGAAGCTTTACACGCTCTATAATATCAGCGCCAAGCTCGTCAAACGGGATCTGTTTGTCATAGCCTCCGGCAATGAGTATAACCTTTTGTTCAAAGGCCATCAGGCCGGACCTTGTGCGGGACGGACTTGTGCCGATGGAATCGTTGTAGTAGCGCACACCGTCCAGTACGCGGACCAGTTCGATGCGGTGTTCCACGCCCTTGAAATTCCGGGCGACCGCCCGTACACATTTGTCCGGAACCAGACCGTCCACAGCGGCGATAGCCGCCATGTAGTTTTCTATATTATGCTCACCGGGCAACTGAATCATAGACAGGGGCAGCACTTCCCTGCTGCCCATTTTGTTGGTCAGCCAAATGGCACCATCCCGCAGGTAAACTCCTTCCTCCAGCCCCTGTCTGCGGCTGAACAGCATCACTTCTGCCGGGGCGTTTTTAGCCATGGAACGGGTAACATCGTTGTCAAAGTTGAAAATCGCCCTGTCACCGGCACTCTGGTGATAGTAGATATTCATCTTGGCCTTGGTATACTCCTCCATGGTGTGGTGGTAATCAAGATGGTTGGGCGAAAGGTTGGTAAAAACAGCAATATGGGGGCTTTGCTGCATTGTCATCAGCTGGAAAGAGGACAGCTCCAGCACCGCCACGTCATCCTGCGTCATGCCGGGCACATGGGGCAGCAGGGGCTTTCCGATGTTTCCGCCCACATAGACATTGTATCCCGCTGCCTTCAGCAGTTCGGCGATGATGGTGGTGGTCGTTGTTTTTCCGTCGCTTCCCGTAACTGCCACGATCCTGCAGGGGCAGACACTGAAAAACAGTTCCATTTCAGAGGTAAGCGCCGCTCCCCGCTCCACCGCCTCCCGGATCTGGGGCGTATTGGGGCTGATCCCCGGGGTGCGGAATATCACATCGAACTTATACAGCTTTTCCAGATAGTCTTCTCCCAGACGCAGCTTGGCACCAAGACTTTCCAGCTCAGAGACCTGCTCCTGTGCCTTTTCACGGCTCTGGCGGTCACATACCGTGACCTTCAGGTCAGCACGCAGCAGCATCCGGATCAGGGGCATATTGCTCACGCCCATGCCGATCACGGCAATGGAACGACCGCGCAGACTGTCAAAATATTCGGTAAGAGCAGACATATCAATGTCATCCTTTCTTCACATAAGAACCGAATGGATGTTTTCTTTCAATCTATTATTTTACCATAAGTTGGTGTAGAATTCAATTGAAATCCCGTCAGACCCTTATAAAGCAAAGGTGTCTACGCAGCGCAGGTTGCGCCCTGACATCTCCCCGTTTATAATAAGTACAAACACAAGCAAACAAGGAGGACATGCGCCTTGGACAACTATGTAACCGGTGCTACTATCCGCAGACTGCGGGAACGCAAGAACATGACACAGGCGGCACTGGCAAGTGTCATTGATGTAAGCCCCAAAACCATATCCAAGTGGGAGACCGCCAAGGGTCTGCCTGATATTTCCCTATTGGATGCCATCGCTTCTGCGCTGGATGTGTCCGTAATGGAGTTAATGTCAGGAAATACCGTTATCAACAAAAATGCTTCGGGAAACATGCTGCGTTCCAAGTTTTATTGCTGCCCAATATGCGGAAACATCATCCATGCCTTAGGCGAAGCCGTTGTAAGCTGCTGCGGCGTTGCTTTGCCTCCATTGGAAGCAGATGATGTTGACTTTGCCCACGAAATCACTGTGGAGCAAGTGGAAGACGAGCATTTTGTTGTTGTGAAGCATGAAATGACAAAAACACACTACATTTCCTTTCTCGCTTACGTGACCTCCGACAAGCTCCAGCTGGTAAAACTCTATCCGGAAGGCAATGCTGAGTGCCGCTTTCAATTCAGGGGCAGAGGTTATCTGTATCTGTACTGCAATCGTCACGGGCTAATGAAGCAGAAATTCTGAATTTTGCAAGGTGCAGCCCAGACAGGAATCAAAATCCATTTGACACCCACCCGCTTTTCCTGTATGATGTTCAGGCAAGCAAGCTGGACAGCCGCGCGGACGGGGCGAAAGGCCCGCCTGTGAGGAAAGTCCGGGCTCCACAGGGCAAGGATAACGGGTAACACCCGCCGGGGGCGACCCCAGGAAAAGTGCAACAGAGATATACCGCCTCTCCCCATATTGGGGCCCCCGCACGAGCCCAGCGAAAGCGGGTCGTGTGGGGAGAGGAGGAGCAGCGCAGTGACCGCATTTTGCCGCTTGCAGCAAAATAAGGGATACGAAGCTTGCGACGACGAGGTAAGGGTGGAAAGGCGAGGTAAGAGCTCACCCAATGGCGTGTGAAAGCGTCCATTGCTGTAAACTCTATCCGGAGCAACGCCGTGGTGGGACATATGGTCGGCCCGACCGTCCCAGGGAGGCGGCTTGAGCGTATCGGCAACGGTGCGTCGAGATAGATGGCTGTCTTAAATGACAGAACCCGGCTTACAGGCTTACTTGCAACCAAAAGACCGCGGCAGAAAACTGCCGCGGTCTTTTTTTATGTTCAGTTCACTTCCTCAAAAACGTCTGTTCCCCGCTTGCACAGAGGGCAGACAAAGTCCTCAGGAAGCTCGTCTCCTTCATAAACATAGCCGCAGATCTTGCATACAAACTTTCTGCCGTCCTCGGTCTGAACTTCGGGTTCGGCATGTTCCACCGCCTGCTGACACAGTTCTTTCGCCAGTGCCTCCAGCTGTGCCGTGCTGTCAGCATTCAGAGCGGAAAGGATCTTCACATCCGTATTTGCACAGGTCAGGTTTTTGCTCTTTTCCAGCATCCCCTTCATCACCCGGACGGCAACAGGGGCCCAGCTTCCGTTCTCCATGAAGGCCACGGTTCTGTTGCAGAAATTGCGCTCGGTCAGATGGTTGATAAACTCATGCATAAAGGGGAAAATACCGCCATTATAGGTGGTGGTGGCCAGAACCAGCTTGCTGTAGCGGAAGGCATCTTCAACCGCCTCCGCCATGTCACAGCGCGCCAAGTCGTTAACGACAACCTTCCGGCAGCCATACTGCTTGAGCTTGTCCGCCAGCAGTTCCACAGCCTTCTTCGTGTTTCCGTAGATAGAGGTATAGGCGATCATGACCCCCTCCTCCTCCGGCTGATAGCTGGACCAGATGTTGTAAAGGCCGATATAATAGCCAAGACCCTCGGTCAGCACAGGGCCATGCAAAGGACAGATCACCCGAATATCCAGACCGGCGGCCTTCTTCAGCACGGTCTGCACCGGAGCACCGTATTTGCCCACGATGCCAATATAGTAGCGGCGCGCCTCGCAGGCCCAATCCTCCTCCACATCAAGTGCCCCGAACTTGCCGAAAGCATCTGCAGAAAACAGGACCTTTTCCGCGCTGTCGTAGGTCATGATGACCTCAGGCCAGTGGACCATGGGTGCGGTGATGAACGTCAGCTCGTGTCTGCCCAGAGACAGCGTGGCCCCTTCATCCACCGCCACCTGCTGCTGCGCAAAATCCATACCGAAGAAATTCCGGATCATAACAAAGGCCTTGGCAGAGGCTACGATCTTTGTTTCGGGGTACGCATTCATAAAATGCAGAACACTTCCGGAGTGGTCCGGTTCCATATGTTGGACGATCAGGTAATCCGGTGTCCTGTCCCCCAGTACACCCCGGATATTATCAAGCCACGTATCGGCAAACCGGGCGTCCACCGCATCGACAACTGCGATCTGACTGTCAACGATTACATAAGAATTATAAGACATGCCATTGGGCACATGGTACTGCCCCTCGAACAGATCGATTTCGTGGTCATTCACTCCCACATACCTGATGTCCTCAGAAAAGGTCATATCTGTCACCTGCTTCTTTCATTAGAATTAAAAAACTTGACTTCGAGTCCGGTTTTGAAAGAAATATGCCTCCTTCTTGTTAAAAACAGGAACGAGGCATATTTTCGGTTTAATTCTGTTCCCAGTTGTGGTAGACGTTCTGCACGTCGTCATTTTCCTCCAGGAAGTCGATGAGCTTTTCCATGTTCTTGATATCGGTCTCATCAGTCAGGGTGACATAGTTCTGGGGAACCATCTGCACGCCCGCCTCCAGGAAGGTATAGCCCTTGCCCTCCAGCGCGGAAACGACGTCGTTGAAGGCATCGGGATCGGTATAGACCTCAAACACGTCCTCGTCTGCCTGCATATCGTCTGCGCCGGCCTCAAGGGCGTCCATCATGACGGTATCCTCGTCCAGATCCTCGGCCTCGATGACGATAACGCCCTTGCGGTCAAAGGACCAGGAGACACAGCCGGTGGCGCCCAGACCCTTGCCGTACTTGTCCAGCAGGTGACGCACTTCAGGTGCCGTGCGGTTGCGGTTGTCGGTCAGCGCTTCTACAATGACAGCCACGCCGTTGGGGCCGTAGCCCTCGTACACCACGTTTTCAAAGCTGTCGGTGTTTCCGGCGCCCAGAGCTTTGTCGATGGTGCGCTTGATGTTATCGTTGGGCATGTTGGCCGCCTTGGCCTTGGCAATAACAGTAGCCAGACGGGAGTTGTTGGCTGGATCGCCGCTTCCGCCGGTCTTGACCGCCACGATCATCTCGCGGGCGATTTTGGTAAAGATCTGGGAGCGCTTGGCATCGGCCGCGCCCTTTGTTTTCTGAATATTATGCCACTTGGAATGTCCGGACATTAGTATCGTTCCCTTCTATATCATGCTGAAAAGCGGGAGTATTATATCATGTCATGAGAATTTTTGCAACCTATAACAGCTTATACACACGAAAAAACTTCCCTGTGGACCGTTGACTTGCGGACTGTCAGTTCGGGAAACCGTGCACTGAGCAGATCGGCCAGGGGCTGACAAACCACATCCTCTGTGGGAAAGTGGCCCGCATCCAGCAGATTGATCCCCAGCTCTTTGGCCTCAAGAAACACATTGTACTTCACATCAGCGGTGACAAAGGTGTCGCATCCGGCCCGCACCGCGTCATGAAGCATACTTCCACAGGCTCCGCCGCCCACCGCTACGCGTGCAACGGGTTTTCCCCCGTCCACATAGCGCACGCAGGCCGCGCCAAGAGCAGTTTTTACCGCTGCGGCAAATTCTTCCGCACTTACGTTATCACAGCCTTTTCTCGTACCTGTGCGGCCGATTCCGTAGGCTCTTCCCTGCTCATCCACCCCGGATTGGCACAGCTGGCCAATCTGCTCAAGGCCAAGGGTACGGGCCAGAAGATCGTTGACTCCCCCCTGTGCCGCATCCAGGTTGGTGTGGGCACAGATGGCGGCGATCCCCGCCTCGGCAAGCTGAAGCACCAGCTCTCCGGTGATCGTTTCGCCGGTCACAGAGCGGACAGGGTCAAAAATGATCGGATGATGGGCCACGATAAGCTGTGCTCCTATCTCAACAGCCTCCCGGATCACTTCCTGTGTAATGTCAAGGGCCACCAATACTGTATTTACTTCTGCGCTTTTCCGACCCACCAGCAGGCCGGCATTATCAAAGCTCTCCTGTGTTGAAAAAGGCGCCAGAACATCAAGATAATTGTAAATATCCTTTACTTCTGCCATGCATCCCACTCCTCCTTCATTTTTATAAGGGCATCACGCACCCGGACCGCCTCGTCCAGCCGCGCTGCGCTCCCCTCGCCCTTTCCCCGGGAAATACCGCTGATGGCCCGCTCGGTCTTTTCCAGCAGCTGGGCAAGATATTCTTCACGGCCCGGCTGTACAAGCTCCGGACTCTGCCGACCTGCCCATTCCTCGCCCAGAGACATCGGAGCCGGATCAGAAAATCTTGCAACGAAGATATTGTAAAGTTTTTTCCCTTCACGGACTACTTCTTCTTTTTGAATGTCAAAACCATTTCGCCACAGCCAGCCTCTCAGTTCAGGCTGGGCACTCATGGGCTGGAGGATAAACGTATACCGTTCATCCCGTGTCCAGGATGCGGCATCCAGAATGGCGGCAATGGTCTCGCCACCCATACCGGCAATGACAATGGTATCCACCTCCTCCGGGCTGATCCCTTCCAATCCGTCACACAGGCGAAAGGATATATCACTGCTGCATTCATACTGTCTGGCTGTCAGCCGTGCCCGGTCCAGCGGCCCCTGTCTCAGGTCCGCGGCGATTGCCTTGCGCACACGCCCCTGCAGCAGCAGCCACACGGGCAGGTATGCGTGGTCAGTTCCGATGTCCGCGATGGAAGCACCGGGGACAACCAGCTCTGCCACAACCTGAAGCCGAGGTGTCAATTCCAGTTGTTTCATGATATCACATCCCAATCAGAGCAAAAAAATACAGGCGACCACAGCCGCCTGTATTTTCGGTCTTAGTTGCCGGCAGCGATGGCTTCGTTGACCTTCGCCAGCAGGGCGTCCACATCCACGCCGTGAACGGCGCAGGCCTGCTCCACAGTCTCACCGCGGGAAGCGGGGCAGCCCAGGCAGTGCATGCCGATGGACAGGAAGATGGGAGCGGTCTGAGGGGCGATGGTAAGAATATCGCCGATGATCGTATCTTTGGTGATTGTCATTTGTGTTTCCTCCAAATCAGTGATGAAAATAGTATAACCTATCCTTCGTCCTTTTTCAATGGCAAATCCCAAATTTAACAGGTAATTTGACCGTCTGCCCGCCACACAAACAAGAAACCCCACCCAGAACACCGGGTGGGGTTCACTGCTTGTTTGCTTACCGGCGATTAGCCCTGCTCGCGCATCTTGGCGAAGCAGTCGCTGCAGTAAACGGGACGATCGGACTTGGGCTCGAAGGGAACCTTAGCCTCGCCACCGCAAGCGGCGCAGACAGCGGTGAAATACTCGCGGGGGCCGCGGGCGGCGTTCTTGCGAGCGTCACGGCAAGCCTTGCAGCGCTGAGGCTCGTTCTGGAAACCTCTCTCGGCGTAGAACTCCTGCTCACCGGCGGTGAACACGAACTCGCTGCCACATTCCTTGCATACCAGAGTCTTGTCTTCGTACATGTGTTTTCCCTCTCTTTGACTGTTGTTGCCCAGGCCCGGAATAAACCGAATTTGCTGGGTCAGTGTGATATTTGCGATCAGCCTTTGCTGATGTCGCCGGAAGTAAACTGGCGCGCAACTTTGCGCCGGATACGCTGAACTGCGTTATCCACCGACTTTTGTGATCTGCCGGTGCGCCGAGCGATGTCGGAATAGGATAACCCATTCAGGTATTGCTGCAGGATCTCAGCCTCGAACCCGGACAACTGGTCTTTCAGCGCGCGTAAACGCTCTTTCCATTCCTCTTTGCCGATGAGCACTTCTTCCGGGTTGTCCTTTTGGTCGGATACAAAACCGGCTGTGTCAAACAGAGGGGTCTCGAATGAGATATAGTTATTCAGCGGCGAGTGCTTATCCCGCGCTGCTCTGCGCACTGCAGAAACTAACTGACTGCGGATACAGATCTCGGCATAGGTTCGGAAAAGTGCCTGACGGCTCTGATCGTAGGTACGAATGCCTTTGATCAGTCCGACCATGCCTTCCTGGATCAAATCCTCACTGTCACCGCCCGCCAGAAACAGTGGCCGGGCACAGATGCGCACAAGACGGGAATAGCGGGAAACGAGCAGTTGTTCAGCCTCGGAACTCTCCTGGGCCGCCAGGGCACACAGCTGTTCATCGGTAAGCTGCTGAAGATCACACTGGTCGTTTCTCATGCTCACACTCCTAAAGTAGTTTAATGAAATCTGTATGTTTTGTCAAGAGATTTCTCGAAAAAGTTTGAGATTTTCTTTCAAATCTACCAGTTTTCGTCCGTTTCATCCTGCTTCAGAGTTCTTTTACAAGATCAGCAAGACGCCGGGCGCAGTCCTGAGCCGTCTGTTCGCTCTCAGCTTCCACCATAACCCGCATAAGGGCCTCGGTGCCGGAAGCCCTCACCAAAACGCGTCCCTTTCCGGCCAGAGCAGCCTCCTCTTCCCTGACCGCTTCCCACAGCTTATCGCTGGCCATAACCGCTTTTTTCACGTCGTTATCGGCCACGGGGACATTGATCAGAACCTGAGGATAACGGGGGCAGGCACCAAACACCTCGCTGGCTTTTTTGCCGCTGTCCTTCAGCAGCGCCAGCATCTGCAGGGCGGTCAGCTGACCGTCGCCGGTGGTAGCGTGCTCCAGAAAGATCATGTGGCCGGACTGCTCGCCGCCGATGACATAGCCTTTTTCCACCATGCGCTCCAGCACGTTGCGGTCACCCACATCGGTACATTCAAGTTTAAGCCCGTTTTCCTTGCTCCATACATGCAGGCCAAGATTGGACATAACAGTGGCCACGATGGTGTCCCCGGACAGCTTGCTCTTCTTTTTCAGGTCCATGCCGCAGGCGGCCATGATCTGATCGCCGTCGATGAGGTTGCCAAGCTCATCCACCGCAAGACAGCGGTCTGCGTCCCCGTCAAAGGCGATGCCCATGTCGTAGCCGCCCGCCTTGACCATGGCGGCCAGCGCGTCAATATGGGTGGAGCCGCACTTGGCGTTGATATTCACCCCATCGGGGTCAGCGTTGATCACATCGGTGCGCAGCTTGGAGAAGCGGTCAAACAGCCGGGCCGCGGTGGCAGACGCCGCGCCGTTGGCGCAGTCCACCAGAATACGCAGACCGCCCAGCGTGGAGTCCACAGAGCCCTCCAGATGGTCGATGTAGTCCTCGGACGCCTTTGCCGCCACATAGCTGACCTTTCCGATCTCGCCATGGGTCTTCATGGGCACGTTGTTGTGTCCGAACAGGACAATGTCCTCAATTTTCTCCTCCAGCTCGTCGGACAGCTTGAAGCCCTGACCGTTGAAGATCTTGATACCGTTATGCTCAAAGGGGTTGTGGCTGGCGGAGATGACGATACCGGCGTCTGCCTTCACATCTACAGTGACCCAGGCAACACCGGGGGTAGGCAGAGTACCCAGATCCAGCACATCCGCACCGGCAGTGCACAGACCCGCGATCAGCGAACCCTTGAGCAGGTCACCGGAGATACGGGTATCCTTTCCGATGGTGACCAGAGGCTTCTCCACTGCCGCCTTATTCTTGGCCAGTACCTGCGCCGCGGCAAGACCGACCTTATATGCAAGATCCGCGTCCAGACCCGCGTTGACTACGCCGCGAATGCCGTCCGTTCCAAACAATTTTCCCATAATTAAACACCTCTGAAATACAGTTTAGGTTTACTCTCAAAATGTCAACTGCTCCGGGCAATCACATTTTCCCCCGGGCACAGAGAGACCCAGATGCCGATAGGCCTTGGCGGTGACACAGCGTCCTCTGGGCGTGCGGGTGAGGAAGCCCAGCTGCATCAGGTAGGGTTCATACACATCCTCCAGCGTCACAGCCTCCTCATTGATGGTGGCGGCAAGAGTCTCAAGTCCCACAGGGCCACCCTTATAGTTCTCGATGATGCTGTGCAGCATCCGGTGGTCAATGGAATCGAGGCCCAAATCGTCGATCTCCAGCGCCGTAAGCGCCTGATCGGCCACCTCTTTGGTAATGACGCCTCCCGCCTTCACCTGAGCAAAGTCACGCACCCGGCGCAGCATGCGGTTGGCAATACGGGGCGTACCGCGGGAGCGGCGGGCGATTTCCATAGCTCCATCGTATTCAATGGGCACTTCCAGAATACCAGCAGAGCGGATCACGATCTGCGCCAATTCCTCCGGGGTATACAGCTCCAGCCGCAGGGTGACGCCGAAGCGGTCACGCAGGGGCGCGGACAACTGTCCTGCCCGGGTGGTTGCGCCGATCAGTGTGAATCTCGGCAGGTCAAGGCGCACGGAGTTTGCGGAAGGGCCTTTTCCGATGATGATGTCGATGGCGTAGTCCTCCATGGCCGGGTACAGGATCTCCTCCACAGCCCGGTTGAGCCGGTGAATTTCGTCCACAAAGAGGATGTCATTCTCCTGCAGATTGGTCAGCAGGGCGGCAAGATCCCCCGGCTTTTCGATGGCAGGACCGGAGGTGATGCGGATGTTGACCCCCATCTCGTTGGCAATGATACCGCTCAGGGTGGTCTTGCCAAGGCCGGGAGGGCCGTGGAGCAGCACATGGTCCAAGGGCTCTTTGCGCATCTTGGCCGCCTGGATAAAGACCTCCAGATTGCCCTTGGCCTTCTGCTGACCGATGTACTCACGCAGGGTCCTGGGGCGCAGGGAATACTCCCCCTCGTCCTCCCGGGTCAGAGAGGTGGTCACAAGGGGCTGAAACTCCTCGTTATCAAATTCGGGATTGGAAAAGTCGATGGCCAATATCTCACTTCCTCACTCAAAGCACTGCTTTTAGAGCAGCACCTATCATCAATCTCACACCAATCAATTCAACAACTGCAAGCAACACATACATCAAAATCTTTGCTTGTTTCGCTTTTTTGATTTTCTCTTTTTCTTTATATGACAATTCCCAGATAATGCGTTCATATTCAAAAATAGGGACAAGCAAAAATGCACCAAGGGACATTACGATTCCGCCCATGCCTATAACCGGAAACGCCATAATCGTAAATAATAATGCGCCAACAGAAAAACAAACTGCTCCAATTTTTTTCCTTCTATAATTATTCTGATTTTCGTATTTTGTAATTTCCATTCCTCCACAAAGAAGCAAAAGCGTAGCAGCAAGAACATAAACTATCATAAAAAACATCAAGTTTGCCATTTTATAGACTCCTCTCACCCTGCGTATTGCTCCACCAGTTCCCGGAATTTATCCAAAAAGCTGTGTTCGCCCAGTGTGTTGAATTTAAACCACACACCCTGACTTCCTCCAGAGGTAATGGCGGACAGGTATAGTTCCTCGCCATCGCCCACCAGCGTCATGGTCAGGGACAGGCGGTTGCCGCCGGAATAGCTGTACCGCTCGTACACCCGCACGCAGCAGCGCACACCGGCGAACATGGTATAGCTCTCGTCCTCATAGCTGGCGGACATACTGCCGTTCAAAATGCCGTCATGGAAATACTGCAGGGTATTGTCGAAGTCACCGCGCAGGGTACATTCAAACTTTGCCACAAGCACTCATCCCTTCATCATCTTCTTCAGCGCCGCTTTGATGATCTGCTCCAAAGTCAGTGCCTCCATATCGATATCCTTCAGAGCCAGATTGATTTCACTCTGTGCATAGCCCAGAACGGCCAGCGCTGCAGATGCTTCGGACAGCTTGTTCTCCGGGATAACGGTGACTCCGGTGCCGCCGTAGCTCTCCCCTGCCGCCACGGTCTGACCCTTGGCCAGCTTATCCTTCAGTTCCAGAATGACCCGCTGGGCGATCTTCTTGCCAATGCCCGGGGCGCAGGTCAGGGCCTTTTCGTCCCCGGTAATGATGGACAGGGCCAGGTTTGCCGGGTTGTTGGCAGACAGGATGGACAAAGCCGCCTTGGGGCCAACGCCGGAGACGGACAGCAGCAGTTGGAACAGGTTCAGCTCCTCCTGAGAGGCAAAGCCATACAGTTCCATGGCATCTTCCCGTACATTCAGGTATGTAAAGAGCTTTCCCTTGTCACCGATTTTCAGTTGAGAGATAGTTGTGTTGGTGGTGCGGCAGGCATAGCCCACCCCGCCGCAGTCGATGACGGCCAGATAGGGACCAATATGGGCCACAGTGCCGTTCAGGTAATAGAACATGGGAGCACCCCCTGTTTATCGTGTATCGTATTTGCTCGCGTCAAAGACCCGCTCGGTATTCATCAGCGAAGTGGCGGATCGGCCGTGGCAGATGGCAATGGCCAGCGCGTCCGCCGCGTCGTCGGGCTTGGGAACTTCTTTCATATTCAAAAGCCGCTGGGTCATGAGCATGACCTGCCGCTTCTGAGCCCCGCCGTAACCTACAACAGCCTGTTTGACCTGCATGGGGGTGTACTCAAACACAGGCACGCCCAGCTTTTCCGCGGCCAGCAGGATCACGCCCCGGCCGTGGGCCACGGCGATTCCGGTGGTGATATTCTTGGAGAAGAACAGCTCCTCCACCGCAATTTCGTCCGGCTTGAACTGGCGGATCAACTGCTCCATATCCTCGCTGATCTGTACCAGCCGTTGGGAAAGCGGAAGCCCCGCCGGGGTGGTTATAACGCCGTACTGCAGCAGCGTATTTTTCCCCCGTTCGGCCCGGATCACGCCAAAACCGATGGTGGCCACGCCGGGATCGATGCCTAAAATGACCATACCGTTCCTCCACGATCTATTCAATAAATTTTATCACGACTTGTCGCTTGAAGCAAGAACAAATGTACCCGTCCGGTCACCCGAAAATCTGCAACTGTAAAAACCACCTCGAGCCTTGCAATTATCTGCGTATCACATTATAATCGAACCAAACACAAACAAAGGACGGTGCATCCATATGAAGAAGATCATCACTGCCGAAAACGCCCCTGCCGCGCTGGGCCCCTACTCCCACGCCGTGACCGCAGGTGACCTGCTGTTTACCTCCGGTCAGCTGGGCATGGACCCCTCCACCGGCAAGCTGGCCGGAGAAACTATTGAGGCTCAGGCAGAACAGGCCCTGTGCAATCTGGAGAATGTTCTGGCCGCTGCGGGAATGACCTTTGCAAACGTGGTCAAGACAACCATTTTCCTGACCGATCTGGGCGATTTTGCCGCTGTGAACGGGATTTACGCCACCCGCTTCCCCGAAGCGCCCCCCGCACGCTCCTGCTTCCAGGTGGCCGCCCTGCCTGCCGGAGGCAAAATCGAGATTGAAATGATCGCCAGCAAGTAAATAAAAATCCCGAACCGCAACGGTTCGGGATTTTTTATGCTCTGGGGTGAGCCTTATTGTATACACTTTTCAGCTTCTGATTGACAAGCTGAGAATAAATCTGGGTAGAAGATATGTCCGCGTGTCCCAGCATCTCCTGAATGGAGTGCAGGTCCGCCCCGTTCTCCAGCAGATGGGCGGCAAAGGAGTGTCGCAGGGTGTGGGGTGTGATCTCCTTGGTGATGCCCGCTTTTTCCTGATAGTACTTTACCAGCTTCCAGAAACCCTGCCGGGACATGGGTTCGCCATTCATATTCACGAACAGGGCAGTCTGTTCCGGAGTGTCGACCAGCTGAGGGCGGATCTTTTTGACATATTCGCTCAGTGCGCGCACGGCGGCGGGGTACAGCGGGATGATGCGCTCTTTCCCCTTGCCCTCGCAGCGCAGGAAGCTGCCGGCCAGATTCAGATCGCTTACCTGCAGGCAAATCAGCTCACTGACCCGGATGCCTGTGGCATAGAGCAGCTCCAGCATGGCCCGGTCACGGTAGCCCTTGAGATCTGTGCAGCTGGGCTGCTCCAGAAACAGCTCTACTTCCTTACCCGTCAGGATCTGAGGAAGCTTACGCTCCACCTTGACAGAGGAAACCCCTCGGGCCGGATTGCTGCCCGCATACCCGGTCTTCTGCAAACAGGTGTAAAAGGACTTGACCGATGCCATGGCTCTGGTCACCGTGGCGGCAGATTTTCCTTTTTTGAGCAGAGATTTGGAATAGCGCTCAATATCCCCGGGCAGCACCTCTGCCAGAGGGATATCCAGACGTTCCATGGCAGCGGCAAACTGCTGCACATCCCGCATATAGGAACTGACCGTATTTGCAGAGGCCTTCTTTTCAGTTTTCAGATAACCTTCGTATATCCGAAGCAGGTCCATTCTCTGTGTACAACTCTCTTTCCAAAGGGTCAAAGTACCCCTGCAATCATGCGTAAAAACAAAGGAATAACAAAATATTCTACGCCGGCACAAAGGGCCAGCGCTGCCGCACAGATACCGCTGCGTACAAAAAACTTCCCGCTGTAGCAAAGGGGATACCGGCCATCGCCCCCTACGCGGCGAAACAGGCTGTAGGAGGCAAGCAGCCCCTGAACTCCCAGTTCAAAAAGCGCCGGCATCCAAAGCACAGCAGACACGCCAAACAGGGCAGCAGCCAGCAAAAGTCCCCGGCCTCCCAAAAGCCGGAACAATACGGAAACCGCGTAGCTGAACGCAAACCCCCGAACAGCGAACAGCACCGGAAGCGCCACGATCCCCAACGCAGTCAGCCCCAGCAAAAAAACCGCCAGCGGAAAACGGATCGTCTGCCACAGTATGGGGAAATAGCGCAGCAAAGCGCCGTCCCGTTCCAGAGCATCCAGATAGTTACGCAGATACTCCGCCAGCACACCGCCGTCATCCCGGATCGCGCCCGCAGCAACGCATCCGGCAACGCTCCCGGCGAAAAACAGCACGCACAGCAGGCACAACGCCGCTGTACGCCCCGACAGCAGGTCCACTTTCCATTTTTTTCGTCTGCCCATGGCGCTCACCTCACAGTGATCCTATGAAACAGGCGAAAAAAATAGACCACCCGGCACCGGACAAGATCCGTAGGGCGGACATTTCGGTTGTTGCGGTTATACTATAATCCTATTTCAGGTTCTGCGCAAGAGATTTTGAGCAATTATGTAAATTTTGTCCATTATGTCAATACTTTATGTCAACATAATTATGTAAACTCTCGAGGCCGGGCACGGATTTTCTGACAACCGTATTCAAGATATAGCTTCCGCTTATTTTTGGTGTACCAAATGTGGTCCCGCAGCCACCCCGCGTTATACCATTCGTATAATTACTCTTTGTATACCCTCTTACCGTCTTTTGCGTTTTTTCGGTCGGCTCATCAGCGTGCCCGCCACTCCACCGCCGCAAAGGCACGCACCGCCCACAGTGCCCATCTCCCCCACCCCGGGTGCCGTCCCATACATAATGGTGCCCGCTGTCAAAAGCAGAAGGAACATCACTGCACCCGCACAGACCCCGATCGGAAGCGCGCCGCTTTTTCTGCGCGCCGCAGCAAAGATCCCACCCGCCAGTCCTCCCAACAGACAAGCCCCAACCACCGCGTGCTCTCCCATGGCTATACTCATCATTCCGCCCGAGACAAGCAGTGCCAGCACCGCCAGCGCCAGCACGGAAACTGCTGTTCCCAGTGCACCGCCCCGCAGCAGATCCAGCATCACCGACATCCAGGCAGCCGTCCCCTGTTCTTCCTGTCGTTTTTTCTCACGCACTCCAGACATAAAAAAGCACCCTCCCCGCTTCCTTTTGAGGAATCTTATGCGGTGAGGGTGGCAAACATGCCTTATTTGCTTGTGTCGGTGACTTCAGCACCCTTGGAAGAGACAGCCCATTTGGTGAACTCGATACGCACGCGGTCAGCGCCGGTCTCGATCACGATGGTATTTTCCTTCACAGCACAGATGGTACCCACGATGCCGCCGATGGTGGTGATCACATCACCAACAGCCAGAGAGTTGCGCATTGCCTCAGCAGCTTTGCGTTTTTTGTTCTCGGGGCGGATCATAAAGAAATACAGCGCGCCGAACATCAGTACCAGCATCAGAATATAAGATGTACCGTCCAAAATTAGTTCCTCCAGACATTTTTATTGTGAATATCAGCTTCAAACATTATAGCGGGCTTTTTCCCGTTTGGCAAGTCCTCTTTTTAAAATCACACAGCAGGACGCCCCAGCTTTTCAGAGTATTCCGTCCGGAACTGGTCAAACCGCTCCTCGTCCAGCGCCTGTCGGATGCGCAGCATCAGCTCATTATAGAAGTACAGGTTGTGCAGCACTGTCAGGCGCATAGCCAGCATCTCTCCCGCAGAGAGAAGGTGTCGGATATAAGCCCGTGAGAAACTGCGGCACGCGGGACACTGGCAGCCGGGGCTGATGGGCCGCTCATCCAGCTTATACTTCTCGTTTTTGATGTTGATAGTCCCTTCCCACGTAAAGAGCTTTCCGTGGCGGGCATTGCGGGCAGGCATGACGCAGTCAAAGAAATCAACGCCCCTGGCCACGCCCTCAATGATGTTGGAGGGGGTTCCCACGCCCATAAGATAGCGGGGCTTGTCCTTGGGCATATGGGGCTCCACCGCATCGATAATATCATACATGACCTGAGTTGGCTCACCCACAGCAAGGCCGCCGATGGCATAGCCGTCACAGTCAATTTTGGCTGTCTCCTTCATGTGCCACACGCGCAGATCCGGGTGCGTACCACCCTGATTGATGCCGAACAGCATCTGCCCGGGGTTGACTGTATCCGACAAGGCATTCAGCCTGTCATGCTCTTTCTTGCAGCGCTCCAGCCAGCGAAGGGTGCGCTCGCAGGAAGCTTTCACATAGTCGTAAGGCGCGGGATTTTCCACGCACTCGTCAAAGGCCATGGCAATGTCACTGCCCAAATTGGACTGGATCTGCATGGACTCCTCCGGCCCCATAAAAATGCGTTTGCCATCGATGTGGGAAGCAAAGGTAACGCCCTCTTCCGTGATCTTGCGCAGGCCGGACAGGGAAAACACCTGAAACCCGCCGCTGTCAGTCAGAATGGGGCCATCCCAGTCCATAAACTTATGCAGGCCGCCCATCTGCCGAACCACATCATCCGTAGGGCGCAGATGCAGGTGGTATGTGTTGGACAGCTCCACCTGACAGCCGATCCGCTTGAGGTCGTGAGCGGACACAGCGCCCTTGATGGCCCCCTGTGTCCCAACATTCATAAACACCGGTGTCTGCACTTCGCCGTGGGCGCAAACAAACCGGCCCCGGCGGGCTTTGCCCTGAGTTTTCAGAACTTCAAACACATAAATCTCTCCCGATCAAGAAATAAACATGGCATCGCCAAAGGAGAAGAAACGATAGCCCTCCCGCACCGCCTCTTCATAAGCAGCCAGCACATTCTCCCGCCCGGCCAGAGCCGAAACCAGCATAATGAGCGTGGACTGCGGCAGATGGAAGTTGGTCACAAGAGCGTCCAGCACCTTGAACCGATAGCCGGGATAGATAAAGATGTTGGTCCACCCGGCACTTTCCCTCATCAGGCCATCCTCCCCCGCCCAGCTTTCCACTGTGCGGCAGGAAGTGGTACCTACGCAGACGACACGGCCGCCCGCCGCCTTGGCGGCATTGATGGTATCAGCCGTCTCTTTTGAGATAACACAGTACTCGGAATGCATCTCGTGCTCATCAATATCCTCCGCTTTCACAGGGCGAAATGTCCCAAGTCCCACATGAAGTGTAACGTAGCAAAGCTTTACGCCCTTTTTTCGGATCTTTTCCAAAAGTTCCGGCGTGAAATGCAGTCCTGCAGTAGGTGCAGCCGCAGAACCGGTCACCTTTGAATAGACCGTCTGATAGCGCTCTGCATCTTCCAGTTCCGCGGTAATATAGGGCGGCAGCGGCATACGTCCAAGCCGCTCCAGCACCTCCAGGAATATCCCCTCATAGTCAAAGCGGACAAGGCGGTTTCCGCCCTCCACCTCGGCCACGATCTCGCCGGTGAGCTCACCATCACCAAAGACGACTTTCGCTCCGGGCTTGAGCTTTCTTCCCGGCCGCACAAGGCATTCCCAGGTCTTGTCTCCCCTGTCGATCAGAAGCAGCACCTCACAGGCGCCCCCCGTCTCCCGTCTGCCTAAAAGCCGGGCAGGCAGCACCCGGGAATCGTTCATTACAAGGCAGTCGCCCGGCTGCAGCATATCAGCAAGGTCATAAAAATGGTGGTGTCCGGTCCTGCCCGTTTGTTTATCCAGCGTCAGCAGCCGGGACGCATCCCGCTGTTCCAGCGGAGTCTGGGCGATCAGCTCTTCCGGCAGTTCAAAATCAAAATCAGATGTTTTCAAAATTATCACTCAACTTTTCAGGTCCGACTTCTACGCCGGTGAAGTAAAATTCAATGATTTCCTCACAGGTAAAGCCCTGCAGCGCCATGGCATATCCGCCCCACTGGCTGTAGCCGATATTGTGGCCCCAGCCCGTTCCGCTGATCAGGAACGAACCGGCCGGTACCGTGCTTTGCGCCCCGGCGGCCACGATGTCGCCCGCTCCCGTAATGGCATAGGGCACATTCTGCCCCAGCTGGGTGAGCGTTCCGTCCCCGCTGAGTACATATACACCGCCCAGGCTTTCCAGCACCTGCTCACCATTCACAAGGCATTCCTGCGGGATCATATCTCCCCCCCCCAGCACAGTGAAATGCAGCGAGCGGCATCCCATCTTGCTTCGAAGCCAGGAGCTTTTGGTGCTGGAGAAGGTGTTGCTCTTTCCGTTGGCATAGGTAAACTTCATGGTCAGCACATTTCCGGTTCTGGAATACTCCGTGACCTCAAAGTCCTCCACCGTAGTCCCGGTGGCGTAACCCTTGGACTGCAGAAACTCTGTCAGCTGGTATTTTGTCCATGTTTTTGAATAGCTGTAATTGGGGATCACATCAGCCACGGTTGCTTCATAGATATCCTCGACACCGGCCAGATAGGGGTAGGTGGCCTGATTGCTGCCCCAGACTTTGGACACATCCTCCGTGCCGCCGCCGTTACTGGAGCAGAAATAGGTGTGTGCCAGCTTGTCGTTGTACCACACGTAGAGGCCGTGGACTTCATCCACCGCCTGATCGCTCAGCTCGCTGGGAAACATACCTCCGCTGCCCGCTCCGTAGTAGACCTGACAATCGGTGGTGTTGCACACATCAAACCCGTTGCCATTATGCTTGTTCAGGTTGACAAGGGCATAATTCTTTGCGCACAGAGCCTGCGCCTTCAGCGTCTCCAGCGGCCAGATCTTAACCGACTCATAGGGGACAACACCTTTCAAATAAGTATCTAACGGCACGATGTTCACCACCGTGATATTCCCTCCGCTGATGCGCTGATAGCGGAAGCCGCCATAATACTTGTAGCCCTTAAACCAGGTTGGCAGCTCTGCACCCTGCTCAAGACCCGGCATAATGCCCAGATGCTTTTCCGCGCCCCCGTCAAACTGGAACAGGATCCGGGTGGTCCCCGTTTCCACCACATTGACGCCGTATACAGAGGTATAACACACACTCCAGCTTCCGTCATCAAACTCCGCGGCCGCAGCCTGCGCCTGATCGTTTTTGGTGTAGGAATTCACCCGCACCTGATAGGCGCCGTTGATCCATGCAATGAACGAGCCTTCATACAACTGCGCTACGGCAGACGCCACTTCAAAGCTCTCGAACTCTTCCGGTCGTCTGAGGTGATAGCACCCCAGCGTGGGATAGGTTTCTGAGATCCCCTCGGTAAATGCCTCCCCCACCAGATATACATTGGTGGTCTTTACCATACTCAGAGCCCGAGCTTCTGTCCGGGCCAGTTCCACAAACTGCAGTTCCTCATCAAAAAAACCAAAGCGGTAACCGCTGCCATAACCATCTGCAATCAGCAGTTTGGCCTCCGGCAGTGAGCCGTGGGTGCTGCCGGAATACGCAAGACCCACCCGGATCTTCTTATCGACATACCGGTCCCGAGCAGCACCACCGCCTTCTGCCGCCGACGGATCATCCACCACCGGGGACTGCTCTGTCACACCGATGGAAATATCACCCGCAGCGGACACATCCTCGCCAGGAGCAGCCCACACCGACCCCAAACACACAGCCGCCGCCAGAAGCGCCGCTGCAATTTGTCTTATTTTCAGCTCCATATTGCACTCCAATTCTCCAAATGAACCAAAGGCCATTTCATTGACAGCGGCCCTTGCACGTGATATCATAAACTATTAAGAAGGTGTATGTTTATACACGAATTCTCAGGTTCCCTGTCGTTTATTATACCGACTTTCCAACGGCTTGGCAACCCGAACTTTTCCCCCATCGGGGATTGGCGCAATTTCCCAGCATCACAAAAATTTTCGCGCTCGTGCGCGTAAGCGAAAGGATTGACGAAAATGGAAAAGTACAAAGTAGGTATTATCGGCGGTACGGGCATGGTTGGTCAGCGTTTTGTGACTCTGCTGGAAAACCACCCCTGGTTCCAGCTCACCGCCATCGCCGCCAGCGCCCGCAGCGCCGGCCAGACTTATGAGCAGGCTGTGGCCGGCCGCTGGGCCATGACCACTCCCATCCCCGCTCAGGCCAAGGACATCGTGGTCCTCAACGCCACTGACGATGTGGAAAAGATTGCCTCCATGGTGGACTTTGTGTTCTGCGCAGTGGATATGAAGAAAGAGGAGATCCGCGCGCTGGAGGAGCAGTACGCCAAGGCCGAGTGCCCCGTGGTGTCCAACAACTCCGCCCACCGCTGGACCGAGGACGTGCCCATGGTGGTGCCCGAGATCAATGCCGATCACATCCGTATCATTGAGGCTCAGCGCAAGCGTCTGGGCACCAAGCGCGGCTTCATCGCTGTTAAGTCCAACTGCTCTTTGCAGTCTTACATCCCCGCCCTGCATCCCCTGAGAGAGAAGTACGGCCTCGACAAGGCTCTGGTTTGCACCTATCAGGCTATCTCCGGCGCAGGCAAAACCTTCGAGCGCTGGCCCGAGATGGTGGATAACTGCATCCCCTACATCGGCGGCGAGGAAGAGAAGAGCGAGCGCGAGCCCATGAAGCTGTGGGGCACCGTGGGCCAGACCGGCATCATCAACGCCGACTCCCCCGCCATCACCGCCCAGTGCTTCCGCGTGGCCTGCCAGGACGGTCACATGGCTGCCGTGTTCATGAGCTTCCCCGAGGGCAAGAAGCCCTCCATCGAGCAGATCAAGGCTGACTGGGCCGGCTTCAGCGGCCGCGCGCAGGAGCTGCAGCTGCCCTCCGCCCCCAAGCAGTTCCTCCACTATTACGAGGAGGAGAACCGTCCTCAGACCCGTCTGGACCGCATGACCGAAAACGGCATGGCTGTGAACATCGGTCGTCTGCGTGAGGACAGCCAGTACGACTACAAGTTCGTCTGTCTGTCCCACAACACCCTGCGCGGCGCTGCCGGCGGCGGTGTCCTGCTGGCCGAGCTGCTGTGCGCCGAAGGCTACATCGACCGCAAGTAATTTCAACATTCAATTCTGAAAGGGTGCATTGATATGAGAGCTCCTGTTTTTACCGGTTCCTGTCCCGCGCTTGTCACCCCCTTTGACGCCAGCGGCAACATTAACTACGATGCCTTCGGCAAGCTGATCGACGACCAGATCGCCGGCGGCGTGGACGCCGTGTGCGTTTGCGGCACCACCGGCGAGTCCGCCACCATGTCCATCCGCGAGCACATTGCCGCCGTGGAGTTCTGCGTCAAGCGCGTTGACCACCGTGTCAAGGTCATCGCCGGCACCGGCAGCAACGATACCTCCGCCGCCGTCTACCTGACCCAGCATGCTCAGGACTCCGGTGCCGACGCTGCCCTGCTGGTCACCCCCTACTACAACAAGGCCAGCCAGACCGGTCTGATCAAGCACTACGAGTACATCGCCGACCGCACCGATCTGCCCTTGATCCTTTATAACGTGCCCAGCCGTACCGGCGTGTCTTTCACCGCCGAGAGCTACAGAGTGCTGGCTCAGAATCCCAAGATCAACGGCGTCAAGGAGGCCAGCGGCAACTTCTCCCTGCTGGCCCACACCCGCTGCCTGTGCCCCGATGATTTTTACATCTGGTCCGGAAACGACGATCAGGTCGTTCCCATGATGGCTCTGGGTGCCAAGGGCGTCATCTCCGTGGCCTCCAACATCGTCCCCGAGGTCATGGTCAAGATGAGCCACCTGTGCCTTGAAAACGATTTCGAGGCCGCTTCCAAGCTGCAGATCCAGTACATGGACCTGATTGATGCCCTGTTTATCGAGGTCAACCCCATTCCCATCAAGGCTGCCATGAATCTGATGGGTCTGGACGCCGGCGCTCTGCGTCTGCCCCTGTGCGACATGTCTGAGAAGAATCTCGAGGTGCTGCGCCAGTCCATGGTACGCATGGGTCTTCTTTCAAATCAGTGACAAGTCACTGATTTGAGCAGATTGCGGCCCGCTGCAGCGCACTCGCTTTGCTCGCACGTTTGCGGTCCGAGAGGTGTTATTTTCCACGCGCATGTCGCGGCAAATAACAATCAAATATCTTCGCGTCTGTGGACGCGAACTCTGCGAGGCTTTTAGAAAGAAGGTTTCACTGTGCATAAGATAATTATTTCCGGCTGCAACGGCCACATGGGCCGTGTGGTGGAAGCGCTGTGCAATGCCGATCCCGATGTAGAGGTCGTGGCCGGCTTCGACATTCTGGGCAGCGAACGCCCTTTCCCTGTATACTCCTCCCCCGCCCTGTTTACCGGTGAAGCGGATGCTGTCATCGACTTTTCCAGCCCTGCCGCTCTGGACGGTCTGCTGGACTTTGCCAAGACCCGGCACATCCCGCTGGTCCTCGCCACCACAGGCTACACGCCCGAGCAGATAGCCCGGATAGGCGAGGCCGCCACTCAGGTGCCCATCTTCCGCTCTGCCAACATGTCTCTTGGCATTAATGTTCTGCTGTCTCTTGTGAAGAAGGCCGCCGGCGTTCTGGGCGACAGCTATGACATCGAGATCGTCGAGCGGCACCACCGCCGCAAGGTGGACGCCCCCAGCGGAACCGCCCTGATGATCGCCGACGCCGCGGCGGAGGCCTGCGGACACGAAACCGAATATGTCTACGACCGTCAGAGCGTGCGCCGGCCCCGGGACAAAAAGGAGATCGGCATCAGCGCCGTGCGCGGTGGAACCATCGTGGGCGAGCACGAGATCATCTTCGCCGGTCACGACGAGATCATGGAGATCAAGCACACGGCCCTGTCCCGTGATATTTTCGCCGCCGGCGCCGTTCAGGCCGTCAAGTTCATCTCCGGTGTTTCCGCACCGGGTCTGTACGACATGTCCTGCCTGATCCCCCGGTAATATTTAAAAGCTTCGATGTTCAACACACCGAAGCTTTTTTGTTGACATCTTTTCCTCTTTCCCATAAAATCAAAGCTGGAACAGCACACTGCAGATAGGGTGATGGATATGAACGAACAATTTTCCCGAACTGAACTTTTGCTTGGTTCGGACGCTATGGCGCGCCTGCAGCGCGCCAAAGTGGCTGTGTTCGGCGTGGGCGGCGTCGGTGGTTACTGTGTGGAGGCGCTGGCGCGCTCCGGTATCGGCAGCCTGCATCTGTACGATGACGATACCGTCTCCCTGAGCAATCTGAACCGTCAGATCGCCGCCCTTCACTCCACCGTCGGTCTTCCCAAGGTGCAGGTCATGGCGGACCGCGTGCGGGACATCAATCCCGCATGCAACGTGCAGGCTTTTCGCATGTTTTACCTGCCCGAAAATGCCGATCAGGTGGATCTGAGCCAGTACGACTATGTGATCGACTGCATCGACACTGTAGCCGCAAAGCTGGAACTGGCCGCAAGGTGTACCGCTTTACAGGTCCCAATTATCAGTGCAATGGGATCCGGAAACAAACTTGATCCAAGTTCATTCACCGTCACCGACATCAGCAAAACCGAAGGCTGTCCTCTGGCCCGGGTCATGCGAAAAGAACTGCGCCGCCGGGGCATCGCTCACCTGAAAGTAGTCTGTTCCTCCGAGCTGCCCCGCACTCCCCTGCGCCCGGCACAGGCCGAGCCCCCTGCTCACAGCGACACCCGTCCCGGCTCGGCCGCCCGCAGAGACACTCCCGGCTCCACCCCATTTGTCCCCGCCGCCGCGGGCCTTGTTCTGGCCGGCGCGGTGGTCCGGGATCTCATTGGTGATAAATAGCAAAATCCCCACCTCATTTGAGGTGGGGATAAATTTAGCCGTAAAAGCGGTGTCCGCCGATGACAGCCAGAACCGCCTTGTTACGGGCAGCCCAGCTTCTGTCAAGGAACGCGTCAAAGTAATATGCACCGGCCACTTCCTCTACCACTCCGCCGTCAAGGACCAGCTTGGCAGCGATCACGCTGCCGGCATTGGGGGTGCGGTTGGCAAGTCTGCCGTTTTTATAGGTGCTGAACTGGTTGCGCTGGGAGATCACACCGAAAATGGTGTCGGGCCAGATACTGTGATTGACGCGGTTGAGCACCACATTGCCCACAGCCATCTTTCCCTCGAGGATCTGGTTTCCGCTCTCAGCAAAAATGATACGGGACATCCAGAACAGTTCATCTTCCTGATAAAATTCATCGCCGGACAAAATCGCGCCGCTGCCGCGGGTCACGAGGAATCTGCCCTCCTGAGCATCCCAGCCGGTGGTTGCGTCAAAGGCCTTCGCAAGGGCATCCAGGGACACCATCATCTGGCCGTCGATCACCTGAACCCCCTCAGGCATATACAGGTAGCGGCCATTGGCCACGATGTAGAGCTGACCTTCCTTTGCGGTGATGGTCAGTTTTTCTGTTGTGACCGTAACCAGGTTATTCTCCGCGTCCCAGTTCACCTGAGCAGAGGTGTCAAGCTGCTGCGACATAACGCGCAGGGAAACATAGGTCATACCGCCGATGGTAGTTCTGCCGGCCGACTTGGGCACCGGATGCCCATCCAGCAGAAGTATTCTGTCCAGCTCAGGCTGCTCATCCACAACGGGGGCTTCGGGCTCTTTCTCTATCACGTCGAGCGGCTCTTCTACGGGAGCTGCAGGCTCCTCTGTCCGTATGCTGCTGACGGGAGCAACCGTCAGGGCCGTCTGATCCACGCCGGCGCCCATCAGAAGGATGATGGCAAAGCCGCTGAGCAGCAGTGCAAACAGTTTACGTTTCAAGTCGTTCACTTCCTTATTTCAGTAGGATTTGGGCGGCATCCATCCGCCGCTCTGTTCCAAAAAGCACCGGCAAACCGTCCTGTTACTTTTTGTAACCATATTGTAACCGATTTATACAGGCTGATTCAAGGGTAAAATGTCACAGTCATAGCCCCTCCTTATTGTGCATTTTTTCTATTACAGATAAAATTTCAGCCTGTGTCAGCACATTTTTCAAGTTCCCGGTTCTAAATTTCATATATTTTCATATGATTAATGCCACTTTTATTCCAAAAGATTTTAGTCAAAAAAACGGTGGTTTTTCTTTCCATTTTTGCGCTCCTCTTGCCACACCTCCTCGCACGTCAAATCACATCGCCACGCAATTTTTTGGAGAAATTTTTGCTTTAGGGCTTGACTACGGGCAAAAAACTGTTATAATACAATACGTTGCTTCGTTGACCGGGCAACGCGACATCTGGAGAGATGGCTGAGCTGGTCTAAGGCGCACGATTGGAAATCGTGTAACGGCTAATACCCGTTCGAGGGTTCGAATCCCTCTCTCTCCGCCACCATAGAAACCACATTTGTCTTCCGGCAAATGTGGTTTTCTTTATGTTGATACCGCTTTAGAAGGGAGCGCAGCGCCATGGTCGAGATCATGAAACTGGTGGGCGAAAAATTCCGTCTGCCCGGCGAGTTGTATTCTTATTCCACCATCACCATGGGCAACGTCAACTCCACCTATAAGGTTACATATGAGATGGATGGCAGACTCAAGTCCTATCTCTTCCAGCAGGTCAACACCCACGCCTTCAAAAAGCCGGTGGAGATCATGAAGAACATTGACCATGTCACCACCTTTATCCGCCAGAAGTATCCCCAGCAGATCACACTGCATTTTCACCACACTGCCGACGGCGCCAATTATTACATCACAGACGAAAATTCCTTCTGGCGGGTGGTCAATTATGTGGAATCCATCACGATAAATTCCTGCGATGACCTGTCGGTTATCGAGGCCACCGGCAAGGCCTTTGGAAACTTCCAGACCCAGCTGTCCGACTTTGACGGCTCGGTTCTGTATGAGACGATCCCCGGTTTCCACAACACCAAACAGCGCCTTGACACCCTGTTTGAACATATTGAAGAAGATCCCTGCGGCCGCGTGAAAGAGGTAACCGAGGAGCTTGAGTATCTGTCTCAGGTGCGGGAACGTGCCGCGGATCTGAGTGTCCGCTTTGCCCGTGGCGAAATTCCCAAACGCGTGACCCACAACGACACCAAGGCCAACAATGTCCTGTTCCACAAGGAAACCAAGGAACCTCTGGTGGTGGTGGATCTTGACACTATTATGCCGGGTATGTCCATGTACGATTTTGGCGACGCAGTGCGCTTCATCGCCAATGCGGTGGGCGAGGACGAGCCCGATCTGAGCAAGGTATACTTTGACACAGAAAAATTCAAGGCCTTTGCAAAAGGTTTTATCCGGGAAACAAAAAACTCCCTGACGGAAATCGAACTGCAAAATCTTGTCACCGCCAGCTTCTCCATCACAATCGAACTGGCCAGTCGTTTTCTGGACGACTACCTCGTTGGAAACCGGTACTTCCGCTGTGAATATCCCAAACATAATCTGGTCCGCGCCAGATGCCAGCTGAAGCTGGCTCAGGACATCGACAAAAAGTCTCCCGCACTGGAGCAGATCGTCCGTGACGTCATTGAACAGGTTTGACAGATCAAAACACCGCATCTGAACGATACGGTGTTTTTTTCTGCTCCTTTATGCGTCACTTCACGCACATTCCTTGCTTTTCAACTGCGGATGTGTTAAAATTTTTTTACCACCACCGGGAGGTCATTCCGCATGGATGTATGCAACATCAACGACATCAAGGCTCTGCTGAACCGGCATGGCTTCCACTTCTCCAAATCCATGGGCCAGAATTTTCTGATCGAATCCTGGGTTCCGGAGGATATTGCCGCCGCTTCTGGGGCAGACAGCGGCTGCTGCGCCCTTGAGATCGGTCCCGGTATCGGCCCCCTCACCCGGCAGCTCAGCGCAAGAGCCGGCAAGGTGGTCGCGGTGGAGCTGGACCGCTCCCTGCTGCCCATTCTGGCCGAGACGCTGTCAGACCGGGACAACGTACAGATCATCCCCGGTGACATTATGAAACTGGATGTTCCCGCTCTGGTGGAAGAACACTTCGGCGGTCTGACCCCCATTGCCTGCGCCAATCTTCCGTATAACATCACCTCTCCTGTCCTCACTCTGCTGATCGAGTCAAAATGCTTTGCCTCCATCACGGTGATGATCCAGCGGGAGGTAGGCCTGCGGATCTGTGCCGCCCCCGGCTCTTCGGACTACGGCGCTTTCTCCGTCTTCTGCCAGTATCACACCCAGCCGGAGCTTCTCTTTGACGTGCCACCCACCTGCTTTATTCCCGCCCCCAAGGTGACCTCCTGCGTGATCCGGATGGTCCCCCGCCCCAAGCCCGAGGAAGTCGGAGACGAGGCTTTCTTCTTCCGCGTGGTACGCGCAGCCTTCGCTCAGCGCCGAAAAACTCTGCTCAACAGCCTTTCCTCCAGCCTTGGCCAGCCCTTTTCCCGGGAAATGATCGCGCAAGCCATTGACCAATGCGGGCTGAAAGCAGATGTGCGGGGCGAACGTCTGGGCATCAGTGAATTTGCCCGCCTAGCGCACTGTTTAAAGTCGTATACCGTCTGACAAAGACGGTCGATAATCAAATGCGCTGTATTTTCTTTCCTGTCGCTTACGTAAAAATCGGAGGGCGGCACAGGCGAGTATCTGTGATTATTTACGAACGACTTTTTCAGCGCTTGCTTTTAATGTTAAATTATTGTACAATTCCATAGGCTGTAACAGTTCTATATATAATTCAAGGAGGTACACTTTATGATCATTCAGGAACTTGAAAAATACGGCATTACCGGCACCACCGAGCTGATCTACAATCCCACCTACGAGCAGTTGTTCGAGGCGGAGATGGACCCCGCTCTGGAGGGTTATGAGAAGGGCCAGCTGACCGAGCTGGGTTCCGTCAACGTTATGACCGGTATCTACACCGGCCGCTCCCCCAAGGACAAATTCATCGTTATGGACGATGTTTCCAAGGATACTGTGTGGTGGACCTCCGACGAGTTTAAAAACGACAACAAGCCCGCCTCCAAGGAGGCCTGGGACGAGTGCAAGCGTCTGGCTGTGGAACAGCTGTCCAACAAGAAGCTGTATGTCATGGACGTGTTCTGCGGCACCAACAAGGACTCCCGCATGGCCATCCGTTTCATCATGGAGGTGGCCTGGCAGGCTCACTTTGTGAAAAACATGTTCATCGCCCCCACCGCCGAGGAACTGAAGAACTTCGAGCCTGACTTCGTTTCCTACAACGCCGCCAAGGCCAAGGTGACCAACTATAAGGAGCTGGGTCTGAACTCCGAGACTGCCGCGATTTTCAACCTGACCTCCAAAGAGCAGGTCATTCTGAACACCTGGTATGGCGGCGAGATGAAAAAGGGTATGTTCTCCATGATGAACTATTACCTGCCCCTGCGCGGCATGGCCTCCATGCACTGCTCCGCCAACACCGACATGAACGGCGAGAATACCGCCCTGTTCTTCGGCCTGTCCGGCACCGGCAAGACCACCCTGTCCACCGACCCCAAGCGTCTGCTCATCGGCGATGACGAGCACGGCTGGGATGACGAGGGCGTGTTCAACTTTGAGGGCGGCTGCTACGCCAAGGTCATCAACCTGGACAAGGACGCCGAGCCCGACATCTACAACGCCATCAAGCGCAACGCCCTGCTGGAGAACGTCACCGTGAACGAGAGCGGCAAGTGCGACTTTGCTGACGGCTCCGTCACCGAGAACACCCGCGTATCCTATCCCATCGACCACATCGAAAAGATCGTCCGTCCCGCCTCCAAGGGCCCCGACGCCAAAAACGTCATCTTCCTGTCTGCCGATGCCTTCGGCGTGCTGCCTCCCGTGTCCATTCTGACCCCGGAGCAGACCCAGTACTACTTCCTGTCCGGCTTCACCTCCAAGCTGGCCGGCACCGAGCGCGGCATCACCGAGCCCACCCCCACCTTCTCCGCCTGCTTCGGCCAGGCGTTCCTGGAGCTGCATCCCACCAAGTATGGTGAGGAACTGGTGAAGAAGATGGCCAAATCCGGCGCCAAGGCCTATCTGGTCAACACCGGTTGGAACGGCACCGGCAAGCGCATCTCCATCAAGGATACCCGCGGCATCATCGACGCCATTCTGGACGGCTCCATCCTGAAGGCCGAGACCAAGACCATTCCCTACTTCGGTCTGGAGGTGCCCACCGCCCTGCCCGGTGTGGATCCTGCCATTCTGGATCCCCGCGACACCTATGCCAATGTGTCCGAATGGGAAGCCAAGGCCAAGGATTTGGCCGCCCGCTTTGAAAAGAACTTTGTCAAATATACCGGCAACGCTGCCGGTAAGGCGCTGGTGGCTGCCGGCCCCAAGGCGGAGTAAGTTTAATATACATCTCAACTGGCACAGCAGACTGAACTGCTGTGCCAGTTTTTGTATGCAAAAACCCGACCTGTGAACACTCGCAGGTCGGGTTAAATGTTTTTCTATTCTCTTAGCCAAGCCTATCCGGCAGCTCTGCGATTACCTTTACGTGGACCTTTGCTCTTTCTGCCATGGAACACTTCAAAACACGCTCTGCGCGTGTATGCTGAAAATTCACCACAGGACCGGAGGCACAGATCACCGGGATCCCCGCACCGGAAGCATAAGCCGCATCGGAAGCCCCACCGGAGAAAAGAGGTTCATAGGGCGCATACCCCAGCTCTTCAGACGCCTGCGAAAACCGCTGACACAACCACAGGTTTTCCGGCCGTTCACTCATAGGAACACGGTTCCCTCGAATCGTCAGCCGGCAGGAGGTTCCGGGCACATAGGTGGTCTGTGCCACCTCCTCCAGGATGCCAATCGCCTTCTCCACAGCGCTGTCATCCCGGATGCGCACATTCACCTGCAAACTGCAGCTGCCCGGCACACTTGTTGCCACCGTTCCGCCATGGATCACGCCGCCGACGAAGGTGAGCATATGATAATCCGAAGCATCCTCCAGCGCCAAAAGCTTCTTTGCCGCTTCCCGGATGGCGCTTTTGGGACGGTCAGTCAGATATCCGACATGGGCCGCCTCCCCTTCAATGTCATACACCGCAATCAAACTGGCCTTTCTGCCGGTAACGATTTTCTCCTGAATGCCGGATTCCGCATTGAGCATAACGGCAGACCCCGCCAGTTCCCGGGGATAAAAAACCTTCCCGGTAGGCCCTCCGCTCTCCTCATCCGCGGCAAACAGGAGTTTTATGGGGCGCTCAGCGTAACCGATTTCCTTCAGGGCCATGGCCGTCATCAGGGCCATCACAATGCCACCTTTGCAGTCACCGGCTCCCGGGCCGTAAAGATACGTATCGTCTTCCTCCAGAACAGGATCGAAGGAGCCCACCGCATGAACAGTATCCATGTGGGCAGAGATGGCAATTCCGTTTTTATATTCCTCAAAGGGGCAGGAGCAGGCTGCAAGGCAATTTCCATAGACTTTATCCTCCAGCCAGCGCAGATGATACCCCAGACGCTGGGTACAAAACTGCGCCAAAAGCTGTCCTACCGCATCCACTCCAGCCTTGTGATCGGAGGGGCTTTCCAGAAGAACGAGCTTTCGCCAGAAGTCGATCATTTCCGCCTCATGCGCATCTATAAACCGAAGCATTTGTTCTTGAATTTGGGAATTCATCGTAACCTGCCGTCCTTTCGCAGAATGTTTATTGTAAGCTATCACAGAACGGCCTCCAAGTCAACAAGCTCGATGATTTGGAGCAGTCTTTTAAATTTTCCTTTTATTCAACTTAAAATCGGATCGACAAACGATTCCCTGTCTTTTATTCTGTCGGCTGTTCCTCGTCGGCAGGCTTCTGCTTGATCATCTTTCTGTTTTTGATCCTGCCGTACAGCAGCACCCCGCCGCAGCCCAGGATTCCTGCGGTCACCAGCAATCCAAACAGATTGTAGGACAGCCATACCAGCACATTCTGCACACCGTCCACCAGCCCGTCCGCACTGCTGACCACACCGGCCTTCATGCGGGCAAACAGGGATTCCCGCTGTCCCGGCTCGTCCACGATGCGGATCACCTCGTCGATGGTAACGTTGAGCGTGGAATAGCCGATGAGACTGTCATACCGCTTCAGATCACTGCTGTAGCGTTCGATCTGGTATTCCACATCGGACAGCGCGCTTTCCAGCGCGATGATGTCCTCCATGCTCTGGGCCTTCTTCAGAAGAGCCAGCAGCCGTTCCTGCTTGGTGCGCTGGGTGGCAAGGCGTGCCTCGGTGTCATAGTACACCTCGCCTACGTCCTCGCTGCTCTCGTTGCGCCGGGTCAGGTGGCCGATCCCGCCGATCTGCGACATAAACTTGTCGTAAGCGGACGAGGGAATGCGAATGGTGTATTCCCCGGAGCGGTTTCCGTCCCGGTTATAATAGCTTCCGCTGTGCAGCTGGGCATTTTCATAATATCCGTTCAACTCGATTACGATCTCTTCCAGCGCCGCCACAGACTGATCAAATTCCACCGTCTGTACGGTGAGCCACGCCCGACGGATGAGCTTTACGTCGCTGTTCTGATAGAGAGCAGAGTTCGTCTTCTTATCCGAAGTACCGGTGTTTGTTACGCTCTCAGAAACTGCGCTGTCATAGAGCGCGCCGGGAGCCTCCATCTCCCCTTTCCAGTTGTAGTCACCGTCAGCCGCAGTGCCCCCCTGTGCGGTCATATCGCCGCTTCCCGCCCCGCAGGCAGCGAGGGATATGCACATGCACACTGTCAGGATCACTGCAAAGAACCGTTTTTTGTTTTTCATGTCGTTTTACCTCCCTTATTCATTGTCTTTGTCTGTAAAGACGCAATCCGTTTGCTCCGGTTGCACAGAAAACAAATTTTTGCATAGTATAGAGGGAACAGGAGGTATCTTTATGCCCATTATTTATCTTTCCCCCTCCACCCAACAGAGCAATCTCTTTGTCAGCGGCGGCAGCGAGGAATATTATATGAATCTCATTGCGGACGCTATGATCCCTTATCTGGATTCGTCTGGCATCCAGTATGTCCGCAATACTCCCGAAATGACGGCGGCAAGCTCCATCACCGCGTCCAATGCCGGTAACTATGACCTGCACGTAGCCATCCACTCCAACGCCGCTCCGGAGGGCCGCTACGGCACAGTCCGTGGCTCCATCGTATTCTACTATCCCGGCAGCGTACAGGGCCGGAGGGCGGCCGAGATCATGGCCAACAACCTGCGCTCCATCTATCCCCTGCCCGACGACGTGCGCGCCCTGCCCTCCACAACCATTGGAGAACTTCGCCGTACCCGGGCCCCGGCGGTATTCCTCGAGCTGGCCTATCACGACAACTATGACGATGCGGCATGGATCAAAAACAACATTGAACCCATCGCCCGCAACATTGTCCTGTCTCTGACGGAATACTTCGGCATCCCCTTCCTCACCCCCCGGCCGCCGCGCTCGGGCGTTGTGGATGTGAACTGGGGCCGGCTGAACATCCGAAGCCGACCCAACACCGGCGCACCCGTCATCGCGCAGGCATACGACGGCGCACCCATCACCGTCCTGAACGAATGGCAGGGCTGGTATCTGGTCCGCTACAACGGGCAGATCGGTTACGCCAGCAGCGACTATATCACATTGACCTGAACGGGGGTGCGCTGTGGACATCCATGTGGTACGTGCGGGAGACACCCTTGTCTCCATCGCTGACGAGTACGGCGTTTCCCTCTCCCTGCTGGCCGCCGACAATCAGCTGCCCAATCCCGACCGGCTGGTGGTCGGGCAGACTGTGGTGGTCCGCTACCCGCAAAGGACCTATGTTGTCCAGCCGGGGGACACTCTGTTATCCGTTTCCCGCCGCTCCGGCTTATCCGTCCGGGAGCTGCTGCGCCTGAACCCCATCCTGCGCGGCGATCCCGCCATCTTTGCAGGGCAGACGCTGGTACTGGCCGATGAGAGCGACCCGTCAGGCAGCGCGCTGGTCACCGGCTACGCTTACCCCTTTGTGGATAAAGGCCTGCTTCAGCGTACCCTGCCCTATATCTCCGGTCTGATCCCCTTCACCTATGGAATCCGTCCGGACGGCACGCTGGTGGATCTGGATGACGGGCAGCTGATCGCCGCCGCCCGGCAGCTGGGTGTCACTCCGGTCATGCACCTTTCCACCCTGACCGAAGAGGGCAGCTTTGACAATGCCCTTGCAAATCTTGTGCTCAACAATGAGCAGGTGCAGGCCACCCTCATCTCCTCCATTCTGTCCACCATGCGCTCAAAGGGGTATCAGGCTTTGGACGTGGATTTTGAATTTGTCCTTGCCCAGGATGCTCAGGCCTATGCCGCCTTTATCACCCGCCTGAGGCAGACACTCTCCCCTTTGGGTTATCCGGTCATCGTCGCCCTCGCCCCAAAAACAAGTGCCGATCAGCGGGGACTGCTCTACGAGGGGCACAACTACCGCCTGCTGGGTGAGGCGGCGGACGCGGTTCTGTTGATGACTTACGAGTGGGGGTACACCTACGGCCCGCCCATGGCGGTGGCGCCCCTTCCCAATGTGCGCAGGGTGGTGGAGTACGCCCTGTCGGAGATCCCGGCCAATAAGATCCTGTTGGGTATCCCCAACTACGGCTACGACTGGCCTCTCCCCTTTGTGCAGGGCACCAGCAAGGCCGCCTCCATCTCCAACCAGTACGCCGTTACGCTGGCTTCCAACAACGGCGTGGAGATATTCTATGACAGCGCGGCACAGGCCCCCTTCTTCCGCTATCGGGACGCAGCCGGTCAGGAGCACGAGGTGTGGTTTGAAGATGCCCGCAGCATCCGTGCCAAGCTGTCTCTCATCTCCCGCTACAGTCTTCTTGGTGCAGGCTACTGGAATCTTATGCGGCCGTTTCCTCAAAACTGGCTGGTGCTGAATTCCATGTTCCGGATCCAAAACGACCTGTCCGGTCTTGCGGGCGCATAAACAGGAAAGGGACAGATGCACGGCATCTGTCCCCTACTTTTCAATTATTTCACCTTTATGGTGGCAAGGCCACCGTTGATCTCGAGCTTTGTTCCGTAAGGCTCACTCAACCGGGCCAGATAATGCAAAACCGCATCATCCTCCGGGACGGAGGGCCAGCCGATCCGGCTGCGCTTGGCACCCATATTCAAATCGATCGGATACAGTTTGATCTCGGTGATCTCTCCATCTTCGGCAGTGAATCCCGCCATGACGGAACGCCAGATATTCTCCTGTACGCAGTAGCCCTGAGTACCGTTCTTGCTGCGCAGGTCAAACAGTTCGCCCGGGAAACTGCCGGCGGGCATCTTTTTGTTCTCATAGGCCTCGGCGGGCTGAAGCCGGGTGGTGTCCGTCTGGAAGATAAAGTTGCCCAAGCTGTAGAAAATGGGCTTCTTCCTATAAATTTCAATACCCCGCAGCTCATGAGGTCCGTGGCCCAGAATGGCGTCCGCACCGGCGTCGATACACCGATGGGCAAACTCTACCAGAAACTCGTCCGGTTCGGTGGTGTCCAGTCCCGGACTCTGATGGGAATGGATGCTGACCAGTACATAGTCCGCCTGTCGGCGGGCCTCCCGGATCTGCGCCTCCATGCGGGCCATGTCCGTTTGGTTGGGTGCGGTATGGCGTTCGTTGACCTCGCCCAACACAAAAGACATGCCGCCGAAGTTCAGCTTTCCCTCGGGCAGCGGATTGGAAAATCCGTTGTGGATCATGCGCTCCTGCCCGGCATTCATCAGGGTGGCGGAGGCCACCTCTTTCAGCATTTCGTAGTACTTCTTTTCCACCGTATATGTAGTGGACACCCGCAGGGCATTCACACCGGGGCGACCGTCCATGTTCAGGCTCTGGTTGCCGGCAATGTCGCTGTCATGGAAAGAGGAGCTCATGCCCAGCATGGCCACCCGGGCATTGGGGGTATCCAGATAGGCAGGGGCCGATGCATCAAACAGATTCTTGCCCGTACCGGCGGCCGCCATATTGCGCGCACGCATATGCTTCAGGGTGGCCAGCAGGCCGCCGTGGCTGTAGTCCAGAGAATGGTTGTTGGCGGTGTTGTAGAGGTTAAAACCAAACTGCTTCAGGTCATCCAGAACCTCCGGCTCCACCATGGCCCAGGTTCCGCCGGAAAAGGCGGCGGGATAGCCCTCGTGGTCGTGGGCGGTGAATTCCAGATTATTGAAGCGCACCTCGTGCCCGCCGATGATCTCCCGCACCCGGTCAAAGCCGGGATAGCCGCTCTCGGGCAGGCGGCGGGTCATAAAGGCGTCACCGGTGGCAATAAAGGTCGTTTTTGCCATCCTTCTTCTCCCCTCTCAGAAATGATACAGGATCATCTCAGCAGCCGTTTTGAGCCCGGGCAGCAGGCTGTCGATCTCCACGTATTCACCCCGGGTATGGGCTCCGCCGCCCATCACAGTCCCCACGCAGACGGAGGGAATCCCCTTGGACATGGGGATATTGCAGTCGGTGGAACTGGGTGAATAAACCACATCATAACCGTAGTGGTTCTTGATCGCTTTGGCGCCGCGCTCCATGAGAGCCTGCTCCTTCGCCTGATCTATGTCACCCATGCAGGGGCGGTCGCCCACCTGCGTGACGGTGATCCCGATTCCTTTGGTCTGATAGAATGCGATGGCAGCCTTGAAATGCTCCTCCATCTCGGCCAGATCCTCCCGGTTGTCCGAGCGGAACTCATAGAGCATCTCGGCATTCTGGGCAATGGTGTTGACAGAGGTGCCGCCGCTGATGGTGCCCACGTTATAGGTGGTTTTACCCCGGGTGGGCACTTTGATGGCGTACAGAGCATTGATGAGGCTGGCCATATAGGCGATGGCATTGCGATTACCGAACGCACTGTAAGAATGGCCGCCCTCGGTAGCCACTTCCACCTTATAGCGCTTGGAGCCCACGGTAGTATTGGCAATCCGGTGTGCATAACCATCAAAGGTGATGAATTCCACCACACGCTGGCCAAAATCCTCCATGATCTTGCGGGATCCCTTCAGATTGCCCAGACCCTCCTCACCGGAGTTGATCACCAGCAGCAGACCCGTATCTACGGGCTGTAGGCCGGCTTGGGCAATATACTTGGCCGTCATCATGATACTCACCGCGCAGGCGGTATCATCCCCAACACCGGGGCAATAGATCCTGCCGTTCTCCACTTTCAGGGGCAGAGGGTCAGTGTCCGGAAAGACCACATCGCTGTGTGCCATATAGACCACCAGCTTATTGCTGTCGGTGCAGCCCACAGGCCAGATCACATTCAGCGCCTCGTCAATATAGACGCCCTTACAGCCCTGACGTTCCAGCCAGTCCTTGCAGAATTGGGCGCGTTTTTCCTCCTGGTTGGAGGGCGCGGGGATCTGTGCCAGCTCCACAAGCAGGTCATATGCCTCTTGACGGTGCTCATCCATATATTTCAGAATTTCCTGCGTTATCAGCATCATGAGTCACTCCTTTAAACTGCTTTCCCCTCAATTATATATCCTGTTTTATTTTTTGCAAGAAAAATTTCATATATTAAAAAAACTGAAACGAAACCGTTTTTGATTTCACAACGTAGCCCAGCTCTAATTTGTTTTGTCTGCTCCTCCCGGCCGTTCCCTCTCTTCCTCTATGCGGAACATTAATTCTACAAAGACCCTCATAGCCTTGGAATAATAACGGTTCCGCTTGTAGGAGACGTAGATTTCTCTTCTGGCCCGTGCAGATGCAAGTCGATAAAAGACCACCTTTCCGGCATGATGCTGCATATGCTGCACCAGAGTATCACTGACGATAGAGGCTGCTGTCCCATTCTCGATAAAGTTATAAAGCGTTACGAGCCGATCGATCTCCAGAATGGTATTGGCAGTAATATCAGCTTCCCTGAAAATCTCATCAGCACACCTGCGGGTATCGTTATCCCGTGTCATAGACACAAAGGGAACATCCCGAAAACACTCCAAAGGCACCGGCTTCACCCCCGGGGCAAGATACGCCCCGCTGAGGATATCCTCTTCGCTAAGCTGATACTGTTCCACTCCTTTGTTGCAGGCAAACCCGGCAGGTACTGCAAGAAGCAGGTGTTCCGTTCGCCACAGCCGCTGCACAAACAGCTTATCATCAAGACGATGGTTGTCAATGACAATGTCCAGCTGTCCGTCGCAGATCATATTCTCCAGCGCAAGGGAGTTGTCGTCTGTCAAGTTCAGCCGAATATTCGGATAGCTTTGGATGAATTCAGAAACGTACCGGTGCAGGACCAGAGAAGAGAGCAGCTGGTTGCCTCCCACATTCAGCGAGCCAACCATAAGCTCGTTGGCCGCATTGATATAGTCTTCAAATGCGCTTTCAATCTGCAGCATGGCCTGGGTGGCTTTTATGTACTCCTGCCCCGCCTGTGTCAGCCGAAGCGGTTTGCTGGTACGATCAAAAAGCGGTGTGCCGATCTCCTCTTCGATTTTGCGCAACATAATGCTCAAAGAGGGCTGAGAGACAAACAGCTTCTTGGCTGCCTTGGATATACTTTTTTCCTGATACACGGTATAGACCAAATCTTTTCGATTAAAGTAGCCGTTCACAACCGCTCACCTTCTATCCTTGTCCCAAAAGACAGTCTTATGACCGCGCTGATACAGCACGGGGCTATGCCGAGCATTTCCCAGACTGAGGCGCATCTTCAGTATACAACATCTTCCGTCTTATGGCCACAATTCAAATATGCAGCAATTCTTTTCCGGAAATACCGGGCTGCGTCATTCCGTACGCATCCAGAACCTTGTCCAGTTCCTGCGCGGTCATAATCTCATGCTCCAGCAGCAGGGTGCGCACCGGGACGCGTCTGGCCAAAGCCTCTTTGGCCAGCTCCGCTGCCCTGGCGTAGCCGATATGGGGGCACAGGGCGGTAACGATACCCACGCTGGAATCCAGCAGTTCGCGGCAGCGTTCCTCGTTGGCCGTAATACCGTCAATACAGTTTACAACAAAGGTATCCACTGCGTTTTTCAGCATGGTAACAGACTCAAACAGGCACTGGAACACCACCGGCTCAAAGGCGTTGAGCTCCATCTGACCGGCCTCTACCGCCATGGAGATGGCCACGTCATTGCCGGACACCTTGTAGGCCACCTGGGTAACCACCTCGGGAATAACGGGATTAACCTTTCCCGGCATAATGGACGAGCCATTCTGACGGGCAGGCAGGTTGATCTCGCCAAAACCGGCACGGGGACCCGAGGACATGAGCCGCAGGTCGTTGGCGATCTTGGAGATGGTCAGCGCAAAGTTGCGCAGGGCGCTGGACACACTGGCAAAGCAGTCGATATTCTGCGTGGCGTCGATCAGGTCGTAGGCCTGACGGAAGGGCATGCTGGTCAGGGCGGACAGAGTGGCTGCGATGCTGCGGAAATAGGCGCGGTCAGCATTCAAACCCGTCCCGATAGCAGTGCCACCCATGTTGATGGCGTACAGTTCCTCCTGTGCACTCTGGATGCGCTCCAGACAGCGGCTCACCGCAGTAGCATAAGCTCCGAATTCCTGTCCAAGACGGATGGGAACGGCATCCTGCATCTGGGTGCGTCCCATCTTCAGGATCCCATCAAATTCCTTCTCTTTTTTGTGCAGGGCAATGCACAGACGCTCCATGCTTTCCTCCAGCTCCTGCAGCAGCATGAGGGTCGTCATCTTTCCGGCTGTGGGTATAACATCGTTGGTGGACTGCCCGTAATTCACATGATCGTTGGGATGTACCACACTGTAATCGCCCTTTTCCGCGCCCAGAAGCTCGTTGGCGATATTGGCGATCACTTCGTTTGCGTTCATGTTCACGGATGTTCCTGCACCGCCCTGGATGGGATCCACAATAAACTGGTCATGAAACCTGCCGTCCAGTATCATATCACAGGCCTGTTCGATGGCAGCCGCAATGCGCATATCCACGACCCCCGCCGCTCCATTTGCCATAGCGCAGGCTTTTTTCAGCATCGCAAGACTGTTGATCATCTGCGTATGCATCCGCATGCCCGTGATGGAGAAATTCTCCATGGCGCGCAGGGTCTGCACACCGTAGTAGGCCTCACACGAAACTTCCTTTACGCCGATGGAGTCGCTTTCCAGACGTGTCATTCCCGCTTTTTTCTGCTTCATATTTGTATCCTCCTGACAATAATTTAAAATTAAGCCGTTATCTCAGTATAGGTTTCAGCATCCATAAATGCAAAGATATGTTATTTATATTAATTATAGTTTTAGACTATATTCGTCAAAAAAACTACTTCATTGCTTTTGCGCACAAGCCAATCTTTGACAATCACCGCCGCAAGTAGTACAATAGCCTCATCATATTCACAAAGGAGGACATTCCCATGTCCCTTGAAATCGGCGTCCGCGGCTATGCGGAAGAAATGGTAAACGAAAGCAACACCGCAGCCGCGGCCTGCTCCGGTGCCCTGACGGTGTACGGCACCCCCTATATGATCGCCCTGATGGAGAAGGCCGCCTGGACCTCCGTTGCTCCTCATCTGGCTGCCGGCGAGAGCACCGTGGGCACCAAGCTGGACGTTGCCCACCTGTCCGCCACCCCCATGGGCATGAAGGTATGGGCGGAAAGCGAAATCACCCTGGTGGACGGCAAGCGTATCGAACTGAAGGTGTCCGCCTACGACGAGAAGGGCCTGATCGGTGAGGGAACGCACGAGCGCTTTATCGTCACAGACGAGCGTTTTCTTGCCAAGGCCGCCCGCAAGCTGGAGGGCTGAGCCATGTCCATCGAACTTGTCCGCAGCTTTTTCCGCCCCCTTGGCCGTGAGCAGGATATTCTGGAGTTTCCCGTCTCCAGCGCCACGGTAGAACTGGCGGCTCAGGCAGTGGGTGTGATCCCCGCACGCATTGCCAAGACCCTGTCCTTTTTGGTGGATGGCAGCTGTGTGCTGGTCGTTACTGCCGGTGACGCCAAGATCGACAACGCCAAGTACAAAGCAATGTTTCACACCAAAGCCAAAATGCTCACACCCGAGCAGGTGACCGAATTCACAGGACATGCCATCGGCGGTGTGTGTCCCTTTGGCAATCCCGGGGGCGTGAAAACCTACCTCGATGTGTCTCTGCGCCGATTTGACACGGTGTTCCCTGCTGCCGGAAGCAGCAATTCGGCCATCGAGCTTACCTGTGAGGAATTGACACAATACTCCGGCTGCCTTGACTGGATCGACGTGTGCAAGGGCTGGCAGGAAGAGGAATAAGGAGAGATCACTATGGAATTGAAAGACTGTATCCTTACCCGGCGCAGCGTGCGCAAATTCCTTGATAAGCCGGTAGACCGCGAGACGTTGGAACAGATCATCGCCACCGCCGCCTACGCCCCTTCCTGGAAAAACACCCAGATCAGCCGCTACATCGCTATCGAAGACCGTGACATGCTGGACACCATCTGCCGGGATTTCCTGCCCGGGCACAACGCCAATATCGTCTCCGGCGCTCCCCTGCTTATCGCCCAGACCTTTGTGAAAAACCGCTGTGGCTTCGAGCGGGACGGCAGCTTCTCCACACAGCGCAAGGACGGCTGGCAGCACTTCGACTGCGGCATCGCCGCTCAAACCTTCTGTCTTGCCGCACACGACGCAGGACTGGGTACTGTCATCATAGGCAACTTCCCTCACAAAGAACTGGGCGCGTTTCTGAACGTGCCGGAGGATCAGGAGCTGATGGCCCTCATCGCCGTGGGCTACCCCGCAGAGGAGCCTGTTGCCCCCAAGCGAAAAGACGTTGACACCCTGCTCAAATACATCTGAACATGACATATAAAAGGGACACGCCGCACAAGTGCGGCGTGTCCCTTTGTTGTTAGTCTTTCCGTCTTCCCATAAAGCGAAGCAGATAAATAAAGATGTTGATAAAGTCCAGATAAAGCTGGAGTGCGGCGATCACCGAGCACTTTTCCAGCATATTCTGATCCTGCCGGTAAGCGTAATAGTACCGCTTGATCTTCTGTGTGTCGTAGGCGGTAAAGCCCATAAACAAAGCGATACCCGCAAGGCAGATGATCCGGTCAAAGGCTGTCAAAAACGGAATGAACAAAGACAGCACCGCAAAGACCAGCAGACAGATCAGCCCGGTGACCAGAACATTGCGCAGTCGGGACAGATCCGTCTTTGTCAGGTATCCGTAACCCGCTACCACACCAAAGTACAGTGCCGTGGCGCCGAACACAAGGATCAGACTGGACAGCTCGTAGACCACAAAGTAGACCGCAAAAGTCACACCTGTCAGGGCCGAATAGAGGAAGAACATTCCCCGCGCCATTGGGATGGACAACTTATGGATGCGGGCGGACAGGATCAGCACCACAGCCAGCTCGGACACCAGCAGGATAATGGGCACAAAGGGCATGGCAAACAGATACCACACATATCCCGACCGCTCCAGAAACATCGCCAGCATAAAGGTAATGGCAAGACCGATGAACATCCACCAGAATGTCTTTGCCGTATACCGGCTCAGACTGTTCTGCCGGGCAGGGGCATAGCTGTGGTCAAACTCGTAGGGATCAAAACCCATAAAGCCACCTCACTCAAGTATTGTGGTCGCTGACATGAAACTGTTTGAGATTGCCGATCTTGGCACTTCGGGCATCCAGTTCATCCATCACGGCCTCCAGAGGGATGCCGGACTGGACCATCATCACAGTCAGGTGGTACAGCAGATCGGAGATCTCCCCCACCGTTTCCTCCTGCACGCCGTTTTTGGCGGCGATGATGGTCTCGGCGCACTCCTCGCCCACCTTTTTCAGGATCTTATCCAGCCCCTTTTCAAACAGGTAGCAGGTGTAGGAGCCCTCCTGGGGCTGGGCCTTTCTGCCCTCCACCACATCATACAGATTCTTCAGCGTGTCATTCATTTTGCTCTCTCCTTATTGTTGCCCGAAGGTCATGGGTATCATGCATCCATCGTGATTTCATTGAAAAAGCAGCTGTCCGCGCCCGTGTGGCAGGTTGGGCCGTCAGGGGCGCAGAAATACAGCAGCGTGTCCGTGTCACAGTCGGTCATGATCTTGTGCACATGCAGGAAATTACCCGACGTTCCGCCCTTGTTCCAAAGCTCGTTTCGGCTTCGGCTCCAGAACCACGCGGTCTTTGTCTTCAGCGTCAGCTCCACCGCTTCTTTGTTGGTAAAGCCCAGCATCAGGATGTCTTTGGTCTGCACATGCTGGATGATAACCGGGATCAGGTCGGACTTTCGAAACAGTTTATCCAGATCAAACATATCGCTCACCTCGCGGGGATATTCCGGGAACGCAGATAATCTTTTACCTGCGGCACGGTCAGCTCCCCAAAATGGAACAGGGATGCAGCCAGAGCGGCGTCACAGCCGGTCTGCTCAAACATCTCGGCAAAGTGGGCAAGGCTTCCGCAGCCGCCGGAGGCGATGACCGGGATGGACACCACATCGGTAACCGCACGCAGCATCTCCACGTCAAAGCCCGCCTTGGTGCCGTCTGTATCCATGGAGGTCAGCAGGATCTCGCCCGCCCCCAGCCGCTCACATTCTTTCGCCCACTCCACGGCGTCGATCCCAGTGGGATTGCGCCCGCCGGCGGTATAGACTTCAAAAGAGCCGTCCCCCCGCCGTCTGGCGTCGATGGCCACCACCACACACTGGCTGCCAAAGCGCTCAGCCGCTCTGGAGATCAGTGTGGGGTCCTTGACTGCCGCAGAATTGACGGAAATTTTATCCGCACCGGCCCGCAGCAGCCGCTGAAAATCCTCCAGCGTGCGAATGCCGCCGCCCACGGTCAGAGGGACAAAGACCCGGGCCGCGGTACGTTCCACCACATCGGCCACCGTATCTCGGGCGTCGCTGGTGGCGGTGATATCCAGAAAGACGATCTCGTCCGCACCCTGCTGGGAGTAGTATGTGGCAAGCTCCACAGGGTCGCCCGCGTCCCGGATATTGACAAAGTTGACTCCCTTGACCACCCGGCCGTCCCGAACATCAAGGCATGGAATGATTCGTTTTGCTAACATGGAGCCCCCTCCATTCCTTACTTCTGCTCTCCCGCGTCACAGGCGGCCTGGGCAAGATCGATGGTACCGGCATAATAGGCCTTGCCGATGATGGCGCCGTACAGTTCCATCCCGGCCAGCTTGCGAATATCCTCGTTATTGGATACGCCGCCGGAGGCGATAATCCGGCATTTTACACTCTTTTGCAGCGCCGCCAGCTTTTCAAAGGCGGGCCCCTGTAAAGTTCCGTCAGTATCAATATCTGTAAAGATAATCGTCTTTACACCAAGGTTCTCCATCTGTCCGGCAAATTCCAGATAATCAAGGCCGGAATCCTCCACCCAGCCGGCAGTTTTCACCCTGCCGTTTTTGGTATCGATACCCACGGCGATGCGCTGGCCGTACTTGGCCACGGCCTCTTTTACAAACTCGGGGTGGCTCACAGCAGCAGAGCCGATGACCGCCCGGTACACGCCAAGGTCAAAGACCTCTTCCAAATCCTTCATGGAGCGGATGCCGCCGCCCAGCTCCACCTTCAGGCCGGAATACTCAGCCACCGCACGCACGATATGGGCATTTTTGCGCACGCCGTCCTTTGCCCCGTCCAGATCCACCATATGGATGTACCGGGCTCCGGCCTCATAAAAGGCTTTCGCGGTGGCAACGGGATCATCGGCCACCTGATGGACGGTGTCAAATTCGCCCTTATAAAGGCGGACCACTTTATTGTCTTTTAAATCAATGGCAGGCAGAATGATCATTTGTTCATCGCTCCGAAGTTCTTTAGGATCTGCAGGCCCACATCCCCGCTCTTTTCCGGATGGAACTGGCAGCCGAAGAAGTTGCCGTTCTGGACTGCGGCCACAATATCACAGCCGTGGTCGGTGGCGGCAATGACCTGCGCCGGGTCGCAGTTCTGGGCGGAGAAGGAGTGGACAAAGTAGACGCAGGCCCCCTCGTCGACCCCCGCAAACAGGGGCGAGGAGTTGGGAAACCGCAGGCTGTTCCAGCCGATGTGGGGCAGCTTAAGGCGGGTGGGGATCCGGTCGCACACACCCTGTATCACACCAAGTCCGTCACAGGGGCGCACCTCGGACCCACGTTCCAGCAGCAGCTGCATGCCAAGGCAGATGCCAAGCACAGGCTTGCTTCTCCCCTGCTCCGCCACCACCTTATCAAGGCCGGGGGCGCGCAGCTTGTCCGCCGCATCGGGGAACGCACCCACGCCGGGCAGCAGGATGGCGTCAGCCAGTTCAATCTCCCTGGCATCACTGGTGATGAGGGTGTCCACACCCACATAGGAAAAGGCGTTGGACACGCTTTTCAGGTTGCCCACACCATAGTCGATGATTGCGGTATAACCCATGTTACAGCACTCCCTTGGTGGACACTACGCTCTCGCCCTCCACCTTGACCGCATCCTTGATAGCAAGACCCAGAGACTTGAAAAGCCCCTCGGTGATGTGGTGGGCATTGATGCCGTAGTGGCACTTCTGGTGCAGGGTGATCCCTGCATTAAAAGACAACGCGCGCATAAATTCAACCGTGAGGCAGGCATCATAGTCACCGATCATGGGCTGGGGCATATCCGCGTCAAAGACCAGATAGGGCCGGTTGGAAAAATCCAGGGCGGTGAAGCAAAGGGCCTCGTCCATGGGTACATAAGCGCTGCCGAAGCGGCGGATGCCCTTTTTGTCACCCAGTGCCTCCCGCAGGGCCTGACCCAGCACGATGCCGGTGTCCTCCACTGTGTGGTGTCCGTCCACCTGCAGGTCGCCCTTAACCGTCAGCTTCATGCCCCAGCCGGCATAGAATGCCAGCGCAGTGAGCATGTGATCAAAAAAGCCGATGCCGGTGGATACCTCCACCCCGCCGCCGTCCAGAGACAGTGCAAGGCTGATATCGGTCTCTTTTGTGGTTCTGGTCACGGAAGCAGTACGCATGACGTGATCCTCCTTAGTCTTCAAATCGCACTTTAATAGAATTTGCGTGGGCAGTGAGCCGCTCACTTTCCGCAAGGGTAATGACCTTATCCTTGACAGGGGCCAGAGAATCCCGGTCAAATTCGATAATGCTCATGGTCTTCAGGAAGCTGTCCACCGACAGGGGCGAGAAAAACCGCGCTGTTCCGCTGGTGGGAAGCACATGGTCCGGGCCGGCCAGATAGTCGCCCAAAGGCTCCGGCGACCACGCCCCGAGAAAAACCGCGCCGGCATTTTTGATGTCGGGCAGCAGCGCTCTGGGATCACGGGTAACGATCTCCAGATGCTCGGGCGCAATCTCGTTGGCAAGGCAGACGCACTTGGCCAGATCCTCGCACACAATGGCGCAGCCGAAGTCCCGCAGGGAATCCTCCATGATCTGGCTGCGGCTGAGATAGCCGGTCTGGCGGACGATTTCAGCATCCACCGCCTTGGCCAACTCCTCGCTGTCCGTCAGCAGTACGGCGGAAGCCATGCGGTCATGCTCGGCCTGACTGAGCAGGTCAGCCGCCACAAACTTTGCGTCCGCACTGTCATCGGCGATGACCAGCACCTCGGAAGGTCCGGCCACCATGTCGATATCCAGCGTACCGTACGCCATGCGCTTGGCCGCAGCCACAAAGGCGTTGCCCGGCCCCACCAGCTTATCCACCCGTGGGATGAATCCTGCCCCGTAGGTCAGGGCAGCCACCGCCTGAGCGCCGCCCACGGCGATCACCCTGTCCACGCCCGCGATCTTCGCAGCCGCCAGCACCGCGGTATTCAGGTTTTCGGTTGGAGGTGTGACCATCACGATTTCCTCCACCCCTGCCACCTTGGCCGGTATGGCGTTCATCAGCACGGAACTGGGATATGCCGCCGTTCCGCCGGGCACATAGATGCCCACGCGGGTCAGTCCGCGCACCACACGGCCCACTCTTCCGCCGTCCGGAGAGTTCCACTCCACCGTTTTGGCAAGGAGCTTTTCATTATAATCCCGGATGTTGGCTGCGGCGTGTTCCAGTGCGCAAATCAACTCTTCCGGACAGGCTTTATACGCCTCGTCCAGCTTTTCAGCGGTGATTTCATAGGGTGCCGTGCCGTCAAACCGCAGGGAATATCGCTCCACGGCCGAAAAGCCGTTTCGCTTTACATCCTGCATTATTTCTGAAACTGCGCGCTCTATATTCGCATTTTTCTCTGCGGAACGCGCCCGCATGGCCGATAGCTGCTGCTGTTCCGCCTCTCCGTCGGCCCGGATGATCCTGATCATGCTCTTCTCTCCAATTCACGCTCGCACTTTTCAATAAAGTCGGCGATCTGACTTTTGTGCAGCTTCATGCTGGCGGTGTTGACGATCAGCCGCGCGGACACCGGTGCAACGGTCTCGATGGGCACAAGACCGTTGGCCTTGAGGGTAGCGCCCGTTTCCACAATATCCACGATGGCGTCGGTCAGCTCCAGAATGGGAGCAAGCTCCACACTGCCTTCGATTTTGATGATATCCACGTCCATGCCCTTCTTCTCAAAGAAGGCACGGGTCACCTCCGGATATTTGGAGGCGATGCGGCGGGTCTTGTATGTACCGTAGAAATCGCTGCCCTCTTTCACCGCAAGGGCAAAGCGGCACTTGCCGAAGTTCAGGTCCAGCACCTCGTAAAAGGCGCCGCCCTTTTCCAGAATGGTGTCCTTGCCCACCACGCCCAGATCGCACACGCCGTGCTCCACGTAGGTAATGACATCGGGGGCTTTGGCCAGCACCGCGTCCATGGGATAGTTTGGAAGGGAGTGGACCAGACGGCGGCCGGGATCCTTGATGGGAGAGCAGTCAAGGCCCATAGCCTCAAACATCTCCACGGACTTATCCTGCAGACGCCCCTTGGTCAGGGCGATACGCAAACGTTCACTGCTCACAGGGACACCAGCCTTTCTCCGTCCTTGTCGAAGATCACAAGATTCTGAACGCCCTTTTCCTTTGCAAGGGTCATACTGTCCTCCACAGTTTCGCAGGGAGACAGCTCACAGGTGCCGGCAGGACGGCCGTCCACGGTCTCCAGCGCCTGAGCCAGATAACCGGGTTCATAGTGCACCATGGCCCGCAGGACGGGCAGAGCGGTCTCAGGCAGTGTATGGGCCACGGCATCCACATCCACAGAGAAGCCCGTGGCCTGTGCCTTGCGGCCGAACACCTCAACCAGATTGTCGTAGCGTCCGCCGGACAGGACGGCCTCGCCGGCACCCTCCACATAGCCGCGGAACACCACGCCGGTGTAGTAATCGATCTGATGGACCATGCCCAAATCAAAGCGCACGTACTGACCGTAACCGGCGGCGGACAACTCGTCATACAGACGGCGCAGATAATCTACGGTTTCCGTCCGGCCCGCCAGCTTTTCTGCCTCGTCCAGCACCTCCACGCCGCCAAACAGACGGGACAGGCGCTTAATGGCGGCACAGGCGCTGTTGCCCTCATAAGGGACAAGCAGATCGTTGAGGGCGGCGAAGTTCTTCCCTTCGATCAGGGCGCGCATCTGCTCCACCGTCTCCTCATCCAGCTCCATACGCCGGGCCAGATCCCGGAAAAATGCCGCATGGCCCAGCTCCACATGGAAGCGGGACGCACCGCAGGCCCGCAGGGCGTCCACGGCTGTGGCAATGATCTCCACGTCCGCCTTCATGCCGTCCGCGCCGATCAGCTCCACGCCGCACTGGGGGATCTCGCGGTTTCCGCCGTTGTGTGCGGGGTTGGAGCGGTATACCTTCTGGTCGTAGTAGAGCCGCTGAGGCAGGGGCAGGGCCCGCAGCTTGGTGGCCGCCACCCGGGCAATGGGGGTGGTGGAGTCCGGGCGCATGACGCAGATCTTTCCGCTCAGGTCACACACCTGCAGCATGCGCTCCTGCGCAATGGCGCTGCCGGACAGGGCAAATAAATCATAAAACTCCGTTTCAGGGGTGGATACCTCCAGATACCCCCGCTGCCGGAACAGGCGGATCAGGCGGTTTTGCACCTCGCGCCGCTCCTGACACTCGGCAAACAGGCGGTCCCGGGTCCCCTCCGGGGTGTTAACGGTCATTCTCACGGATATTGCTCTCCTTACAGATAAAGATGGGTCGGTTTTTTACCTCAAGGTAGGTCTTGGCCAGATATTCGCCCAGAATACCGATGCACAGCAGCTGCAGTCCGCCCGTCAGCAGGATCACGCAGATCATGGACGGCCAGCCTGCCACCGGATCGCCAAACATCAGGGTGCGTACCACAATAAACAGGATGAACACAAAGGCCAGAAGGCAGCACAGGATACCTGTAACTGCGGCAATGGCAAGGGGGGCGGCGGAGAAAGCCACAATGCCCTCGATGCTGTAAAGCAACAGCTTCCAGAAGGACCACTTGGTCTCCCCTGCCGCACGCTCCACATTTTCAAACTCGATCCACTTGGTCCGATAGCCCACCCAGCCGTAAAGCCCCTTGGAAAAGCGGTTGTACTCGCTCAGGGACAGCAGACTGTCCACAAACTGGCGGGTCATCAGCCGGTAATCCCGGGCACCGTCCACGATCTCGGTCTTGGAAATGCGGCGCATAAGCCGGTAGAAGCAGCGGGCGAAGAAGGATCGGATGACCGGCTCGCCCTTACGGGTGACGCGGCGGGTAGCCACGGAGTCATAGCCCTCGTTTTTGATGGCATCCATCATCTCAGGCAGCAGAGCCGGCGGATCCTGCAGGTCAGCATCCATCACCGCAACATAGTCCCCGGAAGCATAGGTGAACCCGGCGAACATGGCAGCTTCCTTGCCAAAGTTGCGGGAGAAGGAGACATATTTTACCCGCTGATCCCGGGCTGCAAGCTCCTTGACCACACAGAGAGTTGCGTCCCGGGAGCCGTCATCCACAAAGACGTACTCAAAGTCGTACCCATCCATCAGTCCGGCTACCCGGTTCATTTCCTCATAGAAAAGGGGCAGTACTTCTTCCTCGTTATAGCAGGGCACGATCACAGATATTTTTTCCATTAATTCCCCTCCCTGCGGGCGCTCTCTTTAGCGCTTTACCACGCTAATATACTACATCATCGGTATGATGTCAAGCACAATATCCTTGTCAAATCAAGAATCAAAACATGGAAAACAGGTCGATCTGGCTGGTCTCGGGCAGGTCGCCGAAGGCCCCCGCCGCCTTGAGCTGTTCGATATGGGTCTTGGACACCTTGGGACAGGCGGCGGATACCTCTTCAATGGAGATAAACTCCTTGCCTGCACACTGCTCTTCCAAAGACAGTGCCGCCGTTTCTCCAAGGCCGGCTACCGACACGAAGGGCGGGCGAAGGGTCCCGTTTTCCTCGTCCATGGTAAAGTTGACAGCCTTGGACTTGTAGATGTCCAGACGCTGGAAGCTGAATCCGCGCAGATAGAACTCATAGCACACCTCCAGCGTGGTGAGCATATCCTGCTCCACAGCGGAGGCGTCCTTGTCCTTGAGCTGGATCTCCCGCATCCTCCGCTTGACCTCGTCCATGCCGCGGCACATATAGGCCTCGTCAAAGGCCTTGGCCCGGATGGAGAAATAGGCCGCGTAGAAGGCCAGAGGCCGATGCACCTTGAACCAGGCGATGCGGAAGGCCATCATCACATAGGCCACAGCGTGGGCCTTGGGGAACAGGTAGGCGATCTTCTTACAGGAGCCGATGTACCAGTCCGGTACGCCCGCGGCCTTCATCTCCTCCTCTGCCCCGTCGGGCAGGCCACGGCCTTTACGCACCGCCTCCATGATCTTGAAGGAGCGCTTGGGGTCCATGCCCTTGGAGATGAGAAACAGCATGATGTCATCGCGGCAGCCGATGGCCTCACTGACCTTTGCAGTGCCGGAAGTGATCAGGTCCTTGGCGTTGCCCAGCCACACGTCCGTACCGTGGGAGAAGCCGGAAAGACGCACCAGAATATCAAACTGATCGGGCTGGGTATCCTCCAGCATGCCGCGCACGAATGAAGTGCCGAACTCGGGAATCGCCGTTCCGCCTGTGGGTCCCAGCACCTTGTCATTCTCATAGCCCAGTGCCTTGGAGGAACTGAAAATGGACATGGTATCCTTGTCGTCCAGCGGTATCTTTTGTGGGTCGATACCGGTCAGGTCCTGCAGCATGCGGATCATGGACGGATCATCGTGCCCCAGAATGTCCAGCTTGAGCAGATTGGACTCCATGGAGTGGTATTCAAAATGTGTGGTGATGATGTCGCTGTTGGGGTCGTCGGCCGGGTGCTGCACCGGGCAGAAGTCGTAGATCTCCTTGTTCTGGGGGATGACCACCATGCCGCCGGGGTGCTGGCCCGTAGTGCGCTTGACGTTGGTACAACCAATGGCAAGGCGGTTTTCCTCCGCCTTGGATACCATTCTGCCCCGCTCTTCAAGGTACTTTTTCACATAGCCGAAAGCGGTCTTTTCCGCCACCGTACCCACCGTTCCGGCCCGGAACACGTGGGTCTGACCAAACAGTTCAAAGGTATATCTGTGGGCATTGCCCTGATATTCTCCGGAGAAGTTCAGGTCGATATCGGGCACCTTGTCGCCTCCAAAGCCCAGGAATGTCTCGAAGGGGATATTGAAGCCGTCCTTGGCATAGGGCGTACCGCACACCGGGCAGTTCATATCGGGCATGTCCGCGCCGCAGCCGTAGGGGTGTTCAGGGTTCTGCGCGTACTCAAAGTCCGCGTGTTTGCAGTTGGGACAGCGATAGTGTGCGGGCAGGGAGTTCACTTCCGTAATGCCCGACATAAAGGCCACCAGCGACGAACCCACCGATCCCCGGGAACCCACCAGATAGCCGTGGGCAAGGGAGTCCTGCACCAGCTTCTGAGCGGACATGTATATCACGTCGTACTTACATCCGATGATGTCGCCCAATTCCACATTGATGCGGTCTTTTACGATATCCGGCGGATTTTCGCCATAAAGCTCGTGTGCTTTATCCCACACAAGGCGCTTGAGCTCTCCGTCGGAATCCTCCAGCTTGGGCGCAAACAGGCCCTTGGGCAGGGGCAACACTGTGTCGCACCAGTCGGCGATCAGGTTGGTGTTCTTTACCACCACCTCATAGGCCGTCTCCTCACCCAGATAGGCAAACTCCTCCAGCATCTCGTCCGTGGTCTTGAAGTAGATGGGAAGCTCCTCATCCGCATCCTCAAAGCCCTTGGATGCCAGCAGGATATGCCGGTAGATCTCATCCTCCGGATCCATGAAATGCACATCGCCCGTAGCGCATACAGGCTTGTCCATTTCCTTGCCCAGCTGCACCACGGTACGGTTGAACTGCCGCAGCTCCTCCTCGCTTTTCACTATGCCCTTGCGCAGCATGAACATGTTGTTGCAGATGGGCTGGATCTCCAGATAATCGTACCAGGAGGCAATGCGCTTGAGTTCTTCCGTCTCCTTGCCGTCCACCACCGCACCGAATAACTCACCCGCCTCGCAGGCCGAACCAATGATCAGACCCTCCCGATTGGCGTTGATCAGACTCTTGGGGATGATGGGATAGCGCTTAAAATGCTCCAGATGGGACAGGGATATGAGCTTATAGAGATTGCGCAGACCCACCTGATTCTTTGCCAGAATGATCAGGTGCTTGGGCTGGCGCTTGGCCTTGCCCTTGCCACGCAGGGGCGGCATGGCGGGGTTGATCTGCTGAAGGGTATGTACCCCCCGCTCCTCCAGCATCTTGAAGAAGGGTACCAGCATATAGGCCACCGTGGCCGCGTCGTCACTTGCCCTGTGGTGGTTGAATGCGGGCAGCTGCAGATGCTCAGCCACAATATCCAGCTTGTACTTGCCCAGCTCGGGCAGCAGGTTCTGGGCCAGGATCAGGGTGTCCACAGAGGTCTTTTCAAAGGGGATGCCGTATCTGCGGCAGCCCTCGGCGATAAAGCCCATGTCAAACTCGGCGTTATGGGCCGCCAGAGGCCTGTCCCCCACAAAGTCGAGGAAGGCCCGCAGCGCCTGCTCCTGCGTGGGCGCGCCCTGCAGCATCTCGTCGGTGATGCCGGTCAGCTGAATGATCTCGGGATTCAGGATCCTGCCGGGGGAAACAAAGGTGTTGAAGGTCTCGGCCACCTTGCCGTCCCGCAGGACGACGGCGCCGATCTCGATGATGACCTCCTGCTTCTTTTTCAGGCCGGTTGTCTCGATGTCAAAGCACACGATCTCGCCCTTAAAGTCCTGATCCTGTTCTCCGTGGACCACCACACGGTCGTCCACGTCGTTGATATAGTAGGCCTCTACGCCGTAGAGCAGCTTAATGTTTTTGGCCGAATGCCATGCCTCGGGAAAAGCCTGGGCCACGCCGTGGTCGGTGATGGCCAATGCCTTGTGGCCCCAGCTCTCCGCCCGCTTGACCACATTTTTGTCCGGGCCCAGCTTGGGCTTTACCGCAGTCAGCGCGTCCATGGAGGACATGGTGGTGTGCATATGCAGCTCCACCCGCTTTTCCGCCGCCAGATCCTGACGCATCTGCTTGCTGCCCTCCATAATGGAGACGGGCTCCAGCACCATATCGCCGTAGAAACGGTCCAGATTCAGGCGTCCCTGGATAATGAGCCTCTGCCCTTTTTTCACGCCGTCCACAATGGACTTGGCATTTTCCTCGGCCGTGATAAACTTGCTCACCCGCACAGAGCCGGTGTAGTCCGTCACGTCAAAGGCGACCACCCACGCGTTGCGCTTTTTCAGCTCCCGGTGGTCCACCGCGAACACATCGCCCTCCACCACCACGGTGCCCATGTCCAGAGCAAGCTCGCCCATAGGCACAGGTTTCTTCTTGACCACATGGCCGAAGATGACTTTTCCGTGGTCCTTGGTGGCCTTTTTCTCCTGAGAAGAGGGTACGGCGCGGGTAATATTCTTCAAGGCCGCCTCGCGGATGGCCTGGGTGCGGGCAAAGGCGTCATCCACTCCGCCGGATACCGGCTCAGCCGCGGGAACGCTCTTGGGCGGCACAGGCTGCCGGGGCTCTGAGGTCACCAGCTTTACACTGTTCAGACCATAGGCGCGGCACACATACTCCTGCGCCTCCTGCAGCAGATTTGCTCCCGCACCCTGCGCGCCCTCGATCTCGATGCGGGCGCTGCGCTGCCCCTTGTCGATGGCCGCGGACAGGATGACCCAGCCCTCCACCGCATCGGACAGTTCCCGATTGCGGCGCACGGCTGTAAACATTTCCAAAAAGGGGATCTTTTCAGACATTGTGATCAAAATCTCCTTAGTATTGCCAAAATAAGTATCAAAGGGTATCGATCAGGGCAAACAGCTCATCCACCAGCTGTTCCTGAGGAACTTTCTTGATGATCTGTCCTTTTTTGAACAGCAGGCCTTCACCCATACCGCCCGCGATGCCGCAGTCGGCGGCGGAGGCCTCTCCCGGGCCATTGACCACACAGCCCATGACTGCCACGGTAATGGGCTTTTTTACGCTCTCCAGCCGGCGTTCCACTTCCCCCGCAAGACCGATCAGGTCGATCCGGGTGCGGCCGCAGGTGGGACAGGAAACAAGCTCCGGACCGTCCCTGCGAATGCCCGCGGCTTTCAGAATATCCCGAGCGGCATAGACCTCCTCCAGAGGGTCTGCGGACAGGGACACACGCATGGTGTCGCCGATCCCCATGGCAAGAAGACCGCCGATCCCAACAGCTGACTTCAGTGTGCCCATACGCACCGTGCCCGCCTCCGTCACGCCAACATGTAAAGGATAATTACTTTCCATAGACATGAGCTGATAGGCTTTCATGGTCATGGGAACGCTGGAGGATTTCAAAGAGATGCAGATATCGTCAAAATCAAACTTATTCAGCAAGCGCACATGGCCAAAGGCGGATTCCACCATGGCCTCCGGGCAAACGCCGCCGTATTTGGCCAGCAGTTCCTTCTCCAGCGAGCCGCCGTTGACACCGATCCGGATGGGGATATTGCGCAGGCGGCAGGCGTCCGCAACGGCCTTGACCCGGTCCTCACCCCCGATGTTTCCCGGGTTGATGCGGACCTTATCCGCTCCGGCGGCAATGGCCTCCAGCGCCAGCTTGTAGTCAAAATGAATATCCACCACCAGCGGGATGTCGATCCGCTCCCGGATGGCGCCCACAGCCCGGGCAGCCTCCATATCGGGGACGGCCACACGCACGATCTGACAGCCGGCGGCGGTCAGACGGCGGATCTGCTCCACTGTTGCGGAAACGTCATGAGTCTTCGTATTGGTCATGGACTGAATGCTCACAGGGGCACCGCCGCCCACGGGCACATTGCCCACCATGATCTGTCTGGTCATCCCGGTCACCTATCCTTCTTACCGTCCGAAGATGCGGACGATGTCGTTAAACGCCACCACTACCATCAGCCCCAGCAGGGCCACAAGTCCGGCAAGATGGACGTATCCTTCATATTTGGGGTCGATGCGCCGGCGGGCGATCAGCATCCACAGCTCATTGAGCAGCAGGAAGAAGATCCTGCCTCCATCCAGCGCGGGCAGGGGCAGCAGATTCATCACCGCCAGATTGACTGCGATGAGCGCCCCGAAATAGAGTATGTTTTGCATGGCCATGCCCACGGTCTCCGACTGGCTTCCCACATCGGCGATGGTGTCCACAATACCAATGGGTCCGGTAAGATCGTTCAGCCCCGCGTTACCTGTAAACAAGTCCGTCAGGCTGATGCGCACCAGACGCACAAAGTCGATGGCGTTGTACCAGCCGTTGCGCAGCTTTACACCCAGTGTGGCATCCTCGGTGGCAAAGTAAAGACCGTAACGCATGACTTTCTGTCCGTTTTCAGTGTATTCCCGGACAGTCAGAGGAAAGTCATCCAGCCGGATCTTCTGTCCTTCGCGCTCAATAACAAGGTCAAAGTTCTCGCCGTTTCCCCGGCTGAGGAACATGGTCACATCTTCATACAGGTAAATACGCTCGCCGTCGATCTCTAAAATGCGGTCACCCGCCATAAGTCCCTGCTCCCCCTGAAGGGGAAAACCGTCCATAAATCCGGCGATCACCGGGGTAACAAAGTCCTGTCTCTGGGAGAACAGCAGCAGGATCAGCACAAAACCGGCCAAAAAGTTCATGAATGCTCCGGCGCACAGGATAATGAACCGCTTCCAAGCCGCCTGCGAGCCGAAGGCTCTGGGGTCGTCAGAGTCCTCGTCCTCCCCCTCCATAGCGCAGAAACCGCCCACAGGGAAGGCCCGCAGGGCGTAAAGGGTCTCGCCATGCTGGCGTGAAATGAGAGCCGGACCCATACCGATGGCAAATTCGTTCACCCGAACTCCAAGGAGTTTCGCCGTTATAAAATGACCGAATTCGTGAATAGCGATCAAAAACCCAAACAAAAGCAGCGCAATAACGATATAGAGCATAGGACCTCCAAAAATTGCAGCAGGGTTACTTCACGTGGGACAGGACCACCCGGCGGGCCTGGGCATCCGCCTCCAACACGTCGTCCAGCGTGGCCGCCGGACCAAAGGGCACCTCTTCCATGGCCAGCGCCACCAGCCGCGGAATATCCGCAAACCGGATGCGCTCTTTCAGAAACAGGCCCACCGCCGCCTCGTTGGCACCGTTGAGCACCGCACCGGCATTTCCGCCCAGCTTCGCGGCCTTCAGCGCAAGGCCGAGACAGGCAAAGGTCTCCGGGTCAGGAGGTGCAAAGGTCAGGTTGGGGCAGGACAGCATATCAAGCTGCGTAGCCGGTCCCGCGATCCGCTGGGGCCAGGTCAGCGCGTACTGGATGGGCAGGCGCATATCCGCAGTACCCAGCTGGGCAAGAATGGCATTATCACAGTATTCCACCAAGGAGTGGATAATACTCTCCCGGTGCACAACGATGGAGATTTTCTCCGGGGGCATATCATACAGGTGCATGGCCTCAATAAACTCCAGTCCCTTGTTCATAAGGGTGGCGGAGTCGATGGTGATCTTGGCACCCATGGACCAGTTGGGGTGCTTGAGAGCCTGAGCAAGGGTGACCTGCTCCAGCTGTTCCTTGGTATAGCCAAAGAACGGACCGCCGGATGCGGTGAGGATCAGACGCTTGACCTCTCCCCTGTCCCGGTTGCCCTGAAGGCACTGGAACAGCGCCGAGTGCTCCGAATCCACGGGAACGATTTCAGCCCCGTACTCTTTCGCCTGCGCCATAACAATGTCGCCGCCGCACACAAGAGTCTCCTTGTTTGCAAGGGCGATGCGCTTGCCCAGCCTGATGGCCGCAAGGGTGGGACGCAGGCCAACCATGCCCATCACGGCGGTGATGACCGTGTCCGCATCGGGCAGGGCGGCAGCCTCCAGCAGGCCCTCCATCCCGGCAGCCACGCGCACACCGGTGTCGGCAATGCGCACCTTCAGGTCCGCGGCGGCCATTTCGTCCATCATGACGGCCAGCTCCGGCTTGAACTGCCGGACCTGCTGCTCCATCAGTTCAACATTGCTGTTGGCGGTCAGGGCGGCCACACCCATGCCGCAGGCGGCAATCACATCCAGTGACTGCCGCCCGATGGAGCCTGTTGATCCCAAAAGGGAGATGTTTCGTTTCTTCATAAAGCTGCTCCTTTACAGGGCGGGAAAAATACTGACCAGCACCCACATGGCGGGAGCGGCGAAGGACAGGCTGTCAAACCGATCCAGCATGCCGCCGTGTCCGGGCAGAAGTCTTCCGTAATCCTTAATACCGTACTGACGCTTGATCAGGGAATAGGACAGGTCGCCCAGCATGGTCACAAGACTGCCCAGCAGACCGTACACGGCCATATTGAGCATCTTCACTTCCAGATGGAAGACATTTTGGAGCAGCAGCGCATACAAAAGCATGAACACCACACCGGACGCAAGACCGCCCGCAAAGCCCTCCAGAGATTTGTTGGGGCTGACCATGGTAACGCCCCGGTGCTTACCAAGGAACATACCCACAAAATAAGCACCGATATCCGTCAGAAATGCCGCCACCACAGGCAACATCACAAGATAGCCGCCCTTTTCCAGCGTCCGCAGGCAGATGAGGGCAGACAGAAATACGGGGATCAGGATCCCGCCGAACAGGCAGAACAGGATGGACTCGGCAGGCACGGCCCCCTCCCTGCCATAGGCAAGGATGGCGGTGAGAAACAGCATGCACGCAAGGGCCAATGTCACCGCAGGAACACCCCAGCTTTCAATCCCCTGCCAGTAGCACACGGGGATCAGCGCCGCCGCGGCGGCGGTAACGATATAGATGCTCTTCCTGCCGGAAGCCGCACCGGTGGCTCGAAGCAGCTCGTAGGATCCCATGGCGGCGATGCCTGCCACCATGACCGTCACAACTGGAATAGGCGCGGCCACCAGTACCGCCAGAAAAGCCGGCGCAAGAAGCACCGCGACAATAATACGGGTCAGCATGATCACACACCTCCAAACCGGCGGGAGCGGTGCTGGAAAGCCGCAATGGCACGGTGCAGTTCTTCCTTGTCAAAGTCCGGCCAGAGCACATCGGTAAAATAGAACTCAGAGTACGCAGACTGCCAGGGCAGGAAGTTGGACAGACGCAGTTCCCCGCTGGGGCGGATGATCAGCTCCGGGTCGGGCACGCCCTTTGAAAACAGATAGCCGCCGAACCGTTCCTCAGTCAGGTGGTTCGGGTCGGCCTTCCCCTCCAGACAGTCCTGGGCATAGGCCTTGGCGGCACGGACGATCTCGTCCCGTCCGCCGTAGTTCAGACAAATGTTCACCTGACAGCCGTCATAGCGTTTGGATATCTCTCTGGTCTGCTCGCACAGCTCCTGAAGCTCAGGCGTCAGGGCGGACAGATCTCCGAAAAACTCCATCTTGACCCTGTCCCGCTCCATCTGTCCGATGGCCTCCAGCAGATACTTTTTCAGAAGCCCCATGATGGCACCCACTTCCTCCTGAGACCGCTTCCAGTTCTCGGTGGAAAAGGCATAGACCGTGAGGTATTCAAGGCCGATTTCTTTACAGTAGGTAGCAATGGTGCGGAAGGTCTCTGCCCCGACGCCATGTCCGTAGCTGCGGGGCATATTGCGCTTTTTGGCCCAGCGGCCGTTTCCGTCCATGATAATGGCGATGTGCCGCGGCAGATTCTGAAAATCCACCTGTGCGTCCTGTTTTTGCCTGCGGTTGAACAGTGTCATAACAAACATCCTCTGACTCGATAATTGACCGGTCAACGGTAAAAAGGTGCAGGATGCGGCTTTTTTGCACCCTGCACCCGATAAAGCTGTTACACAGCCATGAGCTCCTGCTCCTTCTTGGCACACAGCTCGTCAATATCCTTGCACCGCTTGTCGGTCAGTTCCTGCAGATCCTTTTCCAGGTTCTTCTGGTCGTCCTCGGTGATCTCGGAGTTCTTCTTCATGGCCTTGAAGTCGTCCATGGCCTCGCGGCGGATGTTGCGGATGGCCACCTTTCCGTCTTCAGCATACTTTTTCACCTGCTTGGTCAGGTCCTTGCGGCGCTCCTCGGTCAGCTGAGGGAAAGCCAGACGGATCACACGGCCGTCGTTCTGGGGGTTGATGCCCAGATCAGAGGTCTGGATGGCCTTTTCAATGGCCTTGAGCAAAGTGGCGTCCCAAGGCTGGATGACCAGGGTGCGGGGATCGGGGGTGGAGATGGCCGCCACCTGATTCAGGGGCGTGGGGGTACCGTAGTACTCCACCTGAATGCGGTCCAGCACACCGGCGTTGGCACGGCCCGCGCGGACAGAAGCAAAGTTGGCCTTGACCACTTCAATGGTCTTCAGCATTTTGGAATCATAACTCTTGACTTCAGCGCTCATATCTATTGTTCCTTTCTTGATTCAAGATAAAGAGTTTAATTAAGCTTCCACAACGGTGCCGATCTTTTCGCCCATGATGACGCGCAGGATGTTTTTGGGATCCTTCAGCGCAAACAGAAGCACAGGGATCTTATTGTCCATGGAAAGGGATGTGGCGGTGGAGTCCATCACCTGCAGGTGCTGAGCCAGCACATCGTCATAGGTAATGGTGTCATACTTCACCGCGTTGGGGTCCTTCTTGGGGTCGGCACTGTAGACGCCGTCGATATTCTTGGCCAGCAGGATGGCGTCCGCGTCGATCTCCGCAGCACGCAGCACCGCGGCGGTATCGGTGGAGAAGAAGGGATTGCCCGTTCCGCAGCCGAAGATGACCACCCGGCCCTTTTCCAGATGGCGGATGGCCCGGGAACGGATATAGGGCTCGGCAACGGACTTCATCTCGATGGCAGTCTGCACACGCACCTCCACGCCCTTCTGCTCCAGCACATCGGCAACAGCAAGTGCGTTGATAGAGGTGGCCAGCATGCCCATATGGTCGGCACGCACGCGCACCATCCGGTCACCGCCGTCTTTCAGACCGCGCCAGAAGTTGCCGCCGCCGACCACGATGCCCACCTCTACACCAAGGTCGACGCATTCTTTGATCACGTCGCACACTTCACCGATCACATTAAAATCAAGGCCGCGGGACGCTTCGCCTGCAAGGGCTTCGCCGCTGATTTTCAGCAGGACCCGCTTATACTGAGGTTGAGCCATGAGAATCCATCTCCTTTTCAGCCGACTTGGCGGCACATTGGTATTCCTATTTTAATATAAAATTCGCCGTTTGCATAGAGGGCAAACAGAAAAGTTTCTAATTTTCACACTTTCTTTTCTCCCCCGCCGCAAAAAAATACACGCGCAGGAAAATTTTCCTGCGCGTGTATGGCGATTGGATCAGATGCGGGTAATGTCGATGGGGGTCAGTTCCTCACTGCGGCTCTGCTGGCGGACAGTGAGCAGGGCCCGGGCAGTATCGATGGCGGTCACACAGCCCACGGAATGCTCCACAGCAGAACGGCGGATCTTGAAACCGTCGGTATCGTGCTTGCGGCCCTTGGTGGGAGTATTGATGATCAGGTCCACCGTACCGGAGGCGATCATGTCCAGAATATTGGGATGTGCCTGAGACACGCGGTTGACACGTCTGCACTCGATCCCGGCCTCAGTCAGCACATCGCAGGTGCCGGAGGTGGCATACAGTTCGATGCCCATCTCCTCAAAGCCCCGGGCGATGGAGACGATTTCCTTCTTGTCCTCGTCCTTGACGGTGATGATGATGCGGCCGCCCTTTTTGGGTGCGCGCATACCGGAACCCTTGAAGGCCTTGAGCAGGGCCTGGGGATAGGTCTGGGCAAGACCCAGCACCTCGCCGGTGGACTTCATTTCCGGGCCAAGTCCGGTATCCACATCGGTGAGCTTTTCAAAGGAGAAGACGGGGGCCTTAACAGCGTAGTACTCGGCCTCCTGATAGATGCCGGTGCCGTACTCCAGATCCTTCAGCTTCTGGCCCAGCATGACCTTGGTGGCAAGGTCGATGATGGGCACGCCGGTGACCTTGGAGATATAGGGAATGGTGCGGGAGGAGCGGGGATTGACCTCGATGACATAGATGTCGTCATCATAGAGGATATACTGGGCATTGATCAGACCGATAACGCCCAGATGCTTGGCCATGTTCTGGGTATGCTTGAGGATCTTCTCCCTGTGCTTCTCCTCCAGATTCAGAGGGGGATACACGGCGATGGAGTCACCGGAATGGACACCGGCACGCTCCACGTGCTCCATAATGCCGGGGATGAGGATGTCCTCGCCGTCAAATACGCCGTCCACTTCCAGCTCCCGGCCCATAAGGTACTTATCCACCAGCACGGGATGCTCCTGAACGGTCATGTTGATGATCTTCATGAACTCCTCGATATTGCGGTCGGAGTAAGCGATCTCCATACCCTGTCCGCCCAGCACGTAGGAGGGGCGCACCAGCACGGGATAGCCCAGCTCGTTGGCGGCCTTGAGGGCCTCTTCGGTGGTGAAGATGGTCTTGCCCTTGGCACGGGGGATGTTGCACTTTTCCAGAATTTCGTCAAAGCGTTCACGGTCCTCGGCGGCGTCCACGCCGTCGGAGGAGGTGCCCAGAATGCGCACGCCCATATCGGTCAGCGCCTTGGCCAGCTTGATGGCGGTCTGGCCGCCGAACTGGACCACGGCGCCCCAGGGCTTTTCCTGCTCCACGATGTTCTGCACGTCCTCGGCGGTCAGGGGCTCGAAATAGAGCTTGTCCGCCACGTCGAAGTCGGTGGAAACCGTCTCGGGGTTGTTGTTGACGATGATAGTCTCATAGCCCAGGCGGCGGAAAGCCCACACGGAATGGACAGAGCAGTAGTCGAACTCGATACCCTGACCGATACGGATGGGTCCGGAGCCCAACACCAGCACCTTCTTGCGCTCCTCGCCGCTGTCCGCGGCCTCGTTCTCCCCGTCGTAGGATGAGTAATAATAGGGCGTGGCGGCGTCAAACTCGCCGGCGCAGGTGTCCACCTTCTTGAAGGAGGGGATGATGCCGTAGCTTTCGCGCAGGGCCTTGACCTCGGCCTGCTTCATGCCGCACAGGGTGCCGATATAGCTGTCGGCAAAGCACATGTCCTTGGCACGCTTGAGGGTGTCGATGTCGGGCTGGCCCTTGCAGGCTTTCAGCTCCTCCTCCATGTCGATGATGCGCTTGAAGCCGTCCAGGAACCAGATGTCCATCTTGGTGATGTGGTTGATCTTCCTGGGAGAGATACCGCGGCGTAGTGCCTCTGCCACCACGAATAGGCGCTCGTCGGTGACATTGACCAGCATATCCTCGATCTCGTCGGTATACAGCCCCTCCAGCTTGTCCAGCTTCAGCGCCCGGACGTTCAGCTCCAGAGAGCGGATTGCCTTCATCAACGCGCCCTCGAAGGAGTTGGCGATGGCCATGACCTCGCCGGTGGCCTTCATCTGGGTGCCCAGCGTACGGCTGGCGGTGGTGAACTTGTCAAAGGGCAGACGGGGGATCTTGAGCACCACGTAGTCGATGGTGGGCTCGAAGCAGGCCATGGTGGTACCGGTAACGGCGTTGGCGATCTCGTCCAGGGTGTAGCCCAGAGCAACCTTGGCCGCCACCTTGGCGATGGAGTAGCCCGTGGCCTTGGAAGCCAGAGCAGAGGAGCGGGACACACGGGGGTTGACCTCGATAACGGCGTACTCAAAGCTCTCGGGATTCAGGGCGAACTGGACGTTGCAGCCGCCCTCGATCTCCAGGGCGTTGATGATATCCAGCGCGGCGCTGCGCAGCATCTGGAACTCCTTGTTGGCCAGAGTCTGGGTGGGCGCCACCACGATGGAGTCGCCGGTGTGCACGCCAACGGGGTCCACATTTTCCATGGAGCAGATGGTGATGACGTTGCCGGCGCTGTCGCGCATGACCTCGAACTCGATCTCCTTCCAGCCGGCAATGCAGCGCTCGATGAGCACCTGACCCACACGGGACAGGTTGATGCCGCGGCCAGAGATCTCCCGCAGGGAAAATTCGTCATAGGCAATGCCGCCGCCGGTGCCGCCCAGAGTGTAGGCAGGGCGCACGATGACAGGGTATCCGATCTCGTTGGTAAAGGCCACCGCATCCTCCACGCTCTCCACCACCTTGGAGGTGACACAGGGCTGATTGATGGATTCCATGCAGTCCTTGAAACCCTGACGGTCCTCCGCCTTGTGGATGGACTCGGGGCTGGTGCCCAGCAGCTTGACGGAATACTTTTCCAGCGTGCCGTTTTCGTACAGGGCCATGGCCATATTCAGGCCGGTCTGGCCACCCAGATTGGGCAGCAGAGCGTCAGGGCGCTCCTTCTCAATGATCTGGGTTATGGAGGGGATGTTCAGCGGCTCAATATAGACGTGATCGGCAATATCCTTGTCGGTCATAATGGTAGCGGGGTTAGAGTTGACAAGAACGACCTCCAGTCCCTCTTCCTTCAGGGCACGGCAGGCCTGGGTGCCGGCGTAGTCGAACTCAGCAGCCTGACCGATGACGATGGGGCCGGAGCCCAGCACCATGACCTTTTTGATACCAGGATACATAGGCATTACTTGTCACCTCCCATAATGGCGACCATGCGGTCAAAAAGATATTCCGTCTCTACGGGGCCCTTGTTGCCCTCGGGGTCGTACTGCACGGAGAAGCAGTTGGGGCGGCTGTACTTCAGGCCCTCCACACTGCCGTCGTTGACGTTGATGTGGCTGACCTGTGCCACTGCGCAGTCCACGCTGTCCTTGTCCACCACATAACCGTGGTTCTGGCTGGTGATATAGATCTTGCCCTTCTCCACATCGCGCACGGGGATGTTGCCGCCCCGGTGACCGTAAGGCAGGGCGACGGTCTTTGCGCCGGCGGCAATGGCCAGCATCTGGTGACCAAGGCCGATACCGAACAGGGGCAGGTCGCTTTCATAAAGCGCTTTGATCTGTCCGATGATCTGTTCGTTTTCAGCCGGGTCGCCGGGGCCGCCGGAAAGCAGCACGCCGTCGTAACCTCCGTCCAGCACGTCCTGCGCCCCGGTATTCGCGGGCAACACCGTCACCTTGCAGCCACGGCTGAGCATATGGGCCACCAGACTGTTGGTGACACCGAAGTCCAGCACCGCCGCATGACAGCGGCTGTCACCCTGCGCCTCAAAGCTCTCCGGCTGGCTGCGGGAGACCTGCTCCACCTTTCCGGCGACCTTGTAAGCCTTGATTTTTTCCATTACCTCGCTGACATTAAAATGCTCCGCACAGGTGAGCATAGCATTCATGCTCCCCTCGTTGCGGAGTATTTTGGTCAGGGCACGGGTGTCAACACCCTGGATGCCGGTAACGTTGTTCTGCTTCAGGTAGGTATTCAGGTCGCCCTGGCAGCGGAAATTGCTGCCCCGGTCAGAAAGCCGGCGAACCACGATGGCTTCTGCCCAAACGCGGGAGGACTGGCAGTCCTCCTCATTGACACCGTAGTTGCCCACCAGAGGATAGGACATAACGATACCCTGACCCGCGCAGGAGGGGTCGGTCAGAAGCTCCTGATAGCCCACCATGGAGGTGTTGAACACCAGCTGGCAGACCTTGTCCTCCGTGCAGCCGATGCTCGTGCCGGTAAATACACTTCCGTTTTCCAGAATAAGAGTCGCCTTCATATCTGTGCATCCCGCCTTTCTCGTTTGCTCTTGAAAAAAAGGAGCAACCGCGCGCATCCACCATAAGCGTGGGTGGCGCGTAGCAACTCCCAAAGTTCGTCTTTATAATTTTACCCAAAACCTGTTTAAAATGCAAGCATTTCTCTCCCGCTTTTTCAGCTTTTTCAAATTCCGTATGATTGTCCAAAACGCAGGGGGATATTTTCGTTTTTCAAAGTCATAATAACCGTATACATTCTGCAAAGGAGTGATCATTTCTTGGTCATCGCCTTTATCCGCACCATTATCCTTTATATCCTCATCATCGCCGGCATCCGTCTGATGGGAAAACGGCAGGTGGGCGAACTTGAGCCGTCGGAGCTGGTGCTTTCCCTGCTGATCGCAGACCTTGCCGCCGTCCCCATGCAGGACTTCGGCATTCCCCTGCTCACAGGCGTGATCCCCATTCTGACCCTGCTGTCCATGACCATGATCTTTTCCGTGCTGACCATGCGGTTCGTGCGCTTTCGCATCCTCATGTGCGGAAAGCCCAGCATCGTGGTACGCAACGGCACTCCGGACCAAAAGGAGATGCACCGCAACCGCTTTACCGTGGACGAGCTGCTCGAGGATCTGCGCATGAACGGGTATACCGATCTTTCCAAAATCAAATATGCCATTCTGGAGACCAACGGGCAGCTGTCCGTCCTGCCCTATGCCAGTGAAAAGCCGCCCTCTGCCCACCAGCTGTCCGTCAAGACCCACGAAAGCGGTCTGCCCGTGATCCTGATCAGCGACGGCCGGGTATTGGAAAACAACCTTAAGACCTCCGGTCACGATCTTGCCTGGCTGGAGGAGCAGGTAAACCAACACCACTGCTCCTCCCCTGCCCACGTCTTTCTTATGACGGTGGATGAACTGGGGCAGGTAAAGCTCTTTCCCAAGCAGACAGCAAAGGAGGCCGGAGCATGAAGCATCTGTGGATCGCCGCGGCCATTCTGTTTGTTCTGCTGGGCGGCACGCTGGGCAACAGTCAATACCTCACCAGCATCATCGGCGGGTACGAACAGCAGCTGACCCGGGCTCAGCAGCTTGCGTCCCGGGGCGACTGGGATGAATCGGAGCGGATCACCCGGCAGGTCTATGCAGACTGGGAAAAACACGGCTTCTACTTTCATTCTCTGCTGCGCCATGTGGATATTGACGAGATCCTCCTGACCTTTCACGAGGTACAGGAGTACCTGAAGCTGGAGGAGTCCGACCAGTACAATGCCGCCAACGCCAAACTTATCACCCAGCTGGGTCTGCTGGCAGAGATGGAGCAGCTGACGCTGAAAAATATCCTGTAAAAAGTGCGCCGCCTAAGGCGGCGCACTTTTTAAATCATCCGAAGGTCACCGGATCGCTGTCGTCAACAATATTGATATAGGTCTTGCCCACGCCCAGTTCCAGTTCCTGACCATCAGCGGCAGTGAACCGGAACGCCTCGTTGGCAGAGGCCTTACTCCATGTAATGGGAATATACTTGCCGCCGCACGCAAACCATCCGTCCCCGCTTCCGGTCAGGCGCACATCAAGCCGCCCGGCGGTATCGCCGGGGATCCGGGAAATGTCCGTACACAGCACCAGCACGTTGGTCACCGCAACCTGCTGGTCGTTGTTTCCGTCCATGTAGGGGCCGTCCTTTCCATCCACCTTCTGGCTGACCAGATAGGTCTTGCTCTGCGGGGCATAGGTGAAAACTCCTGTCTTGTACTGGGAAAATCTGATGCTGATGGTGTTGGCATCGCTGCCATTTGGCGTACCGTCTTCCCCAAAGGACAGGGGCAGGCTGTAGCCCTCCTTGTGGGTCTGGCGCATTTTGGACAGGGAGCCGGACAACAGCTTTTCGATGCGCTCCTCGGAGGTAAACAGGCTGTGCTCGTAGCCGGCGGTTTTTCTGCGGTTGGCATCACGCCAGAACATCGTGCCGCCGTAGGGGCCGTTGACGCCGTCAATATTGAATACGCCGTACTGCTTGATGGCGCTGTAAGCCCCGTCACTGCCGCCGGCATGGATGTAGATGGCATCCAGACCCGCCGCCAGATCCACATAGTAGGCACGGGAGGAGCGCACGGAGCCAAGGCTGCCCACCCCATCCAGGGACTGGAACACCGCCATCATGCGGGTGATTCCGCCCTCGGCGCACACTTCATAAATCATATCTGCCTGAGACACGCCGCACTGAGGCAGCGCCTTTCTCAGATTGTTGAGCATAATGGCTACAGGCCGGTTGGCGGTCAGGTCGACCTCAGTCCCCTCGCCAGTCAGCGGGTTTGTGTATGCCGGCCCGGGATCCGGAAGTTCCTGCGATGTACTGCCGCTCGGTGCAAAGGCGGACACGGACGGTTCAAGGGACTCGGATACGGAGCCGGACGGCGTGCTGCCGCAGGCGGACAGCAGCATGGTCATAACCAGCAGCGCAGAAAGCAGGCAAAGAGAACGCTTGTACATAAAACGACCCCCAAAAATCAAAATATGTTGATTATTCAGATCTGTGTATTACCGGCACCGGGCTGCATGGGTGCGGGCTGAAGGGCCCGGATCATGCGGTCGGCCATAAGGCGGTGTCCCTGTGCATTGGGATGCAGGCCGTCCCAGAACAGCTCGTGCCGGGGCGTGCCGTCGGGAAGAACAAAATCCCGGGCAAAGTCCACAACAGTCAGGCCGAATACATCGCAGAACTGTTTGAGCCATGCGCAGTAATCTGTCATAAGCCGGGCCGCCCGTTCAAAATCCACCACCTGAGCCCACTGGCGCGGTGCCCGGGTCCAGTCCACAGGCAGAGAGATACCCACAAAAGGCTCCAGCCCCTCCCCCATGAGCCGCTGGCACATGGCCGCCATATTGGCCCGGGCGGCGGCGTCCGTACCGCCGAAAAACACGTCGTTGCTTCCGCCCATGATCAGGATCCGGCTCTCCAGCCGCTGTGCACGGTCATTGCCCACAGCATCCAGCACCTCCGGTCCGAGGCGGGCCAGCATACCGCCGGTGGTATCTCCGTTTATGCCCCGGTTGACCACCTGCCAGCCTGCCTCCCGCTCCACAAGGGTGGTCCAGCGCATATTGCGGGACACGCCAAACCCAAAGGTCAGGCTGTCCCCCAGACAAAACAGTTTCATAAGCTCACCTGAAAAGATATAGATTCCCGTATCAAACCGGTGCGGCAGCACCAGTCCATGTCATGTATTATACCATCAAAGCCGCCGTAGGGCAAGTTGGACAACCAAACAAAGGAAAAAGTATATGGCGCTTGAAAAGATTGACGAAATTCAACCGCACATGCTATATTTACTATATCTGCGTCCGGGAGTTTCCCCTTACCGGGACACACTAAAAACAAGGAGAGAGACAAATGCAGAAAAAGTCCGAAACCACCAGGGTCAGCCTTTACAACCGCTGCCTGAACGGCATCGAGCGGGTCGGTAACGGTCTGCCCCATCCCGTAGTCCTGTTTGCCATCTTCGCGCTGGCCATTGTGGTCATTTCCGCCGTGTGCGCTGCTTTTGGCGTGTCCGCTACCGGTAATCTGGTGTCCGGCGGAGAATTGAAAGAGACCACCGTCACCGCCGTAAGCCTTTTGACCAAGGAAGGTCTCGCTTATATGTTCACCTCCGCTGTGAACAATTTCACCACCTACGCTCCCCTTGGCATGGTACTGGTTGCCATGCTGGGCGTGGGCGTTGCCGAACAGTCCGGTATGATCAATTCCCTGCTCAAAAACGTAGTTCGCGTCACCCCCAAGATGCTGCTGACCCCCATGATGGTGTTTCTGGGCATCATGTCCAATGTGGCCTCCGACTCCGGCTACGTGATCCTGATCCCTCTGGGCGCCATGGTATTCCGCGCCTGCGGCCGCCACCCCATCGCCGGTCTGGCCGCCGCCTTTGCCGGTGTGTCCGGCGGCTTCTCCGCCAACCTGGTTGTAGGCACTCTGGATCCCCTGCTGGCCGGCATCAACCAGGCCGCCGTGTCCATTATTGACCCCACCTACGAGGTGCAGGTCATGGGCAACTACTTCTTTATGTGCGCCTCCACCGTGCTGCTGACCATTCTGGGCACCATCATCACCGACAAGGTGGTTGAGCCCCGTCTGGGTGCCTACAACGGCGAGCTGGAGGGTGAAGAAGACGAATCCCTGACCACTGTGACCGACACCGAGAAGAAGGGTCTGCGCAACGCCGGCATCGCCGCACTGATTTTTGTTGCGCTCATCGTGGCCGCCTGCATCCCCTCCGACTCCTTCTTCCGCAATGCCGACGGTCAGCTGCTGGGCAAGACCCCCCTCATCGACAGCATTGTGGTGCTCATCGCCCTGCTGTTCTTCGTGCCCGGCGTGACCTACGGTCTGTCCGTGGGCACCTTCAAGAACAACAAGGATGTTGCCAACTCCATGAGCAAGGCCATGGCCAGCATGGGGGCCTTCCTGGCTCTGGCTTTTGTGTCCGCTCAGTTCATCAAGTACTTTGAGTACACCAAGCTGGGCACCATCATCGCCCTGTCCGGCGCCTCCTTCCTGGAATCCATCAACATCGGTCTGATCCCTCTGGCGGTCATCTTCGTCCTGTTCTCCGCTTTCATGAATCTGTTCATGGGCTCCGCCTCCGCCAAGTGGAATATCCTCGCTCCTGTCTTTGTCCCCATGTTCATGCTGCTGGGCTACAGCCCCGAGCTGTGCCAGCTGGTCTACCGTATCGGCGACTCCTGCACCAACATTATCACTCCCATGATGACCTACTACGCTGTTATCATCATGTTCGCCCAGCGCTACGATAAGAAGGCCGGCATCGGTACCATCACCGCCACCATGCTGCCCTACTCCGTATGCTTCCTGATCTGCTGGACCATCTTCCTGATCATTTGGCTGACCCTCGGTCTGCCTATCGGCATCGAGACCAGCCTGTTCTACCCCGCCGCCTGATAAATATCCGCCACAATAAGCACTGAAAAGGAGTTGTCATTCGTGATCAACAAAGAACGCCTTCTGAACACCTTTCTGGACTATGTCCGCATCGACAGCGAGAGCGGTCACGAGAAGAATATGGCCCAGCGGATCGCGGCCGATCTGAAAGCCATCGGCTGTGAGATCTATGTAGATGACACCATGGACAAGACCGGCAGCGATACGGGCAACCTCTTTGCCACCCTGCCCGGCACCGCCCCCGGTGATCCCATCATGCTGTGCGCCCACATGGACACCGTGGTCCCCGGCGCGGGGGTTAAGCCTGTGGTGGAGGACGGCGTGGTCCGCACCGACGGTACCACCGTGCTGGGCGCTGACGACAAATCCGGCGTGGTCGCCATTGTAGAGGCCATGCGCACCGTGGTGGAGCAGAACATCCCCCACCCCACCGTTCAGGCCGTGTTTACCGTATGCGAGGAGATCGGTCTGCTCGGTTCCCGCCACATGGACTATGACCGTGTGATCGCAAAAAAGGCCGCTGTGCTGGATTCCAGTGTCCCCGGCTACATCGTGACGGGCGGCCCCGGCCAGTACAAAATCAACGCCGCCGTCATCGGCCGAAAGGCCCATGCCGGCGGCGCTCCGGAGAGGGGTATCAGCGCCATTCAGGTGCTGTGCGAGGCCATTTCCAACATGAAGCAGCTGCGCATTGACCCCGAGACCACCGCCAACATCGGCTCCATCCATGCGGATTACCCCACCAACATCGTAGCCGAGCGGGCCACCATGTGCGCGGAATGCCGCAGCCGGGATGCTGCCAAGCTGGAGCAGCAGGTCAAGCATATGGAGGATTGCCTGCATCTGGCCTGCGAAAAGTACGGAGCTGTTTTGGAACTGGAGCGCAGCAAGACCTACGACTCCTACCGCCATGATGAAAACGATCCGTTTATTCAGGAGATGTCGGCTGCCATGATCCGGGCAGGACTGACTCCCGTTCTGAGCGCCACCGGCGGCGGAAGCGATGTGAACAATTTCTGTCTCCACGGGATCACTGCCCTGATGGTTGGCACCGGTATGAGCAAGGTGCACACCACCGAGGAGCAGATTTCCATCGACGATCTCAACAACACCGCACGGATGGTGCTGGAACTGATCAAAGCATAACGAACGCCCTGCCGCAAATTGCGGCAGGGCATTTTTCACCGGTTAAGAAGCCACACGCCAAAGTTCAGATAGGCGGCAAAGGTCACCCACAGCAGATAAGGAATTTGCAGCCATGCAGCCACCGGATCCACCTTGCGGAATGCCAGGATCATCAGCAGGATCAGCACCCACAAAGCCAGCAGCCAGATAAAGGCAAAGCCAAATGCCTGCAGATTGAAAAAGACGATGCTCCACAGGAAGTTGAAGGCCAGCTGCACAAAAAACAGCCGCAGACTGAGCCGGCGCTGGGGGGAAGGCGGCGCAAGATAGATGCGGGCCGCTCCGATCCCCATCAGCGCGAACAGGATCCCCCATACAATGGGAAACACCGCGCTGGGCGGCGAAAGAGGCGGCTGCACCACAGTCTCGTTGTACAGTTTTGTCCCCTCCCGGGTCAGCCAGCCGGACAGCCCGCCCACACCCTCTGCCAGAAGGATCCAGAATGCGTATGTTTTCCAATTCTTCATTTTTGATCACCCGAAAATAGGATATGCCCTTTGCGCACAGAATTATTCCCGGAGTGAGCAAAAACGCGCTGCCCTGTCCGGGCAGCACGCTCATCTTATTCTGTTGTTCTGTTCCGGCAGCATGCCCTTATTTTGCCGAGTAGATCTTTTTCATCCACTTCCCGCTGCGCAGCCGGAAGAAACACCAGATGCACTTGATGATCTGATCGATTTTCAGGAAGGTATAGGTCCAGAAGGCGGGCCACCGGAACACAAGGCCGGACAGGAATCCCAACGGAATGGACGCCACCCACAAAAACAGAATGTCACCGGCCATCAGGAACTTGGTGTCTCCTCCCGCCCGCAGAACGCCCTTGGTCAGGATGGAGCTCATGGACTGGAAGATGACAATGATCAAAATGGCGTCCATCAGCTCCCAGGAAATGGCCTTGGCTTCAGGAGAAACCTTGTAAAAGTCAATGATGGGCCCACGCAGCAGCAGAATGACAAACGCGGCAAAGCAGCCGATGACAAAGCTCATGAACAAGAATGCATAGCCCTGCTTCTGTGCCTTGTCAAAGTCGCCCTCGCCCATGGTGTGGCCGGTGATGATACCGCTGGCATTGGACACGCCGGTGGTCAGCACGGAGCTGAGCTGCTGGACCACCATGGTCACGGAGTTGGCCGCTACAAACGCCTTGCCGATGTGGCCCATGACCATAGAAACGGCGTTGTTGCCCAGTGCCAGCAGGGAGTCGCTGATCAGCACGGGGATGCTGATGCGGATATACTCCCGCAGCAGGTCGCCGCACTTCATAAATACGTGCTTCAGCCGGTAGGCGATGCGCTTATCGACAAAGAAGAAATATCCGCAGATACAGCCCAACTCAAACAGACGGGCGATGAGTGTGCCAAGAGCCGCGCCGGCGATCTCCATGCGCGGCGCGCCCAACTCACCGAAAATAAACACCCAGTTAAAGAACACATTGACAAAGAACGCCGCAACGGATGTAAGCAGGGGAACTTTTACCTGTCCCACGCTGCGCAGGACAATGGTGCAGGTCAGACTTAAACCCGTGCAGATATATGTAGGGACCATCCAATACAGATAAATAATACCGTAGTCGATCAGTTCCCTGTCGGCGGTATACATACGCATGATCAGCCCGGGGATCAGAATGGTGGCAATGGTAAACACCCCTGCAAAAGTCGCCACCAGACGAAGCATAATCGTGACGGACTTTTTCAGCGAGTGCAGATCCTGCATACCCCAATAACGTGAGGTGAGCACAGATGCCCCCATACCAATGCCCATGCAGCAGATCATAAACAGGTTGATAAACTGGGTGGCCAGAGAGGATGCGGACAGCTGGGCATCGCCCATGCCGCTGAGCATGATGGTATCCATCAGGTTGATACCCACCGTGATCAGCGACTGCAGGGAAACGGGGATGGCAATACGGGCCATGCGGGCATAAAGTTCTTTTGTTCCAAAATATTCGCGAATGTCTGCGGTTTTAGACCACATTTGACAGGACTCCTTTTTGTGCGTTGTTATTTCTTTTTGATCTCATCCCAGTACCGTTTGGCGGCCTGTTCGGTCTTATTGTCACCGTACTGGTAATACCGGCGATTTTTGATGGCATCCGGCAGATACTGCTGACTGACCCAGTGGCCGGGGTAGTCATGGGGATAGAGATAGCCCTGCTCCCGCTCCATTCCGGCCGAGTCGGCGTGAACATTTTGCAGCTCGCGCGGAATCTCTCCGGTGCGCCCGGCACGGATGTCAGCTGCCGCCGCGTCATAGCCCATGCACACACTGTTGGACTTTGGTGCGGTGGCCAGAAGGACCGCAGCCTGGGCAAGGGGCAGCCGCGCCTCCGGCAATCCCAGCTGCAGCGCGCTGTCCACACAGGCCTTCACGATCTGTACGGCCTGAGGATAGGCCATGCCCACGTCTTCGCTGGCAGAACAGAGCAGCCGGCGGATGGCGGTGAGCATATCCCCCGCCTCAAGCAGCCGGGCCAGATAGTGCAAAGCGGCGTCCGGGTCGGAACCCCGCAGGGACTTCATCAGGGCGGAGGCGATGTCAAAGTGGGCGTCTCCCTCCCTGTCATAGCGCATGGCCGACTGCTGGGACACCATTTTCGCGTCCTCAAGGGTGACAAGCAATTTCCCTTGCTCCCGCTTGGCAGCAGTGAGAAGCAGCTCCACAGCATTCATAGCCTTGCGCACGTCGCCGCCGCAGGAGGCGGCAATATGCTCCTGCACTCCCACCTCGCATTCCGCCTGTGCGCCCAGCCGCTGCTCCATAAGGGAAATGCCCCGCTCCACCGCCGGCAGCACGTCCTGAGCGGTGTGCTGCTTAAATTCAAACACGGTGGACCGGGACAGTACGGCATTGAACACCGCGAAATAGGGGTTCTCCGTGGTGGATGCGATCAGGGTGATCTTGCCGTTCTCCATAAATTCCAGCAGGGACTGCTGCTGCTTTTTATTGAAGTACTGGATCTCGTCCAGATACAGCAGCACGCCCTCCGGTGCCATAAAGGTCCCGATCTCGGCCATGATCTCCTTGATATCGGAGATGGAGGCGGTGGTGGCGTTGAGCCGGTGGAGGGGGCGGTTGGTCTTCCGGGCAATAATGTTGGCCACAGTGGTCTTTCCGGTCCCGGATGGGCCGTAGAAGATCAGATTTGGGATGCTGCCGCTTTCGATGATGCGGCGCAGCAGACCGTCCTTGCCCAGGATATGGGACTGGCCCACCACCTGATCAAGCTCCAGCGGTCTGATTTCATCTGCCAAAGGGCGATAAGACATATTTCGGCCTCCTTATGCCTTTCGGTCTTCCTGTTGTGCGTGATAGTGACTGCACCAGGGGCGCAGGGTGCAGTCCTGACACTGGGGTCTGCGGGCGATGCACACGGCCCGCCCGTGAAGGACCAGCCGGTGACAGAAGTCGTTGGACTCCTCCGGCGGCAGGACAGCACGCAGCTGCGCTTCCACCTTGGCCGGATCTTTCGTCCCGTCGGTCAGGCCCAGCAGTCCGCTGATGCGGATGCAGTGGGTGTCCGCCACCACGACTCCGGGCGTGTTGTAGATGTCGCCCAGCACCAGATTGGCCGTCTTGCGGCCCACACCGGGCAGCTTGAGCAGGTCGTCCATGTTATCGGGCACTTTCCCGCCGTATTCCCGCAGCAGCATCCGGGATGCCAGCACGATGTCCCGGGCCTTGGCCCGGAAAAAGCCGGTGGAGTGGACATACTGCTCCACTTCGGCAATATCCGCGTTGGCCAGAGCCTCCAGCGTGGGAAAGCGCGCATACAGGGCGGGGGTGATCTGGTTCACCCGCTCGTCGGTGCACTGAGCCGCCAGCCGCACGGAAAACAGCAGTTCGTAGTCCTTTTTGTAGTCCAGCGAGCAGATGCTGTCGGGATAGAGCACCTTCAGTTGTTCAATGATGGAGATAACGTCCTGTTTGGTCTTCATTTGAGCCACCTCTCCCGCAGTCTGCGGCATCTATTTGCACGTTTGTTCATTTTACCACACTTCCGGCATAAATTCGACCCCGTTTTTCCATTTGCTCCATTGTTTTTTTCATGGTAAATGTTATAATAACCTTGTTATATATTTTATTCTAACAGGAGGTTCTTTCCCATGGTCAAGTCTGTTATCGATTTCCTCACCGCTGCCGATCCCGAAGTCGGCAGTGCTGTGCGCGCCGAATATGACCGTCAGCAGCGCAATATCGAGCTGATTGCTTCGGAAAACATCGTCAGCTCCGCCGTGCTGGCCGCTGCCGGCACCGTTCTGACCAACAAATATGCCGAGGGCTACCCCGGCAAGCGTTACTACGGTGGCTGCCAGTGCGTTGATATTGCCGAAAACATCGCCATTGAGCGCGCCAAGCAGCTGTTCGGCGCTCAGTACGCCAACGTACAGCCCCATTCCGGCGCCTCTGCCAACTTCGCAGTGTACCAGGCCCTGTGCCAGCTGGGCGACACCGTTCTGGGCATGAGTCTGGACAACGGTGGCCACCTGACTCACGGCTCTCCCGTGAACTTCTCCGGCAAGAACTATAACATGGTAGCCTACGGCGTCAACGATCAGGGCTACATCGACTACGACCAGGTGCGTGACCTGGCCCGCAAGCACAAGCCCCGCATGATCCTGGCCGGTGCCTCCGCCTATCCCCGTGTAATTGACTTCAAGACCTTCGCCGATATCGCCCATGAGGTGGGCGCCTACCTGTTTGTGGACATGGCCCACATCGCCGGTCTGGTGGCCGCAGGGGTGCATCCCTCCCCTGTTCCCTACGCCGATGTGGTGTCCACCACCACCCACAAGACCCTGCGCGGTCCCCGCGGCGGCATGCTGCTGTGCAATGACCCCGACATCGCCAAGAAGCTCAACTCCGCCATCTTCCCCGGCTCTCAGGGCGGTCCGCTGGAGCACATCATCGCCGCCAAGGCCGTCGCGCTGGGCGAGGCCCTCAAGCCCGAGTTCAAGGCCTATCAGCAGCAGATCGTCAAGAACGCCGCCGTGCTGGCTGACACTATCACCGCCGAGGGCCTGGATCTGGTCTCCGGCGGCACGGACAACCATCTGATGCTGGTGGACCTGCGTCCCGCCAAGCTGACCGGCAAGGAGATGGAGCGCCGTCTGGACGAGGTGTGCATCACCGTCAACAAGAACGCCATCCCCAACGACCCCGAAAAGCCTTTCGTCACCTCCGGCATCCGCGTGGGCACGCCCGCTGTCACCTCCCGCGGCTTCAAGGAGGAGGAGATGAAGATCGTTGGCAAGCTCATCGCGCAGGCCGCCTTCGACTTCGACGCCAAGGCCGACCAGCTGCGCGAGCAGGCCACCGCTCTGACCGCCAAGTTCCCCATTTACAACGGTTGAACCAACCTTTAAAAACCACGCGGAGGATTTCTCCGCGTGGTTTTTCTTGCCTTTTTGCTCGTTTTGCCCCATAATCTGCTTGAGGTGAAAGCATGAAAAGTCTGTTCCGCTGTCCTGTGTGTGCCGCCGGGCTTGCGCAGGAAGCACACCGCTATATCTGCCCCAGGGGCCACAGCTATGACCTGTCCGCCGCCGGCTACACCCACCTGCTCCCCGCCAATCAAAAGCATTCCAAAAATCCCGGCGATGACAAGGATATGGTGGCTGCCCGCTGCGCATTTTTGGACAAGGGCTACTACGCCCCCTTCCGTGATGCGCTGTGCGATCTGGCTGTCGAGCTGACAAGCGATTCCCCTTCACCCATCCTGCTGGACAGCGGATGTGGGGAGGGCTACTATACTACCGCGCTGCACAATGCACTGTGCTCCGCCGGACGCGATCCCGCTGTGGCCGGCATCGATATTTCAAAATTCGCCCTGCGCAAAGCCGCCAAAAAGCTTCCGCAGGGGGAGTTTGCGGTGGCCTCCGCCTACCATCTCCCGTTGGCCGATGGCGCGGTCCACCTGTTGACCAACATCTTTTCTCCCCTGTCCGCGGATGAATTTGCAAGGGTGTTGGCGCCGGGCGGCCACTTCCTGTATGCCGTCCCCTCCGCCCGCCACCTGTGGCAGATGAAGCAAGTGCTCTATGACGCCCCCTATGAAAATCCCGTCAAGCGGGAGGACTACCCCGGTTTTCAGTGGCTGCGGGCCGTCCCCCTGCGCTATGCCGTCACACTGGACAGCCCCGAAGATATCCGCACCCTGTTCGCCATGACCCCCTACGCCTGGAAAACGCCCAAAGCCGGTGTTGACCGGCTGCTGAGTCTGGAGCGACTGGAAACAGAGATCGGCTTTGACATCCATGTCTATCGTCGCACAGCTGATGCGCCTGCAAAAAAGAGTCCTGACTGAGGTCAGGACTCTTTTGGCATCATATCTCATTTTGCCGGCACGGCCTTTTCTTTGGCACTGATCTGATCCATGTGGATCTTCCAGACGCCGGTGACAGCCAGACTGCGGGCGATGGCAGCGTCAAAGGCGGGCATATGCGTCGGCGTCAGCTTTTCGCACAGGGCACGAAGGGCCATGATCTTCTCCGCCTCGTCCGTCACTTCGGCGGCGGTTCCCTTCACCATGGCGCTGGTGAAATAGGTAGTAAAATCATCCTTTGCCGCCGTATTCTCCCCCACAAAGCTGACCCAGACCACGTTGTTCTCGCGCAGCAGGTCGATCTTTTTGCCCACCAGCGCACAGTGGAAATACAGGTCCTCTCCCACCCGCACCAGAGACAGCGGCAGGCAATAGGGCTCCTCCCCCTGGATGGCCACTGTGCCGTATTCGCACCGGTCAATGACCGCCAGACCGAAATCCCGGTCCCGCTGTCTGTCTTTTCTTCTCATCGGATGCATCATACGCTCCCCTTTCAAAGCAAAGCGCCGAAGCCACTGGACTTCGGCGCTTTTTAACATTACTTGTCTTCCAGCAGCTTGTTCAGCTCGGACATGAAGGTATTGATGTCCTTGAACTGGCGATAGACGGAGGCAAAGCGCACATAGGCCACCTCGTCCACCTTTTTCAGCCGGTCCATGACCAGACCGCCGATGCGCTCGGTGCTGGTCTCCCGCTCCAGAGAGTTCTGCAGCTCCTGCTCGATCTCGTCGGCGATCTTCTCCAGCGTGTCGTAGGACACAGGGCGCTTTTCACAGGCGCGGATCATGCCATTGAGCAGCTTGGTCTTGTCAAAGGTCTGGCGATTGCCGTCCTTCTTGATGACCACCAGAGGAAGGCTTTCCACCGTCTCGTAAGTGGTGAAGCGCTTATGACAGGCAAGGCATTCCCGGCGGCGGCGGATGCTGGCCCCCTCCTCGGCAGGACGGGAGTCCACGACCTTACTTTCCAGATGCCCACAGAACGGACACTTCATGTGATTACCTCCAACTGGCCGGCCACAGCCGGTTTTTTGTATCTTGAGGAAGATTATACCACATTATTTTGGGTTTTGGTAGCCCTTATTCCGCTTTTTATACTGTTCTCCCGTTGAAAATCACAGTTTTTTCAGCTGTGCGGCGGCAAATTTCAGCATGAGCCGCTTGGTGCCCACATTGTCAAAGGCGATCTCCATCATCATATCGCCTCCCACCTTCTGGGTAGAGGTGACCATGCCGCGGCCGAAGGCCTTGTGCTCCACCATGTCGCCCTTGCGCAGATCCATGGGCATGGCGCTGCCGGCGGACTTGTTCCCCCCTGCCGCAGACGTGCCACCCATGGGCTTTTTGCCGGGCAGCGGATACTTGGCCGCGCCGGTGGCCTCACCCTTATATGTGGTCGTATGGCCGGTGCGTGTACCGTCCCGGCTGCCATAGGCACTGCGGTAGGGGTTGGAATAGCCGTCGTAGCCCGAACTGCGGCTGGCAATACCGGGGCTCCACTCGTCGTCTTCGCCCCGGTCCATAAAGGTGCGGCCGCTGCGCTCCAGATACGCCTCCGGGATCTCACCCACAAAGCGGGATGGGCGGTTGGCGCTGGTCCGGCCGAAGATCATGCGCTGGTTTGCGCAGGTGAGGTAGAGTTTCTCCTTTGCCCGGGTCATGGCCACGTAGCAAAGCCGCCGCTCCTCCTCCATCTCCTCCGGCTCTCCAATGGAGCGCTGACCGGGGAACAGCCCCTCCTCGATGCCCACCACAAACACCACGGGGAACTCCAGACCCTTTGCCGTGTGCATGGTCATCATGACCACGCAGTCGTCCCCCGCATCGTGGGCATCCAGATCGGTGTAGAGGGCAATCTCGTCAAGGAAGCCGGACAGGGACGGCTCGTCCCCCGCGTTTTCAAGATACCCGTTGATGGAGGTAAGCAGCTCCCGCACGTTTTCCAGCCGGGTCCGGTCCTCCACGGTATTCTTACTCTCCAGCATGACGGCGTAGCCCGTGCGGGCGATCAGTTCCTCATAGAAATCGGGCAGGGGCATGGTCCGGGACAGGCTCCGCAGCTTCTCCATCATATCCACAAACTGGGCAAGCTTGCCCGCCGACTTCTGAAGCTGGGTATACTGCTTGGCGTTCTTGATCACATAATACAGGGAGCGTCCGTCCAGCTGTGCGATCTGCTGGGCGGTGTCCAGGGTCTTATCTCCGATCCCCCGGGGGGGATTATTGATGATGCGCCGCAGGCGCAGGTCGTCATCGGGGTTATTGAGCACGCACAGATAGGCCACCATGTCCTTGACCTCCGCCCGGTCAAAAAAGCGCGTACCGCCGATGATCTTATAGGGGATGCCGTTTCTCTTGCAGGCGTTTTCCATCTGGTTGGACTGGGCGTTCATACGGTACAGGATGGCGTGATCCTTCCACGCTTTCCCCTTGCTGTAGTCGTCCAGGATCCGCATGGCCACATACTGGGCCTCATCATTTTCGTTCATGGCGGTATACAGCTGCAGCTTCTCCCCCGCCCCTGCCTTTGTCCACAGTTCCTTGCCCTTGCGACCCTGATTGTTGCGGATGACGGCGTTTGCCGCCTCCAGAATGTTCCCCGTGGAGCGGTAGTTCTGCTCCAGACGGATGACCCGTGCGCCGGGGTACTGGTTTTCAAAGGACAGGATATTCTCAATAGTAGCGCCGCGGAAGCGGTAGATGGACTGGTCGTCGTCGCCCACCACGCAGAAGTTTTCATATCCCCCCGCCAGCGTAGAGGCCAGCAGGTACTGCAGGTTGTTGGTGTCCTGATACTCATCGATGAGGACGTAGCGGAACTTGCGCTGGTAGTAAGTACGCACCTGCTCGTCCTGCTGCAGCAGACGCACGGTGTGCAGGATGATGTCGTCAAAGTCCAGAGCGCTGGCCTCCCACAGGCGCCGCTCATACTCGGCATAGAGCTCGGCGATCTTCTGCAGGCGGAAGTCCCCCTGTTTGGCACACTCCTGCTGGTACTGGGCGGCCAGCTTCAGAGCGTCCTTGGCCCGGGAGATGTAGCCCAGCACGGTCCGGGGCGGGAACTGCTTGTCGTCTATGTTGCGCTCTTTCAGTATGTCCTTGATGACCCGCAGGGAATCGTCCGTATCGTAGATGGTGAAGGAGGAGGAAAAGCCCAGCTTGTCAATATCACGGCGCAGGATGCGCACACAGGCGGAATGGAAGGTGCTGGCCCAGATGTCGTTGGCGCCGGGGCCCAGTACACGCTCCAGACGCTCCTTCAGCTCGCCGGCCGCCTTGTTGGTAAAGGTAATGGCCAGAATGCTCCACGGCGCGGCCGGGTCAAGGCGGCACAGCCGCTCCGCCCGGGGGCGGTCTACTGCTCCGGAGGCGGCGACGTACCGCTCCAGAAAGTCCACATCCTCACCGGTGACCCACTCGGGCACCTCGACACTGTCCGAGGCGCTGCCGTATTTGATCAGGTTGGCGATGCGGTTGATGAGTACCGTGGTCTTTCCGCTGCCCGCCCCCGCCAGCAGCAGCAGCGGTCCCTCGGTGGCCAGCACGGCCTGCTGCTGTTCGTTGTTCAGACGCGAAAAATCAAGGGCGATGGCTGCGCGCCGCGCCCTGCAGAATCTCAGTTCCAGTTCATGGTCCAGCATGGTGATCCTCTCGTTTCTGTGTGGTGAAAAGTTATTCTCATTGTATTACAAACAGGCCATGCGGTCAACTCGCAGGATGTCCAAAAAAGTTTTTCCTGTCCGCGTCTGAAAGGCGGACAGGGGGCATATACTGTTAGCGCGGGGACGAGCCGGCCCGTCCCCTTTGTAATCAAATGTAACCATTTTTTCATTATGTCGTAACGCTTGAGACAGAACGTAACCACCCACCCATGATATACTGACAGCAGAAAAAGGAAAGGAGGCCCCTCAATGAAAAAGATCGTTCTCATGGCGCTGGTGCTGTCCATACTGGTCGTACCTATGACCGGCAAAGTATCCGCCGATGACCACGTATCCGACACCCTTCCCCCGGTCATTGTCCAGCCCGATTCCCCCGATGTGCAGCAGGGCTTCCTGCCCGGCAGCGTCCCCGCCGACTCCTCCGTTATGGATGCTATACAGCTGCCCATCAACGCGCTGGTCCTCTCCATGGCCGAGCACGGACTTGTCTACGACGCAAATTCTGACGACTTTGTCTGGAACGCGCTGTACTACGCGCTGAATATGTACGGTCAGGCCGATGACCGGGCCCAGCTGGACGGTGACACCCTCATGCTCCCCTCCGAGTCCGCTCAGGACTTCCTTTGTGCCCTGTTTGCCGGGCGCAGCCAGCTGCCCGCCCTGCCGGACGCCCTTGCTGACCGGGTCGGCTATGATGCGCTGACCGACCAGTTCTGTCTCACCGTGGGCGATGTTGGCCTTGCCGAGACCGTCTTTGAGCAGCCGGTCTGTTCCGGCGACGGCCTGTACGCCGTGGACGGCAGCCTGACCAACCCCGAAGACGGCGCAGTCCTGTGTACCTTCCGTGTGGAGCTTGCAGAAAACGAGTCCATGTTTGGTTTTTCGATTTTGAACGTTGTTCTCAACTGAACGTTTCTTCCTTCTTGACAAACCGCCGCAGAAATCTGCGGCGGTTTGTCCTTATTCCGGAAGTCGTCTGATATACTCTGTGGGACAGCGGCCATACCGCCGGGCAAAGACCCGGCTGAAGTACAGCGGGTCACTGTACCCCACAGCCAAAGCCGCCTGTTGGATACTGTGCAGTTCTCCGCCGCTCATGATGGCGGCCGCCTGAGCAAGACGCTTGTTGGTCACGTATTCCTGTGGTGTCACCCCGTAGACCGCCTTGAAAATGCGACGGAAATAGGTATCCGAAACGCCGCACAGCCGGTGCAGCTCTCCCACCCGCAAAGAGCAGTCGAACAGGTTGGCGTGCAGATGCTCCACCGCAGGACGGATCAGCCCGCTGCGCTTTGTTTCCGCGTACCCCACATTCTCCTTTTTGGTCAGGAAGGACAGGACATTGTAAAAAACGGAGATGCATTTATACCGCTCCGCCCGATCACCCAGCAGCCACAGACGCGCCAGTTCGCCGTGCAGCAGCCTGACATCGCCAAACCCCTCAAGGTCATAGTTCCGGGGCACCGCCTCCGGTACGACCGCATCGAAGTTCATCAGCACATAGCAGCTCTCCTCCTGTGAGCTGCGCATAACAGTGTAGCTGCTCCCCTTTGGGATATAGAGCAGCTCCCCTGCCTTCAGCTCCAGCGCGCGGCCTTCAAAGTGATATGTACTGCTTCCGCTGAGCTTACACACAAATGCGTGGCTGAAGCGGTCCTTGAAAACTCCGCGGGCGACGGACTCGCCCTGCACAATGTCGATCAGTTTTAAATCTTCTATATTGTTCAGCATATGATCACCAGATTTATTGTATCACTTTATTTTTTTATTTGCAATTTGTTTTAAAAAATCCATATGTTTGTTTTTTTCCATTTACAGGACTCAAACTGCGTACTATGCTGTATCTGCAAAATAACTTGAGTAAGGTGATATTTATGATGCCCGCATTTGAGCAGCTGGGCCTGCTGCTGCTGTTTATGTCCATTGGCTATTTCTTCGGCAAGAGCGGTCTCATTGACCGCAGCCACGCCAAGGTGCTGTCCGTAGCCGGCGTGTACCTGTTCCTGCCCTGCACCATCTTCAATTCCTTCTCCAAAAGCTTTACCCCGGCCAATCTGACCCAGTACTACCCTCTGCTTCTGGGCTCCGGGGTGATCCTGCTTGTGCTGTATGTCTTTGCTCATCTGGTGTCCGGCCTGTTCGTGCGGGAGGGGTATCAGCGCAAGGTGTTTCTCTACTCCCTCATCGTGCCCAACTACGGCTATATGGGCTATGCCATGGCAGAGGGTCTGTTCGGTTCGGATGGCCTGCTGGAGCTGATTTTGTTCTCCCTGCCTATCTCCCTGTATACATACACGGCGGGTTTTGCCATGCTCACCAAGCGGCCCGTCTCTCTGAAGAAGCTGCTCAACCCGGTCAATGTGGCCGTCCTGCTGGGCATTCTGGTGGGGCTGTTCGGCATCCGCATGCCCAGTCTTGCCAGCCTGTTTCTCACCAAGTCCGCGGGCTGCATGGCCCCGGTCAGTATGCTGCTGGCCGGTCTGACCATCTCGGAGTTTGATTTCAAGGCCCTGATCGCGGACAAAAAGAGCTATGCCATGTGCGCGCTGCGCCTGCTGGTCATCCCGCTGGCCATCTTCTTTGCCCTGCGTACTGTAACGGATAACCAGACCCTGCTGCGCACCGCCCTGCTCTTTTACGCCATGCCCTGCGGCATGAATACCATCGTATTCCCCAAGCTGGTGGACGAGGACTGCTCCACGGGCGCAAGCCTTGCCCTGCTGTCCAATGTGCTGTCCATGCTCACCATCCCCCTGTGTCTGTCTCTGCTGTAACTGCGCGGTTTTTCCCCTCAAAAAAAGTAAAAATACCCCTTGACATTCCGGAAACATCTGCTATAATAAACCCTGCGCTTGCGGCAGTGAGTGCAGTAATAGCGGGATTGTGTAAGGGTAGCACGACAGACTCTGACTCTGTTTGTGAGGGTTCGAATCCTTCTCCCGCTGCCACAAAACCCACAACACTTGACGGTGTTGTGGGTTTTCTTTTTTTGATTTGAAGATTCGAACCCTCACAATGTCATCCGCGCGGTTCTGTCCGCAGGACAGGAGCGCGGGACAAATTAAAATCCGGTTCGCCGAACGGCGTCAGCCGTTCGAATCCTTCTCCCGCTGCCAAAAATCTCGAGGTTGGAAACAGCCTTGAGGTTTTTCTTTTTCTATCAGAAGACGCGCGGGATTCGAACCCTCACAAATGCTAATGTAATAGCCTGCAGCGCCGACTTGCGCTCCTCGTTGTACCCGGTGCCGTAGCCCTCCTCCACGCCGGTGCGCACATCCGCCAGTTCGGCCTTCTTCTCCTCATAGGTGCTCGGTGCCGATCCCGCCGCGGCTTTCCGCCGCTCTTTCAGGGCCTCCGCCGGATCCTCGCTGCTCAGCACATAGTCCAGCAGCTCGTCATAGCCGTAGGTGCTCCCCGCGGCTATCTCCTCGATCTGCTTCAGGTAGTCTTTGGCTCGCTCCCCTCCCACCTTCTTTTCAAGTTCCCTGTAGCGCTGCTCCCGGCTGCCCGCCGTGGCCGAGCCTGCCGTCAGGCTCTCCGCCCCGGCGGAAAGCTGTCCTTCGTACAGCTTGCCGTAGTAGTCCTTGAAGAAGTCGTCTTTCTTCGCCGCACTCGCTGTAGCAGCAGAGATTCCTCCTGAAATCAGACCTACTGTTCCTCCAACCAGCGCTCCCACCAAACCGGTTCCTGTGGAAAGGCCGACCATTACACCGGAAATTGTGTTGCTTAAGACCGAAGATACAGCAGCGCCCTCTGTGTCGCCTAATGCACTCCCCAAATAGTAGTCAACAAGCTGTCCTCCGGCTGTGGACAACATTTTCCCATACTGTTTCAAGGCATTACCGCCTTTTAATCCCGTAATGCCCGAATCCCCCCCTGACTCCACCCCCGTCTCCTTCTTTATCTTGGAGATTTGCTTCTCGGTTTCCTTTGCAGTATTGGTCACTACCTTCAGATTCCGGGTAATATGATCCACATTGATCTGTGCCGCCGAAAGCCGTTTCATTGCGGTGTCTGTGCCGTCACATGCTTTCTCCGCCGCTTTAAGCTCGGCTTTTGCCTTACTCAGATCAAGCTTGATACTCGCCTTGCTTCGGCTGAGTTGACGCAGTCCACCCTCCAGCGCGTCCACATCCTTGCCAAAAGACTTTGTAACCTCGGCCATACGCTTTATAACGTCAGAGTATTTGTCTGTTGCCTTGACCACAATAGAAGTATCTGGCATTTGACCCCCTCCTTTCTTGACATATCGCTTAATTTATGGTAATTTTATATTGAGTTGAATAGTATGAGTTTTCGTAAGTTTAAAGAGGACTTAAAAGCATACGCAAGTGTCCCTGAATTAAGAGGCACCCTTTACGCATTAGGGCTTGCTATTATTTTAGGTATCTTTACCCTTATATTCGTTCTCCCATATGCCTAACCTTACATATCGCCGCCCCCATTTGGGGGCGGTCTTTATTTTGCCCTCGTCAGCTTCACATTCTCCTTGGACAGGTGCCGGACCTTTCTTCTCCCTCCGGCCCCCCGCTGTCCCGCCTCAAAGGACGACATGGCCACCAGCAGATCCCACCACTTTGTCTCCCCCTCCCACAGCCGCTGCAGCTCGCTCAGCGGCCAATGGTGGGCGGAATACAGGTAGTACAGGAAATTCAGCCGGCCATCCGTGCCGTCCGTCAGTCGTTTTTTACTTCACTGATGGTCATGGAGCGGTAGCCCGTCAGCCGCTCCACCTCGTTGGCCAGATCCTGGATCTCACCGGCCAGCAGCATGTTCTTCACCACGTCCGCGGGCGTGGTCAGCTCGGGGGCGGCCTTGCCCTCGGCGGTGCGCACGCAGTACTTCTGGGCAAGGCGGCTGTCCTTCAGGTTGGGGGACACGCACCCGGCCAGCAGGATGTGGATCTGACTGTCCTCCTGCAGCCGCTTGATGTCCTGCACCCGGCCGTAGGGCAGGGCCTTCAGTTCGAACACCACGTCCCGGCCCGCCAGCTCACTCAGGCGGTTCACACAGAAAAAATCAGGGCGCACCGTTCGGTGCGCCCTGATCACTATTTTATTTACTTGGTGCCGAAAATACGGTCGCCGGCATCGCCCAGACCGGGAACGATATAGGCGTGGTCATTGAGCTTCTCGTCCACGGCGGCCACATAGATGTCCACATCGGGGTGATCCTTGCGCACGCACTCGATACCTTCGGGGGCAGCCAGAATGTTCATCAGCTTGATGTGCTTGCAGCCGTAGCCCTTGAGGAAGGTGATGGCCGCGGAGGCGGAGCCGCCGGTGGCCAGCATGGGATCCAGCACGATAACATCCCGCTCGGAGATGTCGCTGGGCATCTTGCAGTAGTATTCCACGGGAGCGTGGGTCTCGGGGTCACGGTACAGACCGATGTGACCCACCTTGGCAGAGGGGATCAGGTCCAGAATGCCGTCCACCATGCCCAGACCGGCACGCAGGATGGGCACGATGGCCAGCTTCTTGCCGGCCAGCTGCTTGAAGGTACCGGTGGTGATGGGGGTCTTGATGACCACGTCCTCCAGAGGCAGGTCGCGGGTGGCCTCGTAGCACTCCAGCGCGGCGATCTCGGAGACGATCTCGCGGAACTCCTTGACGCCGGTGCGCTCGTCACGCAGGATGCTCACCTTATGCTGCAGCAGCGGATGGTCCAGAATGTGAACTTTGTTGTCCATGGTACGATTCCCCTTTTATATTATTTTTGTTTTATTTTTTCTCTTCTTCCTGCTGTCGGGCAAGGCGCTCCCGCTCCGCCTGAGAAAGGCGGTGGTATACGGGCGTCAGTTCCTCGCCGTCCACCAGCTTGTCCTGCCGGGCAAGCTCAACCGCCGCCCGGGCAACGCCCCAGGCCGACTGCCAGCGCAGGTGGCTGGGCGCCATGTGCAGATCGGGCACGCGCTCTTTCCACATATTATAGCACAGCTGCGCCCCGTCTCCAACTAATATTTTTCTGCCGTCCAGCTTTTTTATCTCTTCTTCCAGTTCCTCAAGGCCGATGGCCCGGTCCTCGCTGAGCCGTTCGGGCACGCCGTCCCGGGTGCGGAACAGAGCATTATATACCTGAGCGCGGCGGGCGTCCATGGCTGCGATGATGATGCCGTCCACATGGGCCAGCTGCCATGCCATGGATTCCAGCGTGGAGCAGGGTGCGCAGGGCTTGTCCGCCGCCCAGGCAAGGCCCTTGGCAGTGGACACACCGATGCGAAGACCGGTAAACGAACCGGGTCCCGCGGCCACGGCGATCACATCCACATCGTCCATACTCTGGCCGCACTGTTCCAGCAGGCTTTGCGCCATGGGCATCAGGGTACGGCTGTGGGTCAGGCCGCTGTTCTGAAAGGTTTGGGCGATCAGTTTTTCATCCTCGCACAGGGCCACCGAGCAGGCGGTGGCGGAGGACTCCAGTGCCAGTATCTTCATAGCATACCCTCCCGGGCAAAAATCTTTTAAAGCTCAATGCCGCTGATGCGGATCAGCCGCTGGTGATCCCCATCGCCCCGGCGGATATCCACGCGGATGCAGCTGTCATCCAGCGCGTCGTCCACATTCTCGCTCCACTCTACGGCGCACACGCCGCCCCGGGCCAGATAATCCTCCCAGCCGATGTCGAACAGCTCATCCGACGATTCAAGGCGGTACATATCAAAGTGGAACAGGGGCAGCCTGCCCCCCTCGTATTCATTGACGATGGTAAAGGTGGGGCTGGTCACCCGGCCATCAATACCCAGACCCCGGGCAAGTCCCCGGGTGAAGGCGGTCTTACCCGCGCCCAAATCCCCGGTATAGGCGATGACTATGCCGGCTGATACCGCACCGGCCAGTTTCTCCCCCAGCTGCTCCGTCTGCTCGGCGCTGTTGGTGATGTATTCCATATCCCCTGCCCTCCTTTCCGGGCTGTATCTGTGTGTCTTTGCATATCATATCACAAACATGGTTTACCTTTCCACAGGAAAGTGGTAAAATAAGCAGGAAATCTTTTTAGAGAGGGGGCGAGTGCTCTGTCCAGACTGTCAAATATCCTGACCGAGTTTTTCCGCAAGGGAGATATCGTGCTTCTGTGCCTGTGCACGGGCGCAAGTCTGTACGGCATCGCCCTGATCTACAGCGCCACAAGGTGGACGGAAAGCCTGCGCTGCGTCCTTGTGCAGTCCATCGCCCTTTTGATCGGCATCGTGATATACATCGCGCTGACCTTTGTGGATTTCCAGATGCTTGTGGAAAAGGGCTGGAAGGTCTTTTTGTGCTTCAACGTGGGCTTCCTGCTTCTGCTGCTCACCCCGCTGGGAACAGACAACAATTCGGGCAACCTGAACTGGCTGGCTCTGGACAAGATCATTCCCGGTTTCCCTCTGGACCTGCAGCCCAACGAGATCGTCAAGATCCCCTTTATTATACTGCTGGCCTGGCAGATCACCCGACTCCGGGACCGGGGGCGCAGCATCAGCTCCATCCCCAGCGTAATGCAGATCGCCGGCCATACCCTGTTCATGGTGGCCATTATCGCCGTCATCTGCGGCGACATGGGCATGTGTACGGTATACATCAGCATCTTTGTCATCATGGCGTGGATCGCAGGGGTCAAGGGCCGCTGGTTCCTTGTAGGCGGCGCGGGCCTTGTGGGCGGATTCCTGCTGGCATGGCACACGGTGCTGCAGTCTGACCGCTTCAAATACATCCGCATGCGCTTTCTGGTGGTGCTTGACCACGATCTTGACCCTCTGGACAAGGGCTTTCACCAGAACCGCTCCCTGCTGGCCCTTGGCTCCGGCCAGTTTACCGGTCAGGGCTACCTCAACGGCACCCAGACCCAGGCTCCCTACTCCAGCGCCCTTCCCGCCCGGCACACGGACTTTATTTTCTCCGCCTGTGGGGAAGAACTGGGCATGGTGGGCTGTGTGCTGATCCTGCTGGTGCTGGTGGCCATTATTCTGCGCTGCTTCTATGTGGGGCGCACCTCCAGTTCCCCCTTCTGCGCCTATGTGTCCATCGCCTTTGGCGGGATGCTGCTGGTCCAGACGGTGTTCAACGTGGGCATGTGCCTGTATGTCCTGCCCGTCATGGGTCTGACCCTCCCCTTCTTCAGCTACGGAGGCTCCTCCCTCATCACCCTGTTCATCGCCATGGGGGTGGTGTCCAGCATGAAGGCAAGGTCGCTGCCCAGCTGGCTGCGGGACCGAAGCCGAATTTGAGTTTCCCTGCACGCCCGGTGTTTGCACCGGGCGTTTTTTTATTGGAATAATCTCATGCCGATCGCAGAACACTAAGGACACATCAAAAAAGGAGGTCCTTATTTTGCGATCTGTTTCTTGGAGGAGAGTGCTCAGCGCCCTGTGCGGCGCGGCGCTGCTGTGTTCGCTGACCATCCCCGCTTCCGCCTTTTTCCGGAGCAAAAAAAACGACGAGCCTGTTGTGGCCAAATTGACCCGCAACGTCGTGGTGGGGCAGGCCCTGTCCTTCTCTCCCGATGACTTTGCCGTCAGCGGCGCGGAGAATGTGACCCTGTCCTCCATCACCATCACCGCCCTGCCTGAAAGCAGCTGCGGCACCCTGTGCATGGGCGGCGAGCCCCTGCGTCAGGACGCGGTCATCCAGTCCTCCGCGCTGGCGGGTCTGTGCTTTCAGGCCGCTCCTGCCCCCACCGTGACCACCGCCGGTTTTTCTTTTCTGCCCACCTTTTCCACCGGCGCACAGGGCGGTGAGGTCAGCGTGGAGCTGCATCTGCTCACTGAGAAGAACGAAGCTCCCATTGCGGAGAATATGTCTCTGAGCACCTATAAAAACGTGCCTGTGACCGCCTATTTTCAGGCGGTGGATTCCGAGGGTGACCCCCTGACCTTCCAGATCACCTCCACTCCTGCCCGGGGCAGCGTGGCCCTTGCCGAGGACGGCACCAGCCGCTTTGTCTACACTCCTTATGAAAATAAGACGGGCAAAGATTCCTTCACCTATGTGGCTGTGGACAAGGCGGGCAACATCTCCAATCCTGCCAAGGTCACCGTCCGCATCGAGAAGGCCCGCACTTCCGTCAGCTACTCCGATATGGAGAACAATGCTGCCCACAAGGCCGCTGTACGCCTTGCGCAGGAGGGCATTTTCGTGGGCGAGTATGTGAACGGACAATACTTTTTCAGCCCTGACACCCCCGTCAGCCGCAGCCAGTTTCTGGCCATGGCCATGTCTGTGGCAGGACTTGAGCCTCTGGAGCAGGTCAGTCTCACCGGCTTTGCCGATGATGCCGCCATCCCCACATGGGCCAAGGGCTACGTCTCCTCTGCTCTGAAGGCGGGGGCCATCTGCGGCAGCCGCGCACAGGACGGTCAGGTGGTGTTCTGTCCCGAAAACACCGTCACCCGGGCGGAGGCCACGGTGATGCTCAACAATCTGCTTGACATCTCCGATGTGGCCGTCCAGACCTGGGCCGCCGCGGGGGTGGATGACAGTGCGGACAGTCACTGGGCCATGCAGGCCGCGGTCAATCTGGCCACTGCCGGCGTCATCCCCACCGCAGAAAGTTCCCCCTCCACCCTGGACACCGCGTTGACCCGGGCGGACGTGGCCCAGATGCTGGACAGCAGTCTGGATGTGCTTGAGGCCAGAGCCGCCGAGGGCTGGTTCAGCTGGTAATGAAAAATCGCCGTGCAGATGCACGGCGATTTTTATTTCATTTTACCCTCAGCCGCTTGACCAGCTCTTCATCCGGTTTGACCCAGGCGGTCTGGCAGGTGGTGTAGACCACCATGCCGGGCTTTGCTCCGGCGGGCTTTTTCACAAACTTCACCGGGGTGTAATCCACGGGCACCCTGTCGCTGTCCCTGCCCTGAGAGTACCAGGCGGCAAGGCAGGCCGCCTCGTTTAAACTCTGCACGTCAGGCTCTCCCCCGCCGGTCCACAGGATCACGTGGGAGCCGTGGATCTTCTGTGTGTGCAGCCAGATATCGCTCTTGTATGCCATTTTGGTGGTGAGCAGGTCATTTTGCGTGTTGTTCTTGCCCACCGAGATTCGCATTCCGGTGGAGGACAGATACTCCATGGGTTTGGAGACCGTCTTCTTCTCCCGCCCCTTGGCTTTTGATGCCCGGCGCAGATACCCTGACTCCACCAGTTCCTGTCGGATCTCCTGCAGGTCTCGTTCGCCCTCGGCCCATGCCACACTCTCCAGCACACTGTTCAGGTAATCCAGCTCTCTGCGGCCCTTTTCAAGCTGCTGGGTGAGCATCTGCTGGGCGGTCTTGGCCTTGTTGTAGTCCTTATAGTATTTGGCGGCGTTTTGCTGAGGGGTCAGCAGCGGGTCAAGGGCGATCTCAACGTCCCCGCCCTCCGGGTCGTAGAAGTTACAAGTCTTCAGCCGGGTCATACCTTTTGACATGGCATGGAGGTTTGAGGTAATAATGTCGCCCTTTTGCCGCAGGAGTTCTCTATCAAGGGTAGCCTCCAGCTCCTGCTCCTGCAGGGCGATCTTGCGTGCAGTGCGGTCTCTGGCGTTGGTGAGGGTACGCAGCATATCCTGCCCCTGCTGGCGCACCCGTTCCTGTGTCTCCCGGGTGGCGTAAAACTCATCCAGCAGCACACAGAACGAGTTCACCGCCGTCACCTGCGCCGCGCCCTCATACTGGCCCACGGGCATGAACGTAAAGTCAGAGAGTCTATTTTCTCTTTTAATAACAGTTGGTGTAAAGTTGTTTTGTTTTACATCTTCAAGCAGCTGTTCCAGCTTGTCCAACAGTCTGCGCTTTCCCGCTTCTCCCAGCTGGTGCAGGCGAATGTCGGTCCGTCCTCCCGCCTGATGGGCCAATTCCCGGGAAATAAGGGGCGAAAGCCCGCCGAAGGTGTCCAGCAGCCACTTATCCGCCTGACTTTCCTCCGGGGCGGCGGCAAGGGCGCGCTCCAGCTCCTGCCGGTCCAGCTGCGTGGGATTCAGCTTGGCCTGAACCGGGGGCAGATGATAGAAAAGCCCCGGTAGCACCTGCCGCTTTGCGGACATATCCGCATCCACCCGGCGCAGACATTCGATGATGCGTCCCTCCTGATCAAGAAGGATCAGGTTTGAGTGCCGTCCCATGGCCTCCAGCACCAGCTGGCGCTCCACCCGGTCGCCCAGTTCATCCGTAGCCTCCATCACAAGGCGCAGCACCCGTTCCATGGGGGGCTGCACCAGATCCAGAATGCGCGCGCCGGTCAGATGCTTGCGCAGCAGCATACAGAACATGGGGGGCTTGTCCGGGTTTTCCCGGGAAATTTCGGTCAGCTGAGCTCTGGGATGGCTGGGATTTGCGGACAAAAACAACCTGCAGCTGCCCTGCGTCCCGCGCACAGCCAGCACCACCTCGTCCCGTCCGGGCTGGTGGATCTTGTCGATCCGTCCGTTCAGAACGGCGTTGCGGATCTCCTGTGCTACGGCAGTCAGGCATATGGCGTCAAGAGGCATTACACTTCCTCTCCTTCCATCATACCGGCAAACAGCTCGTTGATCCGGTCATGGGCTCCCCGCAGCCACAGCCAGCCGAACAGGGCCTCCAGCGCCGTGGCCGTCTGATACTGTCCCCGGCTGGCGGCTTTGGGAATACTGTGGGGGGCGGCGTTTCGACCCCGGCGGAATACATCCGTCTCCTCCTGCGTCAGCATGGGCAGGATCTTCTCCGCCAGCTGTGCCTGAGCGGGGGCGGTGACATAGCGCACCGTCTGCTTGTGCAGGTCCTTGATCTTCGCCGTTCCGCCCATACAGACCCAGGAGCGCACCAGCACCTCGAACACGGCATCACCCAAGTGGGCAAGTCCCAGAGAGCTTATATTCATCATGTCGCCGTTCGGTACACTTAAATGGAGATAGTCTGTCATGGCGGGGCCTCCGTTCGTTTCACTGCCCATATCTTACCACATCCGTCCCCGGCGCACAACAGCAAAAGCGGAGCCGGCTGTTCCGACTCCGCTTGCTGGCACTGTTTTTGCCTCAGGTGGGCTGCTGGCTGGAATACTTCTGATATGCCTGACTGATCTTGTTCTCGGGAGCCTGCTCGGGCTGATACCAGCCCTTGGACTGGGCGGTCTGGAACAGCTCGGTCTGGGTCTGGTGGCTGCGGTTGAACAGCTTGAGAAACTCGTCCCGCAGGGGAATACTTACACATTCGGACGCGAAGATGTCGTAATTTGCGGACATTTTCTTCTCACTGCTGATAAAATCCGTGATCATTTCCTGATCGGTCATGTTCATTCCTCCTTAGTGCAGGTAACCCAGCAGGGTACCGTAGTTCTGCTTGTGCCGGCCGGCCATCTGGGTAAAGCAGCTTTTCAGCTGTTCGTCCGTGGTCTGCTGAGCTGCGCTTTGATACTTGCAGCACAGCACCTTTTCAAAGTCCAGCTGATCGGACAGGGCGCTGAGCTCCTTGGCTGTGAGTACGGGCATAGGGTGTTCCTCCTTTTTTAAGATGCACCACTATTTTCCCCCGTTTTGTCCGCTGTTATGCGGTATAAGGGGATTTCCCTCCCGGTCAAAGGAAAACAGCGCATAGTGCTGCCCCTGCACCTTTCCAACCCGGGCGAAGCAGAAAAGGGCGGGAAGCGGAAAGGGGCGCCGGGGATCAAACTGTGCTCCGAGACAAAACCCCTCTTTTTCCCTGCGCAGCAGCATGCTTCTGCCCGCCGCCATGCGCCGCAGGCTGTCATCTTTAAAAAGGCGCTCCGGGTGGTTCTCCTGTGCCCACTCCCCCATTCCCTGTTCAAAGGCAAAGGCCAGAATGCACTCCCCGCCGGTAACGGGCCAGCACCCTCCTTGCGTCAACGCGGCTTTGGACACCCTGCGGCACAGGCGCAGACTGCCGCCCTCCGGCACGAGAGTGCCCAGCAGCATCCGTCCGCCCTCCCCGTTCAGCCAGACCTTGTACAGCCCCCGCCGGTCATCCGGACAAGTTGCCTCAAAGCAGACCATTCCTCCCTCATCCTGTATAGAAAGCTGCCCTCCCCCCGCCAGCGTCATCCTGTCTCCCATTGTTCCGCCCCCTTTTTGTTCAGTTTATGCGGATAAAAATATTTCTGCACTCATCGGCAGGAAAAGCTGAAAATCGGCATTGACAAACCGCGCCCCTTCCGTTAGAATATGGGCAATATCCCAAAGGCTTTGACGGGAATAAAGACAGGGCACGCCCCCTTCAGAGAGCCGGTGTTTGGTGCGAACCGGCGCGAGCCCCCTGTGTATGACTGGTCCCCGAGCCGTCTGCCCGAACCTGCTGCAGTAGGGCGGAACGTCTGGCCCCGTTACCGGCCGCGGCCTTGTCAGAGGCTTATGAGGACTGTCCCGGAAACGGGCGGTCGAAGCAGGGTGGTACCGCGTGCACGTCACGCCCCTGACCTTAATTTCTAAGGTCAAGGGCTTTTTTTATTGCCCCTGACCCCACAAGGAGGACCTGTTATGAAACCCGGATTTGAAAAGTACATTCCCTTTACCCCCCAAAAGATCATCGGTCGTACATGGCCCGACAAGGTTATTGCCAAGGCCCCTGTGTGGTGCTCTGTTGACCTGCGTGACGGCAATCAGGCTCTGGTGGACCCCATGAACCTGCAGGAGAAGCTGGAGTACTTCCACACACTGGTGGACATCGGCATCAAGGAGATCGAGATCGGCTTCCCCTCCGCCAGCGAGACCGAGTACGAGATCTGCCGCGAGCTCATCGAGGGCGGCCATATCCCCGACGACGTGACCATTCAGGTGCTGGTACAGGCCCGTGAGCACCTGATCAAAAAGACCTTCGAGGCCATCCGCGGCGCCAAGAACGTCATTCTCCACTTCTACAACTCCACCTCCACCCTCCAGCGCAAGGTGGTGTTCCACATGGACACCGACGGCATCACCAAAATCGCCACCGACGCCGCCGACCTGATCTACGAGATGTCCCGCCCCCTCATCGCCGAGGGCATGAACCTGCGTTTTGAGTACTCCCCCGAGTCCTTTATGGGCACGGAAATGGACTATGCCGTGGAAATCTGCCAGGCGGTGGTGGAGCATCTGCACGCCACCCCGGAAAACAAGGTCATTCTGAACCTGCCCACCACAGTGGAAAACTGCATGCCCAACCAGTTTGCCGATATGCTGGAGTACTTCTGCAAGAAGCTGCCCAGCCGCAACTGTGCCATCATCTCCCTGCACCCCCACAACGACCGCGGCTGCGGCGTTGCCACCGCCGAGATGGGCCTGCTGGCCGGCGCCGACCGTGTGGAGGCCACCCTGTTCGGCAACGGCGAGCGCACCGGCAACGTGGACATTGTCACCCTTGCCATGAACATGTTCACGCAGGGTGTTGACCCCGAGCTGGACTTCTCCAACATCAACAAGATCAAGGAGATGTTCGAGCGGTGCACCAAAATGCCCGTGGGCGACCGCCAGCCCTATGCCGGCAAGCTGGTCTTTACCGCCTTCTCCGGCAGCCATCAGGACGCCATCAACAAGGGCACGCAGTACATGAAGGAGTCGGGCACCGAGTACTGGGAGATCCCCTACCTGCCCATCGACCCGGCGGACGTGGGCCGCGAGTACGAGCCGGTCATCCGCATCAACTCCCAGTCCGGCAAGGGCGGTGCGGCCTATATTATGGAGCACAGCTTCGGCTTTGACCTGCCCAAGACCATGCACCCGGAGTTTGGCTCCATCGTTCAGAAGGAGACCGACGCCGTGGGCAAGGAGATCGCCCCCGAGCGCATCCGCGAGCTGTTCGAGGCGGAGTATATCGAGGCCAAGGAGCCTTACAAGCTGCTCAAGCACGCCTTCCAGGAGTCCATCGACGAGCAGGGCCACTCCCACGTCACCTTCTGGGGTACGCTCCAGCACACGGACACGGTGTTCAAGGTGTCCGGCGAGGGCAACGGCCCCATCGACGCCTTCTTCAACGCCATCAAGGACGAGAAGATGTCCCACTTCACCTTCCTGGACTACGCCTCCCACGCCATCACCGACGGTTCCGACTCTCAGGGTGTGGCCTACATCCTGCTGGAGGACCAGCGCACCGGCAAGAAGTACTGGGGCGTAGGCCTGTCCCACAACATCAACCTGGCCCCCCTGCGCGGCATCCTGTCCGCCATCAACCGGGCCTGGGCCGACCGGCATAAGCAGTAAGCGCGCAAGAAACACCGCCCCGCCTTCGCTGAAGGTGGGGCGGTTGTTATAGTTCTATTGCCTCCCCCTTTACGGGGGAGGTGGCTCGAAGGGTCGGAGGGGGTATCACTCGCCACCCCCTCAGCCGCCTGCAGCGGCAGCTCCCCCATCAAAGGGGGAGCCGGTCCGGTGAGGACACCGGCCCCTGCACATAAAACCTCCCCCGCTCGTATGAGCGGGGGAGGTTCATTTCCTGTTTACTTCAGCTTCTCCATACCGATCTTCATGCGGCGGATGACCTCGTCCTTACCGAGGATGTGGCACAGCTCCACCGCGCCGCCGGGGGTAACAGCCTTACCGGCAATGGCGATGCGCAGGGGCCACATGAGGGTGGCGTTCTTGACTTCCAGCTTCTCGGCCAGAGCGATGAGGGCATCGTGGATGGGCTCCTGCTCCCACTTGTCCAGTCCCTCCAGCACGGGCAGGGTGGCCTCCAGCATGGCAAGGGACACCTCGTCGTTGGTCTTGGACTTCTTGTTGGTAAACAGGTCCTTTTCGTACTCGGGCAGGGCATCAAAGAAGTCCACCTTTTCGGGGATCTCGGTGAGCTTTTCGCACCGGGCCTGCAGCAGGCCTGCGATCTGGGCGGCGTCGAACCGCTCGTCCTTCACCGCCTGACGGATATAGGGCTCGGCCAGCCGGGCAAAGGCGGCGGGCTCCATGGAGCGCAGATAGGTGGCGTTGAAGTGGGTGAGCTTTTCAATGTCGAAAATGGCGGGAGACTTGGAGATTCCGGCAATATCAAAAGCCTTGGCAAGCTCGTCCAGCGAGAAGATCTCCTGCTCGGCCAGCTCCCCTCTGGGCGACCAGCCCAGCAAAGCCACATAGTTCAGGATGGCGGGAGTGATATAGCCCAGCGCCTTCAGATCCTCGTAGGAGGGGTCGCCGTGGCGCTTGGACATCTTGTTCTGGGCGTCGCGCATGACGGGCGAACAGTGGACATAGGTGGGGATGTCCCAGCCGAAGCCCTCGTACAGCAGGTTGTACTTGGGTGCGGAGGACAGATACTCACTGCCGCGGACCACGTGGGTGATGCCCATGAGGTGGTCGTCCACCACGTTGGCGAAGTTATAGGTGGGCAGGCCGTCCCGCTTGATCAGCACCTGATCGTCCAGCTCCTTATTCTCCACGGTAATGTCACCAAAGGAGATGTCATGGAAGGTGGTAGCACCCTCGTGGGGGATGCGCTGGCGGATGACGTAGGGCTTGCCGGCGGCCAGATTGGCGGCCACCTCTTCCGCGCTCATGTCGCGGCAGGGGTCGTCGCCCCGGTTGAAGTCGCCGGAGTCCTCCTCCGATTCGGTCTTTTCACAGAAGCAGTAATAGGCTGCGCCCTTTTCCACCAGCAGTTCGGCGTACTGCTTGTACAGGGGGCGGCGCTCAGTCTGGATATAGGGGCCAACGGGACCGCCCACATCGGGTCCCTCGTCATGGGTCAGGCCGCACTCGGCCATGGTGCGGTAGATGACCTCGGTGGCGCCCTCCACCAGACGGCCCTGGTCGGTATCCTCAATGCGCAGGATAAAGGTGCCGCCTGCGTTGCGGGCGATGAGCCATGTATACAGGGCGGTACGCAGGTTGCCCACATGCATATAGCCCGTGGGGCTGGGGGCAAAGCGGGTGCGCACCTTTCCCTTGGGAATGCGTGCCTCCATCTCCTCAAAGAACTTCATATCAAGTGCCATATATATGACCTCCATCGCGGCGTAAACCGCCATTATTTACCGTCTGCTATTATACCGATTTTTTCCGTTCTTGACAAGTCTATTCCAACTTCTTCCCGCGGCAGTTGATTTGTTCACATTTATTGGTTATGATAGTATCACAACCGACGCGAAGGAGGCGTTTACATGAAAATATTCCGACTTCCCAAAAGCCGGCTGAGCCGCACCCTGCTCAGTCTGGCTATTACCGCTGTGGTGGGCTTTATCAGCTTTTATTTCACCCTGCCCGCCCTCAATTTTCAGGATGAGCAGTTTTACAGCTTTCTGGGCCTTTTGTGCGTGGTCTATCTGGTGTGCATCTTTCTGCTGTCCGGCGGGCTGCACTCCCAGGTGCAGATGACGGGCAAGGAAAAGCTGCTGGACTGGCTACGCTTTATCAAAAGCCGCTGCCTGCCCGTCGGCATCGCCTTTGTGCTGGTGGTATTGGTGGCTCTGGTGGGTCAGGTGCTGTCCATGCCCATCTTCCGGGCGGCGGCCTACCGGGACCTGCTGACAGTGAATACCGGCGACTTCGCCGCCGACGTGACTCAGATCTCCTTTGACAAGATCCCCACTTTGGATCGCCAGTCCGCCCAGTATCTGGGCGACCGCCAGATGGGCACGCTCAGCGACATGGTCAGCCAGTTTGAGTACTCCAACGACTCCACCCAGATCAACTATCAGGGCCGGCCCGTGCGCGTTGCTCCCATTGACTACGCCGACCTGATCAAGTGGCTCACCAACCGGGGGGAAGGCCTGCCCGCCTACGTGATCGTGGACATGGTCAGTCAGGAGGCCAGCGTAGTCCGCCTGCCCGAGGGCATGAAGTACTCCTTCTCCGAGCCGCTGAACCGGAATATCATGCGCCACCTGCGTTTCCAGTATCCCACCATGATGTTCTCCACACCTGAGTTTGAGATCGACGAGAACGGTCATCCCTGGTGGATCGCCCCCCGTGTGGTCAAGACCATCGGCCTGTTCGGCGGCACGGACATCAAGGGCGCGGTACTGGTGGACGCAGTCACCGGCGAGAGCCAGTATATGGAGGAAGTGCCCACCTGGGTGGACACCCTCTACGTCCCCGAGCTCATTATGCAGCAGTATGATTACCACGGCACCTATATCAACGGCTTTTTAAACTCCATCTTCGGTCAGCGGGGTGTAACGGTGACCACCTCCGGCTACAACTACATCGCCATGAATGACGACGTATACGTCTACACCGGCGTTACCTCCGCCAACGCCGACCAGTCCAATCTGGGCTTCCTGCTGTGCAACATGCGCACCAAGGAAACTCATTTCTACGACGCCCCCGGCGCAACGGAGGAGGCTGCCAAGCTGTCCGCCATGGGTGTGGTGCAGGATCTGGGCTATGTGGCCACCTTCCCCCTGCTGCTCAACGTGGCCGGTGAGCCCACCTACTTCATCCCCCTCAAGGACGCCACCCAGCTGGTAAAGATGTACGCCATGGTCAACGTGGCTCAGTACCAGATCGTGGCCACCGGAACCACCGTTTCCGCCTGTGAGCGCAGCTATATCCAGATGCTGGCCGAAAAGGGCATCACCCAAAAGGACGAACTGCCCCAGACCACGGTCACCGGCACTGTGGCCGAGATCCGCACCGCCGTGCTGGAGGGCAACTCCTACTACTTCCTGCGGCTGGAGGGGGCTGATGTGTTCTACTCCATCTCTGCCGCTCAGAACCGGGATGTGGTGACGGTGAATGTGGGCGATACGGTTACCATCGACCACGAAGTTCCCGCCGAGGGCGAAAGCAGCGCCATTCTGGACGGTTATTCCCTTTCTATCAGCACCCCCAAGCCGGTGATTCCGGAGGAACCTCCCGTCTCCCCTCTGCAGGAATCCTATGACCTCCTGCCCGCTCAGCCAGTCATGTCCGGCACCGGGCTGCCCATGACGCTCTCCTGACCGTATGATAAAGCGAGCCTGTCACCGTGGTGACAGGCTCGTTTGTTGTTATTGTGATTTCCCCCGGCTGGTGACCGGCCAGATATCCACGACCTCTTCCCCATCCACCAGATAGAGCTTGTCGTGCATGTTGATGGTGGTGCAGCAATGTCCGGGGATATAGCGCAGCTTATCCCCCATTTCGGCCTTGTGACCGGGCGCTGTTACCTGTCCGTGCTCCTCACTCATTTTAACAGGCAGTCCCTCATACCCCACAAAAATCGGGGCGCCCTGATCCATACCGAGGGATTTCATTCCGCCATCGGTCACAACGCGGTCAGGCTTGGTGCTGATCACCGTAGTCAGCAGGAAGAGGGAATTTTCAAACCTTAAATCCAACTGAGCATAGGATCCGTCCATGAACAGATAGCTTCCGCACTGCATCTCCGTATAGACACTGTCCCGGGGCTTCAGCTCCACCGATCCGGTGCTTCCGCCGGAGATCTCCTTTGGGGGCAGTCCCGCCTCCTCCAGCTTTTTCTTCAGCCGGGTCAGGTCCGCTTCAATGGCTGCGGATGCGCTTTTGCGCACCTCCAGATCAACCTCGTGAGACAGGTGACCGGCGTAGGCCTGTATGCCTTCGAAGCTCAGATGGGGCTGTTCTCTGATCAACTTGGCAAGATGGATGACCTCCTCGTGGGTCTCCACGCCGCAGCGGGCCATGCCAATCTCGTATTCCACAAGAACGTAAAGTGTTCCGCCCTGGGCTGCCACGGCCCGTTCCAGCGCTGCGACCTGCCGGGCATCATCCACACAGATGGTCAGCCGGGTCTTGTTGGCCAGAACGGCCACCCGGCCCAGCTTTTCCTGCTGTACGACCTGATTGGCAATGAGAATATCCCCTACACCGGCCTGAGCCAGATCCTCCGCCTCGCTGAGCTTGGCGCAGGTAATGCCCTTGGCCCCCGCCGCCAGCTGCCGCTTGACCACGTCGATGCTTTTATGGGACTTGTAGTGAGGGCGGAATGCCATGGTAGTTTGCTCCAACAGGCGGTTCATGGCCGCCATATTGTTTTCAAACGCACTTCGTTCCACGATCAATGCGGGGGTCTCGATCTGTGATACCTTCATAGTGCCATCCTTTCCGCTTTTGCGCATAATTCCAGCTTTTTTTGACGGGGCATCTGCTTGATCTCGTATTCTCTTCGCAGCGCCGCAGCCTTGTCCGGCTGCTCCTCTGTATAAGCCAGTTCCAGCGGCCCTCTGCCCCGGGTGTACTTGGCGCCCTTTCCCGCCCGGTGGGCTTCCAGACGGCGCTGTACGTCGTCCGTAATGCCGGTGTAGAGACTGCCGTCCCCGCACCGCAGCATATATAAGTACCAGGCCACAGTCCCACCTCCCTGCTTTGCTGCTATTATAGCACATTTTGCCTTTCCACAGGGGCACAAATTTTACAAATTTATTGCCATATCGGCAATTGCGTGATAGAATATCTTGATATTATATGTGTGCCTGTCTATGTGTGCACATAAATAAAGGAGCCTTTAAAATGGACGAAAAAAAAGTAATGCTCTCCGGCATTCAGCCCAGCGGTGATCTGCATCTGGGCAACTATCTGGGTGCCATCAAAAATTGGGTCGCCCGCACGGATGAGTTTGATAATTACTACTTCATGGCCGATATGCACACCATCACCGTGCGCCAGAATCCCGCCGACCTGCGCCGGCGCACGCTGGAGCAGCTGGCCCTGTATATCGCCTGCGGCCTCGACCCGGAGAAAAACACCCTGTTTATCCAGTCCCATGTGCATCAGCACGCGGAGCTTGGCTGGGTACTGCAGTGCTACACCATGTTCGGCGAGCTGTCCCGCATGACCCAGTTCAAGGACAAGTCCGCCAAGCACAAGGAAAACATCAACGGCGGCCTGTTCGCCTACCCCAGTCTGATGGCTGCGGATATCCTGCTCTACCAGCCCGACTTTGTACCCGTGGGCGAGGATCAGAAGCAGCACTGCGAGCTGACCCGTGACGTGGCCCAGCGCTTCAACAGCGTCTACGGCGACGTGTTCAAGATCCCGGAGCCTTATATTCCCAAGGCCGGCGCCCGGGTGATGAGCCTGAACGCCCCCGACAGCAAGATGAGCAAGTCCCTGCCCGAGGGCTGCATTTTCCTCATGGAAAAGCCCGAGGATATCCAGCGCAAGTTCAAGCGGGCCATTACCGACAGCGACACGGAAAACTGCGTGCGCTACGACCCCGCCGCCAAGCCCGGCGTTGCCAACCTCATGTCCATCTACTCCGCCATCACCGGCAGCACTTACGAGCAGATCGAAGCGGAATTCGCCGGCTGCGGCTACGGCAAGTTCAAGCCCGCGGTGGGCGATGCCGTGGTGGAGTGTCTGCGTCCCATCCGGGAGGAGGCCACCCGGATCCTGGCTGACAAGGCCTATCTGGAAAGTGTGTACAAAGCCGGCGCGGAGAAAGCCTCCTACGTGGCCAATAAGACCCTGCGCAAGGTGTACAAAAAGCTTGGTTTCGTGGCCCGCTGACCGTACCGTACAAAGGAGACATCGCTATGCGTGTTGAACTGCAAGTGATCAGGCTGGTAGCCGCCGCGCTGGCTGTGGCACTTCTGATCGCCTATATTTCCACTCCGGTGGTAAAAAATCTTGCCTTCAAGGTGGGCGCGGTGGACGTACCCAAGGACAACCGCCGTATGCACAAGCATCCCATCCCCCGCATGGGCGGTCTGGCCATTTTTTTGGGTTTTATCCTCAGCGTGCTGATCTTCCTGCCTCTGACCCAGCAGCTGCGGGGCATGCTGCTTGGTGCGGTGATCATCGTTGTGCTGGGCATTTTCGACGATATTTACGCCCTCGGTGCCAAGCTGAAGTTCGCCGTGCAGATCCTGGCTGCTCTCATCGCCGTATACATGGGCAACGAGATCACCATTCTGTCCAACCCCAATATTTTCAGCGAGGATCCCATCTGGGTCCTTGGCCCCCTGTCCGTCCCCATTTCCGTAATCTGGATCGTAGCCATTACCAACGCGGTCAATCTGATCGACGGTCTGGACGGACTGGCCTGCGGCATTTCCACCATCAGCTCCCTGACCATGCTGGTCATCGCCCTGTGTGTGGCCGACCCCAGCGTGGCCATCCTCATGGCCGCCCTGTCCGGCGCGTGCATCGGTTTTCTGCCCTACAACATGAACCCGGCCAAGATCTTTATGGGCGATACCGGGTCTACCTTCCTGGGCTTTATCATGGCAGTGACCTCCATCAACGGTCTGTTTAAACTCTACAATATCATTTCTTTTGCCGTGCCCTTCCTGATGCTGGGCCTGCCCATCTTTGACACCTGCTCGGCCATCCTGCGCCGGGTGTCTCACGGTCAGTCCCCCATGACCCCCGACCGCAGCCACGTGCACCACAAGCTCATCGACATGGGCTTTTCTCAGAAGCAGGCGGTGGCCGTGCTGTACGTGATCAGTGCCATTCTGGGCCTGTCGGCCGTGGTACTGACCACCAGCGGTGAGATCCGCGCCATGATGCTCCTGCTGGCCATGTGTGTGGCCGGAGCGCTGGGCTGGCGGATGTTCCTGCACCACAAAAACGCTCCCAACACCAATGGAAACGATCCATTCTTCGGCGAGGAGGACAGATCTGACAAATGAAACCTATCACTGTGATGACCATCTTCGGCACCCGTCCCGAAGCGATCAAAATGTGTCCGCTGGTCCAGGAACTGGACAGCCGCCCTCAGATCAACAGTCTGTGCTGCGTCACTGCCCAGCACCGCCAGATGCTGGACTCCGTGCTGGATATTTTCGGCCGCAAGCCCGACTATGATCTGGACATCATGCAGCCCCGCCAGACCCTGTCCACCATTACCTCCAAGACCCTGCTGGGCATGGACGAGGTGCTGGATCAGGTCAAGCCCGACCTGATCCTTGTCCACGGAGACACCTCCACCACCTTCGCCGGCGCTTTGGCCGCTTTCTATCACCAGATCCCCGTAGGCCATGTGGAGGCCGGCCTGCGCACCTACGACAAGTGGTCGCCTTTCCCCGAGGAAATGAACCGGAAAATGGTAAGCTCTATCGCCGACCTGCACTTCTGCCCCACCGTGGCCAACCGCGCCAATCTGGCCCGGGAAAACATCGTCAACGGTGTGTTCCTCACGGGCAACACCGTCATTGACGCTCTGCAGACAACAGTGCGCAAGGATTTTCACTTTACTACCGGAATTTTAAATGAGCTTGATTATGTCAACCGCAAGATCATCCTGGTCACCTGCCACCGCCGGGAAAATTATGGCCAGCCCATGACCAACATCATGACTGCCCTGCGCCGGGTGGCCGATGCGTTCCCCGATGTGGAGCTTGTCTACCCCGTGCACCTGTCCCCTGTGGTGCAGCAGGCCGCCCACACCTATCTGGACGGACACGAGCGCATCCACCTGATCCAGCCCCTTTCTGTTGACGAGATGCACAACCTGATGGCCCGCTGCTATCTGGTCATGACGGACTCCGGCGGCCTGCAGGAGGAGGCCCCTGCCCTTGGCAAGCCGGTGCTTGTCCTGCGCAAGGAGACCGAGCGTCCCGAAGCTGTGGCTGCCGGCACGGTCATGCTGGCCGGCGTGGAGGAGGAAAATATCTTCCGCATGGCAAGCCGGCTGCTCTCCGACTCTGCCGCCTACAACAAGATGGCTCACGCCGTCAACCCCTACGGCGACGGTCAGGCCTGCCGCCGGACCGTGGACGCCATTCTCTGGCACTTTGGCCTGTCCGACGTGCCCCCTGACCAGTTCAATCCCTAACCCCCTCCTATCCCATGAAAGGTGGTGAGCATCCTTGGATCAGAAGTCCCGCACCCGGATCGCCGTGATCATTGCCTGTATCGTGGTGGCCGCAGTCTTCGGCAGTTTTGCCTACAGCCTGTTTTCTACTCGGACACCCCCTGTGGTACTGCCCTCCCTGCAGCCGGACGATGGACCGGGGAGCACCTCCTCTTCTTCCGGTGATTCCATCCAGCTGGTAGAGGTGACGACCGATAGTGTTCAGGCCGTTATCGCCTCTCTGGACCGGGCCGCCAGCTATCACCGCCAGTTTTCCGTGCGCACGTACTGGCCCGGCGGCTCCGGCACCACCACCGTATATACATGGGTGGACGACGGTTTTACCTATTCCCGCTGCACGCTGCCCTCCGGCCACATCCGCTACTGCCTGAGTGACGGAGATACTATGTACTACTGGTACGGAAGCAGTTCCACCTATCTCACCGCCCCTGCAGACAGCATGTCGGAAGATCTGGCCCAGTATATGCCCTCCTACGAGGATGTACTGGATCTGGATCCAAAAAGCATCTGCGACGCGGGATATGTGGCCTACGCCGGCCATCCCTGCATTTATGTAGAGTCAAAAACGGAGGAGCTTGCCTATCTGGAGCGTTATTGGGTCAGCGTGGAAAGCGGCCTGCTGGTGGCTGCCCAGACCCTGAAGGATGACCAGATCGTCTACTCCATGGATGCCTCCGGCTCTTTCCAGACCCCCTGCCCCTCCAACGTGAGCTTTTCTCTGCCCGACGGTACCGTGCTTCACTCCGTTTGATCCTCTTTTTTTGTATCCCCCAGCCCCAGAAGAAGCATCAGCCCAAGTGTGATGACAAGCTCCGTGTTGTCCCCCTCAAGAAACAAAAGCAGGATGATCAACAGCAGCAAAATATCGCCGCTGTCGATGTCCTCCAGATCAAATCCTTTCAGAATGCCGGCAATGCCGGCATTCTTTTCCTCCCCGCCAAAAAAGCGCAGCGGTCCGGCAAAGTTTCGGAACAGGTCCCAGCCGATCCCATGACCGCTCTGCCCTCTGGAGCTGTTCCGTGTTTCCTGCTGCGGACGATGTCCGGAATTTTTCTGAGAAGTGCTGTCATCCGCCGTTACTCTGGTATATGTGTTTCCATTCGGGATATAACGGTTATACATCCCCGCCACCCCCATGCTCCTTCATAGCATCAAACAGGACACGAACCACCCGGGACAGCCGCGCAATTTGAACCGCCCGGTCCACTTTGGCAAACCGCTCCTTCTTTACAAAGGGGCGCAGCGCCTGCAGCAGGGCTGCGCTGCGGTCATCCCCCCGGTTATACTCCTGAAGCAGCCGCATCCCCATCTGCATGATCTTCGGGTCCATGCCGCCCAGCAGGCCGGCCACGTCGGGCAGCTGCACCGGCACCTGATCCTGAGACACAGGGACATAGTCCTCCTGCGCCTGCGGCTGCTCCTGCTGTTCCGGCGCAGACAGTGACTGGGCCAGTGCCATGATCTGCCCCATGGCCTGCTGATCGTTCAGGATGGCATTGAGTTTATCCTCAAATCCTCCGCTCATGGGGCTTCCCTCCCTGTGTTACAGTCCGTTCTGCTTCGCCTGTTTGGTAATGCGCTCCACCAGCTGCGACCCCTCCGGGGTGCTCATCAGCTGCTGCATCATACCCATGAGCTGGGCAGGATCCCCTGCCGCCGCGGCCTTGGCTGCACTTTGCACCCCGCCCTGCCGGTTGAGCATATCCATCATCCGCTTTGTATCCTCGGATTGGAGCAGCTTCTGCACCGCCCCCTTGTCTTTCAGCTGCTGGGCCGCCTGTCCCAGCTTTCCTGCATCCTGTTTTGATCCGTTGGTCATAACAGTTCCTCCCACTACCCTTATTGGTTCAATTCAGTATATGCCCATCCTTCTTGGAGGTTACCAGATGAAGCTGTTGGTTTTTTCCGATTCTCACCGCTCCCTGCAGGGTATGCGCGACGCAGTAGAGCTTGAGCGTCCCGACTATGTGGTCCATCTGGGCGATCTGGAGCGCGATGCCCAGCTGCTGTCTCAGGAGTATCCCACTCTGGCCGTTACGGGCGTGCCCGGCAATTGCGACGGTTTTAACTTTTCCCCTTTACAAAAGCTGGTCACTTACGGCCACACCCGCGTTCTCATGTCTCACGGCCACATCTGGGGCGTCAAGGGAGGTTATGGCGCCGCCATCGTAGCGGCACAAAAGTGCGACGCTCACATTCTGCTGTTTGGGCATACCCATGTCCCCTATTGCGAGCAGTTGGAGACCGGACTTTGGGTGATGAACCCCGGCAGCATCCGGGACAGCGGAAACTATGGTGTCATCGACCTGTCTGACAGCCGGATCCTCTGCCAACTGAAAAAGGTATAAAAAACCCGGTGTTTCCACAAAGGGAAACACCGGGTATCCTTTTATTTCAGGCGATCCAGAACACCGCCACCATCCAGCAGCAGGACGGCGGCCACGCCGACTACGCCGCCAACTGCTCCCTGCACCAGATTAAATGGGACGGAAGCCGCCGCCGCGGCCCCTACGCCCAGAACTAAACTTTCATAAATAAAGTATCCACCAACCATGACCGCTTCTGCCGCAACGGCACCGGAAACCATTGCAAGCCGTTGGTTTGCGCGCTTCTTTCCCGCATGGAATATGAGTGCCGCCACTGCCGCCATGGCAAACTTGATCACAAACGTAGCCGGTGCATAGGCAGGCCAGCTCAGCAGGTCGGCCAGAGCACTCCCGATCCCTGCCGCCGCGCCGCCCCACAGGGGGCCCAGCAGCCAGCCGCTCAGCAGCACCCCCACATCGCCCAAGTTGACGTGTCCTGTGGGCGCAGGGATTTGGATGACCAGGGTCATAACGCAGCTCAATGCCGCAAACAGGGCTGCAAGCACCAGTTTTCTGACTTGTCTGTTCATATAGATCCACTCCCTTTTCTTTGTGGAAATTATACCACTCTGCATCAAAAGTGCAATTGTGCAACAATACAAAAAAATGCTCTGAAGCACGGTGCTTCAGAGCATTTTTTATCATCTCTGTTCGGGGTGGATCTTGTCGGAGATGTCCATCTGCTCGGCATCTCCCCACAGCCGCTCCAGATCGTAGAATTTGCGGGCCTCATCGGTGAAGATATGAACCACCACGCTGGAGAAATCCAGCAGCACCCACGTGCCGCCCCGGTGCCCCTCCACGTGGTGGGCAGGTTCACCGGCCTCGTCCATAACCTTTTCACAGGCATCGGACAGGGCCTTGATCTGCGTGCTGGAGGTGGCGGAGCAGATCACAAAATAGTCCGCCAGCGTAGTCAGTTCCTCGGTGCGCAGCACCTTGATATCCAGACCTTTCTTGCTGTCCAGGGCCTGGGCCAGAAGGATCGCACTTTCGTAAGATGTCATCATGTCTATTCCTCTTTTCTTTATTGAACGGGAGTGGGGACGGGCGGAAGGATATTGGGCGCATCCCCGGTATCCGGTACGGGATCCGTCTGTTCTGTCACAGGCGGTTCAGTCGGCGATGCCGGCTGCTCAGGCAGCGGTTCCTGAGGAGGCTGAGGCGTCTCAGGCTGGGGCTGCTGCTCGGGCTGTGCCGGTTGTTCAGGCTGCACCGGCTGCTCGGGCTCGGAGGGCTGAACGGGTGCAGGCTCCTGCGGCTTGGGTATCGCGGAGGAGGATGTGCCGCGGGGCTTGCCCAGCGCGGTATCTTCCAGCGTTCCGCTGGTGAGTTTGAGCGAGCCGTTGGCCTGCAGGCACAGCACCTCAAGATCGTCCGCGCGGATGTCGCGCTTATAGGGGTTCAATCCGCTGTTGACAATGGTCAGCAGCTCGTCCACCACAGGCAGCACATAGGCTGTTCCGCGGGTATAGGGTTTGTATGGCATGGTGTAAAAGCGGACATCCTCTCCCACATTCATGCCTATGGCTTTCTGCCCGAACCAGACGATGTTTCCTATTGGCAGATCCGTGGTGACATTCTGTGCAAAAACGTCAGCAAGTTCCGGAATGTTGACCAGATTCTTCAGCTGCAGCAGTTCTCTGGCTACCGCCATCAGAAAATCCTGCTGGATCTGCATACGGCCGGAGTCACCCACCTGAAAGTTTCCGTATTTGCCGTTATTCTTGCGCCAGCGGATGACCTGCATGGCGTCATCACCGGTCAGGCGGCGCTCGCCCTTTTCCTGATGGATGTGCAGATCCTGGCCGGGGGTATCGTCATCGTAATGCATGTCATAGGGCACATTGAAGGTGACGCCGCCAATGGCATCCACGATCTCCCCCACGGCATCCCACTCTACGACCGCATAAAAATCCGGTTCAATTCCGGTGAGCTTGCCCACATGGGATTTCAGGGCCGTCATACCCTTTTCCACCTGCGTCTGCTTGTCCTTGCCCTTATAGTAGTTATACACGGTGTTCAGCTTCTTGTTGCGCCAGCTGACGTTGACCATGGTATCCCGGGGCAGGCTCATGGCATCTACGGTTTTCCCCCTGGTGTCAAAGGTTACAAGGATCATGGTATCGGTGTTTCCGCCGCCCGCCGTATCCTTGCCAACCAGCAGGAAGGTGTATACACCTTTGCGCCGCCCGCTTTGGGTCAGATCATTTCCCTGATGGGATGTGTCCGACTCTGCCCCGCCGGCTCCAGAACCGTTGGGAACGGGAAGTTCCGGTTCCCGGGCCCACAGGCTGTAGGCTGTCAGCAGCACAACGATGATCAGCCCCACGGCGGCCAGTGCCCGAAGCACACGCATGCGTCTGCGCCGGACGGGATCGAGGCCGCTAAGCCATTCCCGATAGCGCGTCAGCCAGTTTTTTGACCGGTCGGACGGCATGTTTTCCATCATAAAACGCACCTCAATCCTTTCCCGGCAGCAGCCAGTTCCGGGCCGCCAGCGTATTTTTGTGCACGGGCACGCCCCGCTGCTCCATCTCTTCGATGGTCATATTCATGCCCATGAGCAGCGCCGCATCCAGATCATCATAGGCCAGCTTGCGCAGGGGCTCCACCCCGTCGAAATCGCGGGTGGGTTCGATGTAGTCGGCAAGGTAGATCACTTTTTCCAGCAGGGACATTTCCGCTTTGCCCGTGGTGTGCCAGAAAATCGCCTGATATACCTGTTCAGGTTCCCCAAAAATGTACTTTGCGATACACGCTCCGGTCTTGGAGTGCAGCAGCTTCACCGCCCGCTGCTCCAGTTCGTCCAGCTCCACCCCGTATTTTGCGCACAGGGCCAGCTGCTCGTCCAGTTCCAGATACTTGGTGCAGTCGTGAAGAATGGCCGCACGACGGGCCAGCGTCTCGTCCGCACCCCAGCGCTGCGCAAGCCGCACCGCCTCCTCCTCCGTACCCCGGATGTGAGGGATGCGCTTTGCGCGCACCATGGAGTAGGAGCAGGCCCGCAGTTCCGGCAGATCCAGTTGCTTCAGGTCCACCTGAAGATGATACAGGCCGTTCATCAGGATGTATCCGTACACGGGGTCGGCCAGGTATTCCCGTCCTTCCCCCTTTTCCAGCAGGACCCGCAGATCGCTGGAGGATATGTCCACCAGACCGGGCAGGGTAATGGTGGTCAGGCGGGCGTTGTACCGCTCCTGCAGAAAGGCCCGCTGGGGCGCAAACAGCTCCTCGCCATCCTTTTCTGTGCGTCCAAAGGCACAGATACCCGCCAGTTCCATGATCGTCTCCGGCTCCCGCCAATACTGCAGGGTGAGGAACATATCCGTCCCCATCAGCAGCCACAGCTCATCCTCAGGATACTGCTCACGGATCATGCGCAGGGTGTCGGCGGTATAGCTTTTCCCCTGGCGTTCCAGCTCCATAGACGAAACTTCCACAATGCCGGGCAAGTTCAGGTTGTCCGCCATAAGGCGCACCATGTCAAAACGCTGCTTTGCCGTGGCGGAACCCTCGGGCAGCTGCTTGTGGGGCGGCTCAGCCGCCGGGATCAGGATCAGCTTGTCCAGTTCCAGCACGGCAGCCGCAGTTCCGGCCGCTGCCATATGGCCCAAGTGGGGCGGGTTGAATGTGCCGCCGTATATTCCGATCTTCATCCCCTGTCACCTCACCTTTCCAGATATGCAGATCACATTGTCTTTTTCTTCTTATCTTCCACCAGAACGATTTTATCCTTTTTATCCTTTCTGTGGGTGGGCCGGTAGAGGATAAACTTGGTGCCGATGACCTGCACCACCTCGCTGCGGGTGAGGGGCGCAAGAGCCTCCGCCACCTCGCGGGCGGTCATCAGGGCATTTTCCAGAACGCGGCCCTTGATCAGCTCCCGGGCCTCCAGCGCATCGTTGGCCTGCTTGACCAGATTGTCGCCAATGCCGTCCTTGCCCACGATGAGGATGGTGTCGATCCCGTTTGCCAGTCCCCGCAGCTGGGCGCGCTGCTTACTTGTTAAATCAGCCATAATTTGCTCCTTGTCACTTGTTCAGATATTCCTCCAGCTTGACCTTGAAGGCCTCCAACGCTCTGCCCCGGTGGGAGATGGCGTTCTTTTCCTCTGCGGTCAGCTGGGCAAAGGTCTTTTTCAGGTGGGGGACAAAAAATACAGGGTCATAGCCAAATCCGCCCTCCCCCTGGGGCGCGAACGCGATGGTCCCCGGACACTCACCCCGGGCGGAGATCACATCCCCGTTAGGGAAGCAGCAGGTGATGACGGAAACAAACTTTGCGCTGCGGGGCATCTGACCGCGCATATTCTCCAGCAGCAGGCGGGTGCGGCCCATATCGTCCAGTCCCTCGCCGCCGTAGCGGGCGGAGTATACGCCCGGCGCGCCGTTCAGGCAGTCCACACACAGGCCCGAATCGTCTGCGATCGCGGGCAGCCCGCTGGCTTCCATGACCGCCTGCGCCTTGAGCAGGGAGTTTTCCTCAAAGGTAGTCCCCGTCTCCTCCACATCAATATCCACGCCTGCATCGGCTTCGGAGCAGACCTCAACGCCAAGGCGGCTCAGAATGTCATTGAGCTCTTTCAGCTTCTTGGGGTTCTTACTGGCAAGCACCAGTTTCATGGCAGGTTTTCCTCCTTTACAGATCCACGCCCAGAATCTCTTTCTGAATCTGCTGCAGCTGACGAATACCCTTTTCGCAAAGACGCACCAGTTCCTGCTGCTCGGCAAGGGTGAAGGGGCGTTCCTCTCCGGTACCCTGAATTTCAATGAGACGACCCCGATCGTCCATGACGCAGTTCAGATCCACCATGGCGGCGGAATCCTCCTCATAGCACAGGTCCAGCATGGGCCGGTCATCCACAATACCCGCGGACACAGCGGCCACATAGCCGCTGACCGGGTATTCGGCCAGCTGGCCGTTTGCCATCATCTTTTGGAACGCCAGCATCATGGCCACAAAGCCGCCGGTGATGGAGGCTGTACGAGTCCCGCCGTCCCCCTGCAGTACATCGCAGTCGATGGTGATGTTCCAGGGGCCAAGCTTCTTCATATCCACCACAGAGCGCAAGGCCCTGCCGATGAGCCGCTGGATCTCCGCGCTTCGTCCGTTGAGCTTGAGCTTGGAGATGTCCCGGCGGGAGCGCTCGCGATTGGCCCGGGGCAGCATGGAGTATTCGGCGGTGACCCAGCCCTCCCCCTCGGGGACGTGGCGGGGAGGCTTGTCCTCCACGCTGGCGGTACACAGCACATGGGTGTTTCCGCAGCGGATCAGGCAGGAGCCCTCGGCGAATTTGTTGATGTGGGGAATGATCTCAATGGGACGCAGGGCGTCATTGGTTCTTCCGTCAATACGGGACATAATCTAAACTTCCTTTCTTAAATCAGCGCTTGGGCAAACTCCAGCGGGTCAAAGGGCTGCAGGTCGTCGATGCCCTCGCCCACACCGGCGTACTTGACCGGCACGCCCAGTTCCTGAGCGATGGCGATGGCGATGCCGCCCTTGGCTGTGCCGTCCAGTTTGGTCAGCACGATGCCGGTGATGCCGGCGGCCTCCTTGAACTGCTTGGCCTGAATCAAACCGTTCTGGCCGGTGGTGGCATCCAGCACCAACAGAGTCTCCCGGGCGCAGCCGGGCAGCTCCCGGTCGATGACGCGGCTGATCTTGTTCAGCTCGTTCATCAGGTTCTGCTTGTTGTGCAGACGGCCGGCGGTGTCTACAAGCACCACATCCACCTTGCGTGCCTTTGCCGCGCTGACCGCGTCAAAGACCACTGCGGCGGGGTCAGCCCCCTCGTGCTGCTTGATGATTTCCAGGTTGGATCGCTCAGCCCAGATGGTCAGCTGGTCTGCCGCCGCCGCCCGGAAGGTATCCGCGGCGCACAGCAGCACCTTTTTCCCCTGCCCTCTGAGCTGGTGGCCGATCTTGCCGATGGTGGTGGTCTTGCCCACACCGTTCACGCCGATGAACAGGGCCACGGAAGGTCTGGTGGACAGGTCCAGCCCGCCGTCGCCCACGCTGAGCATATCGGCGATGACCCGGCACATGCAGCCCCGGGCTTCCTCCACTGTCTTGATGTGCTCCTCCTTCACCCGGCGGCGAAGCTCCTCCACCGCCCTGAGTGTGGTATCCATACCGGCATCGGCCAGGATCAGAGACTCCTCCAGCTCGTCATAGAAGTCGTCGTCCAGTTCCGAGCCGAAACCGGAGAAAATATTGATCTTTTTCAGCTTGTCAAAAAAGCCCATGGAACAGTTCCTTTCTTACCACTTTGGGTTTGGAGTGTCGCAGCGGGGACACTTGGGATAGTCCAGATCATGCTGCGTGCCGCAGTTGGGGCAGGTGGTCTTTGCAATACCCATCTCCTCCGGCTCCTGCTCTTCGTAGTAGCCTCCCCGGAAAAATTCCAGCTTAGCGCATTTCGGGCAGGTAAAAATTGCTACGTACAGCGCCCCCGCAAACAGGTTGCTCCAGTCGCCGGTCAGAAAGCCTGTCTTGCCAAGTTGCACGTTCTCTCGCTTGACAAATTCCATTGGCACATCACAGCGCAGACACTTCAGTTTATGCATGACAGCGCCCTCCTTATCGCAGTTTCAGCTCTTTCTCCACATCATTCAGATTAATGGTCAGCATTCGGCTCACACCCTGCTCCTTCGTCCTCGCAAGTTTCATATCCCTCGCTTCTGCCTGTGGCAAAAGCTCGCTCATTTCACTGCTCGTCCTCTCCCCACACGACCCGCTTCGCTGGGCTCGTGCGGGGGCCCCAATCATGCAGGAGCAGCTTTAGTTTCAGCGCAATTTCAACTCTTTCTCCACATCATTCAGATTAATGGTCAGCATTCGGCTCACACCCTGCTCCTGCATGGTCACACCGTACAGCACGTCGGCCTCCTCCATGGTCCCGCGGCGGTGAGTGATGACGATGAACTGGGTCTTCTCGGACATGGTGCGCATATAGTCGGCAAAGCGGACCACGTTGTTGTCGTCCAGTGCTGCCTCGATCTCGTCCATGACCACGAAGGGTGTGGGACGGACCTTGAGGATGGCAAAGTACAGGGCAATGGCCACAAAGGCCTTTTCGCCGCCGGACAGCAGGGTGATGATCTTCAGAGCCTTGCCGGGAGGCTGCACCTTGATCTCAATGCCGCAGTTGAGGATGTCCTCGGGGTCCTCCAGCTCCAGAGTCGCCTTGCCGCCGCCGAACAGCTCCAGGAATGTCTTGCCGAAGGCGTCGTTGATGACCTTGAACTCCCGGGCAAAGATGGTCTTCATCTCGCCGGTGATATTGCCGATGATGCTGTCCAGCTCGGCCTTGGCCCGCTCCACGTCGTTGCGCTGATCCGTCAGATAGGTATAGCGCTCGTTGACCCGCTCAAACTCCTCAATGGCGCCCAGATTGATATGGCCCAGAGCGGAGATGGCGCGCTTGAGTTCGCCGATACGACGGCTGGCCTTGGTCACGGACTCGATCTCGATACGCTGGCCCTTGGCCGCTTCGTGGGACAGCTCATAGGTGTCCCACAGCTTGTCCAGGATCTGCTTTTCCTCCATGGCGGCGGCGGTCCGCTTATGCTCCAGATGGGAGACCTCCTGCTGCATATTCATCAGGTCCGCCGTCTTGTCACGGCTGGCCCGCTCGGTGCGGTTTCTCTGTGCCTCCAGCGCCAGCTTTTCCTCATTCATGGTGCGAATGGTCTGATTCTGGACCTCATCCTCCTGACGCAGCGCCAGCAGGTCAGCCTGTTTCTCCTCGATCTGCCGGGCAAACGCTTCGTTTTTGCGCTGGTAGTCGTCCATAAGCGACCTGCTCTGGCTGCGGTCGCCGGCAATATCCCGGCGCAGGGCTTCCAGTTCGGCCAGACTGTTGGCATTGGCCTCTCTCTCCGCCTGCAGAGCCGCCTGCTCGGCCGTCAGCTCGGCCATACTCCGGGCGATCTGGGCCGAACGCTCCTGCACCTCGGTCTGTCCCAGCAGCTTGCCCTGGGTCTCGCTTTCCAGTGCCGCGGCCGCGCCCTCCAGCCGGCGAATGCGGTCACGGGCGGACTGGGTATCCGTTTCGATTTTGGCCGTGCGCTCCTTCAGCTGCTCCAGCTCGGCCTCCTGGCCCTCCTGCTGGCGCTCCAGATCGGCCACCACGCTGTCACAGTGGTTGCACAGGGCCTGTGCCTTGAGCAGGTCATCCTCCCACTGGCGCAGCTGTCCCTGAGCCGTCTCCATCTCATAGGCTGCGGCGGTGGCCTCCCGGTCCGCCTCTGCCAGAGCCTGAGCTGCCTGTGCCAGCTTCTCCTTCAGGTCGGCGCTCTGGGTATTGAGCCGCTCCAGCTCGTTGGCTCGGCTGAGGATGCCGGCGCTGCGGCTGGCAGAGCCGCCGGTCATAGAGCCGCCGGGGTTGAGCACCTGACCGTCCAGAGTAACGATGCGGAACTTGTAGCCGTATTTTCTGGCGCAGGCGATGGCGCTGTCCAGTTCCTCCATGACCACCACACGGCCAAGCAGGTTGGAGAACACGTTGGCATAGGTCTTTTCAAAGCTGATCAGTTCATTTCCGATGCCAACGAAACCCTTTTCGTGTCTGACCTGACCGGCTTCCCGCAGATCGCCGGGTCGGATGGCACTCAGAGGCGAAATGGTGACACGTCCGCCGTCCCGGCGCTTGAGGTAGTTGATGACGGCCTTACCGTCCTCTTCCCTGTCCACCACGATGTTCTGCATTGCGCTGCCCAGAGCGGTCTCGATGGCCACGGTGTATCGGTCTGGTACCTTGATCAGCCCGGCCACCGGGCCGTGGATATGGTTCAGTGTGCCCCGTTCCGCCTCGGTCATGACCAGCTTGACCGCTTTGGAAAAGCCCTCGTGCAACTTTTCCATTTCGGCAAGCATCTTGATGCGGGAGACAAGGGCATTGTCCTCCATCTGCAGCTTCACATGGCGCTCACGGGCCTGTTCGGCCTTCTGGCGGCGGGTGTTGAGCCGCAGGGAGTAGCCGTTGATGATGTTCTGAACGGCGTCCCGCTCCTCCTCGGCCTTGGACCGGTCGGCACGGGCCAGCTTCTGCTGTCTGCGGGCCTCGGCCATACGCTCGCCCAGTTCGGCCGCCTCCCGCCGGACAGTCTCATCCCGGTCCAGCACTTCCTGTGCAGCCGCAGCCAGTGCGGACAGCAGGGCCTTGGCATCCGCCGCACCGGCGGTCTCCACCGCCTGACGCTGACGCAGCTGCTCCAGCTCCAGCGCCAGAGTACCAGCGGACTTTGCAGCCTGCTCAGACTGGCTGCGGATCTGTACCAGACGCCGGTCCAGCTCCTTGAGCTGAGTGTCTATCTCCTCGACACGCGCATTGCGCTGGGCGATTTGGGACACCAGACCGCCTTCACGGCCCTCCTGCTGCTCCAGCTCTGCCTGAAGCCGGCGGGCGTTATCCTCGTTGTTGCCGATATTGCTTCTGAGCACGGCAATGGCGCTTTCCAGCTCTGCCACGCCAGCCTGCCGTTCCCGGATCCGGGTGCGCAGCACTTCCATCTCCACGTCCTTGCCGCGGATCTGTTCTGCGTACCGCTCCAGATCGGCATACAGTTCGTCCTGCTCCCGCTGGAGCTGATCTCTGCGGCGCAGGGCATCCTCGTAGTCGGCGCTGAGCTTGATGCCGTTGGCCCGGATATGCTCCAGCTGGTCAAGCCAGACGGAGATCTCCAGACCCCGCAGCTCGTCCCGCAGCACAAGGAACTTTTTCGCCGTCTCGCTCTGCTTGCGCAGGGGCTCTACCTGCTGCTCCAGCTCCTCGATTTTGTCGTTGATGCGCACCAGGTTTTCATCGGTGTGGGCCAGCTTGCGCTCGGCCTCCTCCTTGCGGTGGCGGTAACGGGAAATGCCCGCCGCCTCCTCAAAGATCTCGCGGCGGTCGGCGCTCTTGACGGACAGGATCTCGTCGATCTTGCCCTGTCCGATGATGGAGTAGCCCTCCCGGCCCAGACCGGTGTCCATGAACAGCTCGTTGACGTCCTTCAGGCGGACAGAACGGCGGTTGATGTAGTACATACTCTCCCCGGAGCGGTAATAGCGCCGGGTGACCATGATCTCGCTTTCCTCCATGTCAAAAATATGACCGGAGTTATCCAGTACAAGGGAGACCTCCGCATAGTTGGTCTGCTTGCGCTTGGCCGTACCGCCAAAGATCACGTCTTCCATCTTGCCGCCGCGCAGGGCGCGGGTGGACTGCTCGCCCATGACCCAGCGGATGGCGTCGGAAATATTGGATTTTCCCGACCCGTTGGGGCCGACGATGGCGGTAATATCCTCACCAAAGGTGAGCACCGTCCGATCCGGAAAGGACTTGAAGCCCTCGATCTCCAATGCTTTTAAATACAAAAGACACACCTCTCCCTGCTGGGCCGTCCTACCTTTGCCCACATGTCAGAAACATTGCAACTGCATATAATTCCAGATGTTATATTATAACAAAAACCGCATTGCTTTGCAACGCATTTCAGGGGCCGCAAGGCAAGAAAAATCCCTTATTTTTCAACAAGGCAACAAAAAATACTTCAGCATTTAAAAGTGAAACAGGCATGACCAAAATCATGCCTGTTTCAATAAATTTGTATATTACTGTTTGATAACTGCCGAGCATCCTGCGGCGCTTTTTTATTCGTGCAACTCCTGCAGCATGGCCACAAACTCGTCGGCCAGACGCTCGCCGGTTCCGGGCACAAAGCGACAGCGGTCCACACTGTACCCGCCGTGGGCAAAGCCGATGGCGGAAGGGATATAGCTGCGCACATCGTTGGCACAGGTGGCAATGATGCTCATCTTATAGGGCGCATTCTGCTTGATAAACATGGCATTGGTATCAAACACCTCATAAGGCATCATAACAAAGGCCACGTCGCCCACGGACACCACGTTCAATTGGATGTCCAGCGTCTTGCCCAGAGCCAGTTTATCCAGTACGGACTCGGCATGATAGACGCTGTTCAGGCCATGCCGCCAGCAAACCTTGTTGCATTCAGCCCGGTTCCCTGTCTTCTTCCACACGTCAACGATGGACTTTGCAATTTCCTCCATATGATCCAGACTGTGATTTACATCAATATCCAGTTGCAGGGACTTTATCCTTACATGCCCTGTTTCCACAGGCTTATAGCTGTCATTTGCCCGAATGGCATAGCTGGCCAGCGCCCGGCCGTGGTCCACGTGATCGGCCAGACTCAACTCCGCCTTGATTTTGCTGATAGGTGCGATATTGCCCGCCGCGCCGGTAAAATAGGCAAAACAGCAGTTCAGTTCCCGCTCCATCTTGGCCCGCATGGCACCGGCACAATCTGCGCTGATGTCATGCTTGTCCATACCGCCGGTGGATGTCTGATGGACACCAAAGTTGGCAATGATGATGTCCTTTTTTCCCTCCCGGACAAATTTAACCAATTGCAGCTGATTGTCCGCCTGAGTCTCATGCCCTACAATAGCTTTGTCCCAACTTCCGAAGTTTGGGCCGGAGTAGGTTCCGTCTTCCATCAGGTAGTGACGCACATAGTTCAAACCCACAGTATGGACATCGGTGATATACATGTCCGCCGTCTTCCGATCTGCCAGAGCCTTATTGGCCGCTTCAATCAGTCCAGCCCTCAGTGTGCCCAACAGATATTCCCGATTGTTAGCCTGGGCCCGCATAGGCCATGTGGAGGGCCCGGCGTGGGTGTGGGTGGCAGAGATTTGGACTCGCTCCACAGGAAGCCCTGTAGCCTCACTCACCGCTTCGCGCATCCAACTACAAGCGTAGAGAATGTCTATTGTATAGACCAACGCGGTAGAGCCCTCCTCGTCGGTGAATGCAAGGCATGTAGCGTACAAGGGATCCAGCACATTGTCCGAGCAACGCAGAGCATCATTGCCATAGCCCGTCAGGTGTACAGATTCTCTGGGGGTAATGTCCACCTTAGCATAACCAACACTGAGTTTACTCATATCCGACATTCCTTTCCACATGTTTTAAACAAAGATATTCACTTCAAAACAAACTGGTTACCGTTTGTATCTGCAAAAAGAAAACTTGGTTTCCGAACAGACCACGGCGATAAAAATGCATACAAATCCCAGCATCATGGGCAGCGTGACCAGATCCCCGTAAAAAATGACGGAGAACAGCACACCGAACACCGACTCCAAAGACAGGATCACAGAGGCGGATGCGGGGTCGGACCAGATCTGTCCCACGTTCTGGAACAGCAGCGCCGCCGTGGTGGCCATAACGCACAGATAGCCAAGAGGCAGGAACACCGCCGGGTCGCACACCGCCTGCACCGGAAAATCCTCCAGCAGCAGACAGCCCACCCAGGAATACACCGCCGCAAAGGCGAACTGGAACACAGTGAGCAGATAGATGTCCTTTCCGGGCGAAACTTTCTCCACCGCTATGATATGTGCGGCGTAGAAGCCCGCTGCGATCAGGGTGAGCACATCGCCCATGTTTACCGTCAGGTCGCCGTTGAGGGACACCAGCCCCACTCCGGTGACACACAGAAAGGCGGCGATGATGTTGTACCGGTCCGGCCGGTGGCCCATCACCGCCCAGTATAAAAAGGGCACCATCACGCAGTACACCGCCGTGAGAAAGGCGTTCTTGGACGGGGTGGTGCGCTCCAGTCCAAAGGTCTGCACCGTATAGGCCAGAAACAGGAACAGGCCGATGATGGCGCCGCGCCAGACATAGTCCCGGGAGAAATACCGCCACTTTTTCCAGCACACCATCGACAAAAGCACCGCGCCGGCAGTAAAGCGGATGGCCAGCAGGGAGAAGACCGGCATGGCATCCAGCGTGTTTTTCATGATGAAAAAAGACGTGCCCCAGATGATAGCGGCGGCAAAAAGCATGGGCTTTGCCAGTCTGCGCATGATTTCAGGCGTCATGTTCCACCCACTCCGAATTTGCAATGATGCTTGGCTCATGATAAAATAGGGTCAGTCCTCCTGCGCGCTTTCTTCGGACTCGGCAGGTGCGGAGTTCTCCGGCAGCACCATCACCACAGCCATCAGGATGCTCAGCAGCCCATTGGTCCACCACTGAAGGCTGACGCTGTCAAACAGGCAGTCAACTCCCCACAGCACCAGCGCGCCGCTGCAGGCCAGCAGGATCAGGCGGGCCGCTTTGGCCGCTGCGCCGTGCAGCACCTTTGCCGTCAGCCGGCCGATAACACGCTCCAGCACCGTGGCGGCAAGGCAGAATATGACCAGATAGAAAAAGGCCATCCAGATCGAAGTGAATTCCATTCCAAGCATTTGATTCATGTTGATTCCTCCTATGTAAAAGATCCAAAAGATTCCGGAAAGGATGTGGCCGCCGTGGAAAAACTCCCCCGCAGTTTTTATGACCGGGATACCGTTCAGGTGGCCCGGGACCTGCTTGGTCAGCTGCTTGTGCGTACTCTGCCCGAAGGCACACGGCTGGTCTGCCGCATCACGGAAACAGAGGCCTATGTGGGCCGCATGGACAGGGCCTGCCACGCCTATCACTACCGCCGCACCCCCAGAACGCAGACCATGTTTGCCCGGCCGGGAACGGCATACATTTATCTGATCTATGGCATGCACTGCTGTCTCAATCTGGTCACGGAACCGGAGGGCGAGCCCAGCGCTGTGCTGATCCGGGGCGCGGTCCCTGTCAAAAACGTAGATATTATAGCAGAAAACCGCTTTTCCTGCAAGCATGAAGATATGAACGCCTATCAGCTCAAAAATTTTCTCAACGGTCCCGGCAAGCTGTGCAGGGGTCTGGCGCTGACCCGGGCGCAAAACGGGACAGACCTGCTGGGCGATGAGCTTTTCGTCAGCCCCGCTCCCCCCCCCAAATCCTTTTTCACCGGCAAACGCATCGGCATCGACTACGCGCAGGAGGCCGTGGACTTTCCATGGCGCTTCTGGACAGAGGAGTGACTACCATGCTCTTTTTTGACCTTGACGGCACACTGCTGGACTCTAACGGTATCTGGCTGCAGATCGACATAGAATTTCTGGAGCAGCACGGCATCAGCCCCGTACCTGAGGACTATACGGATTTTGTCAGCCGCAACAGCTTCAACGCCTCGGCGGTGTTTACAAAAGAGCGCTTTCAGCTTTCAATGACCACCCACCAGATCGTGGCCCGGTGGCAGGAGATGGCCCGGGAGCATTACGCCCGCCACCTGCCTTTGAAACCGGGAGCCCGCGAGCTGCTGGAGGAGCTTGTCCGCCGGGGCGAGCGGCTGTCTGTGGTGACCTCCTGTATGCCCCATCTGTGTGCCTCGGCGCTGGAACGTCACGGAATTACCAACCTGTTCCGTTCCATCCACTATTCCCACCTGCTGGGCATTGAAAAGTCAGACCCCGACCTGTTCCGGCAGGTAGCACGGCTGGAGGGGCTCGCCCCTCAGGACTGCGTCCTGTTGGACGACTCTCCCGACTACTGCGCCGCCGCCAAAGAGGCCGGCTGGCAGGTCTGGGGCGTACACGATCCCCTGTTTGACCACCGCGCGCAGGAATTTTCCGCCCTGTGCGGACCAGACCGATACCTCAAAAATCTGACAAGTTATTTATCTTTACAATAGTAGCTTTATAAAAGCTCTGCCTCATTCAGAGGCAGAGCTTTTGTGTTCCAGCCACTCGTTTATGCTCTGCAGCACCTGAGGCGAAAGCCACAGCAGCGCAGCTAGATTGGGAAGGGCCATCAGGGCGGTGAACAGGTCCACAAGCTGCCAGACAAGTTCCAGTTCACCCACGCTGCCTGCCACAGCGACAATCAAAAACACCCCTCTCCACACCGGCCGCCACCGCCGACCCCGCAGCAGCCAGCCGAGGGCACTTTCTCCATAGTAGCTCCAGCCCAGCAAAGAGGAAAAGGCGAACATCAGCAGGCAGACCGACACGATGCCCTCCCCCGCTGCACCCAGCACCACAGCGAAACTGGCTGCGGTCAGCGGCACGCCCACCAGCGCACCGGACAGGTCTTCTGCGCCTATGGCCCCCAGCGCCCCGGCGGGGTCGTAGACCCCTGCCGTCAGAATGACCAGCGCCGTCATGGTGCAGATGACCGGGGTGGCCACAAACACCTCCAAAATGCCCCACATCCCCTGTTCGCCGGGATGTTTGGTATCGGCGTTGGCATGGGCCATGGCGGAGGAGCCCATACCCGCCTCATTGGTGAACACCCCCCGGGCCACCCCATACCGCAGCGCCGCGCTGATGCCATAGCCGCCTGCGCCTCCCGCCGCCGCCCGGGGCGACAGGGCACAGGAGACGATCATGCCCAGTGCATCGCCCAGATACTCCCGCCGCACCCACAGCACCACAGCTGCGCTGCCCAGAAACAGCAGGGCCATCACCGGCACCAGCAGTTCGCTGAACCGGGCGATGCGCCCGATGCCGCCCACCAGCACGATCCCCGCCAGCGCGGCAGTGATCACTCCTGTGATCAGCCGGTCCCAGCCAAAGGTGGTGTTCAGGGCCTGGGCGATGGAGTTGGACTGAACCAGATCGCCCCCCACCAGTGCGCCGCCCACGCAGGCTATGGCAAACCATCCGGCAAGGAAGGGACTTTTCATCCCGTGGGCCAGATAGTGCATGGGACCGCCCTCCCATTTCCCATCCCGGCCCGGCTGCCGCCAGCGGACCGCCAGCACCTTCTCCGCGCAGCCGGTCATCATGCCCAGCACGGCACATACCCACATCCAGAACACCGCACCCGGCCCGCCGAAGAAGATGGCGGTGGCCACTCCGGCAATGCTGCCGGTGCCGATGGTGGAGGCAAGGGCGGTTGCCAGGGCCTGAAAGCGGGTAATGCCTGATGTGCTGTTTTGCCTTCCGCTGAACAGACTTCCAACCGTGGTCTTCACCCACGTTTTAATGCCGAATATCTGAAAGAATCCCGTGCGCACCGAATAATAAAGGCCGGTCAGCAAAACCAGCCCCAACAGCCAGGGATTCCACATAAAGTCCGTCAGCCGCTGAACAAAGCTCATATCCATCCCCCCACAAAAGGGGTATGCCGCCTTGTCCCGAAACATTCCCCTATCCCGCCGGGGACAGCGGGATGGAAAAGACGGGGATCCCCTCGGCACCCGGCCCCAGCACGTACATGGGATAAAACACCTGTATCCCCTCCGCCGACAGGTAGAACCGCTGGGGGTCAAACGCCCCTTTCAGCCGCTGCGGGCAGTCCGGATCCAGCAGGGATTCTCCCTGTTCAAGCCTATGGCGGGCCTGCCGCTCCAGCTGTTCCAGCATCCGCTTTTTCCACCGCCGCTCCCCGGGAAAAAACGAGGCCAGCGTCCGGGGCGCGCCGTCCGCCACCGACCACGTATCCCCCCGGCGCAGGCTCAGGGGCCGTTCAAAGCCCTGCTGCTCCGTCCCCTCCTGCCACAGACTGAGCAGTTCGTCTGTGCGCAGCGTGATGTGGGTTGTAAGCTGCACCTGCCACGGCTTAAAGGGCCGGCTCCGGGCCCGCCGGTCCGCAAGGTCCAGACAGGCATGCAAAAACACCTCCCGCTCCCATCTGCTTCTCCACATACCGGCCGCATGGCGGTAATAGCGGTTGATGGCGGCCGTCCCCTTCCCACCGCCTGCAAGCTCCGGCCATGTCAGCGTGCAGCTGAGCACCGGCTCCCCCTGCAGAGTCAGTTCCCAGTCCTCCCGCTTCACCTGTACGCTCAGGTCCTGATGAGGTTTTTTCATGGTAAACGCCCCCTTTTGGCTCATTCTATGACCTTTCACGCCGGGCGGTCCGTTTTGGGCCAAAAGAAAACCCTCCCGGGTGGGAGGATTTCTCTGGTCCTGTGGTGTTCACCTGCACTTCTTTTTCTTTTTATAACGCTCTTCCTCACTGAAGATACAGCCGCAGTACTTCTGCATATACATCCCGTGCTCCCGGGCGTACTCCTGCCCTTCCCTGAACAGAGGACGAAAGTCCCGGTAGAGAAACTGCACACCATACCGCTGCCCCATTTTTTCCGCGATGGCACAGATGGCCTCGTGATCCTGATAGGGGCTGACAAGCAGAGATGTGGTAAAACTGGAAAAGCCGTTTTCCGCGGCATATTTTGCCGTGGCCTCCATGCGGCAGCGGTAGCAGTAACCGCACCGGGTGTCGATATTCCCCGCCACGGCGGTGACAAAGGGACGCAGGTCATAGGTGCCGCCGATGACCAGCTTCATCCCGATCTGCTTTGCGTACTCCTCCAGTGTGTGTTTGCGGGCCTGATACTCGGTGTAGGGATGGATATTGGGATTATACCAAAAGCCCACCGTATCGATCCCCTCCTGCCGCAGGGCCTCGATGGGGCGGTTTGCGCAGGGGGCACAGCAGATATGCATCAGCGTCTTCTCCACATCATTCACTCCAATCCAATCATGTCGACCGTCAATTCCTGCTTAAGTGCGTAGGCCAGCGTATTGGCCGTTCCGCCCTTTGGGATTCCGTCATACACGGCAACGATACGGCAGGATCGGTCCACCATATAGCGATTGCGGCGCATCATACACCCCCGGTCATAGCGGTGCTGCACCATAGTCTCGAAATCGCATTGATCCAACAGCCCCGCATGACAAATACGTTCGGCTTCCGGCCAGCTGTCTGTCTGGCTTTCGCAGGGGATGGCCGCCTCCACCGTCACCTCGGGACGATGGCTGCGCAGGTCCAGCACCACCCGGCAAAAGTACAGGTCACACCCTCTGGCCATACCGCAGATAAAGTGACGGCAGCCGGCCTGATACGCCCGCTCCACCGCTTCGGCGATCTTTTCTTTCAGCGCGGCACAGCGGGGGTCAGTCTCGTCCGTACCCCAGGGCAGCTTGTCCGGCCGGTGGCCCGTAAAACAGCAGGTATGCTCGCGATCCATGTGCCGCCCCCCTCTCTGATTCTGATACCGCTATTCTAATCCAACTGCACCTGCAAGTCAACAGAAAAATAGAACATAAGTTTGACTTTTCTCTCTGCAGGGTATATGATAATAACAACGACCATACAGGAGGTGGGCACTTGGAGCGTGTGATTTTTCATTGTGATCTGAACAGCTTTTTTGCTTCGGTGGAACTGCTGGACTACCCTGAGCTGCGCCACCTGCCCGTGGCGGTATGCGGCGATCCCGCCAGCCGCCACGGCATCATTCTGGCCAAAAATGAACCGGCCAAGAAGTTCGGCGTCAAGACCGCCGAGACCATCTGGCAGGCGAAAAAGAAATGCCCTGAACTTGTGCTGCTTGCTTCACATCACGATCTTTACCGGGAATACTCAAAAAAAGTGAACGCCATTTACGAGCAGTACACCGATCTTGTAGAGCCCTTCGGCATTGACGAAAGCTGGCTGGATGTGACCGGGACCGTCCACCTGTTCGGTGGCGATCCGAGGGCCATGGCAGACCGCATCCGCAACCACGTGCGCAGTGAACTGGGCCTTACCCTCTCGGTAGGTGTCTCCTTCAACAAGATCTTTGCCAAACTGGGCAGCGACTATAAAAAACCGGACGCCACCACCGTGATCCGGCCCGAGGATATACAGACCATGGTCTGGCCGCTGCCGGTGACCGACCTTCTGTTTGTTGGCCGGGCAGCAGCCCGTGAGCTGGAGCGTTACGGCGTGACCACCATCGGGCAGCTGGCCGCCTTTGACCGGCAGGCCCTTGGGCTGCTGCTGGGCCGTCAGGGGTATGTGCTGCACGACTATGCCAACGGGCTGGAACACAGTCCCGTACAGCCCGCAGGAACTTACACTCCGCCAAAATCCGTCGGCAACGGCCTGACTTTCCCTCACAATCTGGCGGGCGAGGAGCAGGTGCGTTCCGGTGTGACCCTGCTGGCCGACTGTGTGGCTCAGCGGCTGCGCCGCCACGCTCTGAAATGCACAGGCATACAGGTGAGCGTGCGCAGTCCGGAATTTCACGATCTCAGCCGTCAGCGCAAGCTGTCTTCTCCCACCTTTGTGACGCCCGAGCTGGCAGACGCCGCCATGGACCTGATCCGTGCCAACTGGAACCTGTCCGCCCCCATCCGGGCCATCACCATTACCGCCATACTGCTGATCCCCGCTGAACAGGCGGGCGGGCAGATGGACCTGTTCAGTCAGGACTCCTTCTCCCGCCTGCAGGAGCGTCGGGAGCAGCTTGGCCACGCTATGGACGATATCCGAAGCCGCTTTGGCGAGCACGCCATCGGCCCCGCCAGCCAGCTCAGCGGCCACAGCCCGGAGCGCAGCCAGACCATACCCCCTCCCAAGTTTCATCAGGAAGCATAGGATACCGGCATACCCTCCCCCCGCCGCCCATAAAATGGGGCGAGGTGATGTATGTGCCGGTATCCTTTCTGCCTTTTTTAAGGTGGTTGGGCGAGGACACCGCTCTGGCGGTCAGTGTTCTGCTGACTCTGGGGGTACTGCTGGTAAACGGTTGGACCGACGCCCCAAACGCCATAGCCTGCGCAGTGGTAACGGGAGCAATGCCCTTTCCCGCCGCCGCGGCTATGGCTGCGGTATGCAACTTTCTGGGTGTGCTGTGCGTAACATCAATCAATACTTCCGTGGCCCAGACCATTTATGAGATCGCCGATTTCGGCAGCAGCAGCACCCAGGCGTCCATCGCCCTTTGTGCCGCCATGACCGCCATCGTTCTCTGGGCCACCTTTGCCTGGCGGCTGGGCATTCCGACCAGTGAAAGCCACGCTTTGATCGCGGGGATCTCCGGGGCCGCAATCGCGCTTAAAGGATTCGGCTATCTTCGTCCCGAGGCCTGGATCCGGGTGCTGTGGGGACTGATATTATCCACCGGAGCAGGCTTTATATTGGGGCGGCTGTCCATGGCTCTGACCGCCCGGCTGCCCGGGAAGGACGGGGTATATCGACTGGCCCAGGTCCCCGGGGCAGCACTTACCGCCTTCCTGCACGGAGCACAGGATGGGCAAAAGTTTCTGGGCATCTTCGTACTCGGCGTGTCCCTTGCCCGGGGCTGGGATGAACAGGGGGTGTTCGTTGCCCCCATGTGGCTGATCCTGCTGTGCGCCGGCACCATCGCACTTGGCACTGCACTGGGTGGGCGGCGCATCATCGACAGGGTGGGGCGCGATATGGTGGATCTGACCCCCCGCCGCGGCTTTGCCGCCGATCTGGCCGGCTGTATCTGTCTGCTGGCTGCCACTGTGTGGGGGCTGCCCGTTTCCACCACCCACACCCGGACCACGGCGCTGCTCGGGGTGTCCGCTCAGGAAAACGGCCGGACAGACAAAGGTGTGATCTGCTGCATTATTTGGACGTGGCTGCTCACTTTCCCCGGCTGCGGCATCATCGGTTTTGCCATGGCACGGCTGTTTCTGCGGCTGTTCGTCTTTCGGTGATCTTCCCTGTACGCAAAAAACTGACGCCGCTTCTCAGCGGCGTCAGTTTTTTCTTGCTTATGTGCAGTTGTTTTCCCGCAGATTATGGAAAGGATTACTCCTTTACATAGTTCACATGGAGCATATGATGCAGCTGCTCCTCGGAATAACCGGCAAGAGCATCATCCATAACGGGGTTGAACTCCGCTCTCTTGAAGATGGCGGTCTTGTCGGTGGTGTACAGGCCGGCAGCACGCTCCAGCTTCTTGTCCCTGCGGCCGATGGGCTGACCGGCGCCGCCCACGCAGCCGGTGGGGCAGGTCATGACCTCGATGAGGTGATAATTGACCTCGCCGGCCTCGATGCGCTTGATGAGGTTCTGGGCGTTGATCAGACCGTGGACCACAGCAATTCGGATCTCGGTGCCGCCCACATCCAGAGTGGCCTCGCGGATGGACTCCTCGCCACGCAGGGGGGACAGCTCCAGCTTGCGCAGGGTGTTCTTGGTCTTGTCAGGCAGGCAGTAGCGGGCCACAGCCTCGGCCACACCGCCGGTGGTGCCGAAGATCACGCCGGAGCCAGAACCGAAGCCGAAGGGAGTATCGGGAGACTCCAGCTCCATCTGGGGCAGCTGGATACCGGACTCCTTGATCATGTCGATGATCTCCTGAGTGGTCAGCACCAGATCCACATCGGGCACGCCGTCGGTAGCAAACTCGGGTCGGGCGGCCTCCATCTTCTTGGCGGTACAGGGCATGATGGCGATGTGATAGGTGGTACGGCCATCCTCGGCATCCTTGGCCTGATACTTTTCCTTGAGCAGGGCGCCGAACATCTCCATGGGAGACTTGCAGCTGGAGACATTCTTCAGGTACTTGGGATTCTCATTCTCCAGATACTTGATCCATGCGGGGCAGCAGGAGGTGAACATGGGGAAGGGACCGCCCGCAGCCAGACGAGCCTTGAACTCCTCAGCCTCCTGGATAGTGGTCAGGTCGGCACCGAAGGTGGTGTCATAGACCTCGTCCACGCCCATGAGCTTCAGAGCGGTGACCATCTGATCCAGCATATTCTTGCCGGAGGGCAGACCGAAGGCCTCGCCCACGGCCACGCGAACGGCGGGAGCGATCTGCACGACCACGCGCTTGCTCGTGTCATGGATGGCACGCCAGGCAGCGCCGATCTGGTTGTAGACGGTAATGGCACCGGTGGGGCACACGGCGGAGCACTGACCGCAGCTGATGCAGTTGGTCTGGGACAGAGTGCGGCCAAAGGCGGGAGTCACCTGCATGTTATAGCCGCGCTTGGCAAAGTCGATGACGCCCATGCCGATGGTCTCTTCGCACACGCGCACGCAGTCGCCGCACAGGATGCACTTGCTGGGATCGCGCACAACAGCGGGGCTGGAATCGTCAAAGGGCAGAACCTCGCGGTTATCCTCAAAACGGACGTTGCGCACGCCGAACTGGAGAGCCAGCTCCTGCAGGTGGCAGTCGCCGCTCTTCTCGCAGATGGTGCAGTTGCAGTTGTGGGAAGCCAGCATCAGCTCCAGGATCATACGGCGGTGCTTGAGCAGGCGGGCGCTGTTGGTCTTGATGGACAGACCGTCACGGGGCTGCATGGAGCAGGAGGTGTCGATCTTGCCGCGCTCATCCTCCACCACGCACATACGGCAGGCGCCGTAAACAGACAGGTCGGAGTAGTAGCAGAAGGTGGGCATCTCGATGCCGGCCTTGCGGATTACGGCCAGGACATTGGGCTCACCGTCAAAGGGAACGCGCTGACCGTTGATGTACATAATTCCTTTTGCCATGTCTTACACCTCCGCAATGGCACCGAAGGGGCAGCCCTTGATGCAGGCGCCGCACTTGATGCACTTTTCAGTATCGATCACATGGACCTGCTTGACCTCGCCGGTAATGGCGTCCATGGGACAGTTTCTCTTACACTTGGTACAACCCTTGCACTTGTCAGGGTCGATCTTCAGCACCTTGGGGGCACCGTTGCAGTGGGGGCAGTGCTTATCCACCACGTGAGCCAGATACTCGTTGCGGAAGTGCTTCAGAGTGCTGATCACAGGCTTGCAGGCGGACTGGCCCAGGCCGCACAGAGCGGTCTCGGTGATGGTGGAAGCAAGCTCCTCCAGCAGGTCCAGGTCCTCCAGAGTGCCCTCGTTCTTGACGATGCGCTCCAGGATCTCCAGCATACGACGGGTACCCTCACGGCAGGGCACGCACTTACCGCAGGACTCGTTCTGGGTGAAGTTCATGAAGAAGCGGGCGACCTCCACCATGCAGGTGTCCTCGTCCATGACCACCAGACCGCCGGAACCGATCATGGCGCCCACCTTCTTCAGGGAGTCAAAGTCCATGGGCATATCCAGATGCTCCTCAGTCAGGCAGCCGCCGGAGGGGCCGCCGATCTGAACGGCCTTGAACTTCTTGCCGTCCTTGATGCCGCCGCCAATATTGAAGATGACCTCGCGCAGGGTGGTACCCATGGGCACCTCGATCAGGCCCGTGTTGACCACGTTGCCGGTCAGGGCAAAGGCCTTGGTGCCGGGAGTGCCTTCGGTGCCGATGGACTTGAACCAGTCCGCACCGTTACGTACGATCAGGGGAACCGCAGAGAAGGTCTCCACGTTGTTCAGAACGGTAGGCTGTGCCCACAGGCCGTGCTCCACGGTGCGGGGAGGCTTGACGCGGGGCATACCGCGGTTGCCTTCGATGGAGGCGGTCAGGGCAGAGCCCTCGCCGCAGACGAAAGCGCCGGCGCCGCGGTTGACGTGCAGGTGGAAGGAGAAGCCGCTGCCCAGAATGTTGTCGCCCAGCAGACCGGCCTGCTCAGCCTTGGCAATGGCCACCTTCAGGCGGGTAACAGCCAGAGGATACTCGGCACGCACATAGATATAGCCCTCGTCACTGCCGGCAGCGCAGGCAGCGATGAGCATACCCTCGATAACAGAGTGGGGGTTGCCCTCCATAATGGAGCGGTCCATAAAGGCGCCGGGGTCGCCCTCGTCACCGTTGCAGACCACGTACTTCTTGCCCTTGGGCTGCTTGCGCACGCTGTCCCACTTACGGCCGGCGGGGAAGCCGCCGCCGCCGCGGCCGCGCAGACCGGAGTCCATGATCTCTTTGCAGATCTCCTCGTCGGTCATGTCAAACAAAGCCTTTTCGAAGGCCACATAGCCGTCACGGGCAAGATACTCGTTCAGGTCCTCGGCATCGGTAGTGCCGCAGTTGGCCAGCACCACGCGGTGCTGCTTGTGGTAGAAGGGGATCTCGTCATGCTTGGCATAGGCCACGCCGTCCAGCGTGTAGAGCAGACGCTCAATGACCTCGTCACCCAGAATGGACTTTTCGATGATCTCATCGCAGTCTTCCAGCTTGACGTGGGTATACAGGATGCCCTCGGGCTCGATCTGCATCAGGGGGCCCATCTCGCAGAAGCCGTGGCAGCCGCTCTTCTTCATGGAGACGCTGTTGTCGCCGCAGCTGCACTCGCCCTCTTCCTCCATGAGGTTGACATGGACGCACAGGCCGCGACGGGCACACTCTTCCTTCATGTAATCATAGATCTTCAGGGAGCCGCCGGCGATACAGCCGGTACCCGCACAGATCAGGATCTGCTTTTTCTGTCCGGCAAGCGCCTTTTTGGCGTTTGCACGGCGTGCTTGCAGCATTTCACGGGTCATCTCAGGCATTGTCGGCTTCCTCCTTTTCGATCTGCTCCAGCAGCGCTACCATCGCTTCCGGGGTCATTTTGGAATGGACCTGGTCGTTGATGGTAACGACAGGCGCCAGACCGCAGGCGCCCAGACAGGATACGGTCTCCAGTGTAAACAGGCCATCGGCGGAGGTCTTCTGTTTTCCCTCCAGCTTCAGGTGCTCGCGGATGGCGTTGTAGATGGGCTGGGATTTACGCACATGACATGCGGTACCGTCACAGACCTTGATGATGTACTTACCTTTGGCCTCCAGCGAGAAGTTCTCGTAGAAGGTGGCAACGCTGTAAACCTTGGCCACGCCAATGTTCAGCTTTTCTGCGATCTTCTCCAGGACCTGGGGGCTGAGATACTTGTACTCGGCCTGAATGTCCTGCATGATCGCGATCAGGTTGCTGCGCTGAGCGCCGTAGGAGTCTATGATCGCCTCCACACGCTCCATGGAAATTCCATTTGCCATTGTTTCCTCTCCTTTTCTGTTTGCTGCCTGCGTCCGGTACATCCACCCGGCTGCGGCGTTACGTATCCAGCACAGAGCAAAAATCGCTGTCGCTTTCAGTCGTAGGGGTATTATAACACCATTCCTTTTAATTCTCAATTATTTTGTGAGAAAAATAACCATTTATTTTATATATATATATTTGTATTTATTTCTGCTCGAATTTTTCCTTTTTTCCCGCACATTCGCCATTGCTCCCGCCGACTTTATCTCCCGCGCAAAAAGTTCCCCTGCCTTTGTCCCGCAAGACGTTCCGTCAAGTTTCCTGTTGACTTTCAAAGTTCTTTCCCCTAAACTGTTCTGCAGACGATCCGTTTTGTATGCTTTTCAAGGAGATAACGACACATGAAACCTTATGCCATTGGTGTGGATATCGGCGGCACATCTGTCAAGCTGGGGCTTTTTTCCTCTGACGGCACGCTGATGACCAAGTGGGAGATCCCCACCATCACCGACAACAACGGTTCCGGCATTCTGTCAGATGTGGCCCATTCCATTTCTCAGACCCTTGCCGAGCGCGGCATCGGCATCGACCAGGTGGAGGGCATCGGCTTCGGCGTGCCCGGGGCGGTGGACGAGAACAATCTTGTCCTGTCCTGCGTCAATCTGGGCTGGAAGAATGTGGACATCACAAAGGAGATGACCCGCTCCCTGCCCGGCTGTCCCAGGATCCGCTCTGCCAACGACGCCAACGCAGCCACCTTGGGCGAGGTCTGGAAGGGCAGCGGAACCGGCCGCTCCTCCGCCGTGATGATCACGCTGGGCACCGGCGTGGGCGGCGGCGTGGTGCTTGACGGCAAAATCATCCCCGGCACCTGGCTGTGCGCCGGCGAGATCGGACACATGAAGGTGGAGCCCGGCGACAACACCCCGTGCAACTGCGGCAAGTCCGGCTGTCTGGAGCAGTATGCTTCCGCAAAGGGCATCGCGCGCATGGCACGGGATATGCTGGCTCAATGCGATACCCCCTCTCCCCTGCGGGATATGGATCCCTTCACCGCCAAGGATATCTGCTCCCTCGCTCAGGAGGGTGACCCCATGGCTCTGGCCATCGTGGACCGGTGCGCAGCATATCTGGGTCTTGCCCTGAGCTATGTGGCCTGCACAGTCGACCCCGGCATTTTTATCGTCGGCGGCGGCATGAGCCGGGCCGGTGACGTTCTGCTGGACCCCATCCGAACGTACTACCGAAAAAACGCCTTCCTCAACTCTGACCAGACCCCCATCGTGGCTGCCCGGCTGGGCAATGACGCCGGTATCTACGGCTGTGCCTGCATGGTGCTGAGCACACAATGACCATTCTTACAAAAAGTCCTGTAACGTTGATCGTTACAGGACTTTTTTCGTATCAGCAAAACCCTCCACTCCCCCCCTCTTCCGTTTCTTCTTTTGACTCACCCTTGAATCCAAAGCATTTCTGTGCTAAACTGCTCCCGGAGAAAGTCCAACTTACCCATGGCAAAAGACAGGGGGGATACCATATGCGCGAAATACATGTCAGCCGGATCTCCGACACTGTGGAGCGGCTGTGCATTGAGGCCAACTATCAGCTTCCCGAAGATGTGAAATACGCCATCGAGACCTGCCGTGCCTGCGAGGATGGACAGCTGGCCCGGAACGTTCTGGACAATATAATCGAAAACTACGGCATCGCCTGCCGGGAGGACGTACCCATCTGTCAGGATACCGGCATGGCCTGTGTCTTTCTTGAGATCGGTCAGGACGTCCACCTTGTGGGCGGCGATTTAAGCAAGGCGGTGGACGAAGGGGTACGCCGGGGGTATACAAACGGATATTTAAGAAAGTCCGTGGTGGCCGACCCCGTGCGCCGGGGCAACACCGGCGACAACACCCCGGCCATGCTCTATACCGAGATCGTCCCCGGTGAAAACGTGAAGATCACCGTCGGTCCGAAAGGATTCGGCAGCGAGAATATGAGCGCCATCCGCATGTTCAAGCCCTCTGCCGGCCTGCAGGGCATCAAGGATTTTATTCTGGAAACGGTGGAGGCCGCCGGCCCCAACCCCTGCCCCCCAATTGTGGTTGGCGTTGGCATCGGCGGCACCTTTGACAAGGCCGCCCTGCTGGCTAAAAAAGCCCTTATGCGCCCCCTGGATGTGCGCCATCCGGACCCCTTTTACGCGGAACTTGAACAGGAGATGCTGGAGAAGATCAACGCTCTGGGCATCGGCCCTCAGGGCTTCGGCGGCCGCACTACCGCCATCGGGCTGAACATTGAAACCCTGCCCACCCACATTGCAGGCATGCCCTGCGCCATTAACATCAGCTGCCATGTTACCCGGCACATGACGGAGGTGCTGTAATGGAAAAACACATCACACTTCCTCTGACGCAAGAGATTGCTCAAACGCTGCATGCCGGTGACACCGTCTATCTCACCGGCGTCATCTACACCTCCCGGGACGCAGGCCACAAGCGCATGTGCGAAAGCCTTGCCAAAAACGAGCCCCTGCCCTTTGATCCCACGGATGCCACCATCTACTATGTGGGTCCCACCCCGGCCAAGCCCGGCCAGGTCATCGGTTCGGCCGGCCCCACCACCAGCGGCCGCATGGACGCCTATGCCCCCACCCTTATGGCTGCGGGTGCCCGGGGCATGATCGGTAAAGGCTCCCGCCTGCCTCGGGTGGTAGACGCCATGAAGGAGCACTGCGCCGTATACTTCGGCGCCATCGGCGGCGCCGGTGCGCTGCTGGCAAAGTGTATCAAAAGCGCGGAGCTGATCGCCTACGAGGATCTGGGTGCGGAGGCCCTGCGCAGGCTTTATGTAGAGGATATGCCTGTGATCGTCATTATCGACTGTCAGGGCAATGACCTTTACAAGTCTGGCCGAGCAGAGTATCTGACCCGGAAGCAAAGCACATAACACACTGCAGCAGTCTTTATACAGCCGCCTCACTGCACGCACGAATGCATTCTTGCATTTTTGTAAATTTTGAATTTTCTCTTGCATTTTCACAAGAAATATGTTAAATAGACATGGTCCTATCCGTACGCCGACTAAGGCGGCTGTACGCTGATATATCTGCAATCCATGTAATATTACGGAGGTAATGAAATATGCTGAAGTTTTCAAGCAAAGTAGAAAAGTGCGAACTGTCCCCTGTGCGCAAGTTCAACCCCTGCGCAGCCGAGGCCAAAGCTAAGGGCCGCAGGATCTTTCATCTGAACATCGGCCAGCCCGACGTCATTACCCCCAGCGTCTTCTTTGAGGCTGTTTCCAGCTTCCACGCGCCCGTTCTGGAGTATGCCCCCGCCCCCGGCATGCCCGAACTGCTCGAGGCTATCAAGGATTACTTCGCCAAGATCGACATCAAGGTCGGAACTGATGAGATGCTCATTACCACCGGCGGCGGCGAGGCGCTGGACATGGTCATGGCCTGCATTCTGGATGATGACGACGAACTGCTGGTGCCCGAACCCTTCTACGCCAACTACAACACCTTCGCCCGGGTGACCGGCGGAAAGATCCGCCCCATCCCCACCCGCGCCGAAGATGGCTACCGCTATGCTGACCGCAGCATCATCGAGCCTCTGATCAACGAGCATACCCGCGGCATCATGATCACCAACCCCGGCAACCCCACCGGCGTGGTGCTGACCGACGAGGAGATGCGGATCATGGTGGACATTGCCAAGGAACACGATCTGTTCCTGATCGGCGACGAGGTGTACCGCGAGTACGCCTACGACCGTCCCGCCAAGTCCCTGCTGACCTTCGAGGATGCCGCAGAAAATATCATCGTGCTGGACTCTGTATCCAAGCGCTTCTCCGCCTGCGGAGCCCGCATCGGTGCCGTTATCACCCACAACAAGGAATTCCTGCGTCAGGCTCTGAAGCTGTGTCAGGGCCGCCTGTGCAGCCCCACTCTGGAGCAGGTGGGTTCTGCTGCCCTGTACCGCGCCGCCACCCCCGAGTACTACGCCGGCGTGCGCGAGGAGTACCGCCGCCGCCGCGACACCGTGGTGGAGGCCTTCTCCAAGATCCCCGGCGCCAAGTTCCGCTCCCCTGACGGTGCGTTCTATCTGATGGTCACTCTGCCCGTGGACGACACGGAGGAGCTTCAGTACTTCCTGCTCAACGAGTTCGAGGATAACGGCGACACCGTGATGTATGCCCCCGGCTGCGGCTTCTACGCCGACTCCTCCATGGGCCGCAACGAAATCCGCGTCGCCTATGTCAAGGAGTGCGACTATCTGGTCCGCGCCATCGAGCTGCTGGGCAAGGGCATCGCCGCTTACAACGCCAAAAAGAAATAATCTGTTCAGCAAAACTGCTCTGCCGTTTCAGCAGAGCAGTTTTTGCTGCCGCAGGCTATTGGCGGGCGGCATATACGTATCCGTCAGACACATATCATAATATAACGAGCAAGGCAAAACAGATTTAAATTTTTTCAAAAACAAATCCAGACACATAGACAAACCCCCCAAAAAAGATGTATAATACTTGATAGCAGATTTTCCGATTCTGACTTGGAGCGTGATAAAATATGAAACTGATCATCAAAAACGATTATGAACAAATGAGCGCATGGGCCGCCCAGCATATCGCCGATGCCATTAACAATCACAAGGAAGCCCGCCCCTTCGTTCTGGGTCTTCCCACCGGCTCCTCCCCTCTGGGTGTATATAAGCGCCTGATCGAGATGAACAAGGCCGGCACCGTGACCTTCAAGAACGTCGTGACCTTCAATATGGACGAGTATGTTGGCCTGCCCAGAGAGCACGACCAGAGCTACTGGTACTTCATGCACGACAACTTCTTTGACCATATCGACATCCCTGCCGAGAACATCAACATTCTCAACGGCATGGCCGAGGATCTGGATGCCGAGTGCCAACGCTACGAAGAGAAGATCGCCTCCTACGGCGGTATCGATCTGTTCCTGGGCGGCAGCGGCGTGGACGGACACATCGCCTTCAACGAGCCCTTCACCTCTCTGGTGTCCCGCACCGGCGTGCGCGCCCTGACCGAGGACACGCTGATCGCCAACTCCCGTTTCTTTGACAACGACCCCAACAAGGTGCCCAAGACCGCCCTGTCTGTCGGTGTCGGCACCGTCTGCGACTCCAAGCAGGTCCTGCTGCTCATCAGCGGCCACAACAAAGCCCGCGCCCTGCGTCACTGCGTGGAGGGCGGCGTGGATCACGCCTGGACCATCAGCGCCCTGCAGCTTCATCCCGATGGGATCGTCGCCTGCGACGAGGCCGCCTGCGGCGAGCTGAAGGTGGATACTTACAAGTATTTCAAGGAGATCTATAAGAACGAGAAGTGATCCTTATTCCCCTGCCGAAACTCTATCCGAAAAATGAACTGCACCCCGTTTGTTGGATGGTACGTCACGCTGTCTGACTTGGGGTGCAGTTTTATTATTTGATTGTCTCCCAACCTGGATATATTGGCGCAAACAATTATAGAAAATTACCCTTTACCTTTATATAGAAATAGATTATAATTTCGTTGTATGTGCAAAAATAAGTCGTCAGAAATCCCGCACATTATCATCCGACAAAACTACTGTAAGGAGTGTTTATACATGAACCGTTCCCCTCTGCAGATGGCAAGATATCAGTACTCCCCCAAGCTCCCCGGCATTCTCAGAAACGGCATCTCTGAAATTTGCGTAAAGGATGGCAGCGCCACCCAGAGCGTTGCGGATCAGGAGAAGATCCAGGCCCTGTTCCCCAACACCTACGGCAAGAATGAGATCACCTTCCAGAAGGGTCAGAACACCGCCCAGGACAAGAAGCAGGTGGTGGGCGTGATCCTCTCCGGCGGTCAGGCCCCCGGCGGTCACAACGTGCTGTGCGGCCTGTACGATGCTCTGAAGGCCACTAACAAGGACAACGTGCTGTATGGCTTCAAGGGCGGTCCCAGCGGCCTGCTGGAGGATGACTATCTGATTTTCGATGATGCCTATATCGACCAGTTCCGCAACACCGGCGGCTTTGACATCATCGGCTCCGGCCGCACCAAGCTGGAGAGCGAGGAGCAGTTCGCCATCGTCGCAGACGTGTGCAAAAAGCACGGCATCAACGCCATCGTCATCATCGGCGGTGACGACTCCAACACCAACGCCGCCGTTCTGGCCGAGTACTTTGCCGCCCACAACACCGGCGTGCAGGTCATCGGCTGCCCCAAGACCATCGACGGTGACCTGAAGAACGAGGACATTGAGTGCTCCTTCGGCTTCGACACCGCTACCAAGACTTACAGCGAGATCATCGGCAACATCCAGCGCGATGCCAACTCTGCCAAGAAGTACTGGCACTTCGTCAAGGTCATGGGCCGTTCCGCCTCCCACGTGGCTCTGGAGTGCGCGCTGGAGACCCAGCCCAACATCTGCCTGATCGGCGAGGAAGTCGCCGCCAAGAAGATGTCTCTGGCCCAGATCGCCGACTATATTGCTGACTCCGTGGCCGCCCGCGCCGCCAAGGGTTGGAACTTCGGCGTGGCCGTCATTCCCGAGGGCATCGTGGAATTCGTTCCCGAGTTCTCCCTGCTTATCGCCGAGATCAACGAGCTGCTGGCCGGTGAGAACACCGCCAGGTTCAACGCTCTGCCCACCTGGAAGGATAAGTATGCCTTCATTGAAGCCGGCCTGACCAAGGAGGCTATGGCCGTCTTCGCCATCCTGCCTGAGAGCATCCAGCAGCAGCTGTTTCTGGAGCGCGACCCCCACGGCAACGTGCAGGTGTCCCTGATCGAGTCCGAAAAGCTGTTCTCCGCGATGGTCAAGGCCAATCTGGCTGCCCGCAAAGCCGCCGGCACCTACAGCGGCAAGTTCTCCCCCCTGCACCACTTCCTGGGCTACGAGGGCCGCTGCGCTTTCCCCTCCAACTTCGACGCCGACTACTGCTACTCTCTGGGCTATAACGCCTGCATGCTGATCCTGTACGGCTATAACGGCTACCTGTCCAAGGTGTCCAACCTGTCCAAGCCCGCCGAGGAGTGGGTTGCCGGCGGTATGCCCATCACCAAGATGATGAACATCGAGCGCCGCAACGGCAAGGACAAGCCCGTCATCCGCAAGGCTCTGGTGGAGCTGGACGGCGCCCCCTTCAAGTTCTTTGAGGCACACCGTGCTGAGTGGGCTGTGGAAACCTGCTATGTCTACCCCGGCGCCATCCAGTACTTCGGCCCCTCCGAGGTCTGTGACCTGACCACCCGCACCCTGGCTCTGGAAAAAGCCTGATCAAACATAAAATGCTCTGACGAAAATTCGTCAGAGCATTTTTCTTGACCATTAATGGTTCGACAAATTGGAATTTGCCAGTTTTATGGTTTCTCTGTTTTATTACTGAGAATCGCCAAAAGGAAACCTACGCTAATCGTCCAAAATACACCAAACAACCCTATATGTACAGAGTTTGATTCGGATATGAATCCATGTACGAAGCCTAATCTGTTTCCGAAAATACAGAGAATAAGAAAAATCATAGCAATAATCATGCTCATAACATTGCCAATAAAAAGTGCTATGATTTTTTTGTCTTTTTTTAGCACCCAAAAACCAATAATAAGTTCCAATAAGCTGACAATACACACACCCCCAATAAACACATGGGGCACTTCTGCCTCAAATAACATAGAAACGCACCTCCGAATTCTTATTTATCGAACTCATTATATCATAAAAACTGAGAACCCACAGCAAGAAGAATCTGCTGTGGGTTCGTTGTCTTTGTTTGGTTTTCAGCAGAGCAATTTTGCTTCTGAATTTAGCGTCTTTCAAAAGATTCGCGTCAAATTCGCGTCAAATCTCATTTTTTGAGGTTTCAAAGTCTCGAAAACCCTTGAAATACAAGGCTTTTCGAGCTTTTGGGATTATTCCCACTCGCTTACCAAATCTATCTCTGGTGTCTACAAGTGGCGAATAAAGGTCATTTTCCGGCAGTTTTGGCTATAAATTGTGCCTGATTCTCTCCTGTCTCACTGGTCTCAGTGCTCGTGTCCTCATTTTGACC
>JAGAMC010000002.1 GCA_017624915.1 Oscillospiraceae bacterium | reverse complement strand
TGGTCCGAGTGACAGGATTCGAACCTGCGGCATCCTGCTCCCAAAGCAGGCGCGCTACCAACTGCGCTACACCCGGTTATTCAGTTAGATCATCTGGCCAGGCTATTCTCCCAAAGCTTATTCAGTATAATATATCCAACCAATGATTGCAAGTATTCTTTTCCTGTGGTAAGATGGCTTTCGAGGTGAATCCACGTGAGAATGAGAAAAAAGCCCAACCTTGTCCCCCGCATGGAGCGCTGCTCCCATCTGTTGATCGAAACGCCGGAAAAAGATTTTGCCCTGCGGGGGCATTGGCGCGATCTGATGCCGCAGGCTGCCCAGCTGCATCTGGAACTGGGCTGCGGAAAAGGCCGCTTTACTGTGGAAACAGCGGCTCAGAATCCTGACATTCTGCACATCGCCGTTGAGCGTGTCCCCGATGCCATGGTTATTGCCATGGAGCGAGCCAACGAGTTGGGCCTGACCAATGTGTTTTTTGTAGACGATGATGCCCGCCGCCTGCCCGAACTGTTCGCGCCGGGTGAGGTGGACTGCATTTACATCAATTTCTGCGATCCGTGGCCCGGCCACCGCCACTCCAGACGTCGGCTCACCGCTGTGGGTTTTCTGGAACTGTATCGTCAGGTACTCAAGGATGGCGGACAAATCCACTTCAAGACCGACAACCGGGATTTGTACGAGTGGTCGCTGTTTCAATTCCCCAAAGCTGCGTTCCAGCTGTCCGAAGTAACCCGCAATTTACACGAAAAGGGAATTTGCGGCGTGATGACCGATTATGAGGAAAAGTTCCACAACATGGGCACCCCCATCAACCGCTGCGTAGGCACCAAGCTGTTCCGTGCCGATCTGCCTGCCTCTGCGGCGGAAGAGGATGCTCCTGCAGCAGTTACGGAAGAGTGATCTCTTTGAGAAAGCCTGCCGGATCAAAATTGATCCGGCAGGCTTTTTGATATTATGCTTCGTTCTGACGGCCGCAGGAGCATTTCCCGCTGCAGCCGCCCTCCACCGGGCAGCCGATACACTTGGCGCCGCTCTTCTTTGCTCTGTACACATATCGGGCGGCCAAGCCCACAATAACCGCCAGAACGGCGATGACAATAAGATCGGTCATTGCAAACACTTCCCGAATTTTATTTGGCCCTGCTGCTCAGAGAATACTCTTTCTGCAGGCCTTTGTCAGCCTTTCTTACCAGATAAACCACCACAGCGACAATGGCAGCCACGGCGATCAGGCCGGGAATGAAGCCGGTGCCCACAGCGCCCTCGGTGATGAAAGTTCCAATCTGGTAGACCAGGAACGCCACGGTATAGCCGGTGGCAAACTGCAGGCCCACACCGCCCCAGAACCACTTGCGGTCATTGATTTCGGAGTTCATTGCGCCCAAAGCGGCAAAGCAAGGGGGGGTGAACAGGTTGAACATCAGGCAGGCCAGCGCAGCAGCCTTTGTCAGGCCGAACATGACCGCCACTTCTTCAGCTCCGCCGATCAACTCCAGCGCCTCGGTGTCAATGAAGTTGGTCACACCGTAGACAACGGCCAGAGTTCCAACCACGTTCTCCTTGGCGATAAAGCCGGTCACAGCGGCAGCGGCCATCTGCCAGCACCCAAAGCCCAGGGGGATCAGCAGCACAGCCACGGGGGAAGCGATGGAAGCCAGAATGGAGGTGCTCTCCATCCCCTCCTCCACCAGCTGGAAGGACCAGTTAAAGGACTGCATGATCTGCACGGCGGTATTGCACAGCAGAATAATGGTGCCGGCCTTGACGACGTAGGCCCAACCGCGGGCGCACATGGACAGGAACGCACGCTTCAGGCTGGGCAGCTTGTACTCAGGCAGCTCAATAATAAAGTAGGACTTACGGTTCTTGTAACCTGCGATTCTATTCACCAACAGCGCGCCAAAGAAGATCAGCAGGATGCCAGCAAAGTACATCAGGGTTCCCACCCAGGATGCTTCGGCAAAGAACACGCCGGCGAACAGGGCGATAACAGGCAGCTTGGCTCCGCAGGGCATAAAGGGTGCCAGCATAGCGGTGGCCCGACGCTCACGCTCGTTGCGGATGGTCCGACAGGCCATAACGCCGGGAATGGCACAGCCGGTTCCGATGACGAAGGGGATCACGGACTTACCAGACAGACCCACCTTCTTGAAGATGGGGTCAAGCACCACAGACACACGGGCCATGTAGCCGCAGTCCTCCAGCAGGGCGATGAGGAAGTACATTACCATGACCAGAGGCAGGAAGCCCACTACGGCGCCCACACCGCCGATAATACCGTCCACCAGCAGAGCGTACAACAGGGGGTTGGCATCGGCCATCAGCCCGCCTGCCCAGCCCTGGAAAATCTCGATCCAGCCAACCAGCGTGTCGGCGATCCATGGGCCCAGAGTGGACTGAGAAATATCAAACACCAGGAACATGACCACGGCGAATATGGGAATGCCCAGCCACTTGTTGGTCAGAACAGCGTCGATCATATCCTGAGAGTTCTTCTCATTGGTATGTACCTTGCGGGTCTCCACCTCAGCAACGATTTTGTTGACAAAGGAAAAGCGTTTGCGGTCAGCGGCCTCTACGGCAGCCTTGCTGGTCAGGTCCACGTTGTCCTGAACGTAGAGGGCCTTCTGCCCCTTACCCCTCAGCTCGACAGCAGCCTGCACGACCTGCTTCAGACCTTCTGCGGAGGTGGAAACCGTCTCCACCACAGGGCAGCCCAGTTTGGACGCCAGAGCAGCAGTGTCGATTACAGTATCCTTCTTCTCGTTGATGTCACTCTTATTCAGGGCCACCACCACGGGGACCCCCAGTTCCAGCAGCTGGGTGGTAAAAAACAGGCTGCGGCTGAGGTTGGTGGCGTCCACGATGTTGATAATGACATCGGGCTTCTCGCCCTTGACGTAACTGCTGGTAATGCTCTCTTCGGAGGTGAAGGGAGACATGGAATAGGCTCCGGGCAGGTCGACCGCGATCAGTTCTTGCTCTGCGTCATAGAAACTTTTCTTAATGGGGCTCTCTTTTTTCTCCACGGTAACACCGGCCCAATTGCCGACCTTTTCATTTCTTCCGGTCAGCGCATTGTACATGGTGGTCTTACCGCTGTTGGGATTGCCCGTCAGAGCAATTCTCATGTTAACTCCTCCTTATTTCAAGCTTTAAAAGCTCTTCTAACGGTTTAATTCCGCTTTTCAGTTAGCACCAACTAACCGTATTTCGGAAAAATAGTGGCTAAACATGTGTTTAGCCACTTGGCCGGATCAAATCAGGATCGCCGAGGCCAGCTGCTTGTCAATGTTGTATCTGCCATCCTTAATGGAGACCACGCAGCCACCCTTCATGTGGGAAATAACGGTGATCGGTTCTCCACTGTAGCACCCAAGGGAGAACAAAAACGCATCCAACTCTTCATCATCCGTGATGATATCTTGGATAATATACTCTTTGCCTTCCTCGGCTTGAGTCAAGTTCATACGATTCGCCTGCCTTTGATTTCAGTTAGCATCTTCTAACCGCCCATTACTATACCACTCTCACCAACATTTGTCAAACCCTTTTCCAGAATTTTTCAAAAGTTTTTTCTCCCTGCATCAGGCAAAAAACCGGCGGAAACTTTGTGTCCCGCCGGTTTGTATCAAAGCTCTTCTTTTTTTGCAAGGCCCACCAGCGCACTGGTGCCCAGTCGGTCGACTCCCAATTCCAGAAAGGCCTGCGCGTCCTCCCAGCTGCGAATGCCCCCGGCAGCCTTTACCCGGACGCCGGGCGCAACCGTAGTATGAAACAGGGCCGCATCCAGCAGGGTGGCTCCTCCGGTGGAAAAACCGGTGGAGGTCTTGATAAAATCCGCACCCGCCTTGGAAACGGCGTGGCAGGCCGCCACCTTTTCGTCCTGCGTCAACTGACAGGCCTCTACAATGACCTTGAGCACGCGCCCGCTGCAGGAGGCCTTTACCGCCCGGATCTCTTCTGTCACGGCATCCCAGTCTCCCTGCTTGACCATGCCCAGATTGATGACCATATCGATTTCGTCCGCACCGGCGCGGATAGCGTCCTCCGTTTCAAACACCTTCGCTGCGGTGGACGCATATCCGTTGGGGAAGCCGATCACCGTGCAGATCTTCAGCCGGTCGCCCACATATGCGCTGGCTTTTTTAACGTAGCAGGGCGGTATGCACACACTGGCCGTGCAGAATCGGATCCCCTCGTCACACAGCTGCTTCACCTGTTCCCACGTTGCAGTGGTGGTCAGCAGCGTGTGGTCAACATGCTTGAGAATTTCCCGTTTATCCATGGCGGTTTCCTCCCGTCAATTCAAAATAGGTCTGCTTCCTATTATAGTGTGCTGATTTCACAGTGTGCATTATAATCCATTTTCTGCCAAAATGCAACAAAAAAGTGAGGCGGCACAGGACCTGTGCCGCCTCACGGTATGTGGGCTTACAGATTCTTCTTCAGCTGTTCCACGCGGTCAATGCGCTCCCAGGGCAGGTCAAGCTCGGGACGGCCGAAGTGCCCGTAGGCCGCGGTCTGGCGGTAGATGGGCCGGCGCAGATCAAGGTCGCGGATGATGGCCGCGGGGCGCAGGTCGAAGGTCTTCTCCACCGCCTGCTCCAGCTGCTGGTCGCTGACCGTTCCGGTGCCGAAGGTATCCACGCGCACGCTGACGGGGCGGGCTACTCCGATGGCGTAGGCCAGCTGGATCTGGCAGCGTCTGGCAAGACCGGCAGCCACCACATTCTTGGCCACCCAGCGGGCGGCGTAGGCAGCGGAACGGTCCACCTTGGTAGGATCCTTGCCGGAGAATGCGCCGCCGCCGTGAGGGGCGCTGCCGCCGTAAGTGTCCACAATGATCTTACGTCCGGTCAGGCCGGAGTCGCCCTGAGGTCCGCCGATCACGAAGCGGCCGGTGGGGTTGACGTAGATCTTGGTATCCGCGTCCATGAGTTCAGCAGGGATAATGGGCTTGATGACCAACTCCACCATGTCGCGGCGGATCTGCTCCAGCTCCACCTCGGGTCCGTGCTGGGTGGATACCACCACCGTGTCCACGCGGACGGGCTCGTTGTCGTCGTTATATTCCACGGTCACCTGAGTCTTGCCGTCGGGCCGCAGATAGTCCACCTTGCCCTGCTTGCGCACGTCGGTCAGCTGCTTGGCCAGTTTCTGGGCCATGGACAGGGGCAGAGGCATCAGCTCCTCCGTCTCGTCACAGGCATAGCCAAACATCATGCCCTGATCGCCGGCGCCGTTGTCCAGGCCGTCGTCCTGAGCTCCCTGTTTGGCTTCAAGGCACTTGTCAACACCCATGGCAATGTCGGCAGACTGCTCGTCGATGGAGGTGATGACCGCGCAGGTGTCGCAGTCAAAGCCGAACTTTGCCCGGTCATAGCCGATATCCCGCACCACCTCACGCGCGGTCTTGGGAATGTCCACATAGCAGTTGGTGGTGATCTCGCCCATCACATGAACAAGACCGGTGGTCACCGTGGTCTCGCAGGCCACACGGGCCTGGGGGTCCTGGGCCAAAATAGCGTCCAGCACCGCGTCGGAGATCTGGTCACAGATTTTATCGGGATGTCCCTCGGTGACGGATTCCGAAGTAAAAAGTCTCTTTGCCATAATATTCTTCCTTTCTGTTTCCGGGCACGAAAAACGCTCCGCATTGGCGGAGCGTAGATGTTGATGCACCCTCATCTGTCGATACACTACCGCCGGATTTGGCACCTTGCACTGCCGCAGGTTGCCGGGCTTCATCGGGCCGTTCCCTCCACCGCTCTTGATAAGGTTATTCACTTTGCAAAACCGCAGGGCTTTACAGTTGGATTATTATATCAGTTTTTCGCCGTTTGTCAACACTTTTTGCATCCCGTCACTTCAGGGACTTTGGCCCAAAGCTGTGGGGCAGGAGCGCATTCAGACTTGTCTCCACAAACTCCCCGTCCCCCCGGGCCACCAGCACCTTCAGGTCGGGAGCGAACTCGCACAGCATCTGGCGGCAGGAGCCGCAGGGCCAGCAATAATCCTCTCCCTTCCCTGCGATGGCAATAGCCTGCCAGTCGTCCCGGTGCCCCTCACTCACCGCTTTGAGCAGGGCGGTGCGCTCGGCGCAGATGGTGGAGCCATAGGCGGCGTTCTCCACGTTGCAGCCGGTGAACACCGTACCGTCCGCACACAAAAGCGCGGCCCCCACAGGGAATTTGGAATAGGGCACGTAAGAGCGCTCCAGCATCTCAAAGGCTTTGGCTACCAGCTGTTTGTGTGTCATTACGACCGCCTCCTTTTTCCTTATTTTATCACAGTTTCCGCAAAAAACAAATCCCCCAACCGAAACGGTTGGGGGATCTGCATTCTGGTGGTGAAAGGTGAATTACTTCAGCTCGACCTTGGCGCCGGCCTCTTCCAGCTTGCCCTTCAGCTCCTCGGCCTCCTCCTTGGAGACGCCCTCCTTCAGAGCCTTGGGAGCGCCCTCGACAACAGCCTTGGCCTCAGCCAGACCCAGACCGGTGATCTCGCGGACGACCTTGATGACCTTGATCTTGGCAGCAGCGTCGAAGCTGGCCAGGATCACGTCGAACTCGGTCTTCTCCTCAGCAGCGGGAGCAGCAGCGCCGGCAGCGGCGGGAGCAGCCATAGCAGCGGCGGAAACGCCGAACTCTTCCTCCAGAGCGTGGACCAGCTCGGACAGCTCCAGCACGGTCAGGCCCTTGACTTCTTCGATCAGAGCAGTGATTTTCTCGGTAGCCATAATGAATGTACCTCCTAATAATGTGTTTGTTTTAAATTTGAATGTGCTGCCTGATTACTCGGCAGCGGCCTCTGCCTCGGCAGGGGCGCCGTCCTTCTCGGCGATAGCCTTCAGGACGATAGCCAGGCTGGTGATAGGAGCCAGCATGGTGCCCAGGACCTGAGCCTGCAGAACCTCCTTGGAGGGCAGCTCGGCCAGAGCGGCGATCTCGTTCAGGGGCAGGATCTTGCCATCCATAAAGCCCGCCTTGATGACAAACTTGTCACCGTTGAACTTCTTGGCGAACTTGTTGATGACGCGCATGGGAGCGATGGGGTCGTTCTGGCAGATGGCCAGAGAAGTGGTACCGTTCAGGCAGTCGGACAGCTCGCCGAGGCCGGCGTTCTGTGCGGCAAAGCGGGTGAGGGTGTTCTTCACAACGGCGTATTCCACGTCGTTCTTGCGCAGCTCGGCGCGAAGAGCGGTATCCTCAGCCACAGTGATGCCCTTGTAGTCCACCAGGACGCCGGAGGCGGCGTTCTGCAGCTTCTCGGTCAGCTCGGCCACGATGGCCTTTTTCGCTTCCAGGACTGTTGCGTTAGGCATTGTGTGTTTCACCTCCAGAGAATAAATAAAACGCTGTTTGCGCACAAAGACACAAACAGCGTAAAACGATCGTTGTTTTTCACTGCACTCTCGGCAGGATTTACACATAAATGCAACCTGCTGTCTTTGAACGCTCCATTATTATATTTACCCAGTGAGCATTTGTCAACACTTTTTCTATATTTTTAAGTAAATTTTTGACGGCGGCCCCGAAAGGCGGCCGCCGTCCTTTGCTTTATTCCACGATGAGCTGCGCGTCTTTCACAGCCACCGTCAGCTTTTGACCTGCTTCCACCTGATCGGCGATGATCCTGCGGCTGATGAGTGTCTCCACCGTATGCTGCAGGAATCGGCGCAGGGGACGCGCCCCGTAAGCGGGGTCATAGGAGCTGTCGATGACAAAGCGCTTTGCCTCGTCTGTCAGCTCTACCGTCAGCTGCTTGTCGGCAAGCCGCCGGTTCAGATCGGCCAGCTGCAGATCGATGATGCGGGTGATATTGTCGCGGGTCAGGGGCTTGTAGAATACGATCTCGTCCAATCGATTCAGGAACTCGGGCCGGAAGGAGCGCTTGAGCAGCTCGTTGACCTGATCCCGGGCCTGCTGGCTGATTTGCCCATCCTCCTGAATGCCGTCCAGCAGGAACTGGCTGCCCAGATTGGACGTGAGGATAATAATGGTATTTTTGAAATCCACTGTGCGGCCCTGACTGTCGGTGATCCGGCCGTCGTCCAGCACCTGCAGCAGCACGTTGAACACATCAGGGTGGGCTTTTTCCACCTCGTCAAAGAGGATGACGGAATAGGGCTTGCGGCGCACCGCCTCGGTGAGCTGACCGCCCTCCTCGTAGCCCACATAGCCCGGAGGGGCACCGATGAGGCGGGAGACGGAGAATTTCTCCATATACTCGCTCATGTCGATGCGCACCAGATTCTTCTCACTGTCAAACAGGGCCTCGGCCAAAGTTTTGGCAAGCTCTGTCTTACCCACGCCGGTGGGGCCGAGGAACAGGAACGAGCCAATGGGCTTGTCCGGGTCGGCGATACCGGCACGGGAGCGCAGGATAGCTTCGGACACAAGGCGCACCGCCTCATCCTGCCCCACGACCCGCTTGTGGAGAATATCCTCCAGATGCAGCAGCTTCTCCCGCTCCCCTTCCACAAGGCGGGATACAGGGATGCCCGTCCAGCGCTCGATGATGCGGGCGATCTCATCCTCGGTAACCTTGTCCCGCAGCAGGGTGTTCTCCCGGCTCTGCCCGGCTGCGGCTTCCTCAGCCTCCAGCTGCTTTTTCAGCTCCGGGATGCGCCCGTACTGCAGCTGGGCCGCCTTTTCCAGATCGTACTCCCGCTGGGCCTTTTCAAGTTCCGCATTGGCGGCTTCCAGCTCCTCACGCAGCTTCTGCACCTTGCCGATGGCATTTTTCTCGTTGTCCCACTGGGCCTTTTTAGCCTTAAACTCCTCGCGCATCCCGGCCAGCTCCCTCCGGATCTCGGCCAGATGCTCCTGAGAGAGTTTATCCGTTTCCTTTTTCAGGGCCGCCTCCTCGATCTCATGCTGAATGATGCGCCGGGAGATGATGTCCAGCTCCGTGGGCATGGAGTCCATCTCCGTGCGGATCATGGCACAGGCCTCGTCCACAAGGTCAATGGCCTTGTCGGGCAGGAACCGGTCTGTAATATAGCGGTTGGAGAGGGTGGCCGCGGCAATGATGGCGCCGTCAGTGATCTTCACCCCGTGGTAGACCTCATAGCGCTCCTTCAGGCCGCGCAGAATGGCGATGGCATCCTCCACCGAGGGTTCGTCAACCAGCACGGGCTGGAACCGTCGCTCCAGTGCGGCATCCTTTTCGATATACTGCCGGTACTCGTCCAGGGTGGTGGCGCCGATGCAGTGCAGCTCACCCCGGGCCAGCATGGGCTTGAGCAGATTGCCCGCGTCCATACTTCCCTCGGTCTTACCCGCACCCACAATGGTATGCAGCTCGTCAATAAAGAGGATGATGCCGCCCTCACTGCGGCGCACCTCGTTGAGAACGGCCTTGAGCCGCTCCTCAAACTCACCCCGGTACTTGGCACCGGCCACCAGACTGCCCATATCCAGCGAGAAAATGGTTTTGTCCTTCAGGCTGACGGGTACGTCGCCCTTGACGATGCGCTGGGCAAGCCCCTCGGCGATGGCCGTTTTGCCCACGCCGGGCTCGCCGATAAGAACAGGGTTGTTCTTGCTTTTTCTGCTGAGGATGCGGATCACGTTTCGGATCTCATCGTCCCGGCCGATGACCGGGTCCAGCTTGTTGCGCCGGGCCCGCTCTACAAGGTCCGTCCCGTACTTCTTCAGGGCGTCATAGGTCTGCTCGGGATCGTCCGTGGTCACCCGCTGGTTGCCCCGGACACCCGCCAGCGCCTGCATGACCCCCTCCCGTGTGACGTGATAGGTCCGCAGCAGGTCTTCCACCTCTCCGGCGGCGCTGTCCACAAGGCCCAGAAACAGGTGCTCCACCGAGATATACTCGTCTTTCATGGCTTCGGCGGCACTCTGCGCCTGTCGGAGCGCCCGGTCCACATCCTGCGAGATATAGATCTTATCCGCTTGGCGTCCGCTGCCGGACACTCGGGGCAGCTTTTCCACCGCCGCCCTGGCCCCCGCCTGAAAGCTGGACAGGGTCATACCCATGGCCGTAAGCAGTTGGGGCACCAGTCCCTCACTGTCGCACACCAGCGCCTGAAGCAGGTGCTCCTGCTCGATCTGCTGATTGCCATGCTCATCGGCAATACTCCGGGCGTTTTGCACCGTCTCCAGAGATTTCTTGGTAAATCGGCTCATATCCATGATACTTCACTCCTTTGTTCAGAAGCCTCAATTCCAATATTAGCACTCTCGTTGTACGAGTGCTAATGCAAGTGTAGCCCAAACCCACCGCAAATGCAAGAGCTGTTTCCAAAAAAATTGTAAACAGACCGTTAATTCTCCGCTCTGCCGCCCTAGCTGAAATTAAATTGCCCTTTTATTGCATCATTTATATGACATTGTCTGTCTGTTTCTGTTATACTGTTTATATACAAAACCCATAAGCAAGGAGATGATGGGATGAAAGTGCTGATCGTAGGCAGCCGTGACCGCTACGAGAAGTTCCTGCCGGACTCCATCCGTCAGCGGGATATCGAATTGTTTTTTGCACCCCGGGGCAGCTCCAACGAAGATCTTCTGGCGCTGGCCCCCGACGCGCAGGTGCTGCTGCTGGACGCCATCAGTCCCGCGGACGATGATCTCATGGCTGCCATGCCAAACCTGAAGCTGATCCATTCAGAGGGCGTGGCCTATAATGCCATCGATACAGAGGCCGCCCAACGGCGTGGCATCTTCGTGTGCAACAACCGGGGCTGTAACGCCGATGCGGTGGCTGAGCAGGCGCTGATGCTCATGCTCATGCTGCTGCGCCACGGTATCACCGGCGACCGGGCTGTGCGGGAGGGCCGCCAGATCCAATACAAGGAGCAGGCCATGGCCCACGGCATCACGGAGCTGGGCGACTGCACTGTGGGGCTGATCGGTCTTGGGGATACCGCCCAGTCCACCGCCCGGCGTCTGCGCGCTTTCGGCTGCACGGTGCGTTACTTCGCGCCCCACCGGCGGCCGCCGGATGTGGAGACGGCCATGGAGGTCTCCTATATGCCGCTGGAAAAGCTGATCGCCACCTGCGACATCATCAGCCTGCACTGCCCCGTCACCGACGAGACCTGCGGCATGGTGGACGCCCACTTCCTCTCCCTGATGAAGCCCACCGCCTACCTCATCAATACCGGACGGGGCGATCTGGTGGACAACGCCGCCCTGCGCGCGGCCCTGATCGAAGGACGCATCGCGGGCGCGGGACTTGACACCATTTATCCCGAGCCTACCCCCGGCGACCATCCGCTGGTTGCCCTGCCCGGAGAAGTGGCAGACCGGGTGGTGTACGCCCCCCATCTGGGGGGCATCACCACCGGAAGCTTCCAACGCGCCCACCAGAACATGTGGGACAGCGTGCTGAGCCTGCTGGCAGGCAAGCGTCCCAACAACATCGTCAACGGTCTGTAAAAAAGTAAGCCGCGCAGTTCATACTGCGCGGCTTACTTTATTCGATTCGATACTGCTTCAGCGCTTTGCGACGCTGCTTCCAGTCGGGCATCAGCCTGTCCATGACCCCATAGAACCCCTGCCCGTGGTCGTGATGGAGAAAGTGCGCCAGCTCATGCAGCACCACATAGTCCTGCAGCGGCTCGGGACAGGAGGCGAGGGCCATGTTCAGGGTAATATAGCCCTGCAGATAGTGGCAGTTCCCCCATTGACTGCGCATACTTCTCAGCCGGACTTCCGGGCGTGTCACGCCCAGCGGGGCGACAAGGGGGTATGTGCGCTCCACCGCGCGGCTTAAAATTCTCATACACCGATCCCGGGGCAGCTGTTCCAGCGGCAGTTTTTCCATGCTCTGCTGCCGGGCAAGCGCCCGAAAGATCCATTGGGCCCTGCTGCGAACAAACTCATCCGCCGCCGCACCGCCTGTTCTCATGGGTGCGGACAGCAGGACCAGCCGGTCCTTTACCCGCAGGTTCCAGTTTTTCACACGCTTGCAGCTCAGGGTATAGCAGACCGTTCCCTCCGGGGTCTGCACCGTGCGAAGCTGATCGTTTACCACTTGTTTTCCACTTTCTCCGCAAAACCCATGAAGCGGCGCAGGGTGATCCGTCTTCCGTCGTCCAGCACGGCAGTACCGCTGAACCTGCCGAACACCTGATTCTGGTCTGATTTGATCAGTCGCGCGTCGGTGCAGGAGCTGCGGTTCATCACCGGTTCAAAGTCCATCTCGAACCGTCCGTCGTCGCTGGTAAAGCTCCAGGGGGACATGTAGTCCTCCACCCCGTCCCTCATAGGGATGTTGAATTTAACCTGTGACAGCTTGTGGGCTTTCCCATCGTAAAACAGCATATTCTCTGTGGCGGCGGAGGTGTCGCCGAACCCATAGCCAATATTGAAGCCGAAGGGCACGCCATCCACAAGGCCGGAGGCACTGCCCCAGTACCACGTGTTGTGATAGGTCCACACACCTCTGCCCCAGTCCAGTGTGCCAAAGGAGTCAAGGGGCTCAAATTTCCACTTGCGCTCCCCCACCGTCACGGTGCCCGAGGCCCGCATGCAGTTGATCTTCTGGTTATAGTAGAAGTGTCCGGGCTTGTCAAAGGGGGTGCAGATGACCATGGATTCCTGAGGCTCATCCGTAAGGAAAATGTGGGCATCCAGCGCCTGTCCGTCCATAAAGTCCTCCATGTGGGCAAACAGTTCCCGCCGTCCGTCCTCCACCCGGAACAGCAGGGCATGCTGACGGCCGGAGCTTGCGGTGTTCCCCTTTTCCGATGTGGCAGGCAGACCTGTACGGCCCAGAGGCAGGATGCTCATGGGACTTTTGGTGACCTGCACGTTCCGGCGGAAATCCAGCAGGGAAATGGAATCCAGCCCCATATAGCTGTTGTCCGCCACCGTCAGCGCCAGCGCAAAATCATCATTCATGATCAGGTAATAGTCCCATTCCTTCAGGCGCATCAGGCCGCCCTTGACTTTGCTGCGGTCATAGACGGGCAGCAGTTTTTTCGCATATCCGGGCTGAGTCAGGTTCCCCTTTTCATCCAGAAGGGGGATCTGCCGGGTGATCTCATGCTGCATAATGGGGCCTCCTGTCTTTCCATTTTCAACAATAATAACACGTTTTCCACAAAAAGTCTATTTTTTAGCACAATTTTCAAAAAATAACGTCCCCGGACCTGTGGCCCGGGGACGGTTTCCTGTATCAGAGCACTTTGCTCAGGAATAGTTTAGTGCGCTCGTTCTGAGGGTTTGCAAAGAATTCTTTAGGAGTGTTCTGCTCCAGGATCTTGCCGCCGTCCATAAACAGTACGCGGCTGCCCACTTCCCGGGCAAAGCCCATCTCATGGGTGACCACCACCATGGTCATTCCTTCATGGGCCAGTTCCTTCATAACATCCAGCACCTCGCCCACCATCTCGGGGTCAAGGGCAGAGGTAGGCTCGTCAAAGAGCATGACCTTAGGCTTCATGGCGAGCGCTCGCACAATGGCAATGCGCTGCTTCTGACCGCCGGACAACTGATTGGGGTAAGCATCCGCTTTCTCCAGCAGATCCACGCGCTTGAGCAGCGTGCCCGCCACATAGTCGGCCTCTTCCTGCTTCATAAGGCCTGTACGAACCGGGGCCAAGGTGATATTTTTGCGGATTGTCATGTTTGGAAACAGGTTGAAATGCTGAAACACCATGCCCATCTGCTGGCGGACTTCATCGATCTTCACCTTCGGATCGGTGATAACTGTACCGCCAAATGTAATGACACCCTTGCTGGGCTCCTCCAGCAGGTTCAGGCAGCGCAGGAAAGTGGACTTGCCGGAGCCGGAGGGGCCGATGACCACAACTTTTTCGCCGGGGTAGATATGTTCGCTGATGTCGTCCAGCACCAGATGATCGCCAAAAGACTTGGACAGGTTTTTAACGTCGATCACTTTGACGCAGCCTCCTTTCCAGCTTGCCCTGCAGCCAGCTGAACACCAGCACCATGATCAGATACATGGCTGCGGTGATCAGATAAGGGAACATGGGCTCGTAGGTCTTGGTGATAATGGCACGGGCGAAATAGACGATTTCCTTGCCAGCGATGACACTGATAAGCGACGTATCCTTCAGCAGCACAATGAACTCGTTGCCCAGCGAGGGCAGGATGGCCTTGAACGCCTGGGGAATGACGATAAAGCGCATGGTATCCAGATAGCTAAGGCCAAGGGAGCGGCCCGCTTCCGACTGACCGGGGTCCAGACTCATCAGTCCACCACGGATGATCTCAGCCACATAGGCACCCGAGTTGATACCCAGAGACAGGGCACCTACCATGGTGAAGTTCCGGCTGCTCTTGAAGATGACAAACCCCATGATCATCAGCTGCACCATCATGGGTGTGCCGCGGATAACGGTAACATAGACCTTACAGACGGCATTGACGATCCCAAGGAGAATGTTCCGTTGGCCCACACGCTGCTGATCGTGGGCGGTGCGGATCACCGCTACCAAGACGCCCAGCATCACGCCGATAGCCAGCGCCATGACGGTCACCTGAAGGGTGGTGCCCAGTCCCCGGAAATAGGTCATCCAGCGGTCACTTTCAAACCAGGCCTGATAAAATTTGGCGTAAATGCTCTGCCATCCGCTGCGGGCTGCCACCTCTGGCAGATTTTCATACAGCTGGGTCCAGATGCTCATATACGCTCACCTCTCCGTTCTCTTTTAAACCGTAAAAAAGGGCGGCCGCCCAGGGCCGCCCTTTTCCATGCAATTTACTCAGTGATGTACTTGTCAACGATGGTCTGAATAGTGCCGTCAGCGATCATGCTCTCCAGAGCGGTGTTCAGCGCCTCCAGCAGGGCGGTATTGCCCTCGTCAACAGCCAGGCAGTAGTCCTCAGTGACCCACTCGCCTTCCAGAATGGCCAGACCGGGGTTGGCTTTCACATAAGCCTGAGCGGGACCATTATCAATGATAACGGCATCGATCTGGCCGTTCATCAGGGCCTGCACGGCCAGAGCGCCGTTGTCATAACCCAGGACATGATCCTCACCGTAACCGCCGTTCTCCACAGAGTCACCGGCGTAGATGTAGCCGGTGGTGCCGATCTGGCAGCCGATCATCTTCTCGCCCAGATTGTCCATGGTCACATCGGAGCCTTCCTTGACGATGACCACCTGCACGCCGGTGGCGTAGCTGGTGGAGAAGTCCATGACCTCGTCGCGATCCTCACGGTAGGTCAGACCGGCCAGAACCATGTCGGAACGACCCTCCTGCACAGCCAGCAGGGCGGAGTCAAAGCCCATGTCGTCAATGACCAGTTCCAGACCCAGCTTGTCGGCCAGGGCCACGGCGATCTCCACATCAATGCCCTCAAAGCCCTTGTACGCACCCTCGTCATCGGCCTTCATCTCGTAGGGAGGGAACTCGGCGTTGGTGGACATGATCAGCTTGCCCGCTTCCACGGTGGTGTAGGCAGCAGGATCACCGGACACATCGCCGGAAGCGGAACCGGAACCGGCGGTTCCGTTGCTGCCGCAGGCAGCCAGGCACAGAACCATGGCCATAGCCATGATCAGAGCGATAATCTTCTTCATGTTAAAACTCTCCTTTTCATAGGGATGGGGCACGCCCCATCGTTCGGTGTACCGTATGAGTATACTCCCTTTCTTATGCACAGTCAATAGATAAGTATTCATATTCCGCCCTGTTTTACCCTTTTTTATCCCTTTTAGTTGGTTGTTTTCACGGTTTTATGCATAAATCGACGAATATTCTTTTCAATATTCATCGTGCGACGCCTGCCGTCTTTTTCCGTCCTGCATCATAGAAGCGAATATTTTGTGAACCTTTTCCCCAGCCTATTGCCAAAAGCGCGAAAAAAGAGGTATTCTTGTAGAAGATACATATTCAGGAGGCATTATGAAGGCTCTTTTATATGGCGACACCTTTCCCCGCCTGCTGCGCAGCATCCGGGAGCAGCCTGCCAAATGGCTCAGCCGTCTGGTGTTCCTGCTGGGTCCCTGGTTTGCCTTTGCAGCGGTGGAGTTTCTCAACAAGAATCAGCTGACAGAGGATTTCGAGCCCTGGCAGCTGCTGTTCAACATGATCTGGTACTACATCATTTTTGTCCTGTGCCGGCTGGTTCTGGGCCGTCTTCGGCGGGCGAGTGTGACGGCTGTGGTGCTGTGCTTTTTGTTCGGTCTTGTGAACCACTATGTGCTTGTGTTCCGGGGACGGATCCTTTTCCCCGCCGACATCAGCGCCTGGCGCACCGCCGCCAACGTGCTGGACGGCTTCAGTCTCACCGCCGACCTGTATATAAAGCAGGCTCTGATCGTGCTGACTGCCTACCTGTTCCTGCTGGCCGTCTGTCCCCCTCAGAAAAAACGCGCTCCCATGCCCCGCCCGGCCTCCCTCCTGCTCTGGCTTTCCATGGCAGCCTATACTTACGCATTCTTCTTCACGGGCATGCTGCCCGCCCTGAACATCTTCACCCAGCAGTGGGCCACCCAGACCAACGGCTTTCTTTTCAATTTCACCATCGCCCTGCGGTACAGCTCGGTGGAACGCCCGGCGGGGTACTCAGAGGACGCCGTGGCAGAACTGATATCCCAATATGACGCCGTGCCCGCCAACAAGTCGGTCACCCGCCCCACAAACATCATTGTGGTGATGAACGAGGCCTTTTCCGATCTGACCGTCTTCGATTCTCTGGAGCTGTCTGAAGACCCCACCCCGTTCCTGCACTCCATGGAAGAAAACACCATAAAGGGCTGGCTCTATCCCCCCGTCACCGGAGGCGGCACCGCCAGTACGGAGTTTGAGTTTCTGACGGGGCTTTCCAACTCCTTTCTGCCGCCCCACTGCGTGGCCTATCAGCTGTATATGCAGGAGGATACTCCCGCCCTGTCCTCCCTGCTGGGCCGCTGCGGTTACCGGACCACCGCCTTCCACCCCTACTATTCCAGCGGTTGGAATCGGCCCATCGTGTATGACTATCTGGACTTTGACTCACAGCTTTACGACACGGATGTCAAAGACCCGTACTATGTTCGCCGGTATATCTCCGATATATCGGACTACGAGATGCTCTTCGACCTGACCGGACGGGCAGAGGATCAGCCCACATTCATCTTCAACGTGACCATGCAGAACCACTCGGGGTACGCCCAGGGCTGGAAAAACTTGTCCTCGGACTTTACACTCCCCGCTGAGCTGAGCACCGCAGACCCCAAGGCAAAGCAATATTTCTGCCTGATGAAGGTCAGTGACGATGCCCTGCGGCAGCTGATCAGCCACTATGAGCAGGTGGACGAACCCACCCTGATCGTATTCTTCGGCGACCACCAGCCCTCCCTCTCCGATGCCTTTTATGAGGCGCTCTACGGCAAGCCGCTGTCCCAGCGCACTGCGCAGGAGGTTCTGCAGCAGTACGCCGTCCCCTTTTTCCTGTGGGCAAACTACGACATCCCCGAGCGGCAGGGCCTGCGCCTGAGCTCCAACTTCCTTGGTGTGCTCACCGCACAGATCGCGGGCCTGCCCATGACAGGGTGGATGCACTTTCTCTCCGACCTGTACGAACAGCTTCCGGTGCTCACCACGGCTGGGTACATGGGTGCGGACGGGACGGTCACAGACGACCCCGCCCAGCTGACCCCTGAGCAACGGCAGTGGCTTGACGCATACGAGATGCTGGCCTACTGCGGACTGAAGGACATTTCCCCGAAAACCCGCGACTTCTTCCATCTAAGCTGACAAAACCCCTGTTGCCTTGGGCTACGTGCCACAGGGCAGCAGGGGTTTCATGTATCATTTCTTCAGCAGTTCCAGCAGCAGGCGTTCGTTTTCCGCCGCCGCCCGGCTCAGCTGGGCTGAACGGGCCTCCAGTGCGCCGCGGCGGCTTTCGTAGTCCGCCATGAGCGCGTCTATCTGCGCCATGGCATACTGACTGTCGAAGCAGGTCACATCACCGGCGCAGGGCATATCCAGTTCCCCCAGATAGCTGCTCACCTTGGGGTCGTACACCATGCCCACCAGCGGCACGGCTGTGCGGGCGGCGAAAATCAGGGTGTGCAGCCGCATGGCAAGGCACAGCCGGGCTGCGCCGATCACGCCCATGATCTCCGAGGGGATCAGAGGCTGATCCAGCAAAATAGACGGGCTCTTCATGGCGGCCTGCACCTGCCGGCTGATGTCCCGGTCATGTTCAGGCTGCATAAGGACAAACAGACTGGTCAGACCATATGCTTCGTACAGGTGGTCGCACACCCGGGCCAGCTTCTCCGGAAAGTCTCCCGTCCCCCGCCAGCTGCGCACCGAGATGGCAGCAAGGGGCTGCCCCTGTTCCATTCCAGCGGCTCTCAGGATCTCATCCACCCGCGCCTGACCGGCCGGCTCCATGGTAAACACGGGGTCGGCCGTGATATGGATGTCACTGCGGGTCACGCCCATCCGGCGCAGTTCCTTTTCCGAGCTGTGGTCACGCAGGGTGACAAGGTCCGCCTGTTCCACCGCCCGTCTGACCCGTCTGCGGTTGGCCGCTTTGGTCACCGGGCCGATGCCGTTGGCGTACAGCATGACCTTCTTGCCCCGCAGCCGGGCCATGGTCATCACAGACAGGTAATACAAGAGCGAACGGGTGGAGGTGCGGTCCTGCAGCAGGCTGCCGCCGCCGGACAGCAGCACATCGCACCGGCCCACCGCCCGCCACACGCCGGGCAGGTTGAACCGGGGCACGGCATTCAATCCGTATCTTGCGCTGGTCTGCTCCGGCGCGTTGGACAGGACGGTGACCTCGAGCTCTTTACTGGCTGCGCACAGGCTCTCGTGGATGGACTGAAGAATGGCGTCATCTCCCGCGTTTGCAAAGCCGTAGTAACCGCTCATCAGCACGCGGTATTTGGCCCGGCACACCTGATCATAGGCATCCAGACAGTCCTGGGCCATGCGCCGCACAGAGTAGCAGTCAAAGATGACCTGCCGTCCGTAGGCACCCAGTCCCTGCGCCCGGTCCCCGGGCAGTTGGAGCGTCTGCACCACATCCCGCAGCAGACGCTGAGGCTCGGACAGCTCCAGACCGCGGCAGCAGAAGTTGCCCAGCCGGGCCTCCTCCAGCTTGTCCGGCCCGAACAGGCCCTGATACCCCTCGTTGCCCGCCACAATGACAGGTTTTGCCGCCGCCATGGCCTCCAGTGCAGCCCGGGACACGCCCACGAACATGTCGCCCGCCGCCACGATCTCGTTGATATCGGTGCGCGGACCGGTCATGGCGATCATTCTGCGCCCCAGCTTCTCGTTGACCTGATCGGCCATGGACTTGAGCTGATCAAACACATTGCCGCCGCCGGCGATGAGCAGCTGCACACCGGGTACCTGCCGGTCAAGCTCGGGAGCGATCTCAATCAGCTGCCGGGCCACCAGCGCACGGTCCTCATCCATGCGGCTGACATAGGACACTACGGGCTTTTCCGGGTCCAGCCCGAACTCCCGCAGCACCCGCTCCCCGGACACCTCAGGGGAGAATTTTTCGGTATCGATACCGTTGATGGTCACGGAAATATGCTCAGCGGGAATGCCGTATTCCCGAATGAGATAGGCTTTGATATCATCCGACACGGCCACAGTGCGCTGACCCCAGTCAGTCAGATGGCGCAGACCGCCGCCGGTCTGGAACACCCAGTGGGCCGTGGTAACAAAGGGGAATTTCATACGCCTATGCAGGATGCCGCACAAAAAGCCCGGGATTCGGGCATGGGCATGGACAAGGTCCGGTTTTTCCTGCCGGATGACCCGCCGAAGGATCTTCAGGGAGCGAAGCATACACCCCACGCTGCGCCGATGCAGAGGCGCGGCATAGTGGCGGATGCCCGCCGCCTCGATCTCCGGGACATAGACGCCGCCATTGGATATGACCGCCACGTCGTGGCCCATCACCTTGAGCTGCTTGGCAAGCTCCACGATATGGGTCTCCGCTCCGCCGATGTCCAGCCCCATGGTGGCCATAAGGATCTTATAGCCCATCACGCGATCTCCAGGATGGTGCCGCTGAACAGGCTGGTCTTGGTATAGAAGTCCATGCTCCAGCCCACAGCCACCAGCGTACTGCGGTTGATATAAAAGTGTCCCCGCTCGTCCTTCATAGCCTTTGCGTTAACGGTCAGGGTCACATTGTACCGGCTGTCCACTGGGGCCATGACGTAAGTTCCATCGGCCTTGAGCATGGAGATCACACAGTCCTCCGTCTCAATATCGGTGATCTCACCCACCCAGCCAAAGGTCTCTTTCTCGTACAGCTTGTCGCCCTCTTTCAGGCTTTCCAGCCGGCCGGCGGGCATATTGGTGATCACCACCTGATAGGTAATGTCGTCCATGGGGTCTGCCGCGCTGGCAATGGGCAGGGCCGTGTTTCTGGTGTACAGGGCTGCTGCCAGCACCAGCGCAACGGCGACGACCAGCACGTCGATCACGCTGACATATCCGAACAGACGGCCGTTTTCGTCAATGAGCTTTTTCATCCGGCTCACCCTCTCTCAACAGAAATGATATAACCCGCACCGTAATAGCCGGGGCCCAGCACCCGCACAGAGGTGCCGGCACGCACCTCAAGCCCGCTGTCCAGCGTGATGGCGCCGTCGTTTTCCGTGCCCTGGGCGGACACCTTCATCAGTACGTTGTAGCGCTCGGGCACCGTCACAAACTGGAACGTACCTTCCAGCTCGTTTTTGGTCAGAGTGGTTGCCTCCTGCACTTCCACCTCCTGCACCACGCCCATGCCTTCACGCTTGGTGCGCTCGTACAGTTGGTCTCCCACGGCCGCCATCCGGGCGGTCTGCTCATGAAGCTGTTCCAGCTCCACCACATAGTTCACGGCGATCCGGCCGGCGGGCACGCCGGTGTTGGGATCGGCGGGGGCCGGCTTGTCAGCCAGCTTCATGGCAGCGATCACTGCCACGACCGCCACGGCCGCCACGATCAGTCCGATGTCAAACAGGTTCAGCTTCCACTTGATTCTCTTTTTCTCACTCATGGCCTTTGCCCTCCATCACAGTATGGTATACCTTCTCTACATTCTGCGCAAAAATCTTCGCTGTGAAACGCTGGTTGAATATTTCCCCGGCCCGCTTCTGCATACGCTGCAGGGTGTCCGGCTCGTCCATGATTCGGGCGATACAGCGGGCAAGGTCCGCGCTGCTGCGGTTTTCAAACAGCAGACCGTCCTCCCCATCGTCGATGAGCCACGGGTTTCCCCCGTAAGTGCTGACCACCGCGGGCAACCCCATACTCAGTCCCTCCAGAATGGACAGGCTGGACGTCTCCGTCCCGTAGGAGGCATTGAGCTGCAGGTCGAGCACGGACAAAAATCCTGCCACATCGCTCTGGAATCCCAGAAATGCCACCCGGTCCTCCAGACCAAGCTGCTGCGTCTGCCGCTTCAGTTCCGGCTCGAAGTCCCCCGTCCCCGCAATGAGCAGCTGCAGGTCACGGCCCTGATCGGTGAGCATCTTCACCGCCTCGAGGATATGCACATGGCCCTTATAGGGCTCGATGCGGGCCAGAATGCCCAGCACGAACCGGCCGTCCCGGATCCCCCAGCGCTCACGCAGGACTGCACATTCCGCATCCGACCTGCGCTGCACGGGGGTGACACCGTTCATCATGGTGGTAATGCGTTTGGGCGAGATGCCCGCGTCTGTAAGGTTTTCTGCCGCAGCGGGGCTGACGGCGATGATGTGGTCAGAGTAATACTCGTTGAGCCATTTGTTCACCCAGCGCCCGGGAGGGTATTTCAGCTTGGCGGGAACGGGGAACGCCGAGTGGCGGGTGTAAATGACGTTTTTTCCGCATCTGCGCCCGGCGATCCGGCCGGACAATGCCCCGTGGGTGTGGACGATGTCCGGATCCACCTTTTTGATCAGGGCCATCAGTTTCTTCACGTCCTCCTTGTGGTAGGAACGCTCTGCAAGGCCCTCCACTTCATACACCGTGGTGCCCAGCTCCTCCAGAGGAGCCTTGAGCAGACTGCCCCGGGGAAGGGCCACGCCCACATCAAATTGGGTTCGGTCAGCACTGCTCATATAATTGAGCAGCACCCTGCCGGCTCCGCCGATGTTGCTGTCGCTGATGATATTGAGCACTTTGATCATGGTTCTTCCTCCCCGTTCAGCCCGCTCCACCGGGCAGCCGTCATACCAAGGGCCAGATACACCCAGAACAGGAACATGACCCGGTAGTTATAGAAGGAATAGTCCGTCATGGCCTGCACCATAAAGCCGGCCGCGCCGGAAACAAAGGCGATCTGGAGCAGTTTTCCTCTGGAGTCCTTTTCCCGGTGCAGGGCAGCGCACAGCCAGCGGAAGAAGCACCACAGGATCACGCAGAATATGATCAGCGCGCAGATGCCCGCGTCAGACGTGATCTGCAGCAGCAGATTGTGGGAGTGGGGGGTGACGATCGCGTCATAGCTGTAGGTGGGATACACGGTGTTGAAGGCCGTTTGACCCGGGCCCACACCGCACAGCCAGTAATCCTTCAGCATGCGCAGGGAGCCCATCCAGATGGACACCCGGTAGGAGGTGGAGTGGTCGGCAAGGTTGCCGATGCTGGTAAAGCGCTGGATGATGGTGTCCGGCAGGACAAAGTACAGGGCCACCAGCCCAAAGGGGGCAGCCATAAGCAGTCTGGGGTTGATGAGTACAAAGAACACCAGCCCCGCGCACAGCAGTGCCAGCCAGCCGCCCCGGGAAAAGGTCATCAGCATGCAGATGCACATCACGCCGCAGCACCCAAGCCACAGCCAGCGCTTCTTCCTGTCCCGGATATCGTTGAGCAGGCAGGCCCCGCCCAGAGGGATCATCAGCACCAGATACTGACCCAGCATATTGGGGTTTTCAAAGGTAGAGGCAACCCGGAAGCTGATGCCGGAAAACATGGAGTTGTCCACCCACGCATCGGACTGATAGCCGGTGCGGAACACAAACTGGTACATGCCGTACAGAGAGACCAGCGCCCCGGCCAGCACCATCAGCCGCACCAGCCGTTCCAGCCGCTCCCGGCTGTCCACAGCGTTGACGGGCACAAGGGCAAACAGGGTGAAAAACACCGTCAGCAGTCCCACCGGCAGGCTGTCTGCCGGGGCAACGGATGTGACCGTACCCGCGGCGTATACCACCGCATAGAGCATGATGTATTTATTAATGGGGGTAAAGACCAGCTGACGGCTGCGCCGACGGGCAAAACCCAGCAGCAGGGAGCACACGCACACCAGACCAAGTCCCGCGGTCACCATGGTGGGCAGCAGGGGCGCCAGCGCCACGGTCAGGGCGCACCACAGCCATAGCTGAGAAAAAATACTGTCTCCAAACAGCTTGTCCAGACGCAGCTTTTCATACAGCAGGCACAAAAGGTGGTGGAACCACTTCCACAGCCGGGCAAATATGCTGCTGTCGGAAGCGCCCCGGCTGCGGTCGGAGGGGGCGAGGAAGGCCTGCACCGCACGGCTGTTGGCCCACTGCTCTCCCACCCATTGGCTGACCGCCATCAGGGCGCGCCACAGGATGCTGGCGCGCAGGATATCATTCACTCGCTGCATAAACTTCAACCTCGTTTCAGCATGCGTTTTGCCATGTTCTTGATCATCGCCGCCTCGGAAATGCCCAGCAGGGCAGCGGCCAGAAAATATACGCCAACGCCCACTGCGGCTCCGCCGCCCAGAAGCAGCAGCTCGCCCAGCTTATCCCCGGGCAGGATGCCGTCCAGCAGGCCCATCAGGCCGCGGACAGCCAGCGCCATAAGGGAAACCGCCAGAACCATTTTAAGCATGTCCAGCCAGAACGCCGCCGTAAACACCCGCTCTCCCTTCTTCTCCAAAGGAAGCAGCAGCAGTACCGCGTATACGGTGGAGGACACTGCCGAGGCAATGGCCAGACCGGCCACCTGCATTGGCCGGACCAGCACCATGCACAGCACAATGTTCACCCCGATGGACACCGCCCCGGCAAGCAGCGGGGTGCGTCCATCCTGGCGGGCAAAGTAGGCCCGGCTGAGGATGTTCTGCACGGCGTAGCCCGCCATGCCCAGAGACACCCACACCAGCCCCTGGGCCGTAATGTCCACGGAGAAAGTGTCAAACAGTCCGCCGCCGTAGATGAAGGAGACCAGCGGACGGGACAGGGCCATCAGTCCGGCGCACATGGGCAGCACAAAAAACAGGGTGGAGTGGACGGTCTGGCACAGGGTGTCCCGAAAGGCCTCCCCCTCCCCCCGGGCATTCTGCCGGGACAGCTTGGGAAACATCACGTTGGTCACCGACAGCACAAACACGCCGGCGATGATCAGATACAGGTTGGTGGAGATCTCGATGGCCGACACGCCCGCCCCGCCGTACAGGCGGGAGCCGAACTTGGAATTGATGGTCAGATTGATGGGCTGCACCCAGGTGGACACCATCACAGGAAGCATAAGGGCGAACACCTTTTTCATGCCCTCGCTGCGCCAGTCAAAGCCGGGATAGTAGCGAAAGCCCCGTTTCCTCAGGGCGGGCAGCTGAACCACCGCCTGCAGCAGCCACCCCAGCAGGAACGCCACGGCAAGTCCATAGATGCCAAACTTCTCATTAAGCGTGAAGTAATAACCGATGATGACCAGATTGGAGACCGTGCTGATGAGGGCGGGGATATTGAACTCGTCCAGGGACTGGAGGATGCCCACGAAGGAGAACGCCACACCGGTGAACAGCACCGTGGGGAACATAATGCGTGTCAACTCCTCGGCAAGCCGGGCGGTCTGGGCATCATACCCGTCCGCAAACAGCTCCACCAGCGGTCCGGCAAAGGCCATGCCGGCCACAGACAGCACGGCGGTCAGCGCCGCCATCACCGTCAGGAAGCTGCCCGCAAACCGGAACGCCTTTTCTCTGCCCTGCTTCGTCAGGTACTCACTGAACACGGGGATAAAGCAGGCGGCAATGGCCGAGGCAAACACCGCGTCGAAAAACACCCGGGGGATTCGGCTGGCGGTGTAGAAGGCGTTGGCCTGCATCCCCGTGCCGTAGTTCACGGCCAGAAGCCGGTCGCGCACCAGACCCAGCACCTTGCCCAGCAGAGTGATGACCATGACGATGCTGATGGTTTTTGTTGCGTTGTTCCCCTTTTCGCTCATGAACACACCTCATCCGTTTTCCTGTGCCGGGCGCACATAATCATTCAGTTTATTTTACATGATTATCCGTCAACTTGCAACCTTCCCGGTATATTTTAAACCGATCGGGGCACATTCCTTCTCCAACTTCATTTTCCGCCCCGAAACCCCTTTGCGTCTTTTCTTTGCCGAAAAAAGGGTGTATAATGATACATCATTTCCAAATTCGCGCCTTCGCAGGCGCAGATCACGGACAGGAGGTTCAGCTATGGATCTCAATGCGCTGGCAGCCTTTTGCTCAAAATTCGGACGCCAGTTGATGGAAAGCGGCGGTGAGATCTACCGTGTGGAGGACTCCATCCACCGCCTGACCCAGGCCTACGGCGTACCCGAGGCCCATGTTTTTGCCATTCCCAGCTGCCTGATCGTCTCTCTGACTCCCGCACAGGGGCAGCCCATCACCCGTCTGTGCCGCATCCCTGCCCACGGCATCGATCTGGATCATCTGGAGCAGTGCAACGCCCTTTGCCGCCGTCTGTGCAGGGAGGTCCCCCCGCCGGAGCAGGCCCTGCAGCTGCTGGACGATCTCATCGTCACACGTCCCCGGTACAGCAACGCCGCCGTGCTTTTCGGCCACGCCATCACCGGCGGCTTTTTCACCCTCTTCTTCGGCGGCTCCGTCATGGATTTTGTGTGCGGCTGTCTGTGCGGCCTGCTGATCGGTCTGTCCACCCGTTTCCTGACGCCCATTGCAGGGTCCAACGCCTTCTTCCGCACCCTGCTGTCCGCCGCCCTGTCCTCTCTGCTGGCACAGCTGCTGGTGCTGAGCGGCCTTGGTCACAGTGCCGACACCATCACCATCGGCGCGCTGATGCTGCTGGTTCCCGGCGTGGCACTCACCACCGCCATGCGGGAGATCATGGCCGGCGACCTTATTTCCGGTCTGTCGCACACCACCGAGTCCGTCCTGACCGCAACTGCCATCGCCCTGGGCACCGGTGCTGCACTGGCTCTGGGCACGCTGCTGTAAGGAGGTGGACAGAGAATGGAATTTCTGATCGACTGGGTACTCCCCTGTATCTCCTCTTTCTTTGCCTGTATCGGCTTTTGCTTCGTCTTTAACATCCACGGTCCCGGCATGATCATCTGCGGCGGCGGCGGCGCGCTGGGCTGGCTGGTATATCTGCTGGCTGTCTTCGCCACCGGAAGCGAGATCCTGCGTTTTCTGCTGGCCGCCATTGCCATCACCGTGTATTCCGAGATCATGGCCCGGGTCCGCCGCTGTCCCGTGACCAGCTACCTTATCATCGCCCTTCTGCCCCTTGTCCCCGGCGGCGGTATTTACGAGGCCATGCGCTGCTGCGTGCAGGGCGACACCGCCCTGTTTCTGGCCGCGCTGGTGCGCACCTTCGGCATCGCCGGTGCGCTGGCGCTGGGCGCGCTTCTGGGCTCGTCCATTTTCCGCATCCTGTCCCCGTCCTTCTACCGCACGCAAAAATAAACGCCAAAACGCACCTGCCTGAGCAGGTGCGTTTTCCTTTGCATGCCAACTGTTTCCGCCTTTTTCCAGTATTTACAGCTTGCCCCTCCGCCCCCAAAAAGGTTACAATCCGGTTACAAACCAAAAGGAGGCGATCTCGTGAAACCATGTCTTTTCCAGCGAACAGCCTGGGCTGTATGCGCTTTGATCTTAGCCGCCGGTATGGTCATGCCCGGACGGGCTGCACACCAAAGTGTGGACGTGTACCTCAATGGCACGCCCCTATCCGGCGACGTGGCTTCGTTTATTGACGACGGCACCGCCTATGTCCCGCTGGCCGCCTTTTCCCGAAGCATGGGGGGCTGTGAGGTAGCCTGGGACGGCACGGCCGCCCGCGTCACAGCAAAAAACCTGTCCCTCTCCGCCCAGCCGGGTGCTCAGTGGGTAGAAGCCAACGGCCGCGTATTCTATGTCCCCGGCAGCGTGCGCCTCGTTAATGGCCGCACCATGATCCCCGCCCGCACTGCCGCTGCCGTCTACGGCGCACAGGTCAGCTGGGACAACAGCACACAGACTGTTCATATCACCGGCGGCGGACAGATGCCGCAGGACGGCAGCAGCTACTACGACACCGATACCCTGTACTGGCTGTCCCGGGTCATCTCGGCAGAGAGCCAGGGCGAACCGCTGCTGGGGCAGATCGCCGTGGGTAACGTGGTGCTGAACCGTCTGGACAGCCCCATCTTTCCCAACAGCCTGTACGACGTCATCTTCCAGCCGGGGCAGTTTGAGCCCGTAGAAAACGGGACCATCTACCATGACCCCTATTATCTGTCCGTCATCGCAGCCAAGCTGTGCTTGGAGGGGGCGCAGGTGGTTGGGAACTGCATGTATTTCTTCGCTCCGGCCCTCTCTCCGGGCACGTGGATCGTCAACAACCGTACTTATTACACCACCATCGGCTGCCACCGCTTCTACCTGTGAGCATCCGGCGGCACAAAACGCCCCCGGTTCCAGTCGGAACCGGGGGCGTTCAGTTTATTGCAAATCAGCCGCGGGGATTGGCGATGGCAGCCTGAGCGGCCACAGATATTGCGAGGAAAGTCACTTAATATCATAAAAAGTGTTAGACGGTACCATCTCAATTCGAGCAGCATCTATTCCACAGTCTAGCAAACGAGACCAAACCGGATCTCTCTCATCTTCCTTGAAATAGTATACTGTCCACTTTGCATTCTTATTAGTAAGCAAATCGATATC
>JAGAMC010000024.1 GCA_017624915.1 Oscillospiraceae bacterium | reverse complement strand
TTCAAATTTCTTTGATTTCAGGTCTCAACAGCCTCCTGCGGTATACGCCCTTTCCCTTGCGGCTCTAACGCTCAGGCCCGTTTCCCGGCCCCGCCCGTTTTCGCCCCTCGCTCAGGCGCTCGCTTATATTACCACCTCCCACACCCCTTTGTCAACACCTTTTTTTAGTTTTTTCGCAACTTTTTTCGGAGGTCTATATCTGCCTTTTTGCTCCCGCTTTTGCCACAAGATATGCTCTTGCGTCTCACTCTTTTCTAACTTTCACCACAGCAAACAAGACCGCAGGCACCAGCAGCCCCAGCACCAGATTGCCTAAAAGGGCGGTGCTCTGCTCAAAATATTGGGCTGCGGCAGCGTCCCGAAAGATCGTACAAGCTCCCACCAGGATGGCCCCAACGGCGACAGCCACGCCCCGCGTGCCTCCCAAGACGGGCCAGACTACGTCCAGCCCCCGGCGGCACGCCCAGGTCAGCAGGGTCAGCAGCGTCAGGTCCGCCAGCAGCCAAAGGGCAGACACCAGACTCTCCACTCTTTGAAACGCACCCTCCACCCCCACATTTTTGGACAGGGTGATGAAAGGCTCCTCCAACCGTGCCGTCAGGACACTGCCCAGATTGCCCAGAATGGTCAGCAGGAACAGGGCCAGCAGAGCGCAGAAGCCCAGGGCATGCGCCGCCCAGCGTCCTCCGTCGCCTTTGACACCGCTTACGCCGTCCAGCAGGAACGCGCCGTACACCCCCACGCAGAGCACGCCCAGCGCGGGAACAGCGGCCTCCCCGGCCGAAACAAGATCCCCCAGCCACAGAGGCAGCAGATTTTCCTTTCGGATCTGGAACACCGTCAGCACAACGACACCCCCCAAGATCAGCAGCAGCCCCCGGCGAAACAGCACCGCCGTTCTGGCAAAGGCGGCCAGCTTCCCCCAAGCTATCCACCCCACCATAAATGCGATGACCAGAAGAAAGAGCCACAGGCCGCCGTCCCGCCGGGCTGTGACCAAAAGCCGCTGCCCGCTCAGGCGCAGCCGGGCTGCGCCCACCAGCAGCGCCCACATTATATATATAATGGTAAGCAGCCGGCCGCCCACGTCCCCAAGAAGCCCGCAGAAGGCATCAGCAAGTCCCCGCGCTCCCCGCCCGGTAACTCTCCAGAGCAGCCAGCTGGCCGCCAGCAGGGCAGGTGCAGCCAGCAAAGGCGCCAACCAGCCGGCCATGCCGCCCCTGCGTGCGGTCACGCCGGGCAGGACGCCTACAGCGGCAGCCAGCACCGACACCCACACCACCGCCGCCAACTGACTTACGCAGATGTTATCCCGGTGTCTTTCCATGTTCCACTCCTTCATCCATCATACCCGCCGACCGCTCTACATAACCCCGGACCTCCACCTGTATGGTCAGGCCGCGGAACGACTCCCGCCAGACCCGCTCAATATCCACCTTGCGGGACGGACTGCTCTGCTGTGCCCAATATTCCAGCCCCAGAAAATCCGCATCCCAGTACTGGGAACGCTCCAGCGCCGCCACCATGCGCTCCCCCTCCAGCAATTCAAAGGCCCGCGTGACCTCCTGAAGCTGCCCCGGACTGAGGGTGCGCTCCGTCTGTGCCACCCGGGCGGACAGGGCGCACGTTATGTTCAGCCCCGTCAGTTCTCCGTCCTGAAAGACGGGCTCGCAGCTTACATCGGACTTTTCCACCCGCAGGCTGACCCGCGGACCGCCGCTCAGGTCAATGTCCACGATATGGCCGCCCACCTGCTCTTGAAGCAGTTCCACGCCCAGCGCTTCGTCCCCCTGAAGAAAGCAGACCAGCTTTCCCTCCCGTATCACGGCATAGCCGCCGGGAAGCAGAGTCTGTTCTCCGCCCTGTCCCCCGTCCCCCTCCCGGGCCGGGGCAAGAATCAGCGCCGGGATACAGGTGCTTGCACCCCGGGCAAGAACGCTCATAAGCCGCAGTGCCGTGCAGCCGATATTTGCCGCTCCCAGCCCGGCATCAACCTCAAGCTGGTCAAGTCTGGCCGGCACGCCCTCGTCACCTCCGGCAAAGACGGCGTCGGATGCACGCCCCCCCTGCACCACCCACAGGTCCACACCCAACCCAAGCTGGGGCTCCCGGGCCAGATGATCCAGCGCCGGGCCAACACCCCGGGCCGCAAGCTCCTCTCCCAGAAGCATCTGGTCAACGTGCCCGTAAAAAACATAGCTGTCCCCCAGACTCTGCACCGCCTGCGCCGCGTATGCCACGGAGGGGCCGGTCGCCGAAAGCGCAAGGGCCGGCCGGCCGCTTTGCTTGGCCGTGGATACGGTCAGTTCCACGCCGTTCTGGGCCACATCCAGTCCCATGGTGCGCAGCAGCGCCATATCCCCCATCTCCCGGGCATAGGGCAGGGCCGCCCTGCCGCAGCCGGACAGCAGGCTCAGAAGCAGGGTCCACGCCGCCAGTCTTTTCATTTCTGATTCCTCCGATTGCGTTCCGGCGGCACGCCGCGCCGCCACTTTTCAAAGGGCAGGGGCGCACGCACCACGCCGCCCACCTGCTCACCTGTGACAAAAGGACTGAGGTAGGGCACACCGAAGGACTCCAGCCCCGCCAGATGGCGCACCAGCGCCGCCACCCCCAGCACCAGCCCCAGCAGCCCACCGACGCTGGCCAGCACCGTCAGTCCGAACCGCCACAGCCGCAGAGCATTGGCAAAGTCCTGTGAGGGCATGGTATAGCCGGCGATACCCGCAATGGCTACGGCAATGAGCACCGCAGGAGACACGATACGCGCCTCCACCGCCGCGCTGCCCACCACCAGACCGCCCAGAATGGACACCGTCTGTCCGATGGGCCCGGGCAGGCGAAGCCCCGCCTCCTGCAGCACCTCGAAGGCGATGAGCATGATGAGCACTTCAAACAGCGCCGGGAAGGGCACCTCCTGCTTGGCCGCCGAGATGGACATGGCCAGCTTGACCGGAATCATCTCCGGGTGAAAGGTCACCGCCGCCACATACAGCCCGGGCAGCAGCAGGGTGATGAACATGCACAGCCAGCGCAGCAGCCGCAGGGCGGTGGCCATGAGCCAGTTGCCGGTGTTGTCCTGACTGGTTTTGAAAAACTGGTCTATGGTGCCGGGCAGAAGCCAGCCCATGGGCTGCCCCTCGCACAGTACACCCACCCGGCCGGCCAGCAATCCTCCGCAGAACCAGTCGGGGCGCTGGGTGCTGGCCACCAGCGGAAAGGGCGTGTCCAGCCGGTCAATGATATATTCCTCCAGATCACCTGTTGTCTGAATGCCGTCGATGTCCATGGCGTCAATGCGTGCCTCTACCCGCTCCACCGTATCCGGGTCGGCGACCCCCTCCATCCACAGCACATCCACAGGAGTCAGGGTCTGCCGCCCAACGATGTGCTCCCGGATGCGCAGCTCCGGCACACGCACCCGGCGGCGAACCATGGCGGTATTGGTGCGCAGGCTCTCCACAAAGGAGTCCCGGGCCCCCTTGATGGAGGGTTCGTTTTCCGGCTGACCGATGGAGCGCTTTTCCTCGGTGCCGGTGAAGAAAGTCAGCACCTGACTGCGGCCGGGGAAAAATATGACGCAGCTGCCAATGGCCAGATCGGACATGACCTGATCGGTGGTAGTGCGCTCCTGCGCGTACAGGTTGTAAAGAGCCCCGTTTTTCATCATGGCGAACATGCGCTCCGGCTCTGCCCGAGCCAGCGTCTCGTCCTGTGCCAGAGGCCGCAGGATATAGTCACTCACCCGCTCGTTGCGCACCATGCCCTCCACATAGCACAGGGTCAGCGTCTTTTCCGGGTCGCCCCCCACCCAGACCTCCCTGCGCTTAAAGTCCACGCAGTCCCGGTATGCCTCCTGCAGCCCGTCGGGCGTCAGGGGTTGGGTCCAGCGGGGCTCTTTCCGGGGATGGGGATGCCCCTGCTCACGGTCAAAGATAGCCAACACGTACCACCTCTTGGCTCTATTGTTCCGTTGTGGGCAAAAAATATACCGGGACGAAGGCCGTCCCGGTATGACAATATATAAATGTATCATTCCTCTTGGCGCAGGGTCTGGAAAAACGCCTGCAGCTGGTCGGCACACTCCTCCTCCAGCAGGTGTCCGTACAGCCGGGGTCGGTGGTTGAACCGCTCCTCGAACAGGTTGAGCACCGAGCCGCAGGCGCCTGCCTTGTCGTCCTTTGCTCCGTAGCGCACCGTGTGGATGCGGGAGTTGATGATGCCCCCCGCACACATGGGACAGGGCTCAAGGGTCACGTACATGGTGCACTCGTGCAGCCGCCAGCTGCCCAGCCGTGCGCATGCGTCCCGGATGGCCTCCAGCTCCGCATGGGCGGTGGCGTCGCCGTGTTCCTCCCGGCGGTTGCGGCCCTCGCCCACGATCCGCCCGTCTTTCACGATGACACAGCCTACAGGCACGTCACCGGCCTTGGCCGCCTGCGCCGCCAGTTCCATGGCCCGGCGCATATACTCCTTGTGGTTCATGCTCCCACCTCGTTTCTTTCCACCAGTTTACCTTATCCCGCCCAACGATGCAAGTCCCTTGTCTTTCGCCACACAACTTGGTATAATACATTATCAACAGAAAGACAGGAGGCCGCCTGCATGAAACGCATTGCCGCTCTTATTTTGACAGCCCTTTGCTTCCTGCTGCTCCCCGCCGGCTGTGCCCGCCCCTCCGCCCCCGCTCTGCCCGAGGCGGACTATCCCATGGAATTGATCTTTTCCAGCGGCGCAGGCGCGTGGCGCACGGTGCTGACCCTGAACGAGGACGGCAGCTTTGAAGGGCGGTTTTCCGACGCCAATATGGGCGAAACGGGCAAAGACCACCCCAAGGGTACGGTCTACCTCTGCTCCTTCACCGGACGCTTCTCCCTGTCCGAAAAGCTGGACATCCACTCCTATCCCCTGACGTTGGAGGAGGTCACCTCCGACCGCCCGGCCGGCGAGGAGTGGATCGAGGACGGCATCCTCCATGTCGTCGCCGGCCCTTACGGTCTTTATAATGATTATACCGACGGCAAGATGTCCCGCGCCTTTGTCCTCTACACCCCCACCGCCCCCATTTTCGGTCTGGACGAAGAGCTGCTCAGCTGGTGGCCGGGCCGTTACGAGGCCACCCCGCCGGAAACCCTCAACTGTTACGCCCTTTGGAATGTGGATGCGGGCACCGCCTTTTTTACCTATCCGAAAACTACACCCTGACGGAGGTTTCGCTATGAAAAAGACCAAGCCCCTGTGGCTGAAAATCCTGCTCACTCTCATCGCACTCGGCGTTGCCGCCTGTGTGTGGGAGTTCGTCTCCTCCCAGAACCCCTATGTTCTGCCCGTGAAGCGCTGGGTCAAGTACGAGGTGCTTGGTATGACCACCGAAAACATACGACTGGAAACTGCGGGCCTTTCCGACTCCCGGCAGGTCACATACTATGAAGATGGCCGGGTGGACGAGGATGCCGACCCGGACACGGACGAGGACTGCAAGCGGGTGTACGAGGACGGAAGCATCACCCGCCTTGTGAACTATACCGACGGCTATCAGATGGACTTCCCCGCGGGCACGGAGTTTGACTTTGACCTGTCCCCCCTTTTCACCACAGGCAAGGGCGAGCACTTCGACATGACCGTCTCCCGGGAGAAGGCCGACTACCAGAGCATCAAGGATGTCATCACCTTCGAGCTGTCCACCTTCCTGCCCTGGTTCTTCGAGGACTATACGGTGGAAAACTACGTCTACCACTACGAGTACCGCTTCCTGCTGGACGAGGGCTGGCAGCAGAACAACGGCGTGACCACCACCAGCTGGACGGACGACCTTGTCAACGCCTACTTCGTGGAGGCGCAGGTAGACGGATTGGCGGACAACCTGTATGACGGCTACCTGTATGTCAACTACTTCACCCCCAGCCGGGAGTATCTGCGGGTCATGTTCCGCTATCAGAAGGAAGACACCGCCACCCGGAACAAACTGTTGGAACTGGCCAAAAACACCCGCATCTTTGACCCCGTGGGCACGGCCGTCTACCGCACAAACTATGAACTGGAGCTGCCGGAGGCCAACTGGTCACCGGAAACAGCCAAGCAGTATCTCTCCTTCGTCAGCGCCGACAAAATCATCCCCCTCCAGTGGGGCATTTTCCTGCAGGACTTCTACGTCAACGGCTTTGACGGAGAACTGGCCGAGCTGGAGCAGGAACTGGACTACACCTTCCCGGTTGTCCTCTATTACCGCCACTTCCCCACCCACGAATTCCCCGCCGCCGTGATGCAGGAAAATTACGAGGCGGGACGTCTGGTGGAGCTGACCCTGCAGCTGACCGACAACAACAACACAGACATGTTTGCCAAGTCCCCTCTGCTGGAGATCTATCGGGGCAACATGGACGAAGAATTGCGGGCATGGGCCCGGGCGGCCGCCGACTTCGGCCACCCCTTCCTGTTCCGTCTGAACAACGAGATGAATTCTGACTGGACCAGCTACGGCGGCGTGGTCAACATGGCCGACCCGGCCATCTTCACCGCAGTGTGGCAGCGCATCTTCCGTATTTTCCAGGAGGAAGGCGTGGATAACTGCATCTGGATCTTCAACCCCCACGACCGGCAGGCACCTCCCTCCAACTGGAACAACTCCCTTGCCTATTACCCCGGCAACGAGTACGTGCAGATGATCGGCGTCACCGGCTATAACAACGGCACCTACTACACCCAGTGGGCGGAGGAATGGCGCGAGTTCGAGGACATCTACGACCAGATCTGGGAGGAATATCACCCCCACTTCGCCTCCTTCCCCTGGATCATCACCGAATTTGCCTCCAGCGGCATTGGCGGCGACAAGGTGTCGTGGATCGAGAACATGTTTGAGCACATTGGGGACTACCCCAACATCCGCATCGCCGTGTGGTTCAGCTTTGCCGACTTTGACGACGCCAACGGCGGCACCCCCGCCCGTACCTACTGGCTGGACGAGACCCCGGAAACGCTGGAGGCTTTCCGTCAGGGTCTGAAAAAGCAACTTGCCCCCTGATTCAATTTTAAAAAGCAGGTGAACCTTTTGATATCAATTTTCCTCATCGCTGTCAGTCTCGCTCTGGACGCCTTTGCCGTGTCCACCTCCTCCGCCATCGCCGTGCCCGGTTTTCGCAAGCGGGACGCAGTCAAGATGGGCATCTGGTTCGGCTCTTTCCAGTTTGCCATGCCGCTGGCCGGATGGCTGCTGGCCACCAGTCTGAGTCAATATATCGTGGCCATCGACCACTTTATCGCCTTTGGTCTGCTGGCTTTCATCGGCGGAAAGATGGTGTGGGATTCCCTTGCCGGCGACTGCTGCGAGGAGGGCGCTGCCGACCTGTCCCCCCGCAGGCTGTGCGTGCTGGCCATCGCCACCTCCATCGATGCCATGGCCGCCGGTGTATCCATGGCCTTTATGCCGGATATGAGCATCCTGCCCGCCTGCATGGTCATCGGCGCGGTGGCCTTTGCCCTGTCCGCTCTGGGCGGGATCCTGGGCAAGCATCTGGGCTGTCTGTTCCAGAAACGGGCGCAGCTGGTGGGCGGTCTTGTACTCATCGCCATCGGCACCAAGATCCTTATCGAGCACCTGTCCGCCGGTACATAAACAAAAAATCACCCCGGGACATCCTGAATTGGATGTCCCGGGGCTTTTTCCGTTCTGTCAGAAGGGGAACATGCTGTCAAAGGGCCACGGGAGGTAAGAACCTCCATTGCCATAGCCGTTGCCGTAACTGCCGCCGTTTCCGCCCTGTCCGTTCTGGGCAGGGTCGGACTGGGGCTGCTGAGGCTGGGTCTGCTGACTGGGCAACTCCTCGTCAAAGGTTATCTTCAGTTCCATCTCCTCGTGGTCGCGCACGATCTTCAGCGTCACGGTATCGCCGGCCCGGTAGGTGGCCTTGGCGGCAACCAGAGCGGAGTGGGTGGTAATAACGGTATCGTCCATGGAGGTGATGATATCGCCCACCTGCAGACCGGCCTTCTGGGCGCAGGAGCCCTCTTCCACCGTCTCCACATAGGCGCCCACAGGCAAGCCGTAGCGCTTGGCGTCCGCCTCGGTCACGCTGGACACCGTTACGCCCATGTGGGGCTTTCCGGTGACGTAACCATGCTCGATGAGGTCCTGAATGATATCCTTTACATCATTGATGGGGATGGCAAAGCCAAGGCCCTCCACCGTGGCGGAGGCATTACCCCCCGATACCTTTGCGGTGGTGATGCCCACCACCTCGCCGTAAGCGTTGAACAGGGGGCCGCCGGAGTTGCCGGAGTTGATGGCACAGTTGGTCTGGAGCATGTTCAGGCTGGCGGCGTCGTTGCCGCTGCCCGTGGTGATCACCCGGTCAAGGGCGGACACCAGACCGTCGGTGAGGGTGTAGGTCAACTCGCCCAGCGGGTTGCCGATGGCGTATACCGCCTGCCCGATGACCAGACTGTCCGAATCACCCAGCACCACAGGGGTCAGGCCATCAGTCTGGATCTTCAGCACGGCCACGTCGTTATCCTTCTCTGCGCCCACCAGCTTGGCATCATAGCTGTCGCCATTCTGGAATGCGACGGAAATGGGGACCGAGGCGTCCTTGGCCGCCTCCTCGATCACGTGGTAGTTGGTAATGATATAGCCGTCTGTGGTGAGCACAAAGCCCGAACCGGTGGCCGCAGAGGTGGTGGTGTAGCCGAAGACGTTGGTGGTGGTAGACACGGTGATACCCACGCAGGAGCCCACGTTGGTTTTATAGACCTCCGCAGGGGTCAGCACTTTTTCAGAGGGCAGGTTGGCCACCTGCACCACCACGGCAGGGCTTTCCCCCTGATAGACTGTGGTCTCACTGCCGCCCAGCTTGCCCTGAGACACCAGCCAGGCCGCTCCGCCCAGTCCCGCAGCGCCGCCCAGCAGGGCACAGCACAGGCATAGCGCCGTGATCTTCAGCCCGGCACGGGTCTTCTTCCTCCGGGGCTGCTGTTCCTGCTGCGTCTCAGCCTGCCAGACTGTCTCCTCCCGGCGATTGGGGTCGTTATCGGGGAAGTACATAGCATACACTCCTTTATGGCACGGCGTTTGTCCGCCGGCCTTGTTTTCCAGTCAAGGATACCGCCAAATTATGTCTAAATAATGAAAGAATTTCGACAGAATTATAAATTCATCCGGTCGCCGCGCAGGATGGCCGCAACGTCCTCCAGCGCAAGCCGCAGATCACGCTTCACTCCGTCCAGCAGACCCAGCCCCAGAAGATTGAGGGCGATCAGCGTCACGATAGGACCAAGGATCATACCCGCAACACCCCCCAGCCGCATGCCCACGTAGATGCTCAGCAGAGACACGATGGGAGACAGTCCCGTCTGGTCACCCACGATCTTGGGCTCCGCCACCCGCCGGAAGGCGGCCACCAGTCCCCAGATGACCACAACACCGGCAGCCCGGGAATAATTGCCCACAAACAGATCGATCACGGCCCAGGGGATCATGACCGTGCCCGCTCCCACGATGGGGATAAAGTCAAGGACCGCAAGCCCCAGCGCCAGCAGCAGCGCATAGCTTTGTCCCGTGACGAGAAAGCCGCCCAGCAGGATAAAAAACACGCCCACCGTCAGCAGGATCTGGGCCTTCAGGTATCCGCCGAAGGCCGCCAGCGCCGCCTGTCTGATCTGACCCAGCAGGCCCAGCGCACCGTCACCCATCCGCTGGATGAACCCGGTACGCAGATAGGGATAGTCCGCACACAAAAAGTAAGATGCCAGCAGAAAGACCACCAGCGCAAGAACGAAGGACGTTACGTCCCTCGCCCTGTCCGCGGCAAATTCCGTCAGCAGGCCCAGATCCGGCGCCGCTGTCTCCAGCCATTGACGCAGATGATCGCCGATCCCCTCCACAAGGGACTGGTCCGGCGCTACGATCTGAAACGGCAGCTTGGACAGCAGCCCCTGCAAAAATTCTTCCGTGCGCGCCGTCATCTGCTGGGCCGCAGCCAGCAGACTGTCCCAGTTTTCCGCAAGGGAAACAGCCTCCCGCACACCCGCACGCACCAGAAGCCCCAAAAGCGTTCCCGCTCCGCCGAAGATGACGATCAGCACCAGAAGGGACAGCAGCCTGCGCGACCAGCCCAGCCGCCTTTGCAGGGTGCGCACCAGCGGGTCCAGCAGCGCGGCAGCCGCCAGAGCCAGAAGAAAGGGCATGAGCAAAGACAGCAGCGGTCCGCCCGCCTTCCACAGCAGGACAACGGCCAGCAGCGTGCCGACCAGCCGGATGCCCAGCCGCAGCCACAGCTGTCCCCGCTGTCCCCAGCTCAGTTGCTCGCGATGCATTGTCTGTGCCCCCTTCCGAATGTTCTCCCTATACATTATATGCGTTCCCACCTGAAAAAAAGTGGTTTTTGTAAATTTTCTGCAAACAGGAGCACACGGGGCCTTCCCTGCCCCGTGTGCTCTGCATTTGCGTCAGCCTATGATGCCCCAGGTAGTCTTGGTCTTTCCGGTAAAAGCGCCGTCATTCAGCACCCGAATGGCCTCGCCGTCCCAGACCCAGTCCTCGCCGGGCTGTCCGTACCGGACCCGGGCCGCGCCCTCCCGGCCGGAAAGGAGCATCAGGATCTGGAACGCCGCCTCCGGGTGTTTGCTGCTGCTGGGGATATAGGCTCCGTACTGCACTTCCTCCCCGGTGACCCGGATGCAGGGGAAGCCGTACAGGCCGTTATTGGCCGCCTGCCCCAAATACAGGAGCCTGTCAAGTGCGGTGCCGGGATAGTACCGGGCCGCCTGTTCCCGGAAGTCATAGCGGTTCATGACCATCTCGCTGTTGAACCAGGGCATCAGATCCATCAGCTTACCGTACTCGCCGAAGGCGCAGCGCACCTCGCCGTACAGAACCGTGCCGTACAGCAGGTCGGGGGCGGGCTGCCCCGAGCCCAGCATGGTCTCCACCTGTGTGCGCCACTCTCTGGTACCGGAAAGGAAGAAAGTGAACTCCAGCTTGTAGCCCGTCTGCTCTTCGATCCAGCGGGTCAGGGCGTTATCCGTGTGGTCCACCGTCTCCAGCATGGGGATGCCGATACTCACCTTCACCGGCTTCAGCGCCCCCTGCTCCACCAGCACCGCCCGCAGGGTTTTGGTTTCCCCTTTCATTTTGATGTCCAGGGCCCGGTTGGACAAAATGGCCATATCGCCGCGGGTAAAGGTGCTCTGAGGGCCATACTCGCCACCGGTCAGGCCGATCCGGTCGGAAAGGTCCCAGGCCTTGTCCCAACTGAAATCGGAGGTGGCGTCGTAGCCCAGCGCCTTGAGGATAAAGGTCAGATACTGGGCGGCGGTGGTCTTGTCATTTGCCCCGAAGGTGGTGGCGGAGGTGCCCGCGGTCAGCCCCTTGGCATAGGCATAACCCACCCAGTTCCTGGCCCAGTCGTCCACATCGGTAAAGGGCGTGTTCCAGCCCCCCTTGGAGGACTCCTGCGCCCCGCCCACCAGCTTGACCAGCATGGTGATAGCCTCCTGCCGGGTGGGCTGACGGCCCAGGTCATAAATGGGCCGTCCCGCCCCATCGGTGCCCGTTCCGCTGAACAGGCCCAAGGCGTTCAGTGCGTCCGCCGCAGCCATGGCCTCATCCCCGGCGGCCGCAGCACCGGGCATCATCATCACAGCCAGCACAAGTGCCAGCAGCAGGGATACCAGTCGTTTCATAACGCTCCCCCTTTTGTCTGGTGTTTTCCGTATTATACCGCGCCTTTTCCCCGGGTGTCAACGCCAGCGGCCGGGACAGGCAGGCATAAACCTGTCCCGCCGCACATAGACTGTACCACTTGACAAAAGGCGGTGGTCTCTTGAAAAAGCAGGCAGTCCGAATTTTTCGCCGGGGTACGGCGCTGGCGCTGACTCTGGTGTCCGGGTGGGTCATGCTGCGCACCGCGGCCCTTGCCGACCCCGGACAGGCGCTGCAGGTCCTGTCTCACGATGCCCGGTTCGCTGTCTCCCTGCTCAGCGCCCAGCTGCCCACTGCAGGGCAGGTCTCTGACGACGCCCCCGCTCTGACCGGCTGGCAGCGGCTGGTGCTGGCTCAGTCCCCCCTGCTGCACACGGCCCGCGATTCGGCGCAGCGGTTTCAACAGACTCCTGTCACCACACCCCCGGAGCAAAGTGACGAGGACGCCTCGGAGCCCCCCATCACCCAACCGCCCGCCGACAACAGCAACGTGGTCGCCCGCACCTTCGTTCCCTCCGCCTCTCAGCCCTATCTGCAGGCGGGAGCGGTATATGTAGCAGACCGGGCCCAAAAGCAGGCCAATGTGGCTGCGCTGGCCGCAGCGCCCGTAAACATCTCCCTTTCCGACGGGCCTCAGGTCCTTATCGTCCACACCCACGGCAGCGAGGCCTACACCCCCGGGCCCGCCGATACATATATCCCTTCCGACCCCTACCGCACCACCGACTGCAACTATAATATGGTGCGGGTTGGCGAGGAGGTGGCGCAGGTGTTCCGGGCCGGCGGTCTGGAGGTCGTGCACGACACCACCCTCTACGACTACCCCTCTTATAACGAGGCCTATGACCGCTCTCTGGCGGCGGTGGAACGCTGGCTGAAGCAGTACCCCTCCATCCGGGTCGTTCTGGACGTACACCGGGACGCGCTGGCCGCCGAGGACGGCACCATCTACAAGGCGGTCTCCCGTGAGGACGGGGGGCAGGCCGCGCAGGTGATGCTGGTGGTGGGCACAGACGGCGGCGGCAAATACCACCCCCTCTGGGAGGAAAATCTCACCTTCGCCATGCGCCTGCAGCAGCAGATGCTGGACGACTATGACACGCTGGCCCGCCCTATGGTGCTGCGGTCCTCCCGCTTCAACCAGCACCTGAGCGTAGGCTCGGTGCTGGTGGAGGTGGGCACCCACGGAAATTCCCTTGACGAGGCCCTGCTGGGGGCACGGCTGTTTGCCCGGAGCGCGCTGCAGGTGCTGGAGAGACTGAAATAGGCAAACACGCCGCCGGGTTTCCGGCGGCGTGTTTGCGTTATTTCTGATTCTGTTCCTGCATAAAGCGGATGTTCTGTGCGATCAGCTCTCGCTGATCTTTGGACAGGGTACGGTAGGCAGACACCATCCGCTGTTCCGATTGACTCAGACGCAGGGGTCGTTCCGCCCCGTTCCTACCTGCCCGCGGGGCGCCTGCACCCCCTCCGTCGGCCAAAGTCCGACACCTCCCCCGTCAAGGGGGAGGCTTTTGGCTCCCCCCTCTGCGGGGGAGCTGTCACGCAACGCGTGGCTGAGGGGGGCGGGAACTAAAAAGCCGCCGCAGCATTCGCTGCGGCGGCTCTCAAAACCAAAGTATGAATTACTTGTGGTCGACGGAGTACATGTGCTCGATCAGCTCCAGAACCTTGTTGGAGTAGCCGATCTCGTTGTCGTACCAGGACACGACCTTCACGAAGGTGTCGGTCAGGGCGATGCCGGCGTCGGCATCGAAGATGGAGGTGCGGGTGTCGCCCAGGAAATCGGAGGACACGACGGCCTCGTCGGTGTAGCCCAGAACGCCCTTCAGCTCACCCTCGGAGGCGGCCTTCATGGCGGCGCAGATCTCCTCGTACTTGGCGGGCTTGGCCAGATTGACGGTCAGGTCGACCACGGACACGTCCAGGGTGGGAACGCGCATGGACATACCGGTCAGCTTGCCGTTCAGCTCGGGAATGACCTTGCCCACGGCCTTGGCGGCGCCGGTGGAGGAGGGGATGATGTTGCCGGTAGCGGCACGGCCGCCGCGCCAGTCCTTCAGAGAGGGACCGTCAACGGTCTTCTGGGTGGCGGTGACGGAGTGCACGGTGGTCATCAGACCCTCGGTGATGCCCCAGTTATCGTTCAGAACCTTGGC
>JAGAMC010000023.1 GCA_017624915.1 Oscillospiraceae bacterium | reverse complement strand
GCCGAAACCGCCGGGTCTCGGACCGCCGCCAAAGCCGCCCGGTCTGTGATGTCCGGGAGGAGGCGGAGGGGGCGGTGCAGGTCTGTGCCAGCGCCTGTGGTACCAGCCGTACCGGGGCCCGTGCCAGAAGAAGATGGGCCGGAACACATAGGGCGGGTGTGCCACCCCGTAATAGCGGGTCCGGTAGCTGTTAAAGCGCATGCTGTCGATAATGCTGAGGACCACCACCAGCATGATGAGCCAGAAAATCACCGAGATCCAGTCAAAGCCGTAGCTGACATAGTGGTGGCTGTCACCTGCGTATCCCGACCCGTTCCCATAGTTTTCAAGATAATACTCGTTCAGATGGGCAAACAGATTCAGTACGCCCGCGCCATAGTTCTCATCCTTGACGTAGTCGTAAAGGTACTGGCTCATATACACGCCGATCTGGCTGTCGGACAGGGGGTAGTCTATTCCGGCAGCGAAGTAGGCCTCCCCCGTATCGGGCACGATGGCAAGATACCCATCAACAGCACCCAGCTCAAATGCGTTGGCCTGATTGTAGGTGTAGTTCTCCAGACTGATACCGGGGGCGTCGGCCAGCAGTTCCACCACGATGACGCTGCCGTAACGCTCATCCCAGTTGGCGTTGTAAAGGCAGATCTGCTCCACCTGCTCATCGCTGAGCACGCCGGCAAAATCGCCCACCCACTGTTCATAGGCCCCTGTGGACAGGCTGGTATCCAATCCTGCCGGTCTTTGGGCCGCGGGGCCGCTCCCCGTCCAGCCAATGAGCACGGCTGCGGCGATCATAACAGCGGTAAGGGTCCACGCAACCGAACGTTTTTTCAAAAACTTCATACTTTATCCTCCGAAGCGTGTGGGTTTGAGCCCGGGTCCCGCTCAGCCCCGCAGTTCCAGCAGCTTCTGCTTCAGCTCGCCCTCAATGCGGCCAAGCTCTGTCTCGGCCTCTTTGCGCTTCTGCGCGCCCTCGGTCTGGATGCGGACCACCTCGTCCAGAGTGGAGATCAGCTGCTGATTGGTGTGCTGCAGGGTCTGGATGTCCACGATGGAGCGCTCCGACTCCTTGGCGGTCTCGATGGTGCCCATCTTGAGCATATCGGCATTCTTTTTCAGCAGATCGTTGGTCATATTGGTCACGGCAGTCTGGGCCGCAGTGGCCTGACGGCTGTGCTCCAGCCCCAGCGCCAGCACCATCTGGCTTTTCCACAGGGGGATGGTATTGACCAGAGAGGACTGGATCTTCTCCAACATGAGCGCGTCGTTGTTCTGCAGCAGACGGGTCTGGGGCCCCATCTGGATGGAGATCATGCGGGTCAGCTCCAGATCATGGAGCTTCTTCTCAAACCGGTTACACAGGTTGGCATAGTCGTTGTACGCCTGGGCATCCTCCTGTGCGCCGGTCTGCTCCGCCTTCAGCTTGAGCTGGGCAAGCTCGTTGGCCCGCAGCTGCTCCAGCCGCTTCTTGCCGGCGATGATATACATGGTCAACTCTTTGTAGTACTTCAGGTTCAGCTCATACATCTGGTCGAACATGGCGATATCCTTCATGAGCACCACCTGATGGCCCTCCAGCATATCCACGATCTTATCCACGTTGGCTTCGGCCTTGGAGTAGCTGGCCTTAAGGGCCTCCAGCTGATTCTTCTTTCTCTGGAAGAAGCCGAAGATCCCCTTCTTCTCCTCCTGACCGAAGGTTTTCAGCTCCACAACCAGATCGGACAGGGCATCGCCCACCTGCCCCAGATCCTTGGTGCGCACATTGCCCAGGGCACTTTCGGAAAAGGCGGCGATATTTTTCTGTGCGGCGGCACCGTACTGAAGCACCAGATTGGTGTCGGTAACGTCGATCTTCTGGGCAAAATCATCCACGATCTTGCGCTCGGCCTCGCTGAGGATGCTCTCATCCACCTTGGCGATCATGGTCTCAGGCTTCACCTCCACTGCCGCGGCAGCGGTCTGGGTGGGCTCCACCACCAGAGTAGGAACGACCTCGGGGGTCAGAGTCAGTTCGGGGGTCATATTCATTTCATTCATTTTTCTTTCCTCCTGAACATTTAACGTTATTGTATCAAGGCTCTATATTCATGGGTCCAAAGCCCTCCCGGGCCAACAGGTTCTCCATGACGGTGATGTCGGTGGAGATGTCCAGCGCCTCTGCCCCGAACAGGCCGTCCAGCTGTTTGTCAAAGGCCTTGACAATGGTGTCCAGCATGCGTTCCACCTTGTCCTTGGTGGCGGAGATGTTCTCACCGGAGATGCCGGTGTCGTCCATCCGGTCATAGGCGTTGAGTATCTTCAGTGTGGTGGGCAGGTAGTAGTTCATGAACTTGCGGATCTGGGGCAGCTTTTTGGGGTTTTGCGCCACATGGTCAATGATCTTCCCGGTCACAGCCTCCAGATGGTCGATCTGGTCGGAGATCTTCTCGTCCTCGATGGCGTCGTTGAGCCGGCGCATTTCGGAGATGGCCCGCTGGCGCTCTTTAAGCAGGTCGTCGATCTCTTTGTTTCCGGTGGTCTTGGGCTGCTCCTCCTTTTTAGGCTGCTCCGGCACTTCAACGCTCTTTTCCGGGCACAGTGCGGACACCACCGCATAGCAAAGGGCACTGGCCGCCCCGCAGAACACATAGTTCCACACAGAGCTCAGCATCCCCATCAGGGCAAAGGCCAGCCACACAAAGCCCACGCTGTAGATAGGCAGGACCGGTTTTTTCACCACTTTAGCCATTTCAAACGCCTCCTGTCCGCCGCTGACAACGCGGCCGATTCTATTGTAATTTTACATTGGAATTTTATGGGTGTCAAGTGAAAGGCCCGCTGCACTGCTCATTTACAAGGGCAAAAAAAAGTGTTATAATGTATCATCATTTTCCCCACATGGAGGTAAGATATGAGACGAATCTGTGCCCTTTTCTGTGCCCTACTGCTTCTGGCGGGCTGTTCTGCCCATGTGCCCGAGCAGGACGACACCTTTACCATAACGGCCACTACCTACCCCATGTATCTGTTTGTCCGGACCGTGACCCGTGGTATTGACAATGTGGAGGTGGAACGGCTGGACACGGGCAGTGTCAGCTGCCTGCACGACTATACCCTGTCCGTCAGCGACATGAAGAAGATCGAGCGGGCCGATGTCATCGTCATAAACGGAGCGGGACTGGAGGACTTCATGTCCGACGCCCTTGCCGCCTCAGATGCCACCATCATTGACTGCTCGGAAGGCATGGCTCTGATGTACGATGAGGAATCGCAGCCCGATCCCCACTACTGGATGGATCCCGCCAGAGTCAAGATCGCGTTGGAGACTCTGTCCATGGCCTTTATCCCGCTCCTGCCTGAGGATGTGGATATCTGCATGGACAATGCAACCACCGCCCGTCAAATCATGGACGCCTGCATGGAGACCTGCTTCACATACCTCGAGTCTGCAAACGTTTCCATCCCCGGTGTGATCACGTTCCACGACGGGTTCCGGTACTTTACGCAGGCTTTCCAGCTTCCCCTGATCGCTGCTATCGAGGAAGAACCGGGCAGCGAAGCCTCCGCCGCGGAGATCTCGGAGATTTCTCACATGATACTCCATAACAACATCCCCGTTGTTTTCACCGAGGCCAACGGCTCCGACGCCACCGCCAATGCCATTGCCCGGGAGACGGGCTGCAGCGTTGCCCAGCTGTCCATGATCATGGACGGACCTGAGCCGGATCCGGCTGATATCAACTTTATTATGCCCTACTACAACGCGCAGGTCCGCAACATCGTCACCCTCATTAACGGCTTTTTACAGGAAGAGGCGATCGTCCTGCCATGAGAAAGATCAAACACGGAAAACTGGCCGGCGGCTGTTCCGACGCATGCTGTCTGAAGCTTGAGGATCTGAGCATCGCTCTGGATTCGGAACAGATTCTTGACGGCGTGTCTTTCCACCTGCACTGTGGGGAGATCGTGGCCCTCATTGGCCCCAACGGTGCGGGAAAGTCCTCCCTGCTGCGGGCCATTCTGGGCCAGATGCCCTACACCGGTTCCATCACCTTTTCCCCCGCCGGCGGGCCCGCCATCCGCCTGAGCGACCCCACCGGCGCTGCAAAGGGCAGCCGCCCCCTTGTGGGCTATGTGCCCCAATCCCCCACCTTTGACCGGGGCGATCCGGTAAGCGTGCTGGACTTCTTCACCGCCGCCACCTCCCGCTGGCCTGTCTGGCTGCCCATCCCCAAAAAACATCGGGAACAGGCCGCCGCCTGCCTTGCCCGGGTCCACGCACAGGAGCTTCTGGACAAGCCCATGGGTGCCCTGTCCGGAGGGCAGCTGCAGCGCGTGCTGCTGGCACTTGCGCTGGACCCCGTCCCCCATATCCTGCTGCTGGACGAGCCACTGTCCGGCGTGGACGCCGAGGGCGAACACCAGCTGCTTGAAATGCTGGACGAACTGCGCACCCAGTACGACCTGTCCATCTTCCTGACCACCCACGACTTTGCCACGCTGGACAACTTCGCGGACGAGGTCATCCTGCTGGACAAAAAGGTCCTGTGCGCCGGCACCCCCGCTCAGGTGCTGTCCTCTCCGGCGTTTTACGACACCTTCCATCTGCGTATGGGGAAAGGGGGCGTGGAATAATGGATCTGTGGTATCATCTTGTTGACCTTCTCCCCTTCGAGTGGGCGCAGTCCGGCTCCATGTACTTCATGAAAAACGCCCTGCTGGCGGTATTGGTCATCTCCCCCCTGTTTGGCCTGCTGTCCACTATGGTGGTGCACAGCCGGATGTCTTTCTTCTCCGACGCGTTGGGACACTCCGCCTTTACCGGCATGGCCATCGGTGCTCTGTGCGGCTTTCACGAGCCCACCTGGGCCGCCGTCATCTTTGCGGTGGTCTTTGCTGTTTTGTTTAACGTGGTGCGCCGGTACACCGCCCTTGCAAGCGACACGGTCATCGGCGTATTCGCCTCCACCGCCATGGCGGCAGGTATCTTCCTGTCCACCCTGGGCGGCCGCTCTTTCACCAAATTCAACAGTCTGCTCATTGGCGACATCCTGTCTGTGGAACCGGCCAAGATTGGTATCCTTGCGCTGATCCTGCTGGCGGTAATTGTACTGTGGCTGGTGTCCTTTAACCATCTGATGCTGTCTACTGTCCACCCCGCTCTGGCGGGCAGCCGGGGTATCCGGGTGTTCTGGCAGGAGACTGTTTTTTCCGCGGCCATCGCCGTGGTGGTCACCCTGTCCATGACCTGGGTGGGACTGCTGGTGATCAACTCCCTGCTGGTACTTCCCGGCGCCGCGGCCCGCAACACCGCCCGCAACACCGCCCAATATCACCTGCTGAGTATGCTTGGTGCGGTGGTCTGCGGCATTGCCGGTCTGATGACCTCCTACTATCTGGGCTCCTCCGCCGGTGCCTCCATCACCCTGTATCTGGCGGCATTTTTCCTTGTTACATTCATTCTGCGCAAAAAGTATAACTGATACAAAAATCCCAGGAAACTCCGTTTCTTGGGATTTTTTCCTCTTGTATTCAAAACCGCTTTGCAAATACTAACCGTCAGATGGAACATCCCCGTAATATGACACCGACAACGCAGGAGGAAACCATGAAACGAGTTTTTCCCGCCCTTGTCCTGTCTTTGATGATGATTGCCCCTCTGGCGGCCTGTACCGCCCGTCCCTCCGGCTCCGGCGCGAATAATAACACCGCCGGTACAAACGGCAGCTCCGTTACCGACAACGCCGCAGGCAGCCGTTCCCGCATGGGCACTTCCAACAACGGCAGCGGTTCCGGCGGTTCCGGCAGCATGGGCAGCGGCTCCGGTGGCTCCGGCAGCTCTGGCAGCAGCAGTTCCGGCAACTCCGGCGGCTCCGGCAGCGCCCTTTCCAATGGCCGCTACTTTGCCGACGACAGCGGCGATGTGCGCGACGGCCACCACACCACCATCGGTGATGACATGCGTGACATGACCGGTGACATGATGGACGGTGTCCGCCGCGCCGGCGACTCCGTGGGCAACGCCATCAACGACATGACACACAACTGACAACGGCAAAAAAACGGCGTACAGCAGCTGATCTGCTGTACGCCGTTTTGTCATTTCTTTGTTCGCTTGCCCGCTTTTTTCGGTGCGGCCTTGGCCCACCCGGCAGGTTTGCGCGAACCTCCTGCAGGTCTTGCAGGTCTTTCCGGTGCTTTCGTATTGCGGGCAGCGGTTTTTCTTCCCCGCTGAGCGTCCTTCGGCCTTTCGCTGCCGGCAGGCTTGTCCGGGCGTATCAGGCACCGCTTGCCAAAGCCGATCAGGTCCTCCCGTCCGGTCTTGTGCAGTGCCTCCAGCACCAGCTTGCGGTTCTGGGGCTTGCGCCACTGCATAAGGGCGCGCTGAAGGGCCTTGTCGTGGGGCGTTTTGGGCACGAACACCGGCTTCATGGTCCGGGGGTCGATGCCGGTATACCACATACAGGTAGCCAGCGTGCCGGGGGTGGGATAGAAGTCCTGCACCTGCTCAGGCATGTGCCCCTGCTGATTCAGCCACTCGGCCAGACGCACCGCGTCATCCAGCGTACAGCCGGGATGGGAGGAGATCAGATAAGGGACAAGGTACTGCTCCTTGCCGTAGCGGCGGTTGAGCTTGAAGTACTTTTCCCGGAACTTCTCATACACCTCGATGTGGGGCTTGCCCATGTAGTCCAGCGTGTGCGCCACACAGTGCTCCGGTGCCACCTTCAGCTGCCCGGAGATATGGTGCTGTACAAGGTCGGTGAAAAATTCGCCGCTGGGGTCGCGCATCAGATAGTCAAAGCGGATACCCGAGCGGATGAACACCTTTTTGACCTTTGGGATCTGCCGCAGCTTGCGCAGGAGCATCATATAGTCGGTATGGTCCGCGTCCAGATTGGGACAGGGCTCCGGGGCAAGGCAGGCACGGTTTTTGCACATACCGTGCTTGAGCTGCTTCTGGCAGGAGGGTCGGCGGAAGGTGGCCGACGGGCCTCCCACATCGTGGATATAGCCCTTGAAGCCGGGGTGCTGGGTAAGCTCTTTCACTTCCCGCACAACACTTTCGTGGCTGCGGCAGGAGATGGTGCGCCCCTGATGGAATGCAAGGGAGCAGAAATTGCACGCGCCGAAGCAGCCCCGGTTGTGGGTGACGGAAAAGCGCACCTCCTCGATGGCGGGCACGCCACCCATGCTGTCGTACATGGGGTGGGGTTCGCGCACATAGGGCAGCTGCGCCACCTGGTCCATCTCCTGCGTGGTCAGGGGCATGGCAGGAGGATTGACGATCAGAAACTCCTTGCCGTGCTTCTGCAGGATGGCCTTGCCAACGAAGGGATCGTGCTCCTGATACTCCACCATGTTGGCCTGGGCATAGGCCTGTTTGGAGGATGCCACCGCCTCGAAGGAGGGCACCTCCACCTTGGGGTAGGCACACACGCCGGGAAACTTGGCCGCCACACAGGTGCCCCGCACATCGGTGATCTCGCTCACGGGAGTGCCGCTTGCAAGGCGGGCGGCGATCTCACGGGTGGCCCGCTCTCCCATGCCGTAGGTCAGAATGTCCGCCTGGGCGTCAAAGAGGACGGAGCGGCGCACCTTATCCTCCCAATAGTCATAGTGGGCAAAGCGGCGCAAGGACGCCTCCAGCCCGCCAATGACGATGGGGATGTCGCCGTACACCTCCCGGATGCGGTTGGAGTAGACCACGGTGGCGTGGTCGGGCCGCAGGCCTGCCTTGCGTCCGGGGGAATAGGCGTCGTCATGGCGGCGCTTTTTCGCGGCGGTATAGTGGGCCACCATGGAATCGATATTACCCGCGCTGATCATCACCGCCAGCCGGGGGCGGCCCAGAACCGTGAACGCCGCAGGGTCTTTCCAGTCGGGCTGGGCCAGAACGGCAACCCGGTAGCCCTCCGCCTCCAGCACACGGCCGATGATGGTCGTGCCAAAGGAGGGGTGGTCCACATAGGCGTCGCCGGTAATGAGCAGAAAGTCGTAACCGTCCCACCCCCGGCGGCGCATATCTTCAATTGTCACTGGGAGAAACAGATCACGGTCAAAGCTCATTGCAAACACCTTTTCGTTCAGCGGTCATAACCGATATATTTTTCCAGAATATCCAGCGGCACCCGGCTATCCTGTTCCTCGCCGATCTTCACAAAGCCGTGCTTGGCATAGAAGTGCTGGGCGTGGGCGTTGTAGGGCGCACAGCGCAGGCGCAGCTTGTCCCGGCCCATGGGGCGGAAGTAGGACACCGCCTGCCCGATGAGCTGGATGCCCAGATTCTGGTCCCGGCGCTGATAGTCGATATAACAAAACGGGATGTAGCCCGCGTTGTCCTCACTGTACCGCCGGGCGTCCATCTGTACGATACCCACCCAGTCGTCGCCGTCAAAGGCCATGGATACCGCCCAGGGGGACTGACTCAAATGCTCCCGGGCATCCCGCAGGAAGCCGTGTGGCTCAAATGCCGGGCCGTTCACATGGGTATTGTGCCATGCGTCGCTGCGGGCGGCGATATAGAGGTCCCGCTCCGTTTCCCAGTCGATGGGCCGGTACCACAGGTTGATGTCCCGCTCCGCCTCAAGCCCCTTCCACCAGTTCTGATGGGCGAGGGTGGAATTGTTTTCATCCAGATGGGAGTTGTCCCCCTCCCAGCACATGGTGAACCTCTCCCCATCCCATGTGAAGCAGGAGACGGAGGTGTTGTCCGTGTGGGGGATCTCGCACCAGCGCTCCGGAGGAAGTTCCCGGGCCAGAGCTGTAAACTGCTGGATGGCGGTGCCGTGGCTGACCACGGCCACAGTCTGGTCCGGGTGCGCCTGGGCAATGCGGCGGATGGCCCGGAACACGCGCTCACCCAATTCCACCCGGCTCTCTCCCCCGGGGGCTTTCCAATGGGGATTGAGAACATTGAACTGGCGCAGCTGGTCATGACTGAAATGACCCTGATAGCCCCAGGTGGTGTCCTCCCACTGGCCCATGCTGATCTCCCGCAGCTCCGGGTCGGTGTGCAGAGTGAGCCCCTTGGGCTTATAGACCGCCCCGGCGGTGGTCATGGTGCGAAACAGGTCGCTGGAATACACCGCGTCGATGTGGATATCCGCAAAGCGGCGCTCCAGCGCGGCGATCTGGCTGTACCCGTTGTCGGTGACCAGAGCGTTATATTGTCCATGGATGCGGCGGTAGAGGTTGCCCTCCGCCTCCGCATGGCGGATCAGGTAGATGGTCGTCATAGCATCGTTCCTTTACATGGAAATCGCAGATTTACCAAGGTTTGACCCCGCCCGTCAGCTCACTGACGGATGCAAGTCCCTGTCTGTCCGCGATGGCTGCAAGCTCATCCCGGACACGGATGGCGGCGTAGGGGTCGGCAAACAGGCTGGTGCCCACCGCCACAGCCGTGGCACCGGCCAGCATGAGCTGGGCCGCGTCCTCACCCCTGGCAACGCCGCCCATGCCCAGAACGGAGATGTTGACCGCATTGGACACCTCCCACACCATACGTACCGCAACGGGCAGCACGGCGGGGCCGGACATACCGCCGGTGTTCATTTTCAGCACCGGGCGGCGGGTATTCACGTCGATGCGCATGCCCCGGATAGTGTTGATCAGGGACACCGCGTCCGCACCGGCACTCTCCACCGCCCTGGCGATCTCGGTAATGTCGGTGACATTGGGGGACAGCTTGACCATAACAGGCACGCTGCCCGCGTGCTTCTTGGCCATTTCGGTCACCTCGGCGGCCAGATCGGGGCGGGTGCCGTAGGCAAGTCCTCCCGCCTTCACGTTGGGGCAGGAGATATTTACCTCGATCATGTCCACGCCGGCGGCGGACAGCTTGTCGCACATGATGCCGTACTCCTCGGGGGTGTTGCCCGAAATGTTGGCGATGACTTTGGTATCAAACTGACGCAGGAAAGGCAGTTCCTCCTCCACAAAGGCGTCCACGCCGGGGTTCTGCAAGCCCACGGAGTTCAGGATACCCATGGGGGTCTCGGCGATGCGGGGGGCGGGGTTGCCCTCTCTGCGGTGGAGGGTCAGACCCTTGGCGCAGATGCCGCCCAGCTCGGACAGATCAAAAAACTCGTTATATTCCCGGCCAAAGCCGAAGGTGCCGGAGGCCACCACGACGGGGTTTTTCATGGTCATGCCCGCCAGAGTCACTTTCATATCAGGCATTCCAGTCCACCTCCTCAGCGTCGAACACAGGGCCGTTTTTGCACACGTGCCTGCGGCTGCCGTCTGTCATGTCGCAGGCGCACACAAGGCATGCGCCGATGCCGCAGCCCATGCGCTCCTCCATGGACACAAAACACTGTACGCCAAATTCCGCAGCCACCTTGGCCACGTTGCGCAGCATGGGCTTGGGTCCGCAGGCCAGAACACAGTCATACGCCCTGTCCTGCTCCAGCTCCTGCCGCACCAGCGCATCCACAAAGCCGTGATGACCCAAAGAACCGTCGTCGGTGGCGATCATGACCTTGTCGCTGCACACCTCAAAGCGGTCGGTGAGGATGATCTTGTCCTTGGAGCGCCCGCCCAGAATGGCGGTGCTGCGGTCAAAGTAAGCGGCACAGCCCAGCATGGGGGGGATGCCGATGCCGCCGCCCACCAGCAGACAGCGCTTGTCCTGCTCCAGCTGGAAGCCGTTTCCGGCAAGGCCCAGCACGTCCAGTTCATCCCCTACCTGACGTTCGGCAAGCCATGCCGTACCCTCACCACGCACCTCAAACACGATGGACACAAGATCGTCCGGCTCGTCCTCGCTGCACAGACACACGGAGATGGGGCGGCGCAGCAGCTGGGCGTCGCCGCACTTGATATGGACAAACTGGCCGGGGCCCTTGAAGGAGGTGCGGACCATGTCCCCCGCCTCCAAAACCATATAGACCGCGTCGCCCATGCGGGTCTTTTCCACGATCTTACACTTGCGTTCTACTTTCACAAAAACACACCCTTGTTGTTATTACACGATGGTCACAAACTGCTTGATGTCGTCCCGCATGGCGATGGCAGCGTTGCGGGCCGCCTCCTTGAAGTCGTGTCCGTCGCCGCCGGTCTTTTTCCACGCGCACATGATGCCGCGGGAGGAGTTGACAATGGCACCGTGACCGTACTTGTCAAAGGCATACTGCACGTCCTCGGCAGTGCCGCCTTGCGCGCCGTAGCCGGGCACCAGGAAGAAGGTGTGCTCCAGACGCTTACGCAGGGCGCGGATGTCGGAGGGATAGGTGGCGCCGGTGACTGCACCGGCCATGGTATAGCCGTACTTGCCCTCAGTGCCCTTGGCGATGCGCTGGTTCAGGTCGCCCATGACCTGATAGACCAGCCGGTCGCCGGCCACGATGTCCTGCAGCTCACCGGAGCCGGGGTTGGAGGTCTTGACCAGCACGAAGGCACACTTGTCCTCCAGCTTGGCGGCCTCAAGGAAGGGGTTGATGGAGTCAGAGCCCATGTAGCCGTTCAGGGTGACGCAGTCGGCGTCAAAGGACTTGAAGGTCTGTCCCTCGATCTGCGCGCCGGACAGCCAGCCCTCGGCATAGGCCGAGGCGGTAGAGCCGATGTCGCCCCGCTTGATGTCGGCGATGACGAACATTCCCTTGCTCTTGGCGTACTGGATGGTGCGCTCCAGCATCTCCATGCCCTGCCAGCCCAGATTTTCGTAATAGGCGGCCTGGGGTTTGACGGCGGGAACGATGTCGCACAGGGCGTCGATCAGACCCACGTTGAACTGCCAGATGGCCTCGGCCGCGCCCTTCAGTCCCACGCCGTACTGCTCGAAAGCCTGCTTGCGGATGTACTCGGGCACATACTCGATGCGTGCGTCAAGGCCGGCCACGGTGGGGTTTTTCATGGCGCGGATCTTATCCTGCAGAATATCAAAAGACATATCGATCAATCCTTTTCTGTTTGATTTTTATGGTATTCTTCGTTGCGTTTCTTATCCACATACCAGCCAAGTCCGATGGCAAGGATCACTGCCGGTGGGATGAGGCTCAGGACCATGGGGAGCCAGTGCCGGGCATACTGCGTAAAGCTCATGACGGTCCACAGCACACCCATTACAAAAAGGGTCAGCCCCCACACCTGCTTCTCCCAGCGGTCTTTATTGCGAAATTCCGGGTGCTGGTTCAGCATGCACAGCAGGCCCGTCCACAGCCAGTACACGCCCATCATGATCAGCCCGCTCTGCACAGGCAGGATCTTGGTGCAGGCAACGGCGAAGGCGCCGCCGCACAGGACGGCTACGCCGCCCAGCCAGATTGCGTACTGTTTTTTCATACTGTATGACCTCCTCTGTTCACTTGTCCTGATAGATGACCTTTCCGCCCACAATGGTATACTTGACCCTGCCCTTCAGCTCATGGCCAACAAAGGGGGTGTTGCGGGCCTTGGAGGCAAACTCGTCCGGGTCCACCACCCACACCTCGTCCGGGTCGAAGATGGTCACGTCCGCGTCAGCTCCGATGGCCAGTCTGCCGCCGGGCACACGCAGGATGGCGGCGGGATTGGCCGCCATACAGCGCAGGATGGCGGACAGGTCCATTTTCTTCGTGTGATACAGGGCGGTGAGGGTGACAGCCAGCGAGGTCTCCAGCCCCACCATGCCGCTGGGCGCCTTGGTCAGGGGCTTTGCCTTCTCTTCCCTGGAGTGGGGTGCGTGGTCGGTGGCGATGACGTCGATGGTGCCGTCCTGCAGACCTCGAATGATCTCCTCCACATCCCGCTTGGTGCGCAGAGGCGGGTTGACCCGGGCGATGGAGCCCTGAGTCAGGATCTCGTCTTCGGTGAGGGTGAAGTACTGGGGGCAGGTCTCGCAGGTGATGGGCACGCCCTTTTTCTTCATCCTGCGGATAATATCCACGCTCTTTCCGGTGGACACGTGCTGGATGTGCACATGGGCGCCCGTCTCCTCGGCCAGCATGGCGTCCCGCATGACCATCAGTTCCTCGGCGATGGCGGGGCGGCCCTCCAGCCACAGCTGGCGGGAGATGCGCCCTTCGTTGACGGCGTAGTTTTTCACCATGTCGCCGTACTCGCAGTGGGACAGCACACTCATGTCATACCGCTTGGCCCGGATGAGGGCATCGCGCATAAGGTTGGCGCTGTCCACGGGCACGCCGTCGTCGGACAGGGCCACTGCACCGGCCTGTTTCAGCTGCTCGGCATCAGTCAGCTGCTGCCCCTGCTGCCCAACGGACACGGCGCCGATGGGCCACACACGCACACCGCAGGCGGTGGCCGCCTTTTCTATTACATAGCGGATCTGCTCGGGACTGTCGGTAACGGGCTTGGTATTTGGCATGCAGGCCACGGCGGTCACGCCACCCCGGGCGGCAGCCATGGTCCCGGTGATAATGTCCTCTTTGTACTCAAAGCCCGGATCCCGCAGGTGGACGTGCATATCCACCAGACCCGCGCAGACCACCTTGCCTTCGGCATCGATGATCTCATCCGCCTCGCTGCCCAGATCACTGCCCAGGCCGGCAATTTTGCCGTCCTGGATCAGCAGGTCCATAATGCCGCCGATGCCGCCCACAGGGTCTACCAGACGGCCGCGTTTGATAAGCAGTTTCATGGTCGTTCTCCTTGCCTGTAATGGTTCTTGTTCCTGTCAGCCGCAGCTGACGTACGCATACGGTTTCTAATTTATATTATAAAAGAACGGGCATATTTTAGCAACGGATTTTTCGCTTTTTCGGGGCAGAATAATCGTGAGTTCAGGGAAAGGAGGAAAAATGGAAATGATGTGCGGAAAATTCGGCTGCGGGATCGTGATCGGGTTTGTTGCGGGCGCGGCGCTGGGAATGAGTCTCGCCCCCTCCAAGCGCGACATCCGCCGGGCCACCCACCGGGCGGTCAAGAGTGTCAACTGCGCCGTAAACGAGGCCATGGACAGCATTGCCAATGTTGTGGACAACTTTGCGGGTATGATGGGCAAATAAGTCCCCGGACACAAAACACCCCGCAGCCTGAGCTGCGGGGTGTTCGTTTCGGATCAATAATTCATCTGCTTGCGGCGGGACAGGTTCATGGTGCCGTCCTGCATCTCGTCCAGACTGTCCAGACTCTTGCCGGTGCCGTAGGCCACACAGGAGATGGCGTCATCGGCCACGTGGGTCTGGATGCCGGTGTGGGACTCGATCAGCTTGTCAAAGCCCCAAATCAGGCTTCCGCCGCCGGTCATCACGATGCCGTTGGTGGAGATGTCGGCCACCAGTTCGGGAGGCGTGCGCTCCAGAACGCCGTGGATGGCCTCCAGAATGTGGCCGGAAACTTCCTCAAAGGCTTCGATGGTCTCGCTGGAGGTGACGGTAAACTCCCGGGGCAGACCGGTCATCAGGCAGCGGCCCTTGATCTGCATGGACACTTCCTCGGGCCGGGGAAACACGCAGCCGATGGTCATCTTCAGTTCCTCGGCAGTGCGCTCGCCAATGAGCACATTGTGCTTGCGGCGGATATACTTGATGATGGCCTCGTCAAACTTGTCGCCGGCGGTCTTGATGGAAGCGGACTCCACCACGCCGGACAGGGAGATGACCGCCACGTCGGCAGTACCGCCGCCGATGTCCACGATCATGTGGCCGTCGGGCTTGGCAATGTCAATGCCGGCGCCGATGGCGGCGGCAACGGGTTCTTCAATGAGGTAGACCTTGCGCGCGCCGGCCTGGATGCCCGCGTCGATAACGGCACGTTCCTCCACCTCGGTGATGCCGGAGGGCACGCAAATGATGAGGCGTGGCTTGAACAGGCTGACACTGCTCACCTTTTTGATAAACTCCTTGAGCATGCGCTCGGTCATATCGTAGTCGGAGATGACGCCCTCACGCAAAGGACGCATGGCAACGATGTTGCCGGGGGTGCGGCCCAGCATGGCCTGAGCGTCAGAGCCCACCTTGAGCAGCTTGCCCGTGTTCTTGTCCATAGCCACCACAGAGGGCTCGCGCAGGACAACGCCCTTGCCCTTGATGTACACCAGAATGGAGGCGGTACCCAAATCGATACCAATGTCCTTACTGAACAGTCCGCTGAAAATTCCCATATTACACACACCTGTCTGTTTTCGCTTACAGCGTATTTTATCCTTTTAAAGCCGGAAATATCCCGGCACTTGCGTTTGCCAAATTATTATATCGGTTTACAGCGGTCATTTCAACACAAAAATATGAAGATTTTCTAAATTATGCCCGGGCCAGAGTAATACATGTCACCCGGTCCGCTCCCGCGGTGCGCAGCACCCGGGCACATTCGGACAGTGTGGTCCCGGTGGTCACCACATCGTCTACCAGCAGGATGCGCTTGCCCGCCGCCTGCGCGCCGGGCCGCAGGTCGTAGGCCCCCAGTACGTTGGCCCGGCGGGCGCTCTCCCCCTTCAGCCCGGACTGGGCAGGGGCATCGCGGACCTTGTCCAGCAGGCACTCCACCGGCAGCTCAAGCCGCTGTGCCAGCTCCCGGGCCAGAAGCTCTGCCTGGTCATACCCTCGTTTCCTGCGCCGTTTTGGACTTAATGGCACCCATGTGAGCATGTCAAATCCACCCTCAAGCCGGTCTGCGGCGCATTGGGCCATGAGGGTGGCGTAGGGTGCGGCGTAACTGCGTGCGCCGGAAAATTTGTATCGGTGGTGGGACTCCCGCACGGTATCCAGATACCATAGGGGCGACACGCACCGGTCAAAGAATTCGCCTGTCCGTTCCCCCGTCAGCCCCTGTGTCCAGGGCAGGTCACGCTGGCAGTCGGAACACAGGAGCATTTCGTCCCGTTCCAGCAGGCGTCTGCAAAAGGGGCATTTAGGCGGAAAGAGCAGGTCCAGCAGCGGGGATAGCATGCTTAATTGTCCATGTCCTCGGACTGAATGGGTCCGTGCTCCTTTTCAAAGTCGCGGATACATTTGTTAAAAAGATTCAACGCCAAGCTGTTAATCGTCCGGGCATCATATTTGGCAATATACACCAGTTTCTCATGCATTTCAGGTGTAATCCGCAGGCCAACATATTTGATTTCTTTCACGACATCCACATCCTTCATGCACGCAATTGCGTGCTCAATGAGTTTATGGTATCGTTTTCTTTCTTATTCTGCTCGATTGTGCGCTCATTCTGCGCGCACTATTTGTGCTATTGGGGGTTGTTCCGCCGCTCCGGCGGCGGGTTTCTTTTTTCGCTGAACAAAAGAAACCAAAAGTCAGCTTAGAAACCAAGGTTTCTAAGAACTTCCTTTCTGCATGACACGTCGCTGACTGCTTCCCATCCGGCGCCGGGTGTCCACACCCTCCGCGCCCGCTTGCTGCCGCTGTCTGCCCGGACCTGCCAGACTCAGCGGCCGACCCACCGCGCCGGACTGCGGTTGTTTCCGGCAGATTGTCCTGTGACGATAACTGAGTGGGAACGCAAATACCCACCAAGGCAGGCGCCCCGGTGGGTATTTGGAAACACTCTCTATATGTCCTGCCCAAGCAGGGAAAGCCTCGCCCGCAGGCCGGAATATCTGCGTGTCTGTCGGTCATTTTCCACCATCCGGGCCACCACATTCTCGTCACCCACGATAATAAAAAGCGACCGTGCCCGGGTGATGGCGGTATAGAGCACCCCGCGGGTCAGCAGCATGGGCGCACCGTCCACCGCGGCAAGGATGACCGCCCGGTACTCGCTGCCCTGGGACTTGTGAACGGTGACGGCATAGGCCGGCTCCAGCTCACCCAGCATGTCCGGCGTATACTCCGCAATCCGACCGTCGAAGTCTACCGTCACCGTTTCCCCCCTCGGAGCTACGGAAGTGATCGTGCCGATGTCGCCGTTGAACACGCCCATGCCGGATTCCGTTCCACCCTCCTCCCGCCAGAGGATGTCGTAGTTATTCTTCACCTGCATGACCCGGTCGCCCTGACGGAAGATATACTCGCCAAAGCGGCGCTCGCCCTTGTCCTCCCGGGGAGGATTGAGGGCGTCCTGCAGGGCCCGGTTCAAAGACGCGGTGCCTGTCCCCCGCCGCCGTGTGGGCGAGAGGACCTGGATCTGGTCGGTGGGGATGCCCATGCGCTCGGGCAGCCGCCGGCGGCACAGGTCCACGATGGTCTCCGCCGCTGAAACAGGGTCTTTTCTTCTCAGGAAGAAGAAGTCGTTGTCATTGGCCTGCAGGTCGGGCATCTGTCCGCCGTTGACCATATGGGCGCTGCGCACAATGGCGCTTTGAGCCGCCTGCCGGAAGATCTCGGTCAGGCGCACGGTAGGCACCACCCGGCTGCGGATCAGGTCTGCAAAGACACAGCCCGGCCCCACAGAGGGCAGTTGGTCCGGGTCGCCCACCAAAATCAGGCGGCAGTCCTCACGCAGGGCGCTGAGCAGGGCCGCCATCAGATGCACATCCACCATGGACGCCTCGTCCACAATGACCGCATCGGCGGGCAGCGGATCGTCAGCGTCCCTGTTGAACACCAGCCGTCCGCTGTAGGGGTCAAAGCCCGTCTCCAACAGCCGGTGGATGGTGGCTGCCTGGGTGCCGCACAGCTCGCCCAGCCGTTTGGCGGCCCGCCCGGTAGGGGCGGCAAGGGCGGTATCCAGCCCCAGCGCGTCAAACAGGCCCAAAACACCCCGCAGGGTGGTGGTCTTGCCCGTGCCCGGGTCGCCGGTCAGCAGCATAACCCGGCAGGAGGCGGCAAGCTCCACCGCCTGCACCTGCTGGGGCGCGTAGGTGATCTTCTGCTCCTTCTGGAGCCTTCTCAACAGCTTGGGCAGGTCGTCCGGCGGCAGCAGGTGTTCGGCGCTCATATCTGCCAGCCTCTGGGCCACATAGGCCTCTGCCGTATACAGGTCAGCAAGATAGATGGCCGTTTCGCCGGCAATCTCCTCCTGCACCGCTTCGCCCCGCTCCAAAAGGGCGTCCAGACAGCGCTCCAGCACCCCTTCGCCCGCTTCACTCAGCTGGGCCGTGGCCCACAGGAGCTTGCCCCGGGGCAGGAAGCTGTGTCCGTTGTTCAGGTTGTGGCTCAGCTCAAACAGCAGTGCCGCCTCCAGCCGAAGCGGGTCTTCCGCCTCCACGCCCAAGTCAACGCCCAGCGCATCCGCCGCGGCGAAGTCCACTCCCCACTCCTCACTGACCAGTATGTAGGGGTTGGCGCGGATCACATCCAGCGCGGCGTTTCCCCACCGGCGGTACAGGGCCGCGCCCAGCTCCACCGGCAGACCGTGCTGAGACAGAAACTCCAGCAGGCGGCGCATGCCCATCTGCTGGCGAAAGGCCTCGCTCATGGTCTGCGCCCGCTTGAGGGTGATGCCCTTGATGCACGTGAGCTTTTCCGGCTCCTCCGCCAGAATGGTAAGCGCGTCCTCGCCAAACTCCTCCACCAGCCGGCGGGCAGTGGACTGGCCCACCCCCTTGACCACGCCGGAGGACAGATAGTGGAATACCTCTTTCACTCCCCGGGGCAGACGGCGCTCGATGCTCTCAGCCTTGAACTGCTCGCCGTAGGATGGATGCCGCACCCAGCCGCCCCGGACGGTCAGGGACTCACCAGGGGCCACGCCGGGCATACAGCCCACCACGGTGATCTCCCCCTGCCCCGCCTCCAGACGCAGGATGGTATATCCGTTATCCTCGTTTTGAAAGACGATGGAGGACACGGTACCTTCCACCATATTCAGTTGTTCCTCCACCCGCTCTCACCTCACAGTTCCATCCGTTCCATCAGCTGCTGCCGGCTGCACAGGGTCAGCACAGGCCAGCGCTCAAGCAGGCGCGCCGCAAGGGCGCGGCCCTCCTCGTTCAGCCCGCCGTCAGCGATGACGACGGCACAGCGCAGAAATCCGCAGCTGTGCAGCCACATCAGGCTGCGCACCCGCTGTTCAAGTCCCTCCCCCGCACCGTATGCCCACAGCACCGCCCATGTCCCCTGCGGGGATCGGGGCAGCAGCATACGGCCGTAAAGCAGGCACATGGCACAGCACATACCAGCCAGCACCAGCAGAACCGGCACGACCTCCAGAAACAACGCCCTCACCTCCTGCTCATTCTATGAAAACAGGCCGGAAAGGGTGTTTTTCAGCTGATGGCGCCGGAAAACAGATTGATGCCCACATGGGTCAGGGCCAGCATGATGCACCCGGCTGTCAGCACACCCAGAACCACGGCGGGCAGCGCTTTCTTCAGCCGCATATCCATAAAGGCGGCCGCCAGCGAGCCGGTCCACGCCCCAGTGCCGGGCAGAGGGATGGCCACGAACAGCCACAGGCCGATGTGCTGATACTTTTGCACCGTGCGGCCTTTCAGGTGCGCCTTTTTCTCCAGCTTATCCACCAGACCGTTCAGTCTGGGCATATAGTGGCGCATAAGAGCGAATATCCGGCGGATAAACACAATGATAAACGGTGTGGGGATCAGGTTTCCGATCACGGCGGCAGGAAATGCGATATGATACGGCAGCCCCAGTGCCACGCCGAAGGGCAGACCGCCCCTCAGCTCGATAATGGGGATCATAGACACCAGCATGGTAAACAGGATCTGACCCTCGGTGGTCTGTGTCAGCCATTCAAACAGTTCCATTTCTTCCCTCAATTCCGTGCTGTCCTATGGACAGCACCCAGTTTTCTCTGTAAGGCTTTCTCCCTTTTCAACCTTTCTGCTCCAGTGCTCTCTTCAGATATTTTCCTGTATAGGACCCGGGGCAGGCGGCCACCTGCTCCGGCGTGCCCTGACAGACGATGCTGCCGCCGCCATCGCCCCCCTCGGGTCCCAGATCGATGATATGGTCGGCGGTCTTGATCACGTCCAGATTGTGTTCGATGACCACCACGGTGTTGCCCGCCTCCACCAGCCGCTGGAGCACCTCCACCAGCTTATGGACGTCGGCGGTATGCAGTCCGGTGGTGGGCTCGTCCAGAATATAGATGGTCTTGCCGGTGGAGACTTTGGAAAGCTCGGTAGCCAGTTTCACCCGCTGGGCCTCGCCGCCGGACAGGGTGGTGGATGCCTGTCCCAGCTTTACATAGCCAAGGCCCACATCCCACAGGGTCTGCAGGCGGTTGCGGATCCGGGGCAGGTTCTCGAAAAAGGGCAGGGCCTCGTCCACCGTCATCTCCAGCACATCATAGATATTCTTGCCCTTGTAGCGGACCTCCAGCGTCTCGCGGTTGTAGCGCTGGCCCTTGCACACCTCGCAGGGCACATAGATGTCCGGCAGGAAGTGCATCTCGATCTTCAGCAGGCCATCACCCTGACAGGCCTCGCACCGGCCGCCCCGGGTATTGAAGGAGAACCGGCCCGGCCCATAGCCCCGGCTTTTGGCATCGGGGGTGGAGGCGAACAGGTCCCGGATGTCATTGAACAGCCCAGTATAGGTGGCGGGGTTGGAGCGCGGGGTGCGGCCGATGGGGGACTGGTCAATGTTGATGACCTTGTCCAGATGCTCCTCGCCCTCGATGGCCCGGTGCTTGCCCGCCCGGGTCTTGGTGCGGTTCAGGTCCGCGCCCAGCTTTTTATACAGGATCTCGTTGACCAGAGAGGACTTCCCGCTTCCCGACACGCCGGTAACGCAAGTGAAGGTGCCCAGAGGGAACTCCACGTCAATGTCACGCAGGTTATTTTCCTTTGCACCCATGATGCGCAGGAACTTCCCGCTCCCCTTGCGCCGGGTGATGGGCACGGGGATCTTCTTTCGGCCGGACAGGTAGTCGCCGGTGATGGAGTCAGGGTTTGCCATGATCTGCTCCGGCGTGCCCTCGGCCACAATGCGTCCGCCGTGGATGCCCGCGCCGGGGCCCACATCCACGATGTGGTCGGCGGCACGCATGGTGTCCTCGTCGTGCTCCACCACCAGAAGGGTGTTGCCCAGATCCCGCAGGTGCTTGAGGGTGTACAGCAGTTTATCGTTGTCCCGCTGGTGCAGGCCGATGGACGGCTCGTCCAGAATATAGAGCACACCCATGAGGGATGAGCCGATCTGGGTGGCCAGCCGGATGCGCTGGCTCTCGCCGCCGGACAGGGAAGCGGCTCCCCGGGACAGGGTCAGATACTGCAGGCCCACACTGCGCAAGAAGCCCAGCCGGGACCTGATCTCCTTCAGGATCCGCTCGGCGATGCGCATCTGGGTGGTGGTCAGTTCCAGCCCTTCGGCAAACTCCAGCGCCTCCGTCACCGACTTGTCGCAGAACCGGTCGATGGCCAGTCCTCCCACCGTCACCGCCAGCGACTCCCGGCGCAGGCGGCGGCCCTTGCACTGGGGACAGGGGCTTTCGCTCATGCACTCCTCCAGCTCCCGCTTGACCGCGTCGGACTGGGTCTCCCGGTAACGGCGCTCCAGATTGTTGCAGATGCCCTCAAAGGCCTGATAGAGGGTCCCCTGCCCTCTGGGCTGGTCATAGAACAGCTGGAGTTTCTCCCCGTTGGTACCGTAGAGGATGACGTCGATGACCTCCTGAGGCAGGTCCTTGACCGGGGTGTTCAGCTTGAATTTATAGCGCTTTGCCAGCGCGTCGAAATACATGCGTGAGATGCCGTCGGACTTGATGCTGTTCCAACCCGAGGCGGTAACGGCCCCCTCCAGCAGGGACAGGTTTTTGTTGGGGATGATCAGGTCCGGATCTACCTTCAGCTGACTGCCAAGACCCGTACAGGCCGGGCAGGCACCAAAGGGATTGTTGAAGGAAAACATACGGGGGGTGAGCTCCTCGATGGAGATGCCGCAGTCCTCACAGGCGTAGTTCTGGGAGAACATAATGTCCCGGTCCTCCCCCACGATATTGACCACCACAAGGCCGCCGGACAGGTTGGAGGCGACCTCCACACTGTCGGTAAGCCGGCGGGTGATATCCTCCCGGATAACAAGACGGTCCACCACAACTTCGATGTTGTGCTTTTTGTTCTTGTCCAGCACGATCTCCTCGGACAGCTCGTACAGCGAGCCGTCCACCCGCACACGGACATAGCCGGACTTGCGGGCGTCCTCAAAGATCTTCTGGTGCTCGCCCTTTTTGCCCCGGATGACCGGAGCCATGATCTGGATCCGGGCGGCCTCTGGCAGGGCCATGACCTGATCGATGATCTGGTCAATGGTCTGCTGGCGGATCTCCTTACCGCACTGGGGGCAGTGGGGCGTGCCCACCCGTGCCCACAGAAGGCGCAGGTAGTCATAGATCTCCGTCACCGTACCCACGGTGGAACGTGGATTCTTACTGGTGGTCTTCTGGTCGATGGAGATGGCAGGGCTCAGGCCGTCAATGTAGTCCACGTCCGGCTTCTCCATCTGTCCCAGAAACATGCGTGCGTAGGAAGACAGGGACTCCACATAGCGCCGCTGTCCTTCGGCATAAATGGTGTCAAAGGCCAGAGAGGACTTGCCCGAGCCGGACAGGCCGGTGAGTACCACCAGCTTATCCCGGGGGATCTCCACGTCAATGTTTTTTAAGTTGTTTTCGCGCGCACCCTTGATATAGATCTTATCCTGCATGGGGTTCTCCTTACCTCTTGTCTGTCCGACCAACCAGATAGTCCAGACTGACCGAAAAATAGTCAGCCAATTTTATAAGCGTCAACGCAGGCACATTAATCTTTCCAGCTTCAATATCCTGATAATGACGTTCTGTTTTCTCCAACAGCTGTGCTAAATCTTTTTGGGTAACTCCTCTTTCCTGACGCAGTTTCTTCAGTCGCAAACTCAATTCCGGCATCTTAATTTCCATGCGGCATCCCCCTTGACAGAGATTTTATTTCGTGTTACACTCTCCTCATCACGAGATTTGATCTCGTGATGAGGAGAGTGATTTTATGAACGACTGTTCCTACATTCTATTTGAGCTATGCAAAAATCGTAATCCCTACTATCCTTCCGCTCCGGCTGACCAACGTACCGCTCAACGACTTGCCGAGGCCAAAGCAAGGTTGGAAGCTCTTAACGAGCAATACCAACACGACTTATTTGAATTAACCGACAGCATGAATATCCTCGATTACGAACACGCTCACCACGCCTTTTTGTTGGGACTGGATTTGGGTCTATCCATCGCTGAAGCGCGAACTTCTTTCGAGGACCCGGCAAATTCCCTCACTCCACCGTAATATCCGCCAGCTGTCCGCCCACCAGCCCGATCAGAACCGCAGGCGCCAACTCCACCTGATATCCGATTTTCCCGGCAGAAACCATAATGGTATCCACGATCTCGGCAGTCTCGTGGAAGGTGGTGGTATACTCCTTTTTCATGCCCACAGGGGAACAGCCGCCCCGGACATAGCCGGTCAGGGCGTTGATCTCCTTGACCTGTACCATCTCAATGGACTTCTCCCCCACGGCCCGGGCCGCCTTTCTCAGGTCAAGGCTGTCCGCCACCGGGATAACAAAAACGTAGATATTTTTAGATGCGCCGCGGGCCACCAGGGTTTTGAACACACACTCGGGATCCTGCCCCAGACTGCGGGCAACGGTGACCCCGTCCACCGCCACACCCTCCTCATGCTCATAGGTGTGGGCGGTGTAGGCGATCCCCTTTTGCTCCAGTATGCGCATCACATTGGTTTTTTCTTCTTTCTGTTTTGCCACGGTCACTTCTCCCCCCGCAGGCGGATGATCTGGTCCCGCAGGTCGGCGGCCAGCTCGAACTCCAGCATTTTGGCCGCCTCTTTCATAGCCTTCTCCAGCCGGGCGATCTCGGCAGCCCGCTCCTGCTTGTTCATGGCTCTGCCCGTGCCCCGGCGCTGCTCCGAGTCCTCGGACACACCGGACACCTCCAGCAGCTCCCGCACGGACTTGATGACCGTCTTGGGTACGATGCCGTTGGCCTTGTTGAATGCGTCCTGCTTGGCCCGGCGGCGCTGTGTCTCGTCAATGGCCCGGCGCATGGACGGAGTGATGGTATCCGCGTACATGATGACCTTGCCCCCGGCGTTTCTGGCCGCGCGGCCGATGGTCTGCACCAGCGAGGTCTCGCTGCGCAAAAAGCCCTCCTTGTCCGCGTCCAGAATGGCCACAAGGGACACCTCCGGCAGGTCAAGGCCCTCGCGCAGCAGGTTGATGCCCACCAGCACATCGAAGGTGCCCAGACGCAGATCCCGGATGATCTCCATGCGTTCCACAGTGTCGATGGCGTGGTGCATATAGCGCACTTTGATGCCTGTATTCTGCAGGTAAGCCGTCAGGTCCTCCGCCATTTTCTTGGTCAGGGTGGTGATGAGCACCCGCTCTTTGCGCTGAGTTCGGGCATGGATCTCTCCGATCAGATCGTCGATCTGTCCCTCTACAGGGCGCACCTCCACCTCCGGATCCAGAAGGCCGGTGGGCCGGATGACCTGCTCCACGATCTGACCGGACCGGGTGCGCTCGTACTCCCCCGGTGTGGCGGAGACATAGACGATCTGGTGCACCCTGTCCTCAAACTCCCCAAACTTCAGGGGGCGGTTATCGTAGGCGCAGGGCAGACGGAAGCCGTACTCCACCAGCGAATCCTTTCTGGCCCGGTCTCCGTTGTACATGGCCCGCACCTGAGGCAGAGTCACATGACTCTCGTCAATGAACAGCACGAAGTCATCAGGGAAATAGTCCAGCAGAGTATGGGGCGGCGAGCCCACAGGCCGCCCCTCAATGACCCTGGAATAGTTTTCGATGCCGGAGCAGTAGCCCAGCTCCTGCATCATCTCCACGTCGTACATGGTCCTCTGCTTCAGTCGCTGTGCCTCCACCAGCTTGCCGCTGGCCTCGAAGAAGGCCACCCGCTCCTCCAGTTCCCGGTAGATCTCCTGAATGGCGGCATCCATCTTCTCTTTGGGGGTCACATAGTGGGTGGCGGGCCACACGGGCACGTTGATCAGCCGGCGCACAGGAGCGCCGGTGACCACATTCACCTCGCTGATGCGGTCGATCTCGTCCCCGAAGAACTCTACCCGCAGGGCGGTATCCTTCCAGTAGGCGGGCCAGATCTCCACCGTGTCACCCCGGACACGGAACTTGTTGCGCTCCCACGCAATGTCGTTGCGCTCATAACGGATGTCCACCAGCCGCTTGAGCAGCTCCTCGATTTTGATCTCGGCCCCCACCCGCAGGGACACCATCATCTGGGCAAAGTCCGCAGGCTCGCCCAGCCCGTAGATGCAGGACACCGAGGACACCACGATCACGTCCCGCCGCTCCATCAGGGAGGCGGTAGCGGACAGGCGCAGCCGGTCGATTTCATCGTTGATGGAGGAATCCTTTTCGATAAACGTATCGGTATGGGGGATATAGGCCTCGGGCTGGTAGTAGTCGTAGTAGCTTACGAAATACTCCACCGCGTTGTCGGGGAAAAACTCCCGGAACTCGGCATACAGCTGGGCCGCCAGCGTCTTGTTGTGGGCCAGCACCAGGGTGGGCCGCTGCACCTTTTCAATGATCTTGGCCATGGTAAAGGTCTTACCCGAACCGGTGACACCCAGCAGGGTCTGTTCGTCCAGTCCCATTTCAAGCCCCTGCGCCAGCGCCTTGATGGCCTGCGGCTGATCGCCCGCAGGCTTATAATCAGATACCACTTTGAATTCCGGCATGTTCTCCCCCCTCTCCCTCAGTATGCCCCATTATAATAGAATATTTGTTCGATTGCAAGGGGAATTTCAGTTTAGATCATAGCGCTCTCCTGCATAGACACCATATCATCATCACAGAAGATCACATGATCCAGAAGTTCGATGCCCACAGGGGTCAGGATCTGCCGCAGGTAGCGGGTGGTAGCGCAGTCCTCAGCCGAGGGGATGGCCAGTCCGCTCACATGGTTGTGGGCCAGAATGACTGCGGATGCCCGCAGGCTCATGGCCTCCTCCACGATGCGGCGGGATGTGACCTGAGCGGCGTTGACCGTTCCCTCGGATATTTTCCGCACGCCCAGCACCTTATGCTTTCCGTCCAGACACAGCAGATATACCATCTCGCTACGCGCGCCGAAGAAATAGGGTTCCAGCACCTCCCGCACCCGCTCGGAGCTGTCTGCGATACCGTCCACGCTGCTGCGGCTGGCTACGTAGCGGGCACAAATACCCGGGACCATACGCAGCAGCAGGGCGGTGTGCTCCCCCACCCCGGGTACGGTGCACAGGTCCTCCACCGATGCGTCCAGCACACCGGCCAGAGAACCGAAGCGGTCTATCAGTGCATGGGCCAGAACATTGGTATCTCCCTGCGGGATGGCATAGAACAGCAGCAGTTCCAGCACCCGGTGCTCAGGAAAGGAGTCCAGACCACGCAGACGAAATTCCTCCTTCACCCGGCTGCGGTGTCCGGCGTGCGGGTTTTTGGGCTTATCCGGCATGGTCTCACATCCTTTCGGTTTGCAGTTTACTCAGTTTCTGGGGCCGTACTCCTTCAGATAGGCCTCCATCTTCGCCTTCATATCATCGTCGATATACACCTTACCGTCGATGGGGCGGTTGTGCAGGTAGGCAATGATGTCGCGCACGGTGACGATGGGATAGACCTGAATGCCGTACTCCCGGCGCAGCTCGTCCAGAGTGGTGCAGTCGCCGGTACCCCGCTCCATGCGGTCAACGCTGACGAACAGGGCCTTGAGGTTGACTGCGGCCACGTGCTTGAACAGCTCAATGGTCTCACGCACGGCGGTGCCTGCGGTGACAACATCCTCCACGATAGCGATGTCGTCCCCGTCCTGAGGCTTGTAGCCCACCATGGAGCCGCCCTCACCATGGTCCTTGACTTCCTTGCGGTTGAAGCAGTAGGGCAGGTCCCGGTCGTAATTGCGGTACAGAGACGCCGCGGCGGTCACCGCCAGCGGGATGCCCTTGTACGCGGGGCCGAACAGGGCGGTAATGCCCTCGGGCAGGTTCTCCTGAATGCAGGCGGCATAGTAGTCGCCCAGCCGGGCGGCCTGCGCGCCGGTCTTATAGTTTCCGGTGTTGATGAAGTAGGGGGTCTTGCGTCCGCTCTTGGTGGTAAAATCGCCGAAGGTCAGCACACCGGAACGCACCATAAAGGTAATAAACTCCTGCTGATAAGTGGTCATAATAAAGGCCCTCTTTCTTTTTGTAATGCGCCCGAAAAAACCCGGGCAAAAAATGTCGGAAAGATTATATCACTTTCCCGTCTTTCTTACAAGGAAAGGCACCGTTTTTTTAGAAAAAACCAAGTCCGGCCACCGCTTTACTCTTTGGCTTTCGCCTGCTATAATATACACAAAATGCACCTGATACCCGGAAAGGAGGGACTCCTGTGCGGGAGGAACTGCGCCATTTTCATTCAAAGCTCCCCTCTACGCTGAAAAACACCATCGTCACCGCCTTTTTTCTGACTTCGGCATATGCAGTCAGCAGTATCCTTCTGGACCACACCGGTCAGGAGAACAACTCCGCTCTGGTGTTTACGCTGGCTGTGGCCTGCATCTCCCTGCTGTCTACGGGCTATGTTCCGGGGATTATCGCATCCGTGCTCAGCGCACTGGCCATCAACATTTTCTTCATGTATCCCTTTGGGCGGTTTAACGTGACGCTGACCGGCTATCCCGTGGCCTTTCTCAGCTTTCTGTGCATCGCCTGTATCGTCTCTGCCCTCACCTCCCGCAACAAGCTACAAAAGACCGAAGCCATCCACCGGGAGCTGCGCACAAAGGCCCTGTATGAGCAGAACCGGAAGCTGACACAGGAAAAAAACCGCATTGAGCTGGAAGCCGCGCAGGAGGCCATCCGCACCAACATCCTGCGCTCCGTGTCTCACGACCTGCGCACCCCCCTCACCGCCATCTCCGGAGCGGCCTCTGTCCTGATGGAGGACGAGGCTGTGCAGCACGCACAGAACGCCTATCTCATTCAGGACATCAAGGAGAATGCCGATTGGCTGACCGCCATGGTGGAAAACCTGCTGTCCGTCACCCGCATCCGCCAGGAGGACATGCGTCTGCACAAGGTTCCCGAGGTATTGGAGGAGGTTGCCGGCGACGCCCTGATGAAGACCCGCAAACGCTTTCCCAACTGCAGCATCACACTGAACCTGCCGGAGGAGCTTATCATCCTCCCCATGGAACCTATTCTTATCACGCAGGTGATCGTTAACCTGCTGGAGAATGCCATCCGGCACTCCGGTGATTTGGAGCATATCGAATTGTCTTTGTATCAGGAAGAAAACCACGCCGTTGTCACCGTCAGTGACCGTGGTCGGGGCATCCCGCCCCAGACGCTGGAGGACATTAATCAGGGCAAAGAACTGCCGCTCAGCGGCGACAGCGACGCATCCCGGGGTATGGGCATCGGCCTTTCCGCCTGCCGGAGCATCATCAGTGCACATAGCGGCAGCTTCAGCGCGGAAAACCGCCCGGACGGCGGCGCGTTGTTCCGCTTTGAACTGCCAATGGAAACGGAGGGATCTTACCATGACGGATAAGCGCACCATTCTTGTGGTAGAGGATGAAATTGCCATCAGCAACTTTATCTGCCGCGCCCTCACTGTCAACGAATATCAGCCCATCACCGCCTCCACCGCCCGGGAGGCCGGCGTCCTGTTCTGCAGCGAGCACCCGGATCTGATCCTGCTGGATCTGGGCCTGCCTGACCGGGACGGCATCGACCTGCTGGTGGAGCTGAAGGACCTGTCCCCCAACACCCCCATCATCGTGGTCTCCGCCCGGGATCAGGAGGGGGAAAAGGTCCGTGCTCTGGATCTGGGTGCGGATGACTACATTACCAAGCCCTTCGGCGTGTCGGAGCTGCTGGCCCGCATCCGCGCCACCCTGCGCCATACCGACCGCCTGCTGCTGGCCGAGGACAGTGCCAAAGACCAGTATCGGGTTGGTGACCTTCTGGTGGACATCCGCCGCCATCAGGTGTTTATAGGCGACAACGAAATTCACTTTACACAGAATGAATTCAAAATTATTGAGCTGCTTTGTCTCCATGCCGGTCGGGTGCTGACCTACGACGCGATCATCAACCACGTCTGGGGTCCCTACGGCGGCAGCAGCAACCAGATCCTGCGGGTCCATATGGCCAATATCCGCCGCAAGCTGAACGAAAACCCGTCCCAGCCCAAGTACATCCTCACTGTGCTTGGCATCGGCTACCGTATGCTGGAGGACAATTAAAGAACGGCCTCACGTCCGAGATTTGGACGTGAGGCCGTTCTTTTTTGTTATTACACAAACAGGGCAAGCACGGAAGAAATAATGCCGCACAGACAGATGGCGATGCTGCTCATGGCGCCCTGAATGGGACCGATCTCCATGGCCTTGGTGGTACCCAGTGCGTGACTGCACGCACCGATGGCCAGTCCCTCGGCAACAGGGTCTTTTATCCGGAACAGCTTGGAAAAGACAGGGGCGAACACCGCACCGGTCAGTCCCGCGATCATCACGCCTGCCGCGGCCAGACCGGCCACACCGCCGCCGCTCTCGGCGATGCCGATGGCAATGGCCGTGGTACAGCTCTTGGGCATCATGGACACTGTCAGCACCCGGTCAATGTCAAACAGATAGCACAAACCCAGAATGCTGCCCATGCTGGCCGCACTGCCCACAGTGCATCCCACCAGAACCGGAACAAAGTATTCTCCCAGCACTTTGCGCTGGTTGTAAATGTTGAACGCCAGAACAACCGTCACAGGGGCCAGCATCATCTTGATGATATCTCCGCCCACCGCATAGTGCTCATAGGGGATGCCGGTGATCACCAGAAACAGAATAATGCCGCCCACCGCAAAAATCATGGGATTGCAGAGGATGGAGCCCGTCTTTCTGCGCACCCAGCTTCCGAAGCACCAGGCCAGCGCCGACAGGGTCAGCCCGAAGAAAGGCGAAGTGGTCATAGCGTCAAGCATTTCGCGCGCCCTCCTTTCTCCGCTTTGCCCGCAGGGCCATCATGCCCTGCACCGTCCACGCCGTCACCAGATACACCACAGGCGTAGTCAAAAAGCAGATGGCCACAAAAGGAAGCAGCCAGGGGCGGATCAGTTCAAACTGTTCCATAACACTGACACAGGCCGGAATAAATACAAAGGCCATATTCGCCATCAGAAACTCGGTGATGCGCCGGATATACCGGGTCTTGATGATGCCGGTAAGCAGCAGCACCGTCAGCAGGATCATGCCGATCACGCTGGCAGGGAAGCTCACCGGAAGAATGGCCGCGATCCCCTCACTCACAAGGCAGATGCCAAAAATCAGCGCCATTTCCGCAATAACACTCATGGAGCCACCTCCATATCATCCGCAAAGTCGGTCAGCTTTACAGATGTTGATTTTTCTCGTTTAATCCCAAATCGCCGTTGCGAAATAATCCTCAGGCACTTCCGCCCGGCGAATCAGACGGATGTCGCCGTCGGTCTGGAGCAGCAGTTCCGCACTGCGCAGTCGTCCGTTGTACTGATAGCCCATGGCGTGGCCGTGAGCACCCGCGTCATGGATGACCAGCAGGTCGCCCTTGTCAATGCGGGGCAGCATGCGGTCCACGGCGAACTTGTCGCAGTTTTCGCACAGAGCGCCCGTCACATCGTACTTGTGGTCGCAGGCCTCGTTCTCCTTGCCCATGACCGTGATGTGGTGATAGGCGCCGTAAATGGCAGGACGCATCAGATTGGATGCACAGGCGTCCACACCGATATACTCCTTATAGGTGTGCTTTTCATGGGTTGCCCGGGTAACCAGCACACCGTAGGGAGCCAGCATAAACCGGCCCAGTTCGGTGCAGATGGACACGTCGCCCATACCGGCGGGGATCAGCACCTCTTCATAGGCCTTGCGCACACCTTCGCCGATCACCGCAATGTCGTTTTCCGTCTGCTCCGGACGGTAGGGCACGCCCACACCGCCGGACAGGTTGATGAAGGTAATGTGGCAGCCGGTCTCCTCCTTCAGTTCCACAGCCAGCTGGAACAGGATCCGGGCCAGTGCAGGATAATAGTCGTTGGACAGGGTGTTGGAGGCAAGGAAGGCGTGGATTCCGAACTCCTCCGCACCCAGTTCCTTCAGTCTTTTGTACGCCTCGGAAATCTGCCGGCGGGTCATGCCGTACTTGGCATCTCCGGGGTTGTCCATGACCTGGAAGCCCTCTTTGCTCTCGCCCAGCGTGAACACGCCGCCGGGATTATAGCGGCAGCAGACCTTCTTGGGGATATAGCCAATGGTATCCTTGAGAAAGTCGATGTGGGTGATATCATCCAGATTGATGGTGGCGCCCAGCTGCGCAGCCAGCTTAAACTCCTCTGCCGGGGTGTCGTTGGAGGAGAACATGATCTCCCCGCCCTTGAATCCGCACCGGTCGGACATGATCAGCTCGGTCAGGGACGAGCAGTCGGTACCACAGCCCTCCTCCCGCAGGATCTTCAGGATCTGGGGATTGGGGGTGGCTTTGACTGCGAAATACTCTTTAAAGCCGGAATTCCAGGCAAAGGCCTTGTTCAGGCGGCGGGCATTCTCCCGGATCCCCTGCTCATCGTAGATGTAGAAAGGCGTGGGGTACTGCGCCGCGATGTTCTCCAGCTGCTGCTTGTTTACAAAGGTTTTTTTCATTTATGCTCACTCCTCGACATGTTGAAGCAAATCGTTATCAGTGTATCTGTTTTCCCTGCGCTTGTCAATCGGCACCGCCCGCACATTTTCCTTTTCTTCCCCGTAAATTGACAAAAAAGCACTTTTCCCCTTGCGTTCTTCCTCAGGTTCTGTTATGATGATAAAAGTAAAAAAGAGGAGGGGTAGAGATGACGTTTGGGGTGTACGGTCTGTCCACTTCCGTCTTCTGTGCCTCATTTTCTTTTTAATTCGGCAATCACAGTTTTTGTGGTTGTCTTTTTTTGCGCAAACAAAAAAGAAGGGAGAAAAAACAAATGAACAACGAAGCAATCCGCGACGCGCGCCAGCTGGGCATTCCCAAGATGCTCATTCTGGGTCTGCAGCACATGTTCGCCATGTTTGGCGCCACCATCCTGGTCCCCATCATCGTGGCAGACCCCAACGGTGCCAACCTGCCCCTGAGCATCCAGACCACCCTGCTCTTTGCCGGCATCGGCACGCTGTTTTTCCATCTGTGCACCAAGATGAAGGTGCCTGCCTTCCTGGGCTCCTCCTTCGCCTTCCTGGGCGGCTTCGCTACCGTTTCCGGTCTGGAAGTCTACAAGGATGTTACCCCAGAGGATAAACTGGCCTACGCTCTGGGCGGCATTGTGATCGCCGGCCTGCTGTATCTGGTGCTGGCTGCCGTGATCAAGCTGGTTGGCGTGAAGAAGGTCATGCGCTTCCTGCCCCCCGTGGTCACCGGCCCCATCATCATCTGCATCGGTCTGAATCTGGCCCCCTCCGCGGTGGACAACGCCTCCAAATGCTGGTGGCTGGCTCTGGTCACCATGGCCATCGTTGTGGTTGCCAACATCTGGGGCAAGGGTATGATCAAGATCATCCCCATCCTGCTGGGCGTGGTTGGCGCTTACATCGTTGCTGTTTTGACCAAGCAGGTGGACTTCTCCTCCGTGGCCGCTGCTCAGGTGGTCGGCCTGCAGCCTTTCAGCCTGCCCAAGTTTGACCTGACCGCCATTCTGGTCATGGCCCCCATTGCTCTGGCTACCATGATGGAGCACATCGGTGATATGTCCGCCATCTCCGCCACCACCGAACAGAACTTCATCGAAGATCCCGGTCTGCACCGCACCCTGATCGGTGACGGCATCGCCACCTCCCTGTCCGCCATGTTCGGCGGCCCCGCCAACACCACTTACGGTGAGAATACCGGCGTTCTGGTTCTGTCCAACGTCCATGACCCCAAGGTCATCCGTCTGGCCGCCATCTACGCCATCGCGCTGTCCTTCTCCCCCGCCTTTGCCGCTCTGATCGGAACCATGCCCTCCGCCATTATCGGCGGCGTGTCCTTCATCCTGTACGGCATGATCTCCGCCATCGGCGTGCGCAACATCGTGGAGAACAAGGTGGACTTTACCAACTCCCGCAACCTGATCATCGCCGCCGTTATCCTGGTGTGCGGTCTGGGCTTCTCCGACGGTCTGACCTTTACCGTGGCCGGCACCTCCATCACCCTGACCGGTCTGGCCCTCGCCGCCATCGCCGGCATCGTGCTCAATGCCATCCTGCCCGGCAACGACTATGAGTTCGGCGTCAACCCCGAAGGCGACCAGAACCGCGGCATCCATCACTGATCCCCTGTATCAAAAGCCCCGGCGCTGTGCGCCGGGGCTTTTTCACGCAAAAAAGCAGGACCGGAGCTCCGGTCCTGCTTTTTATTCTCTTATCAGCTGCGCTTGCTGAAGATCTTCTGCAGGATATCCCAGTCCTCCTGAGACACGGCAGAGCTCTCCTCCTCGGCGGGCTTGGCCTCCACAGACTGCTCCTCAGCAACAGGGGCGGGGGCCTCAGCCTGCTGCTCCTCCACCTTGGCCTTGGCCTCGGTATAGGGGGCAACGGGCATCTCGGCGGGCTTCTCGTCAAAGCCGGTGGCAATGACGGTGACCCGGATCTCATCCTCCAACTCCTCGTCAAAAGCGGCACCGAAGATGATGTTGGCATCGGGATGGGCGGCCTCCTGCACCAGATTGGCGGCAGTCTCCACTTCCTCCAGACCGATGTCCATGGAGCCGGTGACGTTGATCAGCACGCCCCGGGCGCCGTTGATGGAGGTCTCCAGCAGGGGGCTGGAGATGGCCATACGGGCAGCCTCCTCGGCCTTTCCCTTTCCGGCGGCACGACCCACGCCCATATGGGCACGGCCGGCGTCCTTCATGACGGCGGTCACGTCTGCAAAGTCCAGATTGATGAAGCCGGTGTTCTTGATCAGATCGGAGATGGACTGAACTGCCTGCTGCAGAACGTCGTCCGCGATCTCAAAGGCGTTGAGCATGGTGATCTTCTGATCGGTGGCCATCTTCAGCCGCTCGTTGGGGATGATGACCAGAGAATCCACCTTGCCCCGCAGCTCGGCAATGCCCTCTTCCGCCCGGGCCATGCGGCGGGCGCCTTCGAAACGGAAGGGCTTGGTGACCACGCCCACGGTGAGCACGCCCATCTCCTTGGCAATGTCAGCCACGATGGGAGCCGCACCGGTACCGGTGCCGCCGCCCATGCCCGCGGTGATGAAGACCATGTCCGCATCCTCCAGGGCCTTTGCGATCTGGGCACGGTTCTCCTCGGCGGACTTGCGGCCCACCTCAGGATCGGAGCCGGCACCCTGACCGTTGGTCAGCTTTTCGCCGATCTGGATCTTGTAAGTGGCACCGGAAACAGTCAGCGCCTGCTTATCTGTGTTGACGGAAATGAAGTCCACGTTTTTGGTGCCGGTACGGACCATGCGGTTAACCACGTTGCCGCCGCCGCCGCCGACGCCCACCACTTTGATGCTGACTACGCTGTCAGGCCCGATATCCAATCCGAATGCCATTGTTGTTCCTCCTAAGTACAAAAGTGGAAAAAACTCGAAAAAACAAGCTGTTGGGGTCATCCCTCCGCCTGTCATCCATATTTAGTTCATTGTATCGCTCTTTCTCAGGCAGGTCAAGTACCGAAACAGATTTTTTCGATACTTTTCCTGCCTTTTTGCGTCGAAGGCTCACGCAGGACTGAAAATAACGGTATAATCCTTCACCGTCAGGTCCAGCGTTCCGGCCTCATAGGGTTCCAGCGTGGCGATAGCTTTCTCCATGGCGCCCAGCAGGTAAGCATAGTCACCCCCCACCGGCAGCTTGACGGTGAACCGGTCGTCCAGAGACATGATAAAACGGGCATCGGAGCCTGCATCGATATGCGCCACACGCCCCAGCATATTGTTCTGTTCCAGTTGGCTCAAAAGCGCCAGCAGGCCCGCCGTGCGCAGCTGCTGCCCCTCTCTGACCACCAGCGTGGAGCCCGCCTCCGGCTGCACCGCATTGAGTCCCTCTACGATGGTCGCGCCAGCCGCATCTTCAGGCGCGCGCTCCAGCACCTTGCCGGTCCGGCTGATGAGCCATTGTCCATCCTCACCCGGCACCTGCGCCGCTGCCCGGCATTCCGTCACGTTGATCAGCAGCGTTGCGGGCAGACTGCGGCGGATGTTCACCGCCTCCACATAGGGCAGCCGTTTGCGAATAAGCCGGGCTATTTCAAACTTGTTTAGTCCGAACAGATTGTCACCCTGAACGATTTCCGACGCGTCGATAACCGCCTGCGTCCGGTAGCGGACGTTCCCCTCCACCACCACCTCTTCTACACGGAAGAACACAGTGGCACCCATGAAAACCGCCGTAGCCAGAGCAATTACGGCCAACATTTTATAGAGGAAGCCGAAGCGTCCCCTTCTTCTGTACCGTCTGCGCTTGTTTCTGGCTGATGACATCTGCTGCGTCTCTCCTGTCAGTTGATTCTCTCTATCTGCGCGCCCAGTTGGGTCAGGGCGTGTTCCAGATGGTCATAACCCCGATCAATGTGGTGCAGCTCGCCCACGCGGCTGGTTCCCTCCGCCGCCAGTGCCGCCACCACAAGGGCCGCCCCGCCCCGCAGATCGGTGCTGCACACATGCGCACCATGCAGCGGCGCTCCAGTGACAATGGCCGTCCGCCCGGTCAGGCGGATGTCCGCACCCATGCGGGCAAGCTCGCTGACGTGTCGATAGCGGCTCTGGAAAATATTCTCCTCAAACACGGTGGTCCCCTCGCCCCCGGCCAGCGCGGCCATGGTCACGGCTTGAGCATCTGTGGGGAATCCCGGATAGGGCGCCGTGCGTATGGGCCTCACACCGCGCAGGCGGCCTGTGCTGCAAATGCGCACGCTATGCCCCCCGCTTTTCAGACTGCACCCCGCCTGCTCCAGCACCTCAAGCACCGTAGCCAAGTGACATGGATCAACTCCTGTCACCTCCGCCTCGCCGCCCGCTGCGCCCACAGCGGCCAGATAGGTGGCCGCCACGATGCGGTCCCCCATTACACGATGGCGGGTCGGATGGAGGGTTTCTACCCCCTCCACCGTCACTACCGGTGTGCCCGCACCATGAACCCTGGCACCCAGCTTGTTCAAAAAAATCTGCAGATCCTCGATCTCCGGCTCACAGGCCGCTCCGGTGATAGTGGTAACGCCCCGGGCCGTACAAGCGGCCAGCATGGCATTTTCCGTGGCACCTACACTGGGAAAGGGCAGGGCTAATCGGCAGCCCCGCAGCCTGTCTGGGACCCGGCAGTGCAGCACGCCCTCCTCCTCCCGGATCTCCGCGCCCAGTTTTCGCAGGGCATCCAGATGCAGGTCAATGGGCCGCGGGCCCAGCTCACATCCGCCGGGATAACACATCTGCGCCCGGCCTACCCGACCCAGAACCGCACCGAGGAAAATGACCGACGAGCGCATTTCGCGCATGAGATGTTCCGGAATGACGCCCCCCTCCACACAGGCGGCATCCACCGTCACGACATCCCCCTCCCGCCCCACACGGCAGCCCAGACCCCGCAGGATCTCCACGGTAGCCGCCACGTCAGACAGACCGGGGCAATTTTCGATCACGCTCTCCCCCGGTGCCAGCACACAGGCGGCCAAGATGGGAAGAACGCTGTTTTTGGCCCCGTGGGCCCCAATGCTGCCGGACAGCCGCCGGCGGCCGGTGATCTCAAAAAAACTCATGGAACAGCCTCCAGACCTCTCGGTATTCAGGCCATTCTATGCCGTTGACACGGTTTTGGTTTTCAAATCACTTCATAAGCTTGCAAAGGGTGGTATAGATACTCTCTCCCGCGTCGGGAACCGCCACGGCGCTCAGGGCCCGGACCATCTCGTCCCGGCGCTTGGTATCATTCATCAGCCCCCACACAGCGTCATAGAGTCCCTGCCCGGTGCAATCCTGCTCCAGCAGCACCACCGCGCCCCCCTGATGCTCCAGCACCCGGGCGTTCTTCTCCTGATGGTTGGCGGTGACGTTGGGTGAGGGCACAAGGATACTGGGCTTTGCGATGGCGGTCAGTTCGGAAATGGTGGACGCGCCCGCACGGCACAGCACCACGTCGGCGGCCGCCATGACAAGGGGCATGTCGTAGATATATTCCCGCACCTGCAGGTCGCCCTGCTGTGCGTTGACACCCTGCTCTTCCAGCAGCCGGGTCAGCCGGGCGTAGTCCCTGCCCGCGCCGTGGATATGGTGGAAGGGCAGGCCGTATTTCTGCTCCAGAACCATAAGCTCTGCCGTCATATCATTCATCGCCCTTGCCCCCAGCGAGCCCCAATAGGACAGCAGCAGCGGCCGCTCATCGGTGATGCCCAGCTGTGCTCTGGCCTCGGCACGGGTATAGCGAAAGAAATCTCCGCGCACTGGCGTGCCCGTGACCACAACTTTGTCCGGGTCATCGTAGTGGGCGCGGCTTTCCTCAAAGCCCACCATCACGCAGTCCACCACTTTCGCCAGCATCCGCGTGGTCAGGCCGGGGAACGCGTTGGACTCGTGCACGGCGGTGGGGATGCCCCGGCGGGCCGCCTGCTTCACCACAGGGTAGGATGCGTAACCGCCCGTTCCCACCACAAGGTCGGGCTTGAATTCATCCAGGATGCGCCGGGCCTGTGCCCGGGAGGTGTACATATTCACAAGTGTTCCCACATTGTGCGCGATATTTTCAGGCCGCAGGGAGCGGCGGAAGTTGGTGATCTTCACCGTGCGGATCTCATAGCCCTCCTTGGGCACAAGGCGGTTTTCCATGCCGCCGTCCGCGCCGACGAACAGCACCTTGCACCCGGGATGCCGCTGCTGAAAAATGCGTGCCAGGGCCACCGCGGGATTCACATGTCCCGCCGTGCCGCCGCAGGTAAACAGGATGTTCATTCCATCACTCCGCAGTCTTTAATCTCAGTCTTGTTTAGGTGCTGGAATCTGCCTCGATATGCTCAGCATGATGCCGACCTCCGCCAGCTGGATGATCAGCGCCGTTCCGCCGTAGCTGAAAAACGGCAGGGAGATACCGGTATTGGGGATCAGATTGGTCACCACGCCGATGTTCAAAAACACCTGCACAGCAAACAGGGTTGTAATGCCCACCGCCGTCAGCGCGCCGAACCGGTCCCTGGCGTGCAGGGCGATCCAGTAGCCCCGCAGGATGAACATCATAAAAAGCCCCAGGATCAGCACGCCGCCCACAAGGCCCAGCTCCTCCACCGCCACGGAGAAGATAAAGTCATTCTCTGACTCAGGCAGGAACAGGAACTTCTGGCGGCTCTTGCCAAGGCCAAGGCCCAGCAGGCCGCCGGAGCCAATGGAGTAAAGGGACTGGATGGTCTGATACCCCTTGCCCAGAGAGTCGCTCCAGGGGTCAAGCCACAGCTGGATGCGCGAGGTCATGTAGGGGGTGAATTTTACAATGATGGCCATGCCGGCCACCGCCACAGTGCCGCCCAGCACAAACCAGTACATCTTCACGCCCGCCGCGAACAGCACCGCCGCGCCGCCGGCCATGACCAGAATGGTACCGGACAGGTGGGGCTCCTTGAGCAGCAGGGCGGCGATGATGATCAGCACCACGCCGTAAGGGACCAGTTCCAGAAAGCCGACCTTGTCCAGCCATGCCAGTGTGCGTCCCAGCCGGGTGCGGCGGTTCCACTTCTTTTTCTTTATGGAGTCGCGCTTTGAAAGGCGGGCGGCAAAAAACAGAATGACCGCGATCTTTGCGATCTCCGAGGGCTGGAAGGTAGGTCCGGCCACCAGCAGCAGCTTCAGCCAGCGCGTCGCGCCGTTCAGGGTCACGCCCAGAGGTGTGAGCACCATGACCAGAAGGATGGCAGCGCCCACCAGCATGGGCACAGAAAGCACGCGCAAATACTGATAATTGAATCTGGATACCCCGTACATGACCGCCACACCCAGCAGAGCAAAGCGCGCCTGGGCAATGGCATAGGCCAGAGGCGAATCGGTCTTGGGGTCATAATAGGCCGTTGCATAGGAGGCCGACAGCACCATGATCAGGCCTACACCCAGCAGCAGCATGGTCAGCATCAGCAGGGGCAGATCCACCGGTCCCCGAGCCAGCTGTTCCTCTACCGTGAGGTCCCGTTTCGCTTTTCGTGCCATGGCAGCCCCTCCTTTCAACTTTGTTGGGTCTTATCTCCCCTGCGCGCCTATCCGCCGCACTCAAATCTGTCAGGCTCCGGATTGGGCGCACGGTCGGGTCGATAAGCCCCGCGCACTCAAATTGTCATTCGCGCCATTACGCCCCAGAAGGCCAGCACACACATCAGGGCGGTGATCAAAGAAAATACACTGAACAGCTTCACTTCACTCCAGCCGCCCATCTCCAGATGATGATGCAGGGGCGCCATGCGGAAGATCCGCTTTCCATGGGTAAGCTTGAAGTAAGCCACCTGAATAATGTCGGAAAGCACTTCCGCCACATAGATCAGGCCGATCATGGGGATGACCAGCGGGATATTCAGGGCAAAGGCCATGCCGCACACCGCGCCGCCCAGAAACAGCGAGCCGGTGTCCCCCATAAACACCTTGGCCGGGTGGAAGTTGTAGATCAGGAAGGCGGCCAGCCCGCCGGCCAGCGCCGCGCCGAACACACCCAGTTCCATGCGGCCGCACCACACAGCCGCCGCCACATAGAACAGAGCCACAGGGATCGTCACGCCGGTGGCCAGACCGTCCACGCCGTCGGTGATGTTCACGGCATTCACCGTAGCCACCATGACAAAGGCAGCAAAAACCATATAGGCAGGCCAGGGCAGGATCAGCTCTTTGCCCACAAAAGGAATATACAGGTTCGGATTCAAGACACCCAGGTGGCGCAGCAGCACCACAAAGGCAATGGATGCCGCCAGCTGCAGCAAAAACTTCTGGGGCGCGGTGAGACCGGTGTTGTGGTGGTGCTTGACCTTCTCATAGTCGTCCACATAGCCGATGGCACCAAATACCAGTGCAAACAGGAACACCAGCAGGTGGGTATACACGCCCTGCCGCATCTGCTGCCAGCCGGCGATCAGCACCGCCGCGCCGATGCCGGCGATGAACATCAGGCCGCCCATGGTGGGCGTTCCCTGCTTGGACATGTGCCAGGTGGGCCCGATCTCCTTAATGGACTGGCCCGCCTTCAGCCGGCGCAGAACAGGGATAAGCACCTTGCCCAGCAGATAGGTGACCGCAAAAGCCACAACAAAACCGATTAACAAAGACATCGCCGCAACCTCCAATGGAGTTTTTTCTTTGGTCTGCCCCAGCGGTCATACAACGGCCCGGGCGCCTTTTTCCCTGCAGGCGTGCTGCCTGCGGATATAGCTGTGTATCAATTCCCGCTCATCAGAACTGTCCGGCCCCTGATGTACACCGGCCCCGGTCACCAGGATCACGTCCCCCGGGTCTGCCCGCTCCAGAGCGCTGCAGATGGCCCGTTCACGGTCGGGTTCCACGGTGCATGGCCTGTGCCAGCCGCCCATACCGGACATCACATCTTCAATGGCACGCATAGCCGCCTGACGCTGACAGTCCGTCCCGGTCAGGATCACGCGGTCCGCCAGCTGTTCCGCCACGCTGCCAAGCTGTCTGAGCGTCTCCTGCTCCCCCTGCGCCGGGCATCCCAGCAGACAGGTCAGCCGGCCCGCGGTAAATTCCCGGGCGCTGGTCAGCGAGCGCTCAAGGCTTTCGGGCGTACACGCTTCATCCATCACCACGGTGTAAGCAGCACAGACGGGCAGCACCTCCATGCGTCCCCGCAGGCCCTGAGCCGAGCGCAGGACACCCGCCATGCGCTCCAGTCTGAGGCCCAGACACAGGCCGCAGGCAAGCACGCACAGGCCGTGGTACACCGCAAAGCCGCCGGGCACCGGCAGGTGTATGCGGCGGATCTTCCCCACCGCTACCGCCTCAAATTCCACATGGCCGGGAAACAGCCGCAGATTCCTCGCCGTCAGGTCTGCCCGGGCCTTGTTTTCAGAATATGTAAAGGTATTTTCCGGGATGATACTAACATAATCCTCCCAGTCCCGTTCGTCAAGATTTAAAACGGTCATATCGCTTCCGGCCAGCAGGGCGCCCAGTTCCTGCCTGTGCCGGGTGGGGCCGGTCAGGGCCGTCACACTCATGCGCAGTCCCGCATACTCCCGGCGCATCAGCGCCCCATCGTCCAGATGCAGGATCACATGGGTGCAGCGCGCGTCTGCCATGCGCCGCAGCAGCCGCTGCACGCAAAGGCCACCCGGCTCCCGCTGCCCCCGGGGCAGTTCCACGCCGTCGATCCACACTCTGTCCGGCGCGATAACACCCACGCGGACATGTGGCACGGTCTCCAGCACTATCTGCAGCAGATGGACAACAAGAGCGCTGTCGCCCCCGCCCGCCACCGCAGTCAGCACCATACCCGAGCCCGGTCTGCAGTACCAGTTGGCGCCCAGTCGGGCCAGAGTCAGCCACGGATCATCCGTTTGCAGACAGCTTCCATTTACGCACACGGCTCCGCCGGACGAAGTCCCCGGGCTGTCCTGGGACAGTTCCATGTACAGAACCCCCCGCTGCCCGCCTTGTTTTTCCACAGATATGGAATTTATTTCCAGTTCCGGGTCGAGTGAGCCCCCTGTGAGGGGGACGTCGACCAGAAGATCGCGCAGTTTCAATGCTGTCACCCTCACAGGGCGGTTTCATTCTCTCTATGATGGTTGTTATTCCAGAGGAGTAAAAGAGTCAGTTACGCTGGTATCCACAAAGCGCACCGGGATCACCGTGCCCCGGTCCACAGTCTCGCCCGGACCCACGCTCTGATCCTGCGCCTTGGTCACGGCGCTGTAGTAAGACACGCCGGAGGCGCGCAGGTACAGGCCCAGATCGTTGAGTTTCTTCTTTGCCTGATCATAAGTCAGACCGCTCAGGTCGGGAACGATCACCTGATCGGTGGGGGTCTCCTCACCCATGTAGAGGATGACGGTGCTGTTGCCCGGGATGGTGGCACCCACGGCAGGGATCTGCCCGGTGACCACATCGCCCTGCCCCACCGTGCGGCAGGTAAGGTTCTTGCGCTTGAGTGCGGCCTGTGCGGTGGTCAGGTCATAGCCCACCACCTTGGGGACGGACACATCGGCCGCGTTGGCTTCTTCCTGAGTGTACTGCCGCTCCACGCCCATATAGTCCAGCACGTCGGCAATCAGCTGGCCCGCCATGGGGGCTGCCATCTGTCCGCCGCTGATGTAGTAGCCTGTAGATCCGTACTTGCTGCCCGACACGTTTCGGCCCGGGGTGTCAAAATAGAGCAGCACGATGACCTGAGGGTCATTGGCGGGGGCGAAGCCCACAAAGGAGACGATCTCCTCGTCCTTCACGCCTACCTCACCCTCAGCAGTACCGGTCTTGCCGCCGATGCGGTAGCCGGCCACGTAGGCGTTGCGGCCTGTTCCTTCGGACACCACGCTCTCCAGGATCTCCGCAGCCTGACGGCTGGTCTGCTCGCTGATGACCTGACGCACCACAGTGGGTTCGGTCTGACGGATGATATTGCCCGAAGCATCACTGACAGACTGCAGCACATAGGGCTGCATGAGGTAACCGCCGTTGACCGTGGCGGAAACTGCTGTAAGCAGCTGCAGGGGGCTGACGGTAAAGCGCTGGCCGAAAGAGGCGGTGGCCAAAGACTGGTAGCCCTCGGCACTGGTGAAGTAGTCGCGGCTCCACACAAGACCGGTAGCCTCGCCGGGCAGGTCGATGCCCGTCTTGCTCTTCAGGCCAAAGGCTTCAAAGTAGTCGTAAAACGCCTCTGCTCCCAGCTTTTGTCCAATCATCATAAAAGCCGGGTTGCAGGAGTTCTGCACTGCCTCGGCAAGGGTCTGGCTGCCATGGCCGGAATGGTCGTGGCAGCTGATGCGCCGCCCGCTTACCACATAGTAGCCCGGGCAGTAGAAGGTGTCACTTTCGGACACCGCGCCCGTCTCCAGAGCCGCCGCCAGCACCATGGACTTGAAGGTAGAGCCCGGCTCGTAGGTGTCGTTGAGCACTTTGTTGCGCCACTGTCTGTTCAGCGCATCAGAGACCGCTGCGGAAGACGCTTTTTTGCGCAGCTCCTCCTCGGTCAGGGGCTTGCCGTCCTCGTCCTTCAGGTTCTGGCTTTTCAGCTCCTGATATTTCTGTTCCTTCAGAGCGGCCGCCTGCTGGTTGAGCACCTCGTCGTAGATGGTCCCGTAGTGGTTCAGGTCATAGTTGGGCGAGCTTGCCATAGCCAGCATGGCCCCCGTTTTAGGCTCCATAACAAGGCAGATACCGCCGTTTCGGATGTCGTACTTTTCGATCCCCGCGGCCAGCGTCTGTTCAGCCATGCGCTGGATGTTGCTGTCAAGGGTCAGGGTAATGTCGTTTCCGTTGACAGCATCCACATAGTTGGAGTAGCTGTTATAGATCTCGGTGCCCGCGCCGGTCTTGGAGGTGACCACGCGGCCGGAAACGCCCTCCAGAACATCCTCGTAGGCGGCCTCCACACCATAGGCGCCGCCGCTGTCGTTCACAAAGCCCACAACGTGAGACGCCACGCTGGACAGGGGGTAATAGCGTTTGGTGGTGGGCGTCATGACCAGCGAGTAGCCCAGTTTGTTGTCGGCGATGAAGGCCCGCAGCTCCTCCGCCTGCTCGCCCTCGACGTTCTTTTTGAGCACCTCGTACTGGGACCAGGTGTACTCCATGCGTTTGGACACCGTCTCCCGGTCCAAATCCAGCACGGCACAGACCTTGTCGGTGATCATGTCCCTTCTTTGCCGGATGGCGGCCTCATAGGCCTGCACGTCAGGTGTCCCATCCGCATTTTTATAGTCCTTCTGATCAAAGCCGTTGATCAGGTCCAGAGGTGACAGGATCAGGTTGTACACCGTGGCGGACATGGCCATGATGTTGCCCTTGGCGTCCCGGATCATGCCGCGGCTGGATTTGACCTCCACATCCCGGGTGGACTGCTGCAGCTGGCGCAGCTGGTACTCCTCATGGTGGACGATGGCAACATCCCACAGCTTCCAGCCCAGAGGGATGAAGGTCAGCATGCCAAAAATCACCATCAGCATGACGGTACGCCGAAAAATCAGCTGTTTGGAGGTACGTTCCTGCCGCTCCCTGCGCTCCCTGCGTTCATTCTGCTGTGCCATACCATCACCTCTCTTATGGTCAAAAGGGCGCAAGAACTGTTTTCTTGCGCCCTCTCACTCAAGCTTCTATATCTGGTCCACTATATGTCTGTGCTCAGCGGAAATATTCGATGAGACTCGAAAAAATCTCCTTGGCACCCTCCAGCGCGCCCGCGGCACCCGGCACCCGGGTCTGGTGTCCATGCAGCACCACGCTGTCGGGCTGGGACATATCGATATAAGTGATCTGGTCCGCCGTGGGCCGGATCATGGCGGAACCAACCGCTGCCTGCAGCTGCTCCATATCGAACACCTGCTCATACTGCGCCGACAGGACCGCCTGCTCAGCCTGCAGGGTGGTGACCTGATTGCGCAGGGAGACCACGTTGTCCGCAGTGATATGCAGCTGCATGTAGGTCACCAGCAGCAGCGCCGCAAACACGCCCACTGCCAGAAAACCGATAACGGCAAAGGGGGCTACGCGGCCGGCAGGGCGCACCTGCACCTGAGGCCGGGCAGCAGGCTTCTTTCGGACTGTCCGCTTGGGGGCGCTCCACTGCTCCTCCTGACGGCGGGGGCTGCGGATCACATTTCCCTCATATACCGGCGCGTATGCCGCGCTGCCATTGGTACGGTACGCAGTCGTTCTCTGTCGCGCTGCCATGGCCTTTCCCTCCTAAATCATTTCACCTTTTCCGCTACCCGGAGCTTTGCGCTGCGGGAACGGGGATTCTCTTCCAGTTCCCGCTCACTGGGCAGGACCGGTTTTTTTGTAATCAGTTTGATGTCCGGCGTCTTGCCACACACACACACCGGGAAGTCCGGCGGGCAGGTGCAGCCCTTTGCAAACTCAGCCATTCCGGTTTTGACGAGGCGGTCCTCCAGCGAGTGGAAGGTGATCACCGCCAGCCGCCCACCCTTTTTCAGACGGGGAACCGCCGCGCGGATCATTCTGTCCACAGCGGTCAGCTCGTCATTCACCGCAATGCGGATGGCCTGAAAGCTGCGCTTGGCCGGGTGCTGTTTTTCTTTCAGCGCCTTACTGGGCATGGCGCTTTTAACAGTGTCCACCAGCTCCAGCGTGGTTTCGATGGGCTTGTCCGCCCTGCGCCGGACGATGGCCGCGGCGATGAGGCCGGCGTACCGCTCCTCGCCGTACTGCAGCAGGATACGTCTAAGCTCGTCCTGCGACCATGTATTGACCACATCGGCGGCGGTCAGCCCCTCCGACCGGTCCATGCGCATATCCAGCGGCGCATCCGCCATGTAGGAAAACCCTCTGGAGCTGTCGTCCAACTGCGGAGAGGACACGCCCAGATCAAAGAGCATGCCGTCGATCCCGTCCAGACCCAGTCCGTCCAGAATGTTGTCTATCTCAGCAAAGTTGCTGTGAATCAGCGTCACCCGGTCCATCCACGGGCCAAGGCGCTCCTGCGCCGCGTCCAGCGCCGCCTGATCCCGATCCACACAGATCAGCCGGCCTGTGTCCAGCCGCTGGGCAATGCATCGGGAATGTCCCGCCCGGCCCAGTGTGCCGTCCAGATAGATCCCGTCCGGCTTGATGGCCAGCCCGTCCAGGCACTCCTCCAGCAGCACCGGATAATGAGTAAACTCCATATCCGCCTCCCACCGCTTACAGGTGGACTTTGCGGGTCAGACCCTTCATCTGGTCCCGAGTCATGTAGGTGCTCTTCTTCTCCTCCCAGCGCTGGGCGTTCCAGATGCGGGCCACCTTGTTGGCGCCCACGATGGCCACGTCCTTTTCCAGTCCCGCATACTCACGCAGCAGGGGCGGAATGACGATGCGGTTCTGGCTGTCCACGGTGCAGCGGTAAGTCTGGGCGAAGAAGACCTCCATGGCCTCGATATCCTCGTCCTCCTCCAACTCCTCTGCCCGGGCACACAGGGCGTCCCACGCCTGCTGGGGATAGATGGTCAGGCACTGGTCAGCACCCATGGAAAGGTGGAAGCTGTCACCCAGTTCTTCCTTCAAACGGGAGGGGATAAACAAACGACCCTTACCGTCGATGGCGTGTTCATATGTACCGGTCATCTGCTCCACCTCCTCCACTTTGTGTCATTTTAGTGGAATTTGCTCCATTTCGCTCCACTATGCTTTTAGTATACGATTACCCGTACCAAAAAGCAAGTGTTTTTTTGAATTTTTTTCAAAGAAAAAACCGTGGATTTCCTTGAAAATCCACGGTTTTTTGCATTAAAACATATGTTCGACAACTGTGTTTTCCTGTACAGCTTTCCCTTGTCGCAATTTGTAGTTTTCCCTCGTTTTGCAGGCACAATATCTTGTGTTCTATTCCTCAGTCAGCCTGTCCCGAATCAACTTATTGACCGTTTGGGGGTCTGCTTTTCCCTGCAGCATGCGCATGGTCTGACCCACCAAAAATCCGAGGGCTTTTTCCTTGCCCGCCCGCCAGTCGGCAACGGAACGGGGATTTTCCGCAAACACCTGCTCCACCGCCTGCCGAACCTGCGCACAGTCGGAGATCCGCTCCAGCCCGTGGGCCGCGATATACTCTTCCGGGTCTCCGCCGTCAAAAACCGCGTCAAAGACCTCTACGGCGGTGTTGCGGTTGATCCTGCCCTGCTCCACCAGCGCGATCAGCCGGGCAAGAACTTTGGGCTGCAGCGTCATATCCTGCGCCTGCAAATTTCTTGCAGACAGCTGGCGCAGCACCTGTCCCATGATCCAGTTGGCCGCTTTTTTCGGGGGTGCGCCGAGGGCCACCGTCCGCTCAAAAAACTCAGCCAGACTTCTCTGCCCGGTCAGCATCCGGGCATCATAGGCGCTCAGTCCCCAATCCTTACAGTAGCGCGCCCGCTTCTGTGCCGCCAGTTCGGGCTGCTGCGTCCGCAGGTCGGTCAGAAACGCCTCATCCAGCTCCACAGGCGGAAGATCCGGTTCGGGGAAATAGCGGTAATCCGCTGCATCCTCCTTGGTGCGCATGGGTATGCTCTGATCCGCATCCTCATCCCATCGCAGGGTCTGCCGGATCACCCGGCCGCCACTTTCCAGTATTCGGATCTGCCGTTGACTCTCGTACTCTATGGCACGGCGAACAGCGCGGAAAGAGCCGAGATTTTTCATCTCCGTGCGCACGCCCAGCGTCTGGCTGCCCTCGGGCCGCACAGAAAGGTTCACATCGCAGCGCAGGGAGCCCTCCTGCAGTTTGCCGTCGGATACGCCCAGATACAACAGCACAGACCGCAGCTGCTCCAGATAGGCCACCACCTCATCCGCGCTGCGGAAGTCCGGTTCGGTGACGATCTCCACCAGAGGCACACCGCAGCGGTTATAGTCGATCCTGGTATCGCCCCCGTCCGGATGGTGAATGAGCTTGCCCGCGTCCTCCTCCATATGCATCTCATGGATGCGGATGGACTTCCGCCCCTGTTCCATCTCCACATCCAGCCAGCCTTCCCTTGCAATAGGCAAATACAGCTGACTGATCTGATAGGCCTTGGGCAGATCAGGATAAAAGTAGTTTTTCCGGTCAAACCGGTTGAGCGGTGTAATGCTGCAGTTCAGGGCAAGGGCGATACGCGCGGCGTATTCCACCACCCGCCTGTTCAGCACGGGCAGCGACCCGGGCAGCCCCATGCACACAGGGCAGCACTGGGTGTTGGGCGGCGCACCGAAGGCCGTGGAGCAGGAGCAGAAAATTTTCGTGTCCGTGTTCAACTCCACATGGGTCTCGAGGCCGATCACCGTCTCCCATCTCATGTACCCTCACCCCCTGTTCCAAAGCAGGGCGGGCGGAGTTTGTGCCAATGGGTCTCCCGCTGGACCGCATGGGCCGCGTTAAGCAGCGTTTGCTCACCAAACGCCGGCCCGATCAGCTGAACGCCCACAGGCATGCCGCCCTCGCTTTGTCCGCATGGTATGGACATAGCAGGCAGTCCCGTCAGATTGGCACACACTGTATAGCTGTCCGTCTGATACATACGGGCAGGATGTTCCAGACTCTGCCCCAGTTTGGGGGCAACGCTTGGGGTCACAGGCGCAAGAAGCAGGTCGTATTGGGAGAATAGCTCCTCAAAGCTCTTGCGCACCATGTCCCTGGCCGCCAAAGCCTTTGCGTAGTAGGCATCGTAGTGCCCCTCCGACAGCACGAAGGTGCCCAGCAGGATACGCCGTTTGACCTCCGAACCGAAACCTTCACTGCGGGAGCGCAGGTACAGCTCCTCCAGTCCCACGTCCCCCGCACACCGCTTCCCATAGTGGACGCCGTCATAGCGGGCCAAATTGGAACTGGCCTCGGCACAGGCGATCACATAGTAGGCGGCCAGCGCATAGTCCGCAGCAGGAAGACAACATTCCTCCACCTGCGCTCCCCTGTCCCGAAGCACCCGGGCCGCGTCCAGAACACGATGACGCACCTGCGGATCCAGTTCGTCGCCGAACAGCTGCGCAGGCATACCGATCCTCATGCCCCGAATATCCCCGTTAAGCCCCGCAAGCAGCCCGCCGTATTCACCGGGCAGGCCGGTGCTGTCCCGGGGATCATGGTTCTGTATGGCGTCCAGCACAGCCGCGCAGTCGGCAGCATCCCGGCAGATGGCACCCACCTGATCAAAGGAGGAGGCATAGGCCACCAGTCCATAGCGGGACACCGTGCCGTAGGTGGGCTTGATCCCGGTCACGCCGCACCAGGCCGCGGGCTGACGTACCGAGCCACCGGTGTCCGAACCCAGAGCGAACCAAACCTCCCCGGCCGCCACAGCGGCCGCCGCGCCGCCGGAAGAGCCGCCGGGAACGCGCGACAGATCCCACGGATTTTTCACCGGGCCAAAGCAGGAGGTCTCGGATGTAGAGCCCATGGCGAATTCATCCATATTCAGCTTGCCCAGTAAAACCGTCCCCGCCTCATCCAGCAGGTCGATCACCCCGGCATTGTAAGGCGGAACATAGCGCTCCAGCATAAGGGACGCGCACGTGGTGCGCAGTCCTTGGGTACACAGGTTGTCCTTCACCGCACCCGGAACACCGAACAGCGGTCCGCTGCCCTTTCTCCTGTCAAGCGCAGCTGCCCGCTCCAAGGCCTGCCGTCCGGTCACGGTGATGAATGTATTCAGCTGATCCTGCCGGGTACGGATCACATTGAGAGCCGCCTGCGCCGCCTCTTGGCAGGAAACCTCACCCTTTTTGATGCCCGCGCTCAACTCAAGGGCGGTCATGTTCAGAATTTCGTTCATAGCCGCCCTCACTCCACCGTTTTGGGCACGAGAAAATACGTCCCGTCGGTGGCAGGTGCACCGACCAGCAGCTGACTGCGTTCCAGTCCGGGTCGGCACACATCCTCCCGCAGAACATTTTTCCGCATCTGCGCCTGCTGCTGCGTGTCGCAGGTCACTCCGGCCAGAACATCCATACAGTTCAGAATATCCTCCAGCTGCTCGGCCGCCTGCGCCAACTCCTCATGGGTCAGCTTCAGCTTTGCCAGCGCGGCGGTATGCTCCACTGTTTCGGATGTGATCCGCAAATTCCTCACCCTCTTTTCCGGGCAGCCGCCCACTTTTGTTACCCGTATTATAGCGCACATTTCCCGCAACTTCAAATCCTATACGCTCAAGGCTTTCTCCCCGCAAGAAAATCTTGCATTATCACCCTGTTTTGGTGTAAAATAACAAAGTTGATATATTATGCATTTCCCTACAGAAGACAGGAGGGTTTTCATATGGCTGAGGAACTGAATGTAAGCACTGCCGCCGGCGAAGCCGACGCCGTAGTCAGCCAGAATTTTATCCACGAGTTCATCAAAGAGGACATCGCCCCCGGCGGACGCTGCGAGGGTATGCAGGTGCACACCCGCTTCCCGCCCGAGCCCAACGGCTACCTCCACATCGGCCACTGCAAGGCGCTGATCATCGACTTCGGCTCTGCCGAAAAGTTCGGCGGTATCTGCAACCTGCGCATGGACGACACCAACCCCGCCAAGGAGGATACCGAGTTTGTGGACGCCATTCAGGAAGACATCCACTGGCTGGGCTTCGACTGGGACGACCGTTTCTTCTACGGCAGCGACTATTTTGAAAAGACCTACGAGCTTGCTGTGGGTCTGATCAAGAAGGGGCTTGCCTATGTGTGCGAGCTGACGCCCGAGGAGTTTAAGGCAAACCGCGGTGACATCGGCGTGCCCGCCACCTCCCCCTGGCGTGACCGCCCCATTGAGGAGTCTCTGGATCTGTTCGCGCGCATGCGCAACGGCGAATTCCCCGAGGGGTCCAAGACCCTGCGTGCCAAGATCGATCTGGCCAGCGGCAACTTCAACATGCGCGACCCGGTCATCTACCGCATCCGCTATATCGAGCATCACCGTCAGGGAACCAAGTGGTGCATCTTCCCCATGTACGACTTCGCCCACCCCATTCAGGACGCACTGGAGGGTATCACCCACTCTCTGTGCTCTCTGGAGTACGAGGATCACCGCCCCCTGTACGACTGGGTGATCAACAACACCGACGTGCCCAGCAAGCCCCGCCAGATCGAGTTTGCCCGTCTTGGCATCAACTACACCGTCATGTCCAAGCGCAAGCTGCGCAAGCTGGTGGAGGAGAACTACGTCTCCGGCTGGGACGATCCCCGCATGCCCACTCTGTGCGGTCTGCGCCGCCGTGGCTACACCCCCGCCGCCATCCGGGACTTCTGCGACCGCATCGGCGTGGCCAAGAACCCCTCCACCGTGGAGTACAGCTTCCTTGAGCACTGCCTGCGTGAGGACCTTAACGAGCACGCCAAGCGCGTCATGGCCGTTCTGCGCCCGGTGAAGCTGACCATCACCAACTATCCCGAGGGTCAGTCCGAGCTGTGCGAAGTGGAGAACAACCCCAACGACCCCGAGGCCGGTACCCGTCAGGTCTCCTTCTCCAAGCACCTGTTTGTGGAGGCCGACGACTTCCTGGAGACCCCCATCCCCAAGTACAAGCGTCTGTATCCCGACGGTCCCGAGTGCCGTCTGAAGGGCGCCTATCTCATCACCTGCACCGGCTGCGTCAAGGACGAACAGGGCAACGTGGTGGAGATTCTGGCTACCTACGACCCCGAATCCAAGGGCGGCAACCCTGCCGATGGCCGCAAGGTGAAGGGCGCCACCATCCACTGGGTGGATGCCGCCACCGCTGTGGACGCCGAGGTGCGCCTGTACGACAACCTGTTCTCCGACGCCGACCCCGACGGCGGCGACAAGGACTTCTTGGACTGCCTGAACCCCGGCTCTCTGGAGGTGCTCACCGGCTGCAAGCTGGAGGCAAGCCTTGCCGACACCGCCCCCGCCGACCGCTTCCAGTTCCTGCGTCTTGGCTATTTCTGCGCCGACAGCAAGGACTCCAAGCCCGGCGCGCCGGTCTTCAACCGCGCCGTCAGCCTGAAGGACAGCTTCAAGCCCGGCAAATAAACCCGCAAAAGCGCGCACCCCTCCCGGCGGTGCGCGCTTTTATTTCAATTGAGGTGCTTGTTATGTTCAGCTTTAAAAACGACTATTCCGAGGGCTGCCACCCGCTTATTCTGGAGGCACTGACCCGCACCAATCTGGAGCAGACTGTGGGTTACGGTCTGGATGAGCATTGCATCCATGCCTCGGAACTGATTCGGAACGCTTTCTCCTGCCCCGATGCGGACATCCACTTCCTGTGCGGCGGGACCCAGACCAACCTCACCGCCATCGCAGCCTTTCTGCGCCCCCACCACTGCGTCATTGCTGCCTCCACCGGTCATGTGAACGTCCACGAGACGGGCGCTATCGAGGCTACAGGGCACAAGGTCATCACCCTGCCCGCCGAGCAGGGCAAGCTGACCCCCGAACACATTCAGCAGCTGGCAGCCGACCATACAGACGAGCATATGGTCAAGCCCGGACTTGTGTATATCTCCCAGTCCACAGAGCTGGGTACGGTCTACACGCTGGCAGAGCTGGAAGCTATCTCCCACTGCTGTCGGGAAAACGGGCTGCTGCTCTATCTGGACGGCGCCCGGCTGGGCTGCGCCCTTTCATCTGCGGACTGCGATATGCGTCCTGCCGACCTGAGCCGCCTGTGCGATGCATTTTACATTGGCGGGACCAAGAACGGCGCCCTGTTCGGCGAGGCATTGGTCATTGTCAACGAAGCTCTCAAGCCCGACTTTCGCTTCTTTGTCAAGCAGCGGGGCGGCATGCTGGCCAAGGGCCGCCTGCTGGGCATCCAGTTTGAGGAGCTGTTCCGCAGCGACCTTTACTTCCAGCTTGGCCGCCACGCCAACACACTGGCACAGCAGCTTCAGGAGGATCTGGAGGACGCGGGCATCCCCATGCTGCTGCGCTCCCCTACCAACCAGATCTTCCCCATTCTCACACCCGATCTGTATGCAAGATTCAAATCGCTGGCCCTGTTTGAGGATTGGAGCACCCTGCCCGATGGCCGCCGGGTGATCCGGCTGGTCACCTCCTGGGCCACAACACAGCAGCAGGTGGACGATTTCCTGCGCGCCCTTCTATAAGATTCCCTATTCCCCGCTCAGCTGTTCCCGCAGCCGCTGAACCGCCCTGCGTTCGATGCGTGACACCTGCACCTGGGACACCCCCACGATGCGCGCGGTATTGCTCTGGGTCAATCCCCTGTAATACCGCAGAAGCAGCACCCGCCGCTCCTGATCGGGCAGTTGTCGCAGTGCCTGCCGCAGCACGACCTGCTCCACCACCTGCTCCTCCATTCCGCCGGTCCCCAGAACACTTTCAAGGGTCATGCCCTCCCCTGTCTCCATCTGGAGGGAGGCTACAGGCTCCATGGCCGTCTGGGTGGCGGCGATCTCCTCCGGCTCCAGCCCGGTCTCCAGAGCAAGTTCTGACAGGGTAGGTTCCCGGTTCAGCTTCCCCTGCAGTCTGGTCTGGGCCGTACGGATGGTGACCGCCCGTTCCTTTACCCCCCGGCTGACCTTCACAGCCCCGTCATCCCGGAGAAAGCGGCGGATCTCTCCGGCGATCTTGGGCACGGCATAGGTGGAGAACTGGGTGCCGAAGGCGGGGTCATAGCCCCGCACAGCCTTGACAAATCCCAGACAGGCCAGCTGGTACAGGTCGTCCGGGTCCACGCCCCGACCATAATACCTGCGCACGATGGACCAGATCAGCCCCGCATTTTCCCGCAGCGCCTGCTCACAGGCCCGGTTGTCCCCTTCTTTGGCCGCCTGCAGCAGTTCCGGTGCGGACAGCGTCCCGCTCATTTTACCCCCGCTCTGCGGGAGATCCGCCTGCGCATGGTGACGGTCGTCCCCTTGCCCGGCGCAGAGCGCACCCGCAGCTTGTCCATAAAACTCTCCATGATGGTAAAGCCCATGCCTGCCCGTTCCTCACCACCGGTACTGAACATGGGTTCCCGGGCCTGTTCCACATCCTCGATACCCACACCCCAGTCCCGAATGACGATCTCCATGCCGTTGTCCTCGTATATGCGCAGCTTCATGGACACCTTTCCAATGGTATCCGGGTAGGCGTGGACAATGGCGTTGGTCACCGCCTCGCTGACCGCCGTTTTAATGTCGTTGACCTCATCCAGTGTAGGATCCAGTTGGGCGGCAAAACAGGCCGCCACCGTGCGTGCAAACCCCTCGTTGGCCGAGCGGCTGGGAAAATCCACGGACACAAAATTGCTGGCTTTCGCTTTCATATGTATATCCCCTCTCTCCTCTCACAGAAATTTAATGATCCGGTGCAGACCTGCCGCGCGGAACACCCGCTGGGCCTGCTTGGGCACGTTGATCACCGACATGCTGCCCTCCAGCTGCGCCATCCGGCGATGGGCACGCAGCAGCACCGCAATGCCCGAACTGTCCATAAAGGTCACTGCTCCCATATCAACAGTGAGCTGACGGGGCAGTTCCTGCTCCACGCGGCGGTCCAGTTCTTCCATGATCTGCTTGGCTCCATGATGATCCAGTTCGCCGCTGAGCACCGCGGTGAGACTGCGTCGGTCACATGTACAGCTTACTGCCATGCTTGTCCCCCCTGACAAAGTTTTGGTTCTGCAACGATTATACGGCACAGCCCTTGTCGCTTTCAGCCGTTTTTGCTCCCATCGTCCATTCTAACACGCCCACATTTCATGAGGCCGCTTATATGATACGCATAGCCGTTCCCACCGCTCCGGATGCCCGGTGTATTCAGGCTTAGCTTTCCAAGGCAGACTTTGTCCGCTGCGGCATCATCTTCGCCCAGAATGGCACACCGCTCATCTCCTGCGAACCTGCATAAAAAACTGCGTCATCTTCACTCGGAAGATGACGCAGTTTTTGTTATTTTTCTCTGTCCTCTATAATGAGCAGCTTCAACGCCTCGATGGCTGTGCGGATGGCAGCGGACGTATCGTGGGATTCCTTCTGATCCAGTCCCGCCAGTTCCCGTTCCTGATTCCACACCACGTGGAATGCCGCCCCGCAGCGCACACCCAGTGCCGCCGCTACGGTGAACAGCGCGGCCGACTCCATCTCGGATGCCAGCACCCCAAGCCGTTTCCATGCCTGCCACTTCTGCTCCAGCTCATAGGCGACCGGCATCCGGCCCGGAGAATGCTGACCGTAGAAGGAATCCTTGCACTGTACCACACCGGCGTGCCAGTTCTGTCCAAGGCCGTCCGCGGCCCGGGTCAGGGCATGCAGGATGCGGTAATCGGAAACCGCGGGAAACTCGATGGGTGCATACTCCCGACTGGTCCCCTCCATGCGCACGGCGCCGGTGGCGATCACCACGTCACCGGCGCGCACATCCAGCTTGATGCCGCCACAGGTGCCCACACGGATAAAGGTATCCGCACCGATTTTAACAAGCTCCTCCATGGCAATGGCAGCCGAGGGCCCGCCGATGCCGGTGGATACTACACTGACTTTCTCCCCCAGAAGCGTTCCGGTATAGGTGACATACTCCCGGTTGGTTGAGACATGGACCGGGCTGTCAAACCATGCGGCAATTTTTTCACACCGGCCCGGATCTCCCGGCAGAATACAGTAGCGGCCCACATCACCGGGAGCACATTGAATATGGTACTGAAGTTCACGTTCCTGCATAAAAACACCTCACTTAATGTTTACAGTTTAACCGGAACAGGGTCGCCTATCACAAGGCTGTCGGGTGTGACCGAGCAGTCGAGCGCCAGGATCTGTACGCCTCCTGCTGCAGCCTGCCGCAGCGCCTGTCCGAATTCAGGGTGCGTCCTGTCGTTAGGCTCGAAACATTCCACGCCATTCATCTGGATCACAAAACAAACCCAGCACTCATAGCCCTCCTCCCGGGCTCGAAGCAGTTCCCGCAGATGCTTCACCCCCCGCTCAGTCGGGGCATCGGGAAAGCGCACTACGCCGCCCGCTTCCAACGTGACGCCCTTGACTTCTATAAAGTGGCGTTTGCCGTCCGCCTCCACATAGAAATCAAAGCGCGAGTCTCTGTAACGTGTCTCCGGGCGGATCAGGGTCACCTCAGGCAGGAATTTCCCTGCCCGCACCCACTCTTCAAAAACCTTGTTGGGTGCCTGAGAGTCCATGTTGATCAGGCGTTCTCCCTTTTCCACCGCCACCAGATCCCATGCAGTTTTGCGTTTGGGATCGTTGCTGCCCTCCAGATACACCGCCGCTTCGGGCACAAGCAGTTCCCGGCAGCGGCCGGTATTCTTCACGTGCACGGTCTGTTGCTGCCCGTCGATCTCTACATGGGCGATAAAGCGGTTGGGGCGGTCCAAAAATTTGCCCCGGATGATATTTTTGTAGCGCACGCGTTCGCTCCTCTTTCCTTAACACTGCCAGCCATGTGTACTGCGGATTTACTCATCCAACACTCTCGTATATAGTCTATGATCTGCCCACATGTCAACATAAATGTATTCAGGCTTTCCGTGAAGGGAATACATTTTGTATCTTGAGTTGTTTTCTGAGAGCCTTACCGACCCCAAACATCTCCCCTTCTTAAAATTAAAAACCTCAAAGCTCTCAATATAGGTCTCATTATTGTAAAGAATCTTGTTCCCCTGTGCGGTTGCGACTATTCTATCATTATGAAAGGCAGAGAGCATGAAGAAAACTACACATAAAAGTAAGGCCGCAAAAAACAAACACCTGACTTTAAATATCATTTTCTCCATATTGCCACCTTCCTGAAAATACAGTTAACAGAAACCTTTATTTCATGCTTTGCAGCTCTTTACCCGTCATTTTCGAAATAAAAGCACGGAACTCCTCCACCGTGCCACCGGTCATTCCGTCCTTGGCATAGACCTGCGCGTAGCGTTTGTCGAACACAAAGATAAAGTAGTCCTTATCCTCGGCGACGTGCTGAATATTCTCATACCGCCACTCAGTTTTTCCAACAGCGGTCTCGGTACAATAGCCATCCTCTGTAAATGTGCTGACGGCACGGTCTGTACCCGCCAGCATCCGCCTGCGAGCCAGCCACGCATTAATTCTATCCTCAAACAGCAGGGTCACAAAAATCAGCAGGCCCGCCGCCCAAGTCACAACGGTCCTTCCTTCGATCACCAGCGGACTACCGTCCAGCGGCAGGGTCAGCAACAGTACCAGCCCAATCACAAACCAGCCGAATATATGGGAGCGACGGCTGCGCTTTTTGCGGATGGTCATGCGCAGTCCCCGGGCCATTGCCGTTACCGCCTTCTGGTCATATACGGTATCAAAGGTAAACTCCATAAAATTTAGCTCCTTTCCTGTCAGTACCAGTCTAACACAGGACAAAGAAAAAAGGAACTGCATTTCTGCAGTTCCTTCTTGTGTTGGCGTTACCTATCTTCCCGGGCCGTCTCCAGCCAAGTATTGTGGGCGCAGATGAGCTTAACTGCCGTGTTCGGAATGGGAACGGGTGGACCCTCACCGCAATCAACACCAACTATTTTAATTATCACACATGTGACAACTAAAATCAATATTAAATTTACTTATGCCCAAACTTCAAACCAGCGAAGCGTTTGAAGTTTGGAAGGAAAAAGCAGCGGAGGAAATGAGCTTTCACGTTCACGTGGAAGCGAACGATCCGCAGCTTGCTTTTGACTGGTGACCCGTACGGGAATCGAACCCATGTTTGCGGCGTGAGAGGCCGCCGTCTTAACCGCTTGACCAACGGGCCATGGTGCGCCTTCAGGGATTCGAACCCGGGACCCACTGATTAAGAGTCAGTTGCTCTACCAACTGAGCTAAAGGCGCATTTTTAACGTTCACCCAAAGGTGTACGTCCTTGTTGCCTTGCGCTTGGCAACTTCGTTGCTCAGCCTCGGACTAAGTGCCGCCTGTGGCGGTTGTCCTCGGCACGCCGTCTGCGGACGGTGTACCAACTGAGCTAAAGGCGCAAATAGAGCGCTTCCTGCACCCTCAAAACCGAACAATGTATTTCCAGCAATACTGCAAACGCCTGCATTCTTCTTTACGACCTTGTAGGTCAAGCCCTCGGCTTATTAGTATCGGTCAGCTACACGCATTACTGCGCTTACACCTCCGACCTATCAACGACATAGTCTACGTCGAGCCTTACTCCATAAAGGATGAGAGATCTTATCTTAGGGGGAGTTTCACGCTTAGATGCTTTCAGCGTTTATCTCGTCCGAACGTAGCTACCCAGCTGTGCCCTTG
>JAGAMC010000022.1 GCA_017624915.1 Oscillospiraceae bacterium | reverse complement strand
GAGTTCGAGCAGATGGAGCTGGAGTTCTTCTGCAAGCCCGGCACCGAGCTGGAGTGGTTCGCTTACTGGAAGCAGTTCTGCCACCAGTGGCTGCTGGATCTGGGCATGAAGGATGAGAATTTGCGCCTGCGCGATCATGATCCGGAGGAACTGTCTCACTACTCTAACGCCACCACCGACTTCGAGTTCGTCTTCCCCTTCGGCTGGGGCGAACTGTGGGGCGTTGCCTCCCGCACCAACTTCGACCTGAACGCACACCAGACCACCTCCGGCAAGGATCAGACCTACTTCGATCAGGAGTCGGGCGAGCACTATATCCCCTACGTGGTGGAGCCCTCTCTGGGCGCTGACCGCGTGACCCTGGCCTTCCTGGTGGACGCCTATGACGAGGAGGTCGTGGACGCGGAGAAGAACGATGTGCGCACCGTGCTGCGTCTGCATCCCGCTCTGGCTCCCTTCAAGGTGGCTGTGCTGCCCCTGTCCAAGAAGCTGGGCGAGAAGGGCCGCGAGATCCAGGCGGAGCTCAGCAAGTACTTCATGGTGGACTACGACGACGCCGGCTCCATCGGCAAGCGTTACCGCCGTCAGGACGAGATCGGCACCCCCTACTGCGTCACCGTGGACTTCCAGACTGTGGGCGACGAGAACACACCCGCCGACAACTGCGTCACCGTCCGTGACCGCGATACCATGGAGCAGGTGCGTATGCCTATCAGCGAGCTGAAGAGCTGGCTGGAGGAGAAGATGGCGTTCTGAGCCGAACCCCTGCAAAAACAGACATCCCGATGCACCGCGGTGCATCGGGATGTTTTACTTGTTGGACAAAAGTTTTTTCATGCCGGCGGTGAGGCCGTCCACCGTCAGGGGGAACATATCGAAGGCCTTGTCGATCACATCGTAGGTCTGGGACCAGTAGCCGCCCCAGTCGGGCCGGCTGCTGGGGTTGAGCCAGATGATGTGGCTGTACCGCTGCTGGAAAGCCCGCAGCCAGTCCATGCCGCAGCGATAGCGGTCATCCCTGCGGGCGTAGAAGTCGCCCATGAGCTCGTGGGGGGCCATCTGGGCATCGCCCACGAAGATCACCTTCCAGTCCCCGCTCAGGTTGTCCAGCACCCACTGGGTGGGCACGGCGTCAGTGCGCAGCAGATGGGGCGAGGTGTACACATTGCCGTGGGGACAGTTGTGGAAGTAATAGACCTTCAGATCCTTGAAGTGTCCTGCCTTTTCCACCGCCTGAAACAGGGCCGAGCACAGGCGGGCATAGTAGTCCATAGACCCGCCGCTGTCCATCAGCAAAAGCAGCTTTACCGTGTTCTCCCGGGGGCGCTTGTAGCGCACCTTCAGGGTGCCGGCATTGTCGCAGGTGTCCCGGATGGTGCCGTCCACGTCAAACTCCGTGGGCGGCCGGTCCACAAGACCGGAAAACTGGCGCAGGGTGCGCAGGGCCACCTGAAACTGCCGGGTATCCAGGGCGTTGTCTCCCCGGAAGTCCCGGTATTTGCGCTCCCCGGCCACCCGGAAGGCCCGGCGGTGCATGGACTGCCCGCCCACCCGGATGCCCTTGGGGGAAAGGCCCGCGTTGCCGAACACGGACATGCCGTGGGTGCCCACCCAGTAGCGGCCGCCGTTGTGCTCCTCGTCCTGCTGGGCAAGACGCTCAAGGAGCATCTGCTCGATCTCCTGCTCGGAAAGGCCCATGTTTTTCAGGGCGGTTTCCTCGTCGTAGTTGGCCCAGTCGGTGAGCACGTCGGGCCGGTCCAGCCAGTCCATCAGTTCCTGGGATATCTCCTGCTGAAAGGGCACGTCCCTGAAATATTCCAAAAACGCGCCGTCGAACTTGTCAAAGTCCGCCTCGCTCTTGACCAGAACCGCTCGGCACAGGTGGTAAAACCCGGAGAAGCTGGACTTGTGCAGTCCCTTGTCAAGGGCCTCCATCAGCGCCATCCACTCCGTCAGTGAGACTTTCAACCCTCTGCTGCGCAGCAGATACAGAAAATCACGGAACATGCCTTACCGCCAGTTCCGGCGCAGGGCCTCGAGATCTTCGGTCTTCTTGAGCAGTACCCCGGCGTAGGGGATCTCCTGCAGTACCCGGTCGGCGTTTACCCCGCCGTGGATCAGGGCCTGCAGCCAGTCAATGATCTCGCTGGTGGAGGGTTTCTTTTTGATTTGGGGCAGCTGGCGGATCTTATAGAAAGCGGTCAGTACCTGATCCAGCAGATGCTCGTCCAGCTTGTCGAAATGGACCCGGACGATCTGTTCCATCAGCTCCCGGTCGGGGAACTCGATATAGTGGAACACGCACCGGCGCAGGAAGGCGTCGGGCAGCTCCTTTTCCGCGTTGGAGGTGATGATGACCACCGGTCGCTGGACGGCGATGACGGTCCGGCCGGTCTCCGGGATGTGGAACTCCATGCGGTCAAGCTCCCACAAAAGGTCGTTGGGGAACTCCAGATCGGCCTTGTCGATCTCGTCAATGAGCAGGATGACCTGTTCGTCGGCGGTGAAGGCCTCGCCCAGCTTGCCCAGTCTGACGTATTTTTCGATGTTGTCCACGCCCTCGTTGCCGAACTGGCTGTCATACAGGCGCTGCACCACGTCGTAGACGTACAGGCCGTCCTGAGCCTTGGTGGTGGACTTGATGTTCCAGATGATGAGTTTTTTGTTCAGGGCGGAGGAAATGGCCTGCGCCAGCACGGTCTTGCCCGTGCCCGGCTCGCCCTTGATGAGCAGTGGCTTGCGCAGGGCCATGGCGATATTCACCGCCTGCAGCAGCTCCTCCGAAGCCACGTAATTTGCACTTCCGTGAAAGGACCGGTCCATAACAATTCTCCTTATGACATGTTGTTGCCCTGTATTTTATCCGTTTTTGGGAGGAATTGCAACTATATGGGGATTGCGTTTTGAGAAAAATGGCAGTATAATACCGTGTTGCGAACTGTATATACAAACCGTTTGAGGTGTTATCGTATGCGAAACGAGAAATTAAGAAACGTTGCCATTATCGCCCACGTCGATCACGGCAAGACCACGCTGGTGGACGGACTGCTCAAGCAGTCGGGTGTCTACCGGGACAACCAGGCGGTGGAGGATCGCGTCATGGACTCCAACGATCTGGAGCGTGAGCGCGGCATTACCATCACCGCCAAGAACACCGCCGTGCAGTACGGCGACATCAAGATCAACATTGTGGACACCCCCGGCCACGCCGACTTCGGCGGCGAGGTGGAGCGCATCCTGAAGATGGTCAACGGCGTCATCCTGTTGGTGGATGCCGCCGAGGGACCCATGCCCCAGACCCGCTTCGTCCTGTCCAAGGCGCTGGAGCTGGGCCACAAGGTCATCGTGGTGGTCAACAAGATCGACCGTCCCGACCAGCGCATCCACGAGGTCATGGACGAGGTGCTGGAGCTGCTGCTGGATCTGAACGCCACCGATGAGCAGTTTGAGTCTCCCACCCTGTTCTGCTCCGGCCGTCAGGGTACAGCCTCCTACTCCCCCGATGTGGCGGGCACGGATCTCAAGCCCCTGTTCGACACCATTGTGGACTACATCCCCGCCCCCGAGGCGGATGAGAGCGCGCCCTTCCAGATGCTGGTGTCTGCCATCGACTACAACGAGTTTGTGGGCCGCATCGCCATCGGCCGCATCGAGCGGGGCACGGTGAAGCAGAATCAGGAGATCGCTGTGTGCAACTACCATCAGGCCGACGCCGCACCCAAGAAGGCCAAGGCCACGGCCCTGTACCAGTACGACGGCCTTGCCAAGGTGCCGGTCACCGAGGCCGCCGCCGGCAACATCATCGCCATGTCCGGCATCGGTGAGATCACCATCGGCGACACCATCTGCGCCACCGACGCCGTGGAGCCCATGGAGTTCATTCAGATCTCCGCCCCCACCATCGAGATGACCTTCTCCGTCAACGACTCCCCCTTCGCCGGGCGGGAGGGCAAGTTCGTCACCTCCCGCCAGCTGCGCGAGCGCCTGTACCGGGAGACCATGAAGGACGTGTCTCTGCGGGTCACCGACACGGACAACACCGAGGCCTTTAACGTGGCAGGCCGCGGCGAGATGTCCCTGTCCATCCTCATCGAGACCATGCGCCGCGAGGGTTACGAGCTGCAGGTGTCCCCTCCCCGCGTGCTGTATAAGGAAGTAGACGGCGTCAAGTGCGAGCCCATTGAGCGGCTTGTGGTGGACGTGCCTGCCGACTGCATCGGCGCGGTCATCGAAAAGATCGGCGCCCGCAAGGGCGACCTGCTGGACATGACTCCCGTGGGCGAGCGGATGAAGGCCCAGTTCCTTGTTCCCTCCCGGGGCCTGTTTGGCTACCGCAACGAATTTTTGACCGACACCAAGGGCGAGGGCATCATGGCCAGCGTCTTTGAGGAATACGCTCCTGTCAAGGGCGACATCCAGCGCCGGGGCACCGGATCTCTGGTGGCCTTTGAGACCGGCGAGGCGGTCACCTACGGCCTGTTCAACGCTCAGGAGCGCGGCGCTCTGTTCATCGGCGCCGGCACTCCCGTCTATGCGGGCATGATCGTGGGCGTGTCCCCCAAGCAGGAGGATATCTCCGTCAACGTCTGCAAGAAAAAGCAGCTGACCAACATGCGCGCCTCCGGCTCGGACGAGGCCCTGCGTCTGGTCACCCCCCGTCAGATGAGTCTGGAGCAGTGTCTGGAGTTCCTGGCTGACGACGAGCTGCTGGAGTGCACCCCCGAAAACCTGCGTCTGCGCAAGCGCCTGCTGGACCACTCCGCCCGTATGCGCGAAGCGTCCAAGAAAAAAGGCTGATAAACGCACAAAGCCCCCGCGTCCGGTCCGGATGCGGGGGCTTTCTTACTTTTGGGGTGTTTGCCGGGTGGGAGCGTAGAGGGTCACGCCCTCCTCTCCGGCGATCAGCTCCAGCCGGCCTTCATCCAGCAGGAACTCCATGAAAAAGCGGATGTTGCGCTCAAAGCTCTGAGCCCGGCGGGGGGAACGGGAAAACAGGGAGTACATCTGATACACCGCGGCCGTCACCTGACTGAAGGTCATTGGGTGATGGATGGCGGAGAGGATCTCCCCCGCCCGGAGCAGGAACAGCTCCCGGTTTGCGTCCACGGAATTGTTGATGTCGGCCAGAATGCCCCGGTGGGAGGCGATATACACGTCGCAGCCCAGGGTCCGCAGCCGCTCCTTGCTGACAAGGTCCGTGGCGATGTCCATGGAATAGGGCAGCTTGGCGTAGTACATCTCCGGGGAGAGCAGCACATCCCCCACGTGGCACACATTATCCGGAGTGATGATGCAGATGTGGCTGGGAGAGTGGCCCGGGGTGTGGATGATGCGCAGGGGAACACCCAGCAGCTCCAGCTCGCTGTCCGCGTCGGGAAGGATAATGTCCGGTGCCAGCACCATATAGCCATAGTCCGTGCGGGCCTGCTCCGGGGAGGAGCCCATCACGGCCTTCAGGGTCGCGTGGGAGTGGACAACGGCGGCCTCGCCGGCGGAGACGGCCACAGGAAGGTGAAACTCCTTTTGCAGCCAGGCGGCCGCGCCGCTGTGGTCCACATGGGTGTGAGTACACACAAGGGCGGCGGGGGTCATCCCCGCGTCCAGCAGGGACTGGGCCAGCTCCTCTCCCTCCTGGCGCAGGCCGGCGTCCAGCAGGATGCACCGGCCGTCCTCCAGCCGGTAAAAGGGAATGAACTCCCGGCCCTCCGCCACCCAGGTATTTCCCTTTACTTGGGTCAGTTTCATGGTTTGCTCCTTATTTTTGCTGACTGAGCCAGACCAGCAGCACAGAGAGGTCCGCCGGAGATACGCCGGAGATCCGGCTGGCCTGCCCCAGATTCAGGGGGCGGACCCGATCCAGCTTCTGCCGGGCCTCCAGCCGCAGGCCGCCGATGGCAAGATAATCTATGTCGTCGGGCAGAGCGCGCTCTTCCAGTTTCTTCATTTCCGCCACCTGACGAAGCTGCCGGTCGATATAGCCCTGATACTTGGTGTCGATCTCCACCGCCTGCGTCACCGCGGCGGGCAGGTCGGGCCGATCCGGGTCGAAGGGGGCAAGCTCCTCATAGGTGACCGAGGGCCGGCGCAGCAGGTCGGCAAGTCGGGCGCCGCTCTGGGCGGGGGGTTCGCCGTGGGTCTCCAGAAATGCGGACAGCTCCGGACTGGGGGCAACGCCGGTGTGCTCCAGCCGCTTTTGCTCCCGGGTGACGGCGGCGTATTTCTCCTCCACCGCCTCGTACTGCTCCCGGCTGACCAGGCCCAGCTCACAGCCCAGCGCGGACAGCCGCCGGTCGGCGTTGTCCTGCCGGTGGAGCAGGCGGTATTCCGTGCGGGAGGTCATCATGCGGTAGGGCTCGTTAGTTCCCTTGGTCACAAGGTCGTCAATGAGCACGCCAATATAGCCCTGATCCCGGCGCAGGACAAAGGGCTGGCGGCCCAGCAGCTTCAGCGCGGCGTTCACGCCGGCCACAAAGCCCTGTACCGCCGCCTCCTCGTAGCCGGAGGAGCCGTTGAACTGTCCTGCGCCGTACAGACCGGGGACCTTTTTGCACTCCAATGTGGGATGCAGCTCGGTGGGGTCCACGCAGTCGTACTCGATGGCGTAGGCACACCGGGTCATCTCCGCCTGCTCAAGGCCGGGAATGGTGTGCAGCATCTGAATCTGAACCTCCTCGGGCAGCGAGGAGGAGAAGCCCTGAATATAGAGTTCCTCGGTGTCAAGCCCCATAGGCTCCACGAACAGCAGATGGCGCTCCTTGTCGGCGAAGCGCACCACCTTGTCCTCGATAGAGGGGCAGTATCGGGGGCCGACCCCCTCGATGACCCCGGAAAACAGGGGCGAGCGGTGCAGATTGGCCCGAATGACATCGTGGGTTTCTTTTGTGGTGGCGGTCAGCCAGCACACCGCCCGGTTTTCCGGCTGCTGCAGGGTGGAGAAAGAGAAGGGCAGCGCATCCTCGTCCCCCGGCTGCAGCTCCATTTTGGAAAAGTCCACGCTGCGGGCATTGACCCGGGGGGGTGTGCCGGTTTTGAACCGGCGGATGGAAAGCCCAAGCCGCTTCAGACTGTCGGTCAGGGGCAGGGCGGCGGCCAGTCCGTCCGGGCCGGAGTCCCGGACCACCTCGCCCACGATGGTGCGCCCGCCCAGATGGGTGCCCGTGGCGATGACGGCGGCGCCCACCCGATAGGTGGCTCCGGTGTGGGTGACCACGCCGGACACAGCGCCCTGCTCGGTCAGCACTTCCACAACCTCGGCCTGCTTGACCCACAGGTTTTCCTGCTGTTCCAGTGTGTGCTTCATGATCTTCTGATATTCCCGGCGGTCGGCCTGAGCCCGCAAGGACCACACGGCGGGGCCCTTTCCCCGGTTGAGCAGGCGGTACTGGATACAGGCTTTGTCCGCCGCACGGCCCATTTCCCCGCCCAGCGCGTCCAGCTCCCGGACCAGATGGCCCTTGCCTGTGCCGCCGATGGCCGGGTTGCAGGGCATGTTGCCCACCGCGTCCAGATTGACGGTGAAGCACACCGTGCGCAGACCCATCCGGGCCGCGGCCAGAGCGGCCTCGATGCCCGCATGGCCTGCGCCGATCACGGCAATATCAAATTGTCCGGCGTCGTATCGTTCCATCGTTCTGCTGTTCCTTTGCCGAAAATTTAGCACAGGCATTGTATCATAACTATCCCGCAGGAGCAAGAGCGCGTCCCCTTTTCGCCGTTTTAAGCGGAGAAAAACTTTAAGGGATTCGCCGGGAACCGGCGCAAAAAAGTCCCGCCGCATCTGCGGCGGGACTTTTTGGGTCAGAACCAGAGCTTTTTGCCCTGCTTGAGGTGCTCGCGGTATTCTGCGGTAGCGCAGAAGATCACATCGCCGGAGGAGTTGATGGCGGTTTCCAGAGAGTCTTGCACCACGCCGATGATAAAGCCCACGCCCACCATCTGCATGGCAATGTCCTGGCCCACACCCAGCAGAGAGCAGGCCATGGGGATCAGCAGCAGAGAGCCGCCGGCAACGCCGGAGGCGCCGCAGGCACCCAAAGTTGCCACGAAGCTGAGGATGATAGCCATAAAGAAGTTGACCTCAACACCCTGGGAGAAGGCGGCGGCCAGAGCCATGACCGTAATGGTAACGGCGGCACCGTCCATGTTGATGGTGGCGCCCAGAGGGATCGCCACGGAATAATGCTCTTTGTCCAGACCCAGTTTGTCGCACAGCTGCATATTGATGGGGATGTTGGCCGCAGAGCTTCTGGTAAAGAACGCGGTGATGCCGGATTCTTTGAAGCACTTGAGCACCAGCGGATAGGGGTTGCGCTTGAGGGCGATGGAAACGATCAGGGGATCCACCACTAGAGCCACCAGCAGCATGCAGCCGACCAGCAGAGCCAGCACTTTGCCGTAGTCCACAAAGATATCCAGACCGTACTCGCTGATAGAGGAGAAGACCAGACCCATGATACCGAAAGGAGCCAGCTGGATGACCCAGCTAACGGTCTTGGAAACGGCATCAGACAGGTCGGTCAGCACTTGCTTGGTGTGTTCGCTGGCCTGCTGGCGGAATGCCAGCCCCAGGATCACGGCCCAGGTCAGAATGCCCACGTAGTTGGCATTCATGATGGCGGAGATGGGGTTTTCAACCATGTTGTTCAGCAACGTGCCGAACACTTCGGCCAGACCTGCGGGAGCCGTGCGGTCAACAGCCTCGGCCAGAGGGATGGTCACGCGGAAGAGGAAGGAGCCCAGCACGGCAACCACGGCGGCCAGGAATGTGCTGAGAATATAGAACAGCACCACCGTGCGGAAGCGATTGCCTATGCCGGCATGGGCCTTGGCAAGAGCGGCAACCACCAGCACGAACACCAGAATGGGGGCGAGGCTTTTCAGCGCACCCACAAAAATGTTGCCGAAGAGGGCTATTACACCGGCGCCGGGAGCGGCAACACCAAGAATGATGCCGATTATAAGGCCGATGGCGATTCGCAGGATCAAAGGCGCTTTTGTGTACGCTTGCAGAATGTTTTTCATAATGATTTTCCTTTTCTCAAAGTTTGATTGCCCCACAGCTCTCCCGAAGAAGGTGTGCACTGTGTACCCGGGTGGCTGCGGGGTTTGTATTTTGGTGCCCGAAGGAATCTGTGTTGGTATTGTACACGATGCAGAAAACATTGTCAACCGCACACGGACAATTGTCCGTGTGGCTGTGTCATATGCGGTGCCCTTTGCCGCTGCGGCAATGGAAAAGTTTTGGTGGGCAAAAGGAAGGGCTATGTGCGCTGTTTTTCTTGAATTGCACCGGGGTGGTGTGCTATAATAAGGAGTAATATTGCCGCTTTCTGCCCATATATGGAAAATGATCCGGAAAGGAGGGGTGCGGCTATGAAATACAAGACCTGGAAAACGGCCGCCCCCGACCTGCAGGGACGGGCGGCGCTGGAGCGGGAAGGCGTCCATCCCCTTGTGGCCGCAGTGCTTTCCGCCCGCGGCCTGCGCAGTGTGGAGCAGGCCCGGGAGTTTCTCCGGGCGGAGGACAACCCTCTTTGCGACCCCTTTGATATGAAAGACATGGACCGGGCGGCGGCCCGGGTCCGGCTTGCCCTGGAGCGGGGGGAGAAAATTGCCGTGTACGGCGACTACGATGTGGACGGCATCACCTCCACCTGCCTGCTTACCCATCTGCTCACGGATATGGGCGGACAGGTCACGCCCTATATCCCAGACCGACTGGAGGAGGGCTACGGCCTGAACTGCGACGCGGTGTCTGCCCTGGTGGACAACGGCGTCCGGCTGATCATCACCGTGGACTGCGGCATCACCGCCGTGGACGAGGTGGCCTGGGCCAACAGCATTGGTGCTGACGTGGTGGTCACCGACCACCACGAGTGCAAGGCAGAACTGCCCTGCGCCTATGCGGTGGTGGACCCCCACCGGCCCGACTGTCCCTACCCCTTCAAGGGTCTTGCGGGCGTGGGCGTGGCGCTGAAGCTGGCCATGGCGCTGGCCGGGCCGGAGAAGGCGCAGCGCGTACTGGATGAGTATGCTGACCTTGCCGCCATCGGCACGGTGGCGGACGTGATGCCCATGGTGGGCGAAAACCGCACCATCGTACAGCGTGGCCTGCGGTCCTTTGCCGCTCTCGGACGGGTGGGCCTTGCCATGCTGGTGCGGGAGGCGGGGATGGAGAACCGCCCCCTGAATTCCGTCTCCATCGGCTATGCCCTTGCCCCCCGCATCAACGCCGCCGGCCGCATGGGCTGCGCGGGTGTGGCGGTGGAGCTGCTGCTGACCCGGGACGCGGACCGGGCTGCCCAGCTGGCCCGGGAGCTGTGCAGACTCAACCGGGAGCGGCAGAGCGTGGAGCTGGGCATTTTCGAGCAGTGTACACATATGCTGGAGCAGCAGCCCCAGAAGGACGCCATCGTACTGGCGGACAGCAGCTGGCATCAGGGCGTGGTGGGCATCGTGGCCTCCCGCCTGACCGAGCAGTACGGCTGTCCGGCCTTTATGATCTGTCTGTCCGGCGGCATGGGAAAGGGTTCCTGCCGCAGCTACGGCGGGATCAATCTTTTTGCTGTGCTGGAGGGGTGTCAGGACCTGCTGGAGGCCTTCGGCGGCCATGAGCTGGCCGCGGGCTTTACCGTGCGGGAGGAGAATATCCCCGCGCTGACCCAGCGCATCGCCCAGCAGGTCCGCCGGCAGGCCGGCGGCATCCGGGAGCCGGAGCTGGAGGTGGACGTGGAGGTGGACGACCCCCGTATTCTGGATCTGAAGGGCGTGGAACTGCTGGAACAGCTGGAGCCATACGGCACCGGAAATCCCCGGCCCGTCCTGTCCCTGACCGGGGCGCAGGTCATGTCCCACGCCCTTGTGGGCAACGGCCGCCACCTGAAGCTGAAGCTGGGCAAGGCCGGCGTGACGCTGGACGCCATCTTCTTTTCCGCCGGAGACTGGCAGCCGCAGCCGGGCAGCCGGGTGGATGCGGCATTCTATCCCCAGATCAACGAGTACCGGGGCATGCGCATGGTACAGCTGCATCTGGTGGATGCCCGACCCGCGCCCAGCCGCGCTCAGTACGAGCGGGAGCTTTATGAAAAATACCGCCGCAGGGAGGCGCTGACCTGTGCGCAGGTCCACCGCCTCATCCCCGGGCGGGAGCAGTTTGTTGTCCTGTGGCGCTATCTGAAACAGCAGACCGACCGGTATCATACGGTGGAGGACACCGCCGCCCATATCGCCCGGGCGGCTGCCCGGGCCGCGGGCAGCACGGAGAGCGTGCTGCATACGCTGATATGTCTGGATGTGCTGCAGGAGCGGGGGCTCATCGCCATGAGCGCCCAGGGCGACCGGCTGCGCATCTGTCTCAACCCCACCCAGGGAAAGGTGGATCTGGAGCAGTCGGAGATCCTGCGCAGGCTGCGCGGGATGCTCTGTGACTGAATGACCGTAAGCAGGTGAATGTATGGACCCTATTCTTGAAAAATATCAGGCCCTTGAGGACCGGGTGCGGGCCTATACGCCCGGGCTGGACGCCCAGCGGCTGTATACCGCCTTTACCTATGCCGACGCGGCCCACCACGGACAGCTGCGCAAAAGCGGCGAGCCCTATATCATCCACCCCCTTGCCGTGGCGGAGATCGTGGCGGATCTGGGGCTGGATCTGGACTCGGTGATCGCGGCGCTGCTCCACGACTGTCTGGAGGACACCTCCTCCACCCACGAGGAGATCTCCAAAAAATTCGGCGAGCCGGTGGCTGCGCTGGTGGAGGGCGTTACCAAGCTGACCAAAATGCAGTACGTGTCCAAGGAAGAGGAGCAGATGGAGAATCTGCGCAAGATGTTCATGGCTATGGCCCAGGACATCCGGGTGATCCTCATCAAGATCTGCGACCGGCTGCATAATATGCGTACCATGGAGTACCAGTCCCCCCGGAAGCAGCGGGAAAAATCCCTTGAGACCATGGAAATCTATGCCCCCATCGCCCACCGCCTCGGTATGCAGAAGCTGAAGTGGGAGCTGGAGGACACCTCCCTGCGCTATCTGGACCCCGTGGGCTACAAGGAGATCCAGAACGAACTGGCCGCCCGCACCGCCGTCCACGAGGAGTTCAAGGCCACCATCGAAAGCCGGATCGCCCAGCGCATGGCTCAGGAGGGCATCCGCAGCAAGGTGTACGGCCGGGTCAAGCACGTGTACTCCATCTACCGCAAGATGTACGCCCAGCAGAAGACACTGGACGAGATCTTTGACCTGTATGCATTCCGGGTCATCGTGGATGACATCTCCGAGTGCTACAACGTGCTGGGCTGCATCCACGACATGTTCAAGCCGGTTCTGGGCCGCTTCAAGGACTATATCGGCACGCCCAAGCCCAACATGTACCAGTCCCTGCACACCACCGTCATCGGAAGCGAAGGCATCCCCTTTGAGGTGCAGATCCGAACCTGGGAGATGCACCAGACCGCCGAGTACGGCGTTGCCGCCCACTGGAAGTATAAGCAGGGCATGGGCAACAAGCAGCTGGGCACCGAGCAGGACTTTGAGTGGGTGCGCAAGTTGCTGGAGAGCCAGCAGGACACCGACGCGGAGGAGTTCGTGCGCACCCTGAAGGTGGATATGTTCTCCGATGAGGTGTTCGTCTTCTCCCCCAAGGGTGACGTGAAGAGCCTGCCCTCCGGAGCCACACCCATCGATTTTGCCTACTCCATCCACTCCGCTGTGGGCAACAGCATGGTGGGTGCCAAGGTGAACGGGCGCATGGTGCCCTATGACTACGAGCTGTCCAACGGCGATATCGTGGAGGTGCTCACCTCCAAAAACGCCAAGGGTCCCAGCCGCGACTGGCTGAATATCTGCAAATCAAACGAGGCCCGCATCAAGATCCGCCAGTGGTTCAAAAAGGAGCGCCGGGAGGAGAATATCGCCACCGGCCGGGCGGCTTTTGAGTCTGAGATGAAGCACGCCAAGATCGCCATGTCCAGCATCATGGCCGAGGATGTGCTGCCCCATATCCTGCGCAAGGTGCGCTTTGGCACGCTGGAGGAGCTGTTTGCCGCCATCGGCTATGGAGGCACCACCGCCAACAAGGCCGTGGCTCGGGTCAAGGACGAACTGCTCCGACTCAACCGCCTGCAAGAGAACAACGCAAAGTCCGGCGATTTTATCCATCCTGCCACCACCATCTCCGCCGACAGTCTGCGCGGCTCCAACAAGCACTCGGACTCGGGCATCATCGTGGAGGGGCTGGGCAACTGCATGGTCAAGTTCTCCAAGTGCTGTACTCCGGTCCCCGGCGACCCGGTGGTGGGCTTTATCACCCGGGGCTACGGCGTGTCCGTCCACCGGCTGGACTGCCCCAATGCCGACCCCGCCAAGCGCAAACCGGAGGAGGCCGACCGCTGGGTTCATGTGGCGTGGCTGGAGGAGAATCTGCCCGCCTACAAGACGGCGGTGGAGCTGTATGCCAAGGACCGGGATGGCCTTGCGCTGGACGTGGCCATGGCCCTGTCCGCAGCCAAGGTGAAGGTGAACGCCCTGTCCGCCCGCTCCGGAGCGGACGGCGACGCCCTGATCAACGTGGTGCTGGAGGTCAAAAACCGGGAGGAACTTAACTCCGTCATCAACCGCCTGCACCAGATCCAGAGCGTCTATCAGGTCACCCGGAGCTCCGGCAAGTGACCCATATCAAACAACGGGAGCGTGTTTTGCTGTGCGAGCAGTGGTAACAAGAGTCTCCTCCGCCAGCGTCACCATTGACGGCAAGGTGGAGGGTGCCATTGACAGGGGCTTTCTGGTGCTGCTGGGCGTGGGCCCGCAGGATACCGGGGCCGTGTGCGACAAGCTGGCCGAGAAGATCTGCAACCTGCGGGTGTTCGAGGACGAGAACGGAAAGATGAATCTGAATCTGGAACAGGTGGGCGGCGCCATCCTGGTGGTGTCTCAGTTCACCCTGTATGCCGACACCTCCAGCCGCCGCCCGGGCTTTTCCGGCGCAGCCAAGCCCGATCTGGCCGTTCCCATGTATGAACGGTTTATGGACCAGTGCCGGGCCCGGGGCTTCCGGGTGGAGCACGGGCAGTTCGGCGCGGATATGAAGGTGGCCTCTGTCAACGACGGGCCGGTCACCATTTTGTATGAGCTGTAAATAAGCAATCGGAAAGGGGCGTGAAGCCATGAAGATCGAAATCATGCAGGTTGGCGAACTGGGCACAAACTGCTATATCCTGACAGACGAGAGCACCGGCCTTGGCGCCGTTATTGACCCCGGCGCCGATGCGCAGCGGATCATGGCCCGCATCAAAGCCGACAAGCTGGATGTGCGTTACATCCTGCTCACCCACGGTCATTACGACCACACCACTGCCGTGCCCGAGCTGGCAGCCCAGCTGCCCGACGCCCGTATCTATATCCATCAGGGTGACGCCAACGGCGCCGGCGGCCGCCTGTTTCCCCTTGCCGGGCAGGTGGAGGACCTGCTTTTGTATGACGAGGGGGACACGCTGGAGCTGGGCGGGCTGACCATTCAGGTCATGCATACCCCGGGCCACTCCACCGGCAGCGTGGTGCTCAAGGTGGAGAATGTCCTTTTCACCGGCGATACCCTGTTTGCCGGCTCCTGCGGCCGTACCGACCTGCGGGGGGGCAGCTACGAGCAGATCATGGCGTCCCTGAAGCGGCTGGGTGAGCTGGAGGGCGACTTCCATGTGCTGCCCGGTCACGACGTGTCCTCCACGCTGGAGCGGGAGCGGCAGACCAACTACTATATGAAAGAGGCCATGGGCCGCCGGTAAAGAATGAAACTGTATTTCATCGGGCACGATTACAAGTACGCCGCGGAGCAGATGCTGCTTACCCTGTTCCCTGACCAGCGGCCGGAATATCCCGACGCTCCCCCGCAGGAGGGGGAGGACTGCCTGACCCTGTCCCTGTATAAAGGGACGCAGTGGGTCACGGCAAGTGCCCGGCTGGTGCGCAATGGGGCGTGTCACACCGTTCGCCGCCGCTGCAGGGTGCAGGAACTGGGGGACGACCCCGTGACCTGTGACCGGGCCTGTCAGCGGATTTTGAAGCTGGCCTTTTATCAGGCGGGCGTTCAGTCTCTCGGCGCGCAGCCCCCGTGGGGGGCCCTCACCGGTGTACGCCCGGTGAAAATACCCACCAAGGCCATTCTGGCCGGCAAAACCCCCGCTCAGGCCAGACAGATTCTGGAGCGGGAGTACCATGTCAGCCCCGACAGAGCGCAGCTGGCCATGGACTGCGCCGGGGCAAGTCTGGCGGTGGACCGGTCGCTGAAGGCGGACGAGGTGTCCCTTTACGCGGGCATCCCCTTCTGTCCCACCCGGTGCGCCTACTGCTCCTTCATCTGTGCTGATGTGGGCCGCAGCCTGAAAATGGTGGCGCCCTATCTGGATGCCCTGCTCAAAGAGGTGGAGCACGCCGGCGCGGCGCTGAAGGCGGCGGGGAAGCATATCCGTTCCCTCTATGTGGGGGGCGGAACACCCACCACGCTGGATGCCGACCAGTTGGACGTGCTGCTGAGCAAGATGGAGCAGTGCCTGCCGTTGGACCGCTGTACGGAGTATACCGTGGAGGCCGGTCGGCCGGACACCATTACCCGGGAAAAGCTGCTGGTGCTCCGGGAGCACGGCATCGGCCGCATTTCCATCAACCCCCAGACGCTGGAGGACCACGTGCTGGAGGCCATCGGCAGGCAGCACAGCGCCGGGGATATCGCCGCGGCCAATGAGCTGGCCCGACAGATCGGCTTTGACTGTATCAACATGGACCTGATCGCCGGCCTGCCCCGGGACAGCTTTGCCGGCTTCCGCCGCTCCCTTGAAGGGGTGCTGGATATGAAGCCGGAAAATATCACCGTACACACCCTGGCTCTGAAACGGGGCTCCCGGCTTATGGAGCAGGGCGGCGCCATCCCCTCCGGGGAGGAGGTCGCCCGGATGCTGGACTTCAGCAACGAGGCTCTGCGTGCAGCGGGCTATCTCCCCTACTACCTGTACCGGCAGAAGTATATGTCCGGCAGTCTTGAAAACGTGGGCTGGGCCCTTCCGGGCAAGGAGAATGTGTACAACATCTGCATGATGGAGGAGCTGCACAGCGTACTGTCTCTGGGTGCCGGGGGCGTGACCAAGCTGGTGGACCGCCGGACCGGCGCCATCCGCCGCATAACAAACCCAAAATTCCCATACGAATACATCGAACAGCTGCCCCAGATCCTGGAGCAGAAGCAGACCCTTTGGAGCGACGAGGGATAAGGAGGAGACATATGGCATACCAACTGCAGGAGATCAACAGGCGCATCCGCGGCGATGTGAAGGAGTTTCTTGCCGAGTGCGATGAAGTTTATGCCCAGCGGGTATCACTGGCGGCGGATAAGATCCTGTCCAATCTGGAGCGCAGCCCCATCGTGCTGCTGTCCGGCCCCTCCGGTTCGGGCAAGACCACAACGGCCCTGAAGATCGCCGAGGAACTGCGCCGCCGGGGCGTCAATTCCCACGCGGTGGCCATGGACAACTATTTCCGCACTCTGGACCGCCGCACCGCCCCCCGCACCCCGGATGGAGACATCGACTACGAGTCCCCCCTGTGCATGGACATGGACCTGCTGGATGAGCATTTTACCGCCCTGTCTGCTGGCGAAGAAATCGTCATCCCCAAGTTCGAGTTTGCCCGCCAGATGCGCAACACCGCTCAGGGCACCCCGCTGCAGCTGGGCAAGAACGAGATCGCCATCTTCGAGGGTATCCACGCCCTGAACGACGACATTGCCGGACGCCATCCCGAGGCTACCAAGCTGTATATCTCCGCCCGTTCCAATGTGAACGAGGGGGCACAGCTGCGCTTTAAGGGCACGTGGATGCGGCTGACCCGGCGCACCGTGCGCGACTACCAGTTCCGGGGCACCGACGTGGCTCAGACCCTTGACATGTGGGCCAACGTCCGCCGGGGGGAAAAGCTGTATATCTCCCCCTTTAAAAACCGGGCCGACATCGTCTTTGACTCCTCCCTGCCCTACGAGGTATCGGTCATGCGTAATTTCGCGCCCCCCATCCTCAAGAGCATCCCGGAGGACAACGAGCGCTATGACGAGGCCATGGACCTCATCGCGGCCTTCGACTGGTTCGAGCCCATCGACCCGGAGCTTGTGGCCGGGGACGCCCTGCTCCGGGAGTTCATCGGCGGCGGGACCTATAAGTACCACTGACGTTATTCAAAAAAGCGGCATGCCGCTTTTTTGAGAAGGATATGGCTTGCTGCAGCGCACATCGCTGCGCTGGCACGCTTGCAAGTCGAGAAGTGTTTTTGCCGACGCACATGTCGCCGGCAAAAACAGATTAAACTATTTTGTGCCTGCGGGCACAAACTCTGCGAGGCTTTTGGGCGGGGGTTCACCCGCCCTGCCTTTCTTTGGAGGCCCTGCCTATGAGCCAGCCTGTCTACAACTCCCGCGACCTGCGGTACAAAAGTCCATACGGTGCCGTCCCATCCGGCACAAAGGTGCGCTTTACCCTGCGCCCCCAGCGGGCACTGGGCTTTTCCCGGGGGTGGCTGACCGCCCGCTTTGAAATGCGGGGGGATGAGACGGTCACAGTGCCCATGCGCTGGGAGGACAGCGAGCTTGGCATTGACGTGTTTTCCGGAGAACTGGATACGGGGGACTATGTGGGCCTTGTGTGGTACTCTTTCGTGCTGGAGGGTCTGGACGGCAGACGGCAGGAGGTGGGCGAGCATCAGCTCACCGTCTATGACGGGGCGCAGACCGTTCCGGACTGGTTCGGACAGGGCGTCACCTATCAGATATTCCCAGACCGGTTTTTCCGCACCCGCATCCCCGACCCCGCCGGCATGGTGGGCGGCAGAACGGTGCATCAAAGCTGGGACGAGGAGCCGGAGTACCGGCCCGATGAAAAGGGCGAGGTGCGAAACCGGGACTTTTTCGGCGGAGACCTTGCGGGCATCACCCAAAAGCTGGACTACCTGAAGTCCCTCGGGGTGGAGACGGTGTACCTGTGCCCCATCTTCGAGGCAGCAGAGAATCACCGTTACGGCACGGCGGATTACAGCCGGGTGGACCCCATGCTGGGCACCAACGAGGATTTCAGGACCCTGTGCGACCAGCTCCACAGCCGGGGCATGCGCCTGATGCTGGATGGGGTATTCAACCACACGGGCTTTGTCAGCCGCTACTTCAACGGCGATGGCTTTTACCCTGAGATGGGCGCCTGCCAAAGCGAGGACTCCCCCTACCGCAGCTGGTTTGACTTTAAAAAATGGCCCGACGAATATGAGAGCTGGTGGGGCATCTACTCCCTGCCCGCCGTCAATGAGAATGACCCAGCCTATCGGAACTTTATCTTTGACAGTGAGGACAGCGTGGTGCGCCGCTGGCTGCGGGCCGGTGCGGACGGCTGGCGGCTGGACGTGGCTGACGAGCTGCCCGACGATTTTGTCCACGGCATCCATGCCGCCGCCCGGGCGGAAAAGCCCCACGCGGTGGTCATTGGCGAGGTCTGGGAGGACGGCACCACCAAGGTGGCCTACGGCGTGCGCCGCAGACATCTGCTGGGCGGACACTGCGACGGTCTGATGAACTACCCCTTCCGCACCGCCCTGCTGGACTGGCTGCGGGGCGGCGACGCACAGAGTTTTATGGAGCAGATGGAGACCCTGCGGGAGAACTATCCGCCCTTTGCCTTCTATTCCGCCATGAACGCTCTTGGCACCCACGACACCCTGCGGGTGCTGACTCTGCTGGGGGCGGGCGATGAGAAAAAGGATGAGAGCAAGGACTGGCGTGCGGCGCACCGCATGACCCGGGAAGAGCGTGAGCGGGGGCTTGCCCTGCTCCGGTTGGGGGCGGCGGTGCTGTTCTGCTTCCCCGGCTCGCCCACGGTCTACTACGGGGACGAGGCGGGCATGGAGGGTTTTGAGGACCCCTTCAACCGCCGCACCTTCCCCTGGGGCAGTGAAGACAGGGAGCTGACCGACTGGTTTGCCGCCCTTGGCAATCTGCGCAAAAAAAAGCCCGCCCTGCGCCGGGGTGATATCCGGTGGCTTGCGGCCCGGGATGGTCTGCTGGCCTTTGTCCGGGAGACGGAGGGTGAGCACGTTCTGTGCGCCTGCAACGCGGGAGAAAAACCGGCGAAATTTGCCCTTGATAAGAGGCCCCGCGTCCTGCTGGGCGAGGGTCTGTGGGAGGACGGCACAATTGAACTGCCGCCCCGCACCACCGTGATTGCAACCGTGTAACCGCTGGGGCGCAAGGCTTGCAACCTTTGGTTGACAAAAAGAACCCGGCAGTTGGTTGTCAAAAAACCGCTGCCGGGTTATGCTATAGCCACAGAGAAAACAGGAGGTGAGACCATGACGCTGGGACAGAGAATACAGGAGCTGCGCAGAAGCCGCGGCCTTTCTCAGGAGGGGTTGGGCGACCTGCTTGGGGTGTCCCGACAGGCCATTTCGAAGTGGGAAAGCGACACCACCATTCCGGAAGTGGATAAGCTTATTGCCATCAGCCGTCAGTTTGAGATCAGCGTGGGGGCTTTGCTTGGCGTAGAGGAGAACATCCCGCAGTCGGAACAGGAGGATACGTCTGGCGAGCTGACCGAGCGGGAGCTGGCGGCGGTGGAGGCCATTGCCGGCCGCTATCTGGAGCAGCTGCAGCAGGTCCGGCCCCAGCCGGAGAAGCAGCCCCGACGGTGGAAGTGGGCGGCCATTGTGCTGGCGGTGCTGCTGGTCATTTCCTGGTCGTCCGTGTCCAAGCTCAACCGCCGCATTGATGACCTGTCCGGCAAGACACAGAACGTGCAGAATCAGCTGGTGGGCGTGGAAAACACGGTGTCCAACCAGATCAACTCCCTGACCGGGCGGCTGGAGCGGCTGCTGGAGGCCCAGAACCATCTGCTCAGTGAGTGGGACTGCATTCTGATTGGCTACATCCCGGGAGAGAAAGCGGTTTTCTCCCTTTCTGCCCGCCCCAAGGAGTACGTCCCCGGTATGACCGCAGAGTTTTATGTAGAAAATAACGCGGGGGAACAAGTATCTGTCCCTGCCCGATGGGATGGAAGCGCCTTTGAAGCTCAAATGGATGTGCCCCTGTGGGATGACCCGGACTTTTCCATTCAGCTCTATGACGGCCAGAGCCGCAAGACCCAGCCCATGGAGGTTCCCGGGCCCCTTCGGCTCAAGAGCGATTTTGGCTTGCGCGTATCCGAAACAGGAAGTGTGACAAGCACAACACAACTGACTAAAAAGAACATCCTGATTCTGGATAAGCGGATCAATTTCACCCTGAAAGCGCAGATGCCGGGAACGCTCAATCTGGGCCTGCTGTATCCCACGCAGTTGACTGCCGTGGTACGTTACGGCAGCGAAGAACTGCTGCGCAGGGATCTGAGCGTGGAGAACTGGCAAGAGTTTGACGAGATCAGTGAGTGGGAGTGGTGGTTTGACCTGGTCGGAGAGTTCCCTGTAAAGGGGGAGGACACCCTGACGGCGGAGGTCATTGTAACCGACAGCTTCGGGACTACCACGCACTGGGATGTTTTGCACGACAAAATCAAGTATGAATAACAAAGACGCGCCCGAAGCTTCGGGCGCGTCTTTTCTTCGTATATTTACTTATGTCAGCGGCTCAAAATCAGAAGCCGGGTGCTTGCAGATGGGACAGACCAGATCCGGGGGCAGCTCCTCCCCCTCGTAGACCCAGCCGCAGATCTTGCACACAAAGCCCTTTTTCTTCTGGGCGGCGGGCTTGGGCTTGACGTGGTTCTGATAATAGGTGTAGGTCATGGTCTGGGCATCGGACACTGCCTTGGCCTCAGTCAGGGCGCAGATGAACATGCCGTGGGTGTCAAGGTCGATGTACTGCTCCACCTGCAGGGACAAAAGGGCGTTGATGTACTGAGGCAGCATGGCAAGGCCGTTTTGCGTCCGGTCGGGGGTCAGGCCCAGAAACTTGTCTGCATCCCGGCCGCTCTGGAAGCCGAAGCGCTGGAACAGGCTGAAGGGGGCGTCCTCGGACAGGCAGTTGACATTCAGCACCCCGGTGGTGCGGATCACGTCGTGGGAGTAGTTGCTCTTGTTGATGGTGACGGCCACCCGGTTGGGGGTGCTGGTCACCTGACACACGGTGTTGACGATCAGGCCGTTGTCCTTTTCGCCATCCCGGCAGGTGACTACGTACAGGCCGTAGCCGATCCGGAACAGGGCGGATGTATCGATGCTGCTCATGGGGATTCCTCCTTTGTTTTCAGGCGGGGCGAAGGCCCCGCCGGTTTATCTGGGGCGCAGGATATTCTCGGAGATCTCGCTCAGGGCCATGGAGGCCTCTGTGTCGTAGGAATGGCTGCGGGCCAGATCGCCCAGAGACAGGATGCCAACCACCTGACCCTGCTCCACCACGGGCAGGCGGCGCACCTGCCGGGCGGCCATAAGGCGGGTGGCTTCCCGGCAGTCCTCGTCAGGGCCTACGGTGAAGCACCCCCGGGTCATCACATCCCGCACGGGGGTCTGGGCGGGGTCGTCCTCCACGGCGATGCACCGCAGCACAATGTCCCGGTCGGTGACGATGCCCCGCAGGCGGCCGTCCGGAGAGCACACGGGCAGCGAGCCGATGTTGTGCCGGCTGAGCAGCCGGGCGGCCAGAGCGGTGCTGTCATTGACGGACACGGTGACGACACCGGGATTCATAAGATCACGAACTTGCATATGGAGATACCTGCCTTTCCGCTTTTGAATACAATATGCCCGGAAAGGCAGGATGTTAATCACCGGAGCATATCCCGGGGTGCAATACCGAACTGGCGGCGGAAGGCCCGGTGAAAGGCGGAGTAGTCCTGAAAACCGCAGCGGGTGCAGGCCTCCTGAGCCGACACGCCCGAGCGCAGCAGGTCCGCAGCGGCAAGCAGCCGCTTTTGGATGATATACTGGTGGACGGAGCAGCCGGCCAGCTGCTTGAACCGGCGCATAAAGTGGTAGCGGCTGGTGTAGATCTGACCGGCCAGCGTGTCCACGCTCAGGTCGTCAGCCAGATGGTCGTTGATATAGGACAGCACCCGCTCGATCTTGGGGTCGTGGACGCTGGCCTTCCGGTTGCGGTCGGTCCGGTCGCGGACCATGGCCCGGTTCAGATGGATGAGAAGCTGGAGAAAACAGGTGCGGCACAGCAGCTCACCGGCAAAGGCGTTCTCCTCCAGCGCGGACTCCAGCGCCTGCAGCAGGGTCTGAAGCTGTTCCCGCTGCTCCCGGTCCGGCCGCATGAGGGCGAACTGCCGCTGGCGGGCAAGGCGGAAGCAGGCGGTCAGGTCGCCCCCCTGTGTGCTGTGGGAGCGGATAAAGCCCGGATCGAGGTAGATGACCACCCGCTCGTAGGGGTCGTTGGGGTCGATGACCGGCTTGTGGATCAGGTGGTGGCTGACCAGCAGCACGTCCCAGGGCTGCAGGAAATAGGAGCGGCCCTCGATGATATAGCTGGCCGTTCCCGACAGGAAAATGACGATCTTGTCAAACTCGTGGTAGTGGGGATCCATCTCCTCCACCCCCACGTCCCGCAGATGGAACAGGCGGAACTGCTCGTTCAGATAGCCTTTTTTGCGGTACTGAGCGGACTGATCCAAGTCGTCACCCCCTTTTTGTTTCATGATACAGCACTTTTTGCAATATGTAAAGCAGTATCTGCGATACTATTTGAAAAAGATTGCTGTATACTAATATAAGAAGATAAATTAGGCGCGTGCGGCCATGCCGCCGGTAACAGGAGGGCTTTTATGAAAAACGAGTGCTATTACGACAATTTTGACCGCAAAGAGGATCTGGCCTTTGACTCCAAGGTGGTCCACGGCGGACAGGGCTGCGACCCCATTACCGGTGCGGTGAGCTTTCCCATTTTCCAGACTGCTACCTTCCGCCACCGCGCCTTCGGCATCTCCACCGGCTATGACTATACCCGGGTGCAGAACCCTACCCGTCAGGAGCTGGAGCGCACCATGGCCATTCTGGAAAACGGTCTGGAGGGATTTGCCTTCTCCAGCGGTCAGGCGGCCAACATGGCGCTGTTTACGTGGCTTCCCAACAACAGCCACGTGATCCTGTCCGACGACATCTACGGCGGCACCTTCCGCATCTGCGACGAGATATTCTCCAAGTTCGGCTGCACTTTCTCCTGGGTGGACCTGTCCGATCTGGAGGCGGTGCGGGCCGCTATTAAGCCCGAGACCAAGATGATCTACGCCGAGACACCCACCAACCCCATGATGAAGGTGGCGGACATCGCGGCCCTTGCAGACATCGCCCACTCCATCGGCGCCCTCATGGTGGTGGACAACACCTTTATGACCCCCTATTTCCAGCGGCCCCTGGACCATGGCGCCGACGTGGTGGTCCACAGCGGCACCAAGTATCTGGGAGGACACAACGACACCATCGCCGGCATCGCCGTGGTGAAAAGTCAGGAAATGGCCGACTTCTTCCACGCCCAGCTCAAGTCCCACGGCAACGGCCTTGCCCCCATGGACTGCTGGCTGCTGCTGCGGGGCATCAAGACCCTGGCCCTGCGCATGGAGCGGCACAACGAAAACGCCATGGAGGTAGCTCACTGGCTCAGAAACCACCCCAAGGTGAAAAAGGTCTATTTCACCGGCTTTGAAGACCACAAGGACTATGCGGTCATGACCAAGCAGACCACCGGCTTCTCCGGCATGATCTCCTTTGAGCTGGACTGTCTGGAGACGGCCATGAACCTGCTCAGCCGGGTGAAGATGATCCTCTTTGCCGAGAGCCTGGGCGGCGTGGAGACTCTGGTCACCTATCCCATGACCCAGACTCACGAGTCCATCCCCGCCGACGTGCGCGAGAAGCTGGGCATCAACGAGCGGTTTATCCGCATCTCCATCGGCATCGAGAACGTCAAGGACATCATTGCCGATCTGGAGCAGGCGCTGGCCTGAGAGGTGCACAAATGGACCTGAAATTTACCAAAATGCAGGCCTACGGCAATGATTATGTGTATATCAACGCCGTGGACCAGAAGATAGACGACCCCAACGCCCTGGCCCGCCGGGTCAGCGAGCGGCACTTCGGCATCGGTTCGGACGGCATGGTGCTCATCTGCCCCTCCGACCGGGGGGAGTTCCGCATGCGCATGTTCAACCCCGACGGCACCGAGGGGGAGATGTGCGGCAACGCCCTGCGCTCCCTGTCCAAGTACGTTTACGACCACGGCATGACGGATAAGACCGAGTTTGAGATCGAGACCCTGGGCGGCATGCAGCATATCTGGCTGGAGGTAAAAGATGGCAAGGCGGTCAACATCACCGCCGACATCGGAAAGCCCCGGCTGGACACCAAGGTCATTCCCGTCAACACGGAGCTTGCGGAGTTTGTGGACCGGCCGGTGCAGATTTTAGACCGCACCTTCCGCATCACCGCCGTGTCCTGGGGCAACCCCCACTGCGTCATGTTTATTGAGGATACTGCGTCCTTTGACGTGGCCAAGTACGGCCCGGCCATCGAGCACCATACCCACCTGTTCCCCAACAAGACCAACGTGACCTTCGCGCAGGTGGTGGCCCGGGACTACATCAAGATCCGGGAGTGGGAGCGGGGCACCGGCGAGACCATCGGCTGCGGCACAGGCTGCTGCACCGCCGCAGTGGCGGCCGCCATGCTGGGCTACTGCGACCGGAAGGTCACCGTGGAGCAGATCGGCGGCAACCTGCTGGTGGACTGGCGGCAGGAGGACGGGCATGTGCGCATGACCGGCCCATCCCACACGGTATTTGAAGGAGTTCTGTTCGATGAAGCTTAAAACCCTGCTGGAAAAGCTGGACTATACCCTTGTGACGGGCAGCCCGGAGGTGGAGATCACCTCCCTTGAATATGATTCCCGCAAGGTGGGCCCGGGCAGCCTTTTTGTCTGTCTGACGGGCTTTCGCGCCGACGGACACGAATACATACCCGACGCGGTGCAGGCGGGTGCCGCCGCCCTTGTGGTGGAGCGGCAGGTGGACGTCCCCGAGGGGGTGGCGGTGGTTCGGGTAGCGGACAGCCGCTATGCCCTTGCCCTGCTGTCCGCGGCGTGGTTTGGCCACCCGGCGGAAAAGATGACCGTCATCGGTCTGACCGGCACCAAGGGCAAGACCACCACCGCCCACATGGTCAAGGCCATTCTGGAGGCCGCGGGGCACAAGGTTGGCATGATCGGTACCGTGGGCGCCGTCATCGGAAGCGAACTGGTGAAGACCAAAAACACCACCCCGGAGTCCTACGAGCTGCACAGCCTGTTTGCCCGCATGGTACAGGAAGGGTGCAGCCACGTGGTCATGGAGGCCTCCTCTCAGGGCTTCAAGCTCCACCGCACGGCGGGCATTCTGTTTGATGTGGGCGTGTTTCTCAACCTGTCTCCCGACCACATCGGCGACGGGGAACACGCCAGTTTTGAGGAATACCGGGACTGCAAGAGTATGCTCTTTGCCCAGTGCAAAAAGGGCCTTGTAAATGTAGATGACGAGCACTGGCAGGCGGTCACCGCCAAGGCCGGCTGCCCCGTGGCAACCATGTCCATGGAGCGGGAGGCGGACTATATGGCCCGGGATGTGCGGGAGGTGCGTCAGGCCGGTTTTCTGGGCAGTGAATTTGCCGCTTCCGGCAAAATGCAGGGCAGCTTCCTGCTGAATATGCCCGGCCGGTTCAATGTTTCTAACGCCCTTGCGGCGCTGGCGGCGGCCCACATGGTGGGGGAGGATGCCGGTGCCATTGCCGAGGGGCTGAAGACCGTGTCCGTCAAGGGCCGCACCCAGGTGCTGGACACCCCGGAACACTATACCCTGCTTATCGACTACGCGCACAATGCCGTGAGCATGGAAAATCTGCTGACCATGCTGCGCTCTTATGAGCCCGGCCGGCTGATCTGCCTGTTCGGCGGCGGCGGAAACCGGGCCAGAGCCCGGCGCTGGGATATGGGCCAGATCAGCGGGAAATACGCCGACCTGACTGTGCTGACCATGGATAACCCCCGGGACGAAGAGGTGGAGGCCATCAACGAGGACATTAAGATCGGCCTTGCCAAGCATGACGGCAAGTACATCTCCATCCCCGACCGGGCGGACGCCATCCGCTGGGTCATGGACAACGCCCAGAAGGGAGACATCATCGCCCTGATCGGCAAAGGCCATGAGGAATATCAGGAGATCAAGGGCGTCAAGCACTTCTTCTCGGAAGAACAGGTGGTCCGCCGGCATCTCGGAAAAGACTGAAAGAGATAAAAAGCAGGCAGGCACTTTCGTGCCTGCCTGCTTTCGTATGTGTTGTTATCTTCTGATCTTGGGGGGTAGGGAGTCGTCCTCCTCCACCCATTCCTTCTGCACATCCACCACGCGGTATTCGGTGGGCGTGTCCCGGATGACGATGCGGGAGATACCGGCGTTGATGATCAGCCGGCGGCACATGGAACAGGAGGTGGAGTTGGGGATCAGCTCGCCGGTCTTGGGGTCCCGGCACACCATGTACAGGGTGGAACCAAGCACTTCGCTTCGGGCGGCGGAGATGATGGCGTTGGCCTCGGCGTGGACGGAGCGGCACAGCTCGTAGCGCTGGCCGGAGGGGATGTTCATCTCCTCCCGGGTGCAGTAGTTCAGGTCGGCGCAGTTCATGCGGCCCCGGGGAGCGCCGTTGTAGCCGGTGGATACGATCTCATCGTGCTGAACAATGATGGCACCGTAGCACCGGCGCAGACAGGTTGAGCGCTCCAGAACGGTCTGGGCGATGTCCAGATAATAGTTCTCCTTGTCGATTCGCATGGTGGTCTTCCTCCTGCGTTTTTTTTCAGTATAACGGTTTTTTTGACCGCAGGCAAGTACAATTCACACAATGTTTACGATTGCTTCCTTGACGGCGGGGGCGGAACGCGCTATCATTACCATACGAAATCATTTTCCGGGAAAGGGGGCGGCGGCATGATCCGAAACGCGCTGCAGCGGTTTATGTACGGGCGGTATGGAAATGACCAGCTCAACAGCTGTATGATGGTCGGATATCTGCTGCTGCTGCTCGTGTCCCTGCTGACCGGCTCGGAACTTGCTTACAGTCTTTCCGTGGTTCTGGCAGTGCTGGCGCTGTTTCGGGCCCTGTCCCGCAACCACGCCGCACGCCGCAGGGAGAATATGAAGCTGCGCCGGCTGACCGGCCCCGCTGTGCGCCGGGTGCGGCTGTGGAGCACCATCCTGCGGGACAAGGAGCACCGCTACTTTAAGTGTCCCAGCTGCGGGCAGCATCTTCGCGTACCCAGAGGCAAGGGGCATATTACCGTCACCTGCCGGGGCTGCGGAACGAAATTTGATGAAAAAAGTTAAAATATGCCGTCTGCGTCCGTGCAGGCGGCACTTTTCTTTTGCCCGCGGGTATGCTATAATAAAGCGACTTGCAAGAGAGGAGATACTGTGATGGGATTTGACTATGATGTTATCGTTCTGGGCTGCGGCGAAGCGGGCATTTTCGCGGCATACGAGATCGCAAAGCTTCAGCCTCGGCTGAACGTTCTGGCTGTGGACCAGGGCAAGGATATTTATACCCGCAGCTGCCCCATCGTGGCGGGCAAGGTGAAGGAGTGCATCCACTGCAGCGTGTGCGACACCATGTGCGGTTTTGGCGGCGCGGGAGCCTTTTCCGACGGAAAGTTCAACTTCACCACCTCCTTTGGCGGCTGGCTGACGGACTTTATCGACGGCAAACAGGTGATGGACCTGATCGAATACGTGGACTCGGTCAACGTGGCCCACGGAGCCACCACGCAGGTCTACTCCACCCAGACTCCTGAGGCCCGGGCGCTGGAGAAAAAGGCGCTGGCCCACGACCTGCATCTGCTGCAGGCCCGCTGCAAGCATCTGGGCACGGAAAACAACCTGCGCATCCTGACCAATATCTACGAAGGACTGCGGGACAAGGTGGAGTTTCGGTTCAACACCGGGGTGGAGGCCATCGACCGGGACGGCGAGGGCTACCGACTGAGCCTTGCCAAGGGCGGCGAAGTGACCTGCAGATTTCTGCTGGCCGCACCCGGCCGTTCCGGCGCGGAGTGGTTCTCCAAGCAGTGCCAGCGGTTGGGCATCAAGCTGATCAACAATCAGGTGGACATCGGTGTGCGGGTGGAGCTGCCCGCCGCCGTCTTTGAGCACATTACCGACGTGGTGTACGAGTCCAAGCTGGTCTACCGGACCAAGCAGTACGGCGATCCCGTGCGTACCTTCTGCATGAATCCCTACGGACATGTGGTGGCGGAAAATGTGGAGGGCATCAACACCGTCAACGGCCACTCCTACTCCGCTCCCGAGCTGCGCAGCGAGAACACCAACTTCGCCCTGCTGGTGTCCAACCGGTTCACCTCCCCCTTTAACGAGCCGTACCGCTACGGCAAGCACATTGCATCCCTGTCCAATATGCTGGCCGGCGGCGTGCTGGTCCAGCGCTTCGGGGATCTGGTGGCGGGTATCCGCACCAATGACCACCGGCTGAGCAAGTCCTTCGTGCGGCCCACCCTGACTGCGGCCGTGCCCGGAGACCTGTCTCTGGCCCTGCCCAAGCGCCAGCTGGACGATATCATCGAAATGATCTACGCTCTGGACAAAATCGCGCCCGGAACAGCCAATTACGACACGCTGCTCTACGGCGCGGAGGTGAAGTTCTACTCCTCCAGACTGGAGCTGACGGCCGAACTGGAGACCGCGCTGCCCGGCCTGTTCGCCGCCGGCGACGGAGCGGGCGTCACCAGAGGACTGGCTCAGGCCGGTGCCTCCGGCATACAGGCGGCCAGAGCCATCTGCGCGCGGCTGGAGCGCGGCTGAACGAATCAAACAGGACGCCGTTGTGTCAGGTCAAAGGATGCGACGGCGTTCCTGCATTTTTTCTCCGAACGGGCAAAGAGGGCGGCATAATATTTGACAACCGTTATGCATTTGGCTGCATATCCGTCGCAACCTGTCGCTTTTGGCTGCAAAGGCCTGCCTACATGGGGTTTTCCACATTTTCCACAGGGTTTTCCACAGAACGTTATGTTTACCTGATGGCTGCGGCCATGCAAAAAACGGGTGACATAACCCCTGTCAAGGGGAAAAACAAGGTCGAAATGAACAAAAAATTTTTGCAGGATTTAAATCAAACGATGTCGAAAAGAACGGGCAGGACAGGAGGGGGCGCAACCATATGAGCCATCACGAAACAGACACCATTGCCGCCGTAGCCACGGGGCTTCCGGGGGCGGTCGGGATTCTCAGACTGTCTGGGCCCCAAGCGATACAGGCTGCACAGGCCCTCTTTCGACCTGCGGACGGGCGGCCGCTGAACGACCATGCTCCCCGCACCGTGATCTATGGCGACCTGACCGACGGGCAGGGGCGGCTCATCGACCGGATCCTGTGCACCTTCAGCCGCGGGCCGGCCAGCTATACGGGGGAGGACACGGCGGAGCTGCAGTGTCACGGCTCGCCGCTGGTGCTGCAGTTGGGGCTGGAGGCCCTGTTTGCACAGGGGGCCCGTCAGGCCCTGCCCGGGGAATTTACCCGGCGAGCCTTTCTCAACGGACGGCTGGACCTTGCTCAGGCGGAGGCGGTGGTGGATCTGATCGATGCCCAGACCCGGGAGGGCGTGCTTCAGTCGGCGGGACAGCTGGCGGGGGCGCTGAGCCGCCGGGTGGAGGAGATCTACTCCGGCCTTGTGGACCTGATGGCCCACTTCCACGCGGTCCTGGACTATCCCGATGAGGACATTGATCCCTTCCGGGCCGAACAGATGCAGTATAGTCTGGACAAGGCGGCACAGCAGCTGGACGCCCTGCTTGCCACCCACCGCCGGGGGCAGAGCATGGTCAGCGGCCTGCCCTGTGCCATTGTGGGACGGCCCAACGCGGGCAAATCCTCCCTGCTCAATGCGCTGGTAGGCTATGACCGGGCCATTGTCACCGATATCCCCGGCACCACCCGGGACACGGTGGAGGAGCGGGTACGCCTTGGAGGGGTGCTCCTGCGGCTGATCGACACCGCGGGCCTGCGGGAAAGCGCCGACCCCATTGAACAAAAAGGGGTGGAGCGCAGCCGTGCGGCCATGGAGGGGGCGGCCATCATCCTTTTCCTGTGCGACCGGTCCGTCCCATTCACCCGGGAGGATGGACAGCTGCTGGAGCGGGCCATGGCCTGCGCACCCACCGTTCTGGTGTGGAATAAAAGCGACCTGACCTCTGCTCCCGTGCCCTTTCTGGACCTGCCGCAGGACGTTCCGGTGGCGCACATCAGCGCAAGGACCGGTCAGGGGCTGGAGGAACTGGAGCAGGCCGTGGCAAAGATGGCACCTCCCGCGGGACAGGAGAGTGCAGGTGCGCTGCTCACCAACGCACGGCAGGCGGATGCGGCCCGGCGTGCGCTGGAGGCCGTGGAGCTTGCCCGGCGGGGACTGGAAGCCGGATTCACCCCGGATGCGGTGCTGGTGGACGTGGAAAACGCCCTGTCCGCTCTGGGTGAGCTGACAGGACGTGCCGTCCGGCAGGACATCACGGACCGCATCTTTGAGCGGTTCTGCGTAGGGAAATAACGGTTCAACCTGCGGTTGATTGACACAGCGGCAGGAGGATGCTACGGTTTGGGTGAGGTGAGACAATGAACAGCATCAAAACCGGACAACTGATCGGCCAGTGCCGCCGGGAGAAGGGCCTGACCCAAAGGGAACTGGCCGAGAGGCTACACGTCACCGTTCAGGCGGTGAGCAAGTGGGAACGGGGACTGAATTTTCCCGACATCGCCCTGCTGGAGCCGCTGGCATCCGCCCTTGACCTGAGCGTATCCCAGCTGCTCAGCGGCAGTCGGGAGGAGGAACCGAAGGAGGAATTGGTCAGGGAGTCTCTGCGTACATTTTCCGGCCAATGGCGGCGCAGCCTGCGCCGCTGGCGGTGGCTGTTTGCCCTGACGGCGGCCATGCTGCTGGCTCTGCTGCTGACGGTGGGCCAGTGGTGGGTCAGGGAGCGCACAGACTGGCTGCCCCAGACCCGGACCGTGGTGCAGCCGCTGGTCGTGGAGGGGTTGGAGCAGCTGGTGGCAGACACTGGTGGCCGCAGCGTGCTGATGTATGACGTGACTCTGGCGGATACGACCAAGAAATGCAGCTTTCAGATGGAACTGTGGACTCACGAAGGGCTGACGCGCAGCTACGTCTGCAGCGGGCTGGAATGGCCGCAGGATGGGCCGCCTCCGCCCCGGCAGGCGCCGCTGGTGTTCTCCTATAAGCTGGGGTTGGAAGAGGACCCCACGGTTTTGGAGTTTGGAATGAGTTTTTGCGGCGCTGCATGGGAAAACGGGGCCATACCCAACATCCCCAATGCGGGGGGCGGCGTGGCGGTGACCAGTCTGTCCGAACGGACCGTTGTCCCCGATGAGGGCGATGGTGTGGTTCTGGCCAGCTTTTCTCTGGATAACGGAGCGGGCTATGTCCGGCCCGGCTGGACGGGGATGGACCGGGAGCCGTGGCCGGAACAGGGGCAGGTGTGTGTTCTTCTGCGCATGGTATGCCAATACTGAACGAGTGAAAAGGAAACGAAGCAGGCCAACCCGGCCTGAGAACGGGGGAAATATGGAACAGGAGATTTTTTTGCCCACGCTGTCCTCCATGGAGCATGGGAACGTGTGGACAGGCAGCAGAAAGAACGCCCGCTGGCGCATCGTCCCGGCCGACGGGGTAATGAATGTGGAGGTCTGGCCCGGCCCCCTGTGCTACGAGTGCAGCCAGGTGGCGGATACGGCCCAATTCCCCGTGTCCGAGGAGGGCATCGACCAGCTGCGCAGCTGGCTTATGCAGCAGTCTGAGCGGCTGTAAGAGAACATCAGAACATGAGAAAGGACCGCGCCCGTTGGGGCGCGGTCCTTTGACATATTGGCAGTTTGGTTACGGGCCGCCTTTGCCAAGGCGGCGGGCCCGGAAGTGAGTCGGGGCAATCCCGACCACCTTTTTGAATGCGCTGGAGAAGTGAGCCTGTGAGGAAAAGCCCAGCCGGGCCGCAATTTCGCTCAACGGGGCATCCTCTTCGATCAGTGCGATGCGTGCCGCGCTGATGCGCAGAGCCAGCGTTCGCTGAGCCGGGGACTGCCCGTAGGCACTGGCGTAGAGCTTCTGCAGATATGTGGGCTCCAGATTGCTCAGCGTACCCAGACGGTCCAAAGACAGATCCTCGCCCAGATGCTCCCGGATATAGCGGTCCACCATCATCAGCGTCTCCCGGTGGCGGATGGCTCCCACATGCATGGGCTGATCCACCTGTCGGTTTTGGCCGATTAGGGAAAGAATGCGGATGACGCAGCTGTCAAGCCAGAGCTTGCTTTGGGGCGTGTTCCGGTCCTCGAGCTGTATGATCTCGCGCAGCAGCGCCACCACCGCGTCGATATCCCAAATAAGGCCGCTGGCGGGCAGATGGTCCAGATAGTCGCACAGATCCGGGTCGTGGGTCACAAGGTTCAGAACATAACACCGGTATGGGGCCACGAGCTTCTGGCGCTGGCCCGGACGGTACAGGGAATAATACTGCTTGCGGGCCGGACGAAACACCCCGTCTGTAATGGTGCCGCCTTCGCAGTCTTCGGTATAGAATTCCAACTCGTAGGCGCTGAGCAGTGTCTCGTGGGGCTTCCGCGTCCCATGCAGGATGGTTGTCACACAGCATTTTAAGACGGTAAAACCGGTGGTCTGCATACAAAGCACCTCCATACCCGATCCGGCATCGGATCATGGGTAAAGAATACCACACCTGTCCTCGTCCCGCAATACCTTGGGGCTGTGGACGCGGTTACGGGATTCCCGGTCGGGGCCGGCATTGGTTCACTCAGAACTCGATTTCGGGCATCTGCTTGGCCGCAACCCGGAGCATACGCGTGGCAAGGCCGAAGTCCAGCCAGCGCTCCAGCTCGTAGTCGTGGCGGCCGAAGTCCGCGATAAACGCATCCATCAGCTCCACGGCCCGCTTATCATAGCCCTGACACTTGGCGATGAAGACGGGAGCCAGCTTCTGGCAGTACTCCGCATGGCGCTCCAGCAGGCGGTAAGCCAGGGACTGCACACGGTGAGGCATCTCGCGATGGGTGTCAGCCAGCTCGCGGGCCACGGCGGAAAGCTCCTCCACCTTCATCAGCTCCTTGGCCCGGGCGGGGTTGTAGTGGGTGCCGCGGGCGGGGTCAATGCTGTCCTCGCCGTGCATATACTTCTCGCCAAAGGCATCGGAAATGCCCTGCAGGTATTGAACCACCTGCTTCCAGTCCTCGCCGTACAGATGAGAGAAGTAGTCCGCCTTCATTTCCTCGTAATCGCACTCCCGGTTCACCAGGGTCTCGGCGTGGATGAAATGATGGAAGCCGTGGGGGAAGAAGTGCCGGTTGGAACCGTCCTGCTGATAGCCCTGAATGTCCAGCAGCTTCAGGGAACGCACATCCTCGTACAGGCGGCGGCTGATGGCCATCAGGGCCGGATCACGCATCTGGGGCCGCCAGAAGTGGTACTCGTAGGCATAGCAGGGGACGTTGACCTGCGCCCGGCGGGCCTGCAGAAGGGCCACACATTCCTCAATACCCTTGGGAGCGTCCCATACATTGCGCGCCTTATATTGCAGGGGCTCGGGGATGACGGTGTCCTCGGTGATGCTGCTGGTGTAGGAACGGGAAATGGGGGCAAACTGGATAAAGAAGCGGTCGGGATTTTTGATCTTTTCCCGAATGGGCGGGAACATCAGATCCACATAGGTGCTGAGGGCTACTTTGGTCTTGATCCCGCGGCGGGTCAGCTCCTCATCCAGCTCGTTGGCGATCATGATCTGGAAGTCGGCGGGGTGCAGTTTGCGGCACTCCTCGCACTCGCAGTGGTTATGGTGTCCATCGGCAAAGCCAACGGTGTTCATGCACAGGCGCGGATTTTTTTCCAGGTGGTCGGCTGTGCTCTTCACAAAGAGCCGGCGTGCCTCGGGGTTGGACAGGCACAGGTTGGTGAAGAAGATACTGCCTCCACCATTGTAAGAGTACAGCTTACGCTCGCCATTGATCAGAGCAAGGTACTGTCTGGCCTCTTCGGGGACAGGCTTTTTGCCGCTGCGGTACTCCTCGTAGGCGAAGGGGTCCAGGCCGATGGCGGCAGGGATCCTGCTGTGGCCGCCTTTCTTGAGCAGCAGACCGCGCTTCAGGGCCTCCGCCTCGAACATGGCCCACCACTGGTTATACTGCTCGGTGGGCAGCGGCTCCATATGGCGGTTCATGGTGTTGTTCTGATGCTCGTAATAGCGGCGCATATAGATTTTGATATCGTCGGGAGAAAACAGATTCATTTCCTGCTTGGCGTGGTAGTCGATGTAGTCCAGCACATGCTCCGCGCCGGGCGTTCCCTCCACCATGAAGCCGCGGATGCAGTGGTCGGCCAGCTTGTGATACTTCTGGGCGGTGATGGGCTGGCGGGAGATGTACTCGCCGTCCAAACCGGGGAACAGCCAGCGGCAGCCGTTGAGCTTCAGGAAGCGGTACACCGCAAACAGCACACTGCGGGGGTTGGAGCCGGCCAGAATACCGCCGGTCTCGGTGGTGTCGATGTGGACCACGTCATCCCACACCGGGTCCTTTGCCTCGCTGTCAAGACCAAAGTCCTCCAGCAGACCCAGCCGGAAGCCGTCTTTGGCGTCCGGAGTGAGGGAGATAGATATGTCATCGGTATCCGGCATCATCATCCACAGATACTTTTTCAGTTCGTCGGCGGCAAATGCAATTGTCTCATCGTCGCGCAGCTTGTTGATTTTGAACATGATAAACTTCCTTTCCTGCGGTTTATTCGGGGTTTCTATGGCGCAATTATATCAAATGCGCCCGGGCCGCTCTATCAAATTCTTGGTGGGTTTTTATATATTCTTGCAAAAAGACAAAAAAAGCGGTGCGGGACAAACAGCTGTCCCGCGCCGTTTTTATGCGGCCGGGTGCGAAAACGTGAACTCATCCTTGCCCTTTTACGAAAAGAATGATATGATATTTAGATGTAAAAATGGGTGCTTGCGCCCGTGTCAAACCACATCGTCGGAGGACGTTTTATGGACAAGCAGACCACTCATATCCCGCAGGCGGACATCGACCGCCAGCTTCAATACTGCCTTGAGATCAAAGAGGTCTACGACGCCCGGGGCATTACGCCTCTGGCCTTTGTGGACACCTACGGCTGTCAGCAGAACGAGGCCGATTCCGAACGCATCCGGGGCTATCTGCGGGCCATGGGTTTTGACTTCACCCAGAGCGAGAAAGAGGCGGACGTCATCGTCATCAACACCTGCGCCGTGCGCGAGCACGCCGAGCAGCGGGTGCTGGGCAATGTGGGCGCGCTGGTGCACACCAAGCGCTCAAAGCCCGACCAGCTCATCTGCCTGTGCGGCTGCATGATGCAGCAGCAGCACATTGCGGATAAAATCAAGCAGTCCTTCCGCCATGTGGACCTTGTGTTCGGCCCCCACGTGCTGTGGAAGTTCCCCCAGTTCATCCACAGCCTGCTCACCCGCCGGGGCCGCATCTTCCAGATCCCGGACGAGGCCGGCTCCATCGCCGAGGGCATCCCCGTGGTCCGTCAGGGGGATGTGAAGGCATGGGTGTCCATCATGTACGGCTGCAACAACTTCTGCTCCTACTGCATCGTCCCCCACGTGCGGGGGCGGGAGCGAAGCCGCGATCCCCAGCTGATCCTGTCCGAGGTGAGAGAGCTGGTGGAGCAGGGCTATAAGGACATCACCCTGCTGGGCCAGAACGTGAACTCCTACGGCAAGGATCTGGAACAGGATATGGACTTTGCCGACCTGCTGGAACAGGTCAATGCCATCCCCGGGGAATTTCTCATCCGCTTTATGACCTCCCACCCCAAGGATGCCACCCGGAAGCTGTTTGAGACCATGGCAAAGTGCGAAAAGGTGGCCCCGGTGCTCCACCTGCCCTTCCAGGCGGGCAATGACCGGGTGCTGAAGGCCATGAACCGCCGCCACACCCGCCAGCAGTATCTGGACAAGATCCGCCAGCTCAAGGAGCTGATCCCGGACATCGTGCTTACATCCGATGTGATCGTGGGCTTCCCCGGCGAGACCACCGAGGAGTTTGAGGACACCCTGAAGGTGCTGGAGGAGGTGCGCTACGACGCCCTGTTCACCTTCATCTACTCCCCCCGGGTGGGAACCCCCGCCGCCTCCATGCCCGACCCCATGAGCCGGGAGGAGAAGCTTGCCAACTTCAACCGCCTTGTGGCCCTGCAGGACGCTATTTCCGAGGAAAAGCACCGGGAGTACATCGGAAAGACCGTGCGCTGTCTGGTGGACGGCCTGTCCGACGACCCCCGCTGGGCCCTGACCGCCCGCACCCCCGGCAACCGCCTTGTGCGGCTGGACGGACCGGCGGACGCGGTAGGAAAATTTATGAACGTAACCATCACCGATGCCAACAAGTGGTCCCTGTACGGTGAGCTGGTATAATCAACGGCCCAGCGCGCCCAGTTCCAGTCCCATGGACAGGCCGGCCAGAAAGGCGGCCCGTTCGTGGATGAGAGAAAGGTCGGCACTTGCCTTTGCCATGTGCTCCAAACAGTCGGCGGCGGGCCTGCCCATATCCCGCAGAGTCTGGGCGTTGGCATCCAGCCGGGCCTGAGCGGAGAGAAGCGCGCCCCTGTGCCCCTGCTGAAAGCGGGAGACCCGGTGCTCCATGGCATAGGTGAACAGAGTGTCGGAAAGAGATTTCATAAGTACCCCCCTTTTCAAAGATCGCAGGAACATTATAACATGCCTGTTTGGGCATGTCAATATGGACATGTGAAGGAAAGTGAGTTATTATGTCTGTGTTCTCGGAGCGTTTGCAGGAATTAAAAATGAAACGGAATATCATGCAGAAAGATGTGGCGGAGGCTATCGGTGTGCCTTTGCGTACTTATCAGCGGTATGAATACGGCGAGCGGGAGCCGCAGTTGTCCACCCTTATCCGCATGGCCGATTTCTACGGCGTGTCGCTGGATTATCTGGCCGGGAGAACGGACAAGGAATAAAAGCCTCCCCCTTTACGGGGGAGGTGCCGAGCAACGCGAGGCGGAGGGGGTGTACCCCCTCGGTCACGCTTTGCGTGCCAGCTCCCCCGCGAGGGGGGAGCCGAGAAACGATAGAAAGGCGGTGAGCTCATGGCTGAGGTCACACCTATGATGCGCCAATATCTGGAGATGAAGGAGCGAAACCCCGACTGCATCCTTTTTTTCCGTCTGGGCGACTTTTACGAGATGTTCAACGAGGACGCCAAGGTGGTGTCCCGGGAGCTGGACCTGACCCTGACCACCCGGGACCGGAACAAGCCCCCCGAGGAGCGCACCCCCATGTGCGGCGTGCCCTACCACTCCTGCGACAGCTATATCGCCCGGCTCATCGCCAAGGGCTATAAGGTGGCCATCTGCGAGCAGACGGAGGACCCCGCCCTTGCCAAGGGCCTTGTGGACCGGGACATCGTGCGCATCATTACCCCCGGCACCGTCATCGCCGCCTCCATGCTGGAGGAGGGGCGCAACAACTTCATCTGTGCCGTCTACGCCGACGGGCAGACGGTGGGCCTGTGCCTGTGCGACATCTCCACCGGCGAGGTCTTTGCCACCTCCTTCCCCGCCGATGCCGAGGCGGCGGACCACCTGCAGAACGAGCTGGGCCGCTTCTGCCCCGCCGAGGCAGTGCTGTCCCCCGGCGCGGCCGAACTGGACGGATTGGAGGACTTCCTGCGCCGCCGGCTGGAGTGCGCCTGCGCAAGGGCCGTGCAGGAGCGCTTTGATCTTGAGGTGGCCCGGGCCTTTGTGGAGAAGCAGTTTACAACGGGACTGGAGAATTTGCCTGCCGATGACCACGGGGCCATCTGCGCCGCCGGCGGCCTGCTGAGCTATCTCTACGAGACCCAGAAGACCGACCTGTCCCACATCGCCAACTTCAACTACTACACCTCCGGGCAGTATATGGAACTGGACCTGACCGCCCGGCAGACCCTTGAGCTGACCCAGACCCTGCGTTCCAAGGAGAAAAAGGGCTCCCTGCTGTGGGTGCTGGACAGGACCCGCACCGCCATGGGCGGGCGGCTCATCCGGGGCTGGATGGAACGGCCCCTGCTGTCCCCGGTGCAGATCGGCCGCCGCCAGCAGGCGGTAAGCGATCTGGTGGAGGACATTATCATCCGGGAGGAGCTTTCCCACGTCCTTCGGGAAGTGACCGATCTGGAGCGGCTCATCGGCCGGGTGGTGTACGGCACCGCCGGCGGCCGGGATCTGGTGGCCCTTGCCAACGGACTGGGCAGACTGCCTCAGATCCGTGACCTGCTGGAGGGCTGTCCCTCTGCCCTGCTCCAGTCCCTGCGGGGGGAGCTGGACGACCTGCCCGAGATCCGCCAGCTGATCGGCAGCGCGCTGGTGGACGAGCCCCCCTTCTCTGTGCGGGAGGGCAAGCTGATCCGCCCGGGCTACGACCCGGACGTGGACGAACTGCGTGACATTATGGAGCACGGCTCCGAGCGGCTGGCCCAGCTGGAGGCCCGGACCAAGGAGCAGACCGGCATCAAGAACATGAAGGTCAGCTACAACAAGGTCTTCGGCTACTATATCGAGGTGGCCAAGTCCCAGACCGGCCTTGTGCCCGAGGACTGGGTGCGCAAGCAGACCACGGTGAACTCCGAGCGCTACATATCTCAGGAACTCAAGGAGCTGGAACACACCATCCTGTCCGCACAGGACAAGGTGACCGCGCTGGAATATCAGATTTTCTGTCAGGTAAAGGATCAGGTGTGCCGGCACGTAGCCCGCATCCAGAAGGCCGCCGCCGCGGTGGCGCAGGTGGATGTGCTGACCTCCTTTGCCGCAGTAGCCGCCGCCAACAGCTACTGCATGCCGCAGGTGGATGCCGGTGACGGCATCAGCATCACCGAGGGCCGCCACCCCGTGGTGGAAAAGGTGCTGAAAAATGCGGTTTTCGTCCCCAATGACACCCATATGGACGGGGGAGAGAACCTGTGCGCTGTTATCACCGGCCCCAATATGGCGGGCAAATCCACCTACATGCGTCAGGTGGCCCTCATCGTTCTCATGGCCCAGATGGGAAGCTTTGTCCCCGCCCGGGCCGCCCGCATCGGCATCGTGGACCGGGTCTTCACCCGCATCGGAGCAAGTGACGATCTGGCCGCCGGACAGTCCACCTTCATGGTGGAGATGACCGAGGTGGCCGAGCTTCTGAAAAACGCCACCTCCCGCTCCCTGCTCATTCTGGACGAGATCGGCAGAGGCACCAGTACCTATGACGGCATGGCCATCGCCCGGGCGGTGGTGGAGCACTGTGCCGACAAAAAGCGGCTGGGGGCCAAGACCCTGTTCGCCACCCACTACCACGAGCTGACGGTGCTGGAGGGCCAGCTGGCCGGGGTGAAAAATTACAACATCGCCGCAAAAAAACGCAAGGACGATGTGATCTTCCTGCGCAAGATCGTCCGGGGCGGTGCGGACCAGAGCTACGGTATCGAGGTGGCCAAGCTGGCCGGCGTGCCCGAACGGGTCATCCGCCGTGCCCACGAGATCCTGCGGGAACTGGAACAGGACAAGGGAGCGACCGCCGCCCCGGCTGTCCCGGCTCAGGGACAGGTGTCCCTTGGTGATTTGGGCGGCGAAACGGTGCTGCGCAAACTGCGCATGACCGACGTGAATATCCTCTCCCCCATCGAAGCCCTTAACCTGCTGGCGGAGCTGAAGCAGGATCTGAACGGATAAAGACAGGAGGTTGCTCCTATGCCCAATATTCAAGTGCTGGACCCCCATGTAGCCGACCTGATCGCCGCCGGCGAGGTGGTGGAGCGGCCCGCCTCCGTGGTCAAGGAACTGATGGAAAATGCCATCGACGCCGGGGCCAAAAAGGTGACGGTGGAGATCGCCAACGGCGGCATGACCCTGATCCGGGTGACGGACGACGGCTGCGGCATGGAAGAGGACCAGCTGGCCACCGCCTTTTTGCGCCACGCCACCAGCAAGCTGCGTACCGAGTATGATCTGGAGGCCATCGGCACCCTCGGCTTCCGTGGTGAGGCATTGGCGGCCATCGCCGCCGTGTCCCGCATCGACGTGATGACCCGCACCCCCGGCGCGCCCTTTGGAGCGTCCCTGTCGCTGGAAGGGGGCGTGGCCGGTCAGGTGGAGCAGGCGGGCTGTCCGGAGGGCACCACCATGGTGGTCCGGGACCTGTTTTTCAACACCCCCGCCCGGCTCAAGTTTATGAAAAAGGACTCTGCCGAGGGGGCGGCGGCCTTCGCCGTAGTGCAGCGCATCGCCCTTGCCCACCCGGAGGTCAGCGTCAAGTTCATCCGGGACGGAAAACAGGAGATGCTTACCCCCGGGGACGGTCAGCTCCAGTCCGCCATCTACGCCGTGCTGGGCCGGGATCTGGCACTGGGCTTTGTTCCCGTGAAGGGCAGCGGCGAGGATATGACCGTCACCGGCTTTACCACCCTGCCCGCCTGCTGTAAGGGCAGCCGCAACTATCAGCACTTCTTCGTCAACGGGCGCTATGTAAAGTCCCGGATCATGATGGCCGCGGTGGAGGAGGCCTATGCCAACCAGAAGAGGGTGGGCCGATTCCCCGGCTGTGTCATTCACCTGCAGACCAGGCTGAATATGGTGGACGTGAACGTCCACCCAACCAAGACGGAAGTTAAGTTTACCAACGAGCGGCAGGTGTTTTCTGCCGTGTACCACGGGGTGCTGGCCGCCCTGACCGGCGACCGGAGCCACCCGGCGGCGTTGCTGGAAAAGCCAAAGGGCCACGACACCGTCACCCCCAACCAGATCAGAATGAACGCGACCCCCATCCCGGCGGCAAAGCCTGCCGCCCAACTGCCCCTGAATGATTTCACCACCCCACGCAGCGCCCCGGCAAATCCGGCGGCTGCCCCTGTGACCGCACGGCAGCCCAAGCCGGTGTCGGTGCAGTGGACACCGCCCCCCGCACCCAAGCGGGAGGAAGAGCCAATCGTTCAGATCCGGCCTGAAGTCCGGACGCAGACTGCGCCCGGACCCGCGCCGGTGCAAGCGCCTGAGCCCGTGCAGCAGCCCGCGCCCAAGGCAGAGCCTTTGCCCGCGCAGGAGCCTGAAGCAGCGGCCCCGGCAGAGCCCTGGCGGGTGGCCGGCGAGCTGTTCAACACCTACATTGTGGTGGAGCAGGGCCAGCGCGCGCTTTTGATCGACAAGCATGCCGCCCACGAGCGCATGAACTTCGACCGCATGAAGGCGCAGGGCTATAAGCCCATGATGCAGACTCTGCTGACGCCCATCACCTTTACCCCGGAGGCACAGGAGCGGGCGGCGCTGGTGGAGCAGCTTGAGCTGCTGGCGCAGTTCGGGTTCGAGGTGGAGGAGTTCGGCGCTCAGGCCCTTGCGGTGCGGCAGGCCCCTGCAGACATGGACACGGGGGACATCGTCCCCACCCTTGCCGAGATTGCGGGCAAACTGCTTGCCACCGGCCGGGCCGACCCTGACACAGCCCGGGACCATCTGCTGCACACCATGGCCTGCAAGGCGGCCATCAAGGGCGGCTGGAAGTCCGGCCCTCAGGAGCTGGAGCGGGTGGCGCAGGCGGTCATGGACGGCAGCGTGAAGTACTGCCCCCACGGCAGACCCGTAGCCATCGAGCTGACGAAAAAAGAACTGGAAAAACAGTTTAAGCGGGCATAAGTCAGGAGGTGACACCTTGCCGCCTAAAATTTTAGTGATCTGCGGGCCCACCGCCTCGGGCAAGACCCGGATGGCAGTGGAGCTGGCCCTGAAGCACAACGGCGAGGTGGTCTCCGCCGACTCCATGCAAATCTACCGCACCATGGACATCGGCACCGCCAAGCCCACCCGGGAGGAGATGCGGGGTGTGCCCCACCACATGCTGGACGTGGCCGACCCGGCGGAGGATTTCTCCGTGGCCCGGTACGTGGACATGGCCGCCGCCTGCGTGGACGACATCCTGTCCCGGGGCAAACTGCCCATCGTGGCCGGAGGGACCGGGCTGTATATCGATTCCCTGCTGTCCGGACGCACCTTTGCCGCCTTTGATCCGGCCAGCGACCTGCGGGCCGGACTGGAGCGGGAATTTGCCCAAAGGGGCGCACAGGCCATGCTGGAGGAACTGGCGGCCATCGACCCGCAGGCAGCCCGGCGGCTGCACCCCAACGATGCAAAACGGATCATCCGGGCGCTGGAGGTCTGGCGGGCCACGGGTAAGACCATTACACAGCACAATCTGGAGACCCGGGACATCCCGCCCCGGTATCAGGCATTGACCATCGGTCTTGCCTTTGAGCGGCGGGAGGACATGTGGGCGCGCATTGACCGCCGGGTGGACGAGATGATGGCGGCCGGCCTTGTGGACGAGGTGCGCGGCCTGCTGGAGCGGGGCATCCCGGAAAAATGCACTGCCATGCAGGCCATCGGCTACAAGGAGATGGCCGCGGCCCTGCGCGGCCACGGCGATGTCCGGGCGGCGGCGGAGGAGATCAAGCTGCGCTCCCGCCAGTACGCCAAGCGGCAGCTGACCTGGTTCGGACGAAACCCCGGCACCTGCTGGTATCGGTGGGGCAGCCAACCGGATATTCAGAACGCGCTACGTTATTCGACAGAAAAAATGGAAGAATTTGGTATATGATGCACTTGGGCGGCCAGACCGCCGGAAAGAAAAAGGAGTGCATCAATATGCAGAAAACAAACAACATTCAGGAGATCTTTCTCACTCAGCTGCGCCGGGAGCGCAGGCAGGTCACCGTGTTTTTAATGAACGGCTTCCAGATGCGGGGGCAGGTGTCCGGCTTTGACGCGTTCACTCTGGTACTTATGTCCGACGGAAAGCAGCAGGTCATCTACAAGCACGCCATCTCCACCATTGTGCCCGAGCGGCCTGTTGCGCTGGAGCGGGAGGAGGCGGCGGAGTAACCCTTCAAACAGAAAGAGAGTGCCCCGATGAAGGAAGGAACCACCATCACAAAACTGGTCATGTTTTTCATGGCGGCCTGTCTGGCGGCCTACTTTGCCGTGTATATTTGGCGGGGAATGACAGATCCGATCACCACCGCGGTGGCTTACGCCTATACGGTCAACGACAGTGTGGAGACGGACGGCCTGCTGGTGCGCCGGGAACAGGTGCTGCCGGCATATTCCGGTATTGCCGACGTGGTCCCCGGCGAAGGGGAGCGGGTGGGCGCAGGCCAGACGGTGGCTGTGATCTACCGGGACGGTCAGGCCCTTGAGCGCAAGGATGAGATCCAGACCCTGACCATGGAGGCCGAGCTTCTGCAGTACGCCACCACCCAGTCCGACTTCACCGCCGGCACGGCGGAGCTGGAGGACGATGTGATCCGCGCGGTGGTGACCCTGCGGGCCGGGGCGGCTGCGGGGGACTTCGGGCGGCTGGAGGATCAGGTTCTGGACCTGAAGCGGGCGGTGCTGCGCCGGGACTATACCTACGGTCAAGGGGTGGATATCTCCCGTCTGGCCCAGCTGAACAGCAGGCTGCGTACCCTGCAGGCCCAGTCGGCTCAGGACACCAGCCGTGTGCGCGCCGACCGGTCGGGGACCTATTCCGCGCTGGTGGATGGCTGGGAGCAGCTGCTTACGCCGGACTATGCCGCCGAACTGACCCCCTCCGGGCTGGACGAGCTGCTGGATCGGAAGGTGGCGGGAGACAGCGGGGCACTGGGCAAGCTCATCACCTCCAACCGCTGGTATCTGGTGGTGGCTCTGCCTGAGGAATCGGCCCGCCGGCTGAGCACCGGGGGGACAGTAGCCGTGGGCTATACCGGTGATTTTGAGCGGGATGTTGACATGCGGGTGGAGTCTGTGGGCGAGCCCGAGGAGGGGCGGTGTGTGGTGCTGCTGTCCACGGACCGGTATCTGTCCTCCACCACCCTGCTGCGCCACCAGACCGTAGAGGTCATTTTTGCCCGGGACGAGGGTCTGCGTGTGCCCAAGGACGCGGTGCATATCCTGACGGACAAGGACGGCGGCAGCGTGACCGGCGTATACGCCGTGGTCAACGGACAGGCGGAGTTCAAGCGGACGGAAGTGCTGGCCGAGGGAACTCAGTTCTACGTGGTGCGCCCGCTGGATGACGGAAAGACCACGCTGCGGGCCGGGGACGAGATCATCGTGCGCGGGCACGACATTTACGACGGCAAAGTGGTCGTGGAGTAAGGGGGTGCGGAACATGGACTTGAAGCAGAATATCATGGCGGTGAAGGAGAAGATCGCCGCCGCCGCGGTCCGGGCAGGCCGGGATCCCGCGCAGATCACCCTGTGCGCCGCCACCAAGGTGCAGACCGATGACACCATCCGGGCCGCGATCGAGGCCGGGCTGGAGGTGTGCGGGGAAAACCGCGTGCAGGAGCTGTGCGCCCATCTGGAGGCCGACGCCTATGCCGGCGCCCGGGAAGTGCATTTCATCGGCCATCTTCAGACCAACAAAGTCAACAAGGTGGTGGGCCGGGTGGATCTGATCCAGTCGGTGGACTCCCTGCGGCTGCTGGAGGCCATTGAAAAGCAGGCGGAGAAGCTGGGCATCGTGCAGGACATCCTGCTGGAGGTGAACATTGCCGGGGAGCTGAGCAAGGGCGGCGTTGCGCCGGAGGATGTGCAGGACCTTGCCCAAGCAGCTGTTTCCATGCCCCACGTGCGGCTGAGAGGGCTGATGGCCATACCACCGGTAGCCCACGGACCCGGAGCCAACACACAATATTTTGTAAAAATGCGTCGGCTTTTTGTTGACACAAAGGACAAAATAGCGGATAATAAAAATGATATGAACTGCCTGTCTATGGGCATGAGCGGTGATTTTGAAGAGGCTGTTGCCCAGGGCGCCACTTTGGTGCGGGTGGGTACGGCGCTCTTCGGACCCAGACCGCCCCGTCCGGAGCAGGCTTGACCGTTTTTGAATCTACAAAGGAAATGAGGATGTCATAATGGGATTTATGGATGAGCTCAAGAGACTGGCCCGCCCCTACGAGGACGAGGATGAGGGGGATTTTGACGACTTCCAGCCGGTGGAACGCAGTGCCGAGCCCCGCCGGGAGCGCCGTGCCGAGCGCGCTGAGCGGGTGGACAGCGGCTATACCGTGGAACAGGAGCGCCGCAGCAACAAGGTGGTCAACATCCACACCACCACCCAGCTGCAGGTGGTGCTGGTCAAGCCCGACCGGTATGAAAATGCCAGCGAGATCGCCGACCACCTGCGTGAAAAGCGCACCGTGGTCCTCAATCTGGAGTCCACCAACAAGGACGTGGCCCGCCGCCTGCTGGACTTTTTGTCCGGCGTGACCTATGCCCACGGCGGCAAGATCAAGAAGGTTGCCCTGTCCACCTACATCATCACCCCCTACAACGTGGATATTCTGGGTGATCTGATCGACGAGCTGGAGAATAACGGCCTGTATTTCTAAAGAAAAGCCCGCGGGCAATTAGGAGGTAAACAATATGCTCACTCCTCAGGAAGTATCTGAACGCGCATTTGCAAAGGCATCCTTCGGCGGCTACAACATGGCCATGGTGGACGAGTTTCTTGACATTCTCACCGTGGACTACACCGCCCTGTATAACGACAACGCGGTGCTCAAAAGCAAGATGAAGGTGCTGGTGGACAAGGTGGAGGAATACCGCGCCACCGAGGAAGCCATGCGCAAGGCCCTTATGACCGCCCAGCGTATGGCCGATCAGCTGGTGAAAGAGGCTGAAGAGAAGAAGGCCACCATCCTTCAGGACGCCGAGCGGGAAGCCGCCGACAAGATCGCCTGCATCCGGCAGGAGGTGACCAACGAGGAGTATCGCCTCACCGCCGCCCAGAACGCCACCGCCGCCTATGTTGCCCGGATCAAGCAGCTGCACCAGCAGGAGCTGGACTATCTTGACAATCTGGCTCAGCTGACTCCTGCCCCCAAGGCGGAGGAGGTCAACAAGGTGGATGAGACCGCTCAGGCCATCGAGAACAGCGTTCTGCGCCTGCTGTCCGTTGAGGAGGAGCCCGCCGTTCAGGAGCCGGAGGAGGAACTGGAGCATACCACCGAGTTTGAGGTTGCCGGACAGACGCAGCAGGAGGATCTGACCGAAGAGGAGATCGAGCAGACCGAGGACGAGATGGACAAGACCGCCGTTCACCACATTGATTTTGGCCGGCTGGAATTTGGCCGGGACTACGAAATAAAGTAAAAACCATCCGGGACAGGCAAAAAAACGTCTGTCCCGGATTTTTTTCTTGACACGGGGGCAAAAAGCGGATAAGATACAGGGGCATATGAAAATGCGCAGAAAAGGACGAGTAACCGCTCCTATGACCCATACAGAGAGCCGCCGGTAGGTGCAAGGCGGCGGGAGGGAACGGCGAAGATCACCTTGGAGCAGAGCGCCCAACCCCACCCGGGCAGTAAGCGTCTCCGGAAGCCCCCGTTACCGGGCGATCTTGAGTGGTCGGCCTATGCCGGCAATAAGAGTGGTACCGCAGAGGTCATGACGCCTTTGTCTCTTACGGGGGACAAGGGCTTTTGTTTTTGCCTTTCCCCACAAAATGAAATGGAGGAATTTTGCACCATGGACTACAACAAGACCATCAATCTCCCCCAGACCGAATTCCCCATGCGGGCAGGTCTGCCCAACCGGGAGCCCGGCATGCTGGAAAAATGGAATGAGCTGGATCTTTACAACGAACTGCTGAAAAAGAACGAGGGCAAGCCCCGCTTCTCCCTGCACGACGGCCCTCCCTTCTCTAACGGCCATCCCCATATGGGCCATGCCATGAACCGCTCCCTGAAGGACTTTATCGTGCGCATGCACGCCATGCGCGGCTACTGGACCCCCTTTGTGCCCGGCTGGGATAACCACGGCATGCCCATCGAGTCTGCCATCATCAAGGAGCAGAAGCTCAACCACAAGGCCATGTCCGTGCCTGAGTTCCGTACCGCCTGCCACAACTACGCCCAGAAGTATATCGACATTCAGCGCGAGGGCTTCAAGCGTCTGGGCGCTCTGGGCGACTGGGAGCACCCCTATACCACCATGGACCCCGCCTTTGAGGCCGAGGAGGTCAAGATCTTCGGTGAGATGTACAAGAAGGGCTACATCTACAAGGGCCTCAAGCCCGTGTACTGGTGCGCCAAGGACGAGACTGCCCTTGCCGAGGCAGAGATCGAGTACAAGGACGATCCCTGTACCACCGTGTACGTCAAGTTCGCCGTGAAGGACGATCAGGGTAAGCTTTCCAAGTACGGCGACCTGTCCAAGATGTACTTCGTTATCTGGACCACCACCATCTGGACCCTGCCCGGCAACCTTGCCATCGCCGTCCATCCCCGTGAGAGCTATGTGCTGGTCAAGGCGGACAACGGCGAGATGTATATCGTGGCCGAGGCCCTGTGCAACAAGGTCATGGCTGTGGGCGGCATCGAGAACTTCGAGATCGTGGAGCGCTTTGCCGGTCAGGACTTTGAGTACATGCTGGCTCAGCATCCCTTCCTGGACAAGACTTCTCAGCTGTGCACCGCCGAGTACGTGACCATGGACTCCGGTACCGGCTGTGTCCACACCGCCCCCGGCTTCGGTGCCGACGACTATGAGACCTGCAAGCGCTATAAGATCGAGATGGTAGTCCCTGTGGACGACCGGGGCCGCCACACCGACTACGCGGGCAAGTACGCCGGCATGAAGACGGAAGAGTCCAACCCCGTCATTCTGGAGGACATGAAGCAGTCCGGCGCCCTGTTCGCCAGCGAGGAGATCATTCACTCCTATCCCCACTGCTGGCGCTGCAAGAGCCCCATCATCTTCCGCGCCACTCCCCAGTGGTTCTGCTCTGTGGACGCCTTTAAGGATGCCGCCTGCGACGCCTGCGACGATGTGCGCTGGCTGCCCACCTGGGGCATCGACCGCATGAAGGCCATGATCCGCGAGCGCGCCGACTGGTGCATCAGCCGCCAGCGCCGCTGGGGTCTGCCCATCCCTGTGTTCTACTGCGAGGACTGCAAGAAGCCCGTGTGCGACGACACCACCATCAAGGCCGTCAGCGACCTGTTTGGAACAAAGGGCTCCAACGCCTGGTACGAGACGGAGGCTGCGGACATCCTGCCTGCCGGCTACAAGTGCCCCCACTGCGGCGGCACCCACTTCTTCAAGGAGGAGGACACTCTGGACGGCTGGTTCGACTCCGGCTCCACTCACTTCGCCTCCATGAAGCAGAATCAGGGTTTCTGGCCCGCTGACATGTATATCGAAGGCCTTGACCAGTACCGCGGCTGGTTCCAGGCCTCCCTGCTCACCGCCGTTGGCGCCATGGGTGAGGGTGCCCCCTTCAAGCAGTGCCTGACCCACGGCTGGACCGTGGACGGCGAGGGCCGCGCCATGCACAAGTCTCTGGGCAACGGCGTTGATCCTGCCGACATCGTGAAGAAGTACGGTGCCGACCTGCTGCGCCTGTGGGCCGGTTCTGCCGACTACCACGTGGACGTGCGCTGCTCCGACGCTATCTTCAAGCAGCTGTCCCAGAGCTATCTGAAGTTCCGCAACACCGCCCGCTACTGTCTGGGTAACCTGTCCGGCTTTGACGCCGACAATCTGGTGGCCCCTGCCGATATGCTGGAGCTGGACCGCTGGGCGGTGACCAAGCTCAACGCTCTGATCGAAAAGTGCTTTGCTGCTTACGACGAGTACGAGTTCCACTCCGTGTCCCACGCCATCAACGACTTCTGCGTGGTGGAGCTGTCCAGCTTCTATCTGGACATCATCAAGGACCGCCTGTACTGCGACGAGACCGACGGCCTCAGCCGCCGCTCCGCCCAGACCGCCCTGTGGCTGATCCTGGACACCATGACCAAGCTGTTCGCCCCCATCCTGGCCTTCACCTGCGACGAGATCTGGCAGGCCATGCCCCACAAGGCAGGCGACGACGCCCGCAACGTGGTGCTCAACGATATGAACAAGCCCTTTGCCGACTACGCCCTGTCCGAGGCTGAGATGGCAAAGTGGGCGCGCATCATTGCCGTGCGCGACGCGGTCAACGGCGCTCTGGAGACCGCCCGCAACGAAAAGAAGATCGGCAAGAGTCTGGAGGCCAAGGTGGCCCTGACCGTGCCTGCCGAGGATGCGTTCCTTGCGGATATGGACAAGGAGTACCTTGCCGACCTGCTCATCGTGTCTCAGGCGGAGGTGACCGTGGGCAGCGAGCTGTCCGTGGCCGTGGCCCCTGCCGAGGGCGAAAAGTGCCAGCGCTGCTGGAAGAACCACGTCAAGGTGGGCAGCCACGCCGACCACCCCGGTCTGTGCCCCCGCTGTGCCGGCGTCATCGCAAAGTCCACTTCGTTCGAAGCGCTCTAACGAGCACTTCTCATCCGTTTCCTTGCTCTGCCGCTCCCCAGACGACCCGCTTCGCTGGGCTCGCCCGGGGGTCCCGAGCGTTTCCGCCATCGACCCCGCTTTGCCGACCGAGTAAAAACAAGAAAAACAGCCGCCCGAAGCACCTGCTTCGGGCGGCTGTTTTTGCTGCTGCTCGGCTGGACGGGTAGGGTCGGCGTCTCGACGGCCCGATGGGTGGGGCGTCCGGAGGCCGCCCCCTACGGGCGGTTATTCGGCGGACTTCTGCGCTTCCAGATATTCCTCCATGACTTTTAAAATCAGGTTGGAAACGGTGCGGCGCTCTTTTTGCGCTTGGGCTTCCAAAGCGGCCTTGAATTCGCTGGTGACGCGAATGCCGATTTGCGTGTCGGTCTTTGACATACACAGCCCCCCTTTGCTTAACATCATATAACAATGCTATTGTATGTAGTTGACAAGCATTGATAAACTTTGTTAAACTAATGCTGAGCGGAGGGATGAATATGAACGAAGATATGGAATTGACCGCGGAGCAGTACTATCAATTATACTGTCGGGCTTTTGCGCGGTTGGAGGACATTTGCCGTCAGGCGGAGCAGGCCATGCAGGAGTTGGAGGAACTGCAGCTGGCTATGGGAGATAAAACATAATTTACACACTTCTTTGCGCGTGTTATAATAAGGGACACAACATGCGCAAAGGAGTTTTTTATGCTCTATTTTGGTTTGGCTGCCGTACTGGTGGCCCTGGATCAGCTGGTCAAGTATCTGGTCAGTGCCAATATCCCTCTGGGCGGGAGCGTGCCCTTTATCCCCTATATACTGGAGCTGACCTATGTGCGCAATACCGGCGCAGCCTTCTCCGTGCTGGCGGAACACACATGGCTTCTGACCATCGTCTCCGCCGTGATGTCGGTGGTGCTGATCGTAGCTCTGGCGAAGGGTTTTTTCAAGCACCCGCTGGGCAAAGTGTCTTTGTGCCTTGTGCTGGCCGGAGCGGTGGGCAACCTGATCGACCGGGCGGTGCTGGGCTACGTGGTGGATATGTTCCGCACTCTGTTCATGGAGTTCGCCGTGTTTAACGTGGCGGACATCTGTGTGGTGGTGGGCGGCTTTGCCGCGGCGGCCTATTATCTGTTCCTCTATGACAAGCTGGAGGGAAAGGAGAAAACGGATGGAGAAGCTGACGCTCCAACCGAATAAAGAAGATGCAGGCAAGCGGGTGGATGCGTGGATCTCCTCCCGGGCGGAGGGCCTGACCCGCTCGGCGGTCCAGAGGCTGCTGGAGGAGGGTGCCATCACCTGCGGGGGAAAAGCGGTGGCCAAGAATTACCGGCTGACCGGTGCGGAGGTGCTGGAAATAGCCCTGCCCGAGCCGGAGCTGGTGGATATCGTCCCCCAGAATATTCCGCTGGACGTGGTCTTTGAGGACGAACACGTCATCGTGGTCAACAAGCCCGTGGGAATGGTGGTCCATCCCGCGCCGGGACATCCGGACGGCACGCTGGTCAATGCGCTGCTCCACCATTGCGGAAGGTCCCTGTCCGGCATCAACGGCGAACTGCGGCCCGGCATCGTCCACCGCATCGACCGGGACACCTCCGGTTTGATTGCGGCTGCCAAGAATGACAAGGCGCACCTGGCCCTTGCCCAACAGCTGCAGGACCATACCATGGCCCGCACCTACGCCGCTGTGGCTGTTGGTGGGTTCAAGGAGGACGCCGGGACGGTGGATGCTCCCATCGGTCGGCATCCCATTGACCGCAAGAAGATGGCCATTGACCGCAAAAACGGCCGTGAGGCGGTGACCCACTGGTCGGTGCTGGAGCGCTACAACGGTTACACGATGGTGGAGTGCCGGCTGGAGACGGGGCGCACTCACCAGATCAGAGTCCATATGGCCTCTATGGGTCATCCCCTGCTGGGCGATGTGGTCTACGGGGCGAAAAAACCCTGGCCGGGCCTTGCGGGCCAGTGTCTGCACGCCAAAAAGCTGAAGTTTGTCCATCCTGCCACCGGACAGCCGGTGGAACTGGAGTGTCCCCTGCCCGACTGGTTTGAGGCGGTGCTGGAAAAGTTGAGGAAACTGACATAATAAACCGCCGTGCATCTTGGATGCACGGCGGTTTTGTTAATGTTCAAAAGAAGAACATATCATATACAACATTTCGCCCACACCACTTTCTTCTGGCGCGCAGATGTCTTCGGGGGTGGCGGTGACTACAAGGGAATCAAATTCTTTTTGCAGAGCAAGCCACTCGTCGGGAGAATGGCTGCCTCTAATAACGCTTTCGATAAAGGTAGAGACTACATTGTTTCCCATATGTGGCACCTCCGTTTTTGTGGGGGCCGATGAGGGCATCGGCCCCCACAACAGACTTGCGGGTTTGCTTAATAGCCGGCGGCGGGGGATAGACAGTTGCGCTCTCAGATAGTGTGCTGTGCGGCAGCCTAATCGGCGCTGAATGAGTCAGAGGTGTCCGCCGGCCGATGGTTAGGATAGCCACGGATACCACCCAAAGGAAGTTTTAAGAAACCATGGGTTTCTTAACGCCTTTTTCGTGTCTTTTGTGGCGAGACAAAAGACACCCGCCCGCAGGCGGAACAACCCCTCCGTCACGGCTGTGCCGTGACACCTCCCCTTGCACAGGGGAGGCTTTATTCCTCTTCGTTTTCCAGGAAGTAGCTGGCCTCCATATCGGCGGTGGCAAGGGCGAAGGCCAGAGGATACTTTTGCAGGGCGCTGCCCACGGTTCGGGGGTCTTCCGTGCCGGAAAAGCCCATGTGCCAGCGGATGGCCATGGCCTCCTCCCGGGTCAGACGGATGAAGCCGTTGACGATATACACCGACTTTTCTCCGTGGCCGTAGGGCAGCGGATCATCGAAGGTATAGGTGGGCACAGTCTGCCACTTGCCGTTTTCGTCCTTGACGTTGCGGGTGCCGGGCTTGTAGCAGCCGATCTTGCACAGGTCATGGAGCAGGGCTACGATGGCGATGGACTCCTCGCTGTATTCAAGGCCGTACAGCTCCTGCACCCGGGGGCGGGCCAGATAGTCCACCAGACAGTGGTATACGTTCAGGCTGTGCTCGCACAGACCGCCGGCATAGGCGCTGTGGTAGCGGGCGGAGGCGGGGGCGGAGAAAAAGTCGCTTTTGTTTTCCAGATAGTCCAGCAGGGCGTCAGCACCGGGACGGGTGATGCAGCGCTTGAATATTTCGATAAATTCTTCTCTGGCGGACATGAGGATCACTCCTTATATATAATGTATCAGGTGAAGACAGTATACCACAGGCAAAGTCCAAAAACCAGTACCCAAAGGGGCTGCTTGTAGAAGAATTATCGTTGAAACACAAGGGATTGTACCCCATTTATAAAATAAAAAAATTTTTGAAAAAATGCTTGACACACACGGGAGAGTGTAGTATGATAGCCAAGCGCCTGTATGGGCGCAGTCTGCGATGATGCGGGAGATTGCTCAGAAATGAGGTAACTTCCGCGGAGTATGTCCGTGAATCGGGCGGCTGAGGAATGTCTGTGCACGCGTATATCGCCAAGCAGAAAGAACCGGCCGGCTTATGTTGCGCCGGTTTTCATTCTGGCCTGGAGTGATACGCACGAAACAGTGGACAGACGGACTTCACCGTACGAAGCGTGGCAAGACAACAAAACCACTTCGTATGTATTTAAGGAGGAAACAACCCATGGCTCAGAAAGAAATGATTCGCATTCGCCTGAAGGCCTACGACCATCAGCTCATCGACCAGTCCGCCGAGAAGATCGTCGAGACCGCCAAGCGCACCGGCGCCACCGTGTCCGGTCCCATTCCCCTGCCCACCAAGAAGGAAGTCGTCACCATTCTGCGCGCTGTCCACAAGTATAAGGACTCCCGCGAGCAGTTTGAGCGCCGCACCCACAAGCGCCTGATCGACGTCATCAAGCCCTCCCCCAAGACCGTGGAGGCCCTGATGAGCCTGGAGCTGCCTGCCGGTGTGGACATCGAGATCAAGCTGTAATTGATGCCTTTTTCCGTTATGCTTCGTTGTGTCGGCTTGCCGTACTCGTGGTACTGCCTGTGCCGACACGCCTCGCCTAACGAAAAAACCACTCAATTATAAATTGTATCTCACCTAACTTTGTGTACCCACAGTCCACCGCTGATTGAGGTGGACGGGTCAAGTTGCCGTAGCAATGACAGCCAATGGTCAACTACGCCAACCAATAACCTTATAAATAGGAGGAAACAAGTCAATGGAAAAGGCAATCATCGGCAAGAAGGTCGGCATGACCCAGATCTTCAACGAAGCCGGACACGCCGTTCCCGTGACCGTCGTCGAGGTCGGCCCCTGCACCGTGGTGCAGAAGAAGACCAAGGAGAAGGACGGTTACGAGGCGGTCCAGCTGGGTTACCAGACCGTTCCCGAGCGCAAGCTCACCAAGGGTGAGATCGGCCATCAGAAGAAGGCCGGCATCACCGAGTTCAAGAAGGTGCTCAAGGAGTTCGCTCTGGACAGCGCCAAGTACGAGGTGGGCGATCAGCTCACCGCTGAGATCTTTGCTGAGGGCGACCGCGTCGACGTGACCGGCATCAGCAAGGGCCACGGCTTCCAGGGCGTTGTCAAGCGCCATGGCGCCGCTATCAAGCGTATGACCCACGGCGGCGGCCCCGTCCACCGTCATCAGGGTTCTCTGGGCGCGGGCACCTCTCCCGGCCACATCTTCAAGGGCCGTGACGGCGCCGGTCAGATGGGCAACGAGCAGGTCACCGTCCTGAACCTGGACGTGGTCAAGGTCGATGCCGAGCTGGGCATCATCGCCGTGCGCGGTGCCATCCCCGGCCCCAAGGGCGGCGTGGTCAGCGTGCGCAGCTCCGTGATCAACGTCAAGGAGAAGGGCGCTGCCGCCGGCATCAGCAACAACCCGCAGAAGGCTTCTGCCCGCGTCAATCCCCAGAAGGCTTCCGCCCGCAACAAGTAAGGAAAGGAGAGTATGAATCATGCCTAAAGCAAATGTGTTTAACATGGCCGGCCAGCAGGTCGGTGAGATCGAGCTCTCCGAGGCCATCTTCGGTATTGAGCCCAATCAGGTGGTTGTCCATGAGGTCGTCAAGAATCATCTGGCCAACTGCCGTCAGGGCACTCAGTCCGCTCTGACCCGCGCCGAGGTTTCCGGCGGCGGCAAGAAGCCCTGGCGTCAGAAGGGCACCGGTCACGCCCGTCAGGGTTCCACCCGTGCTCCCCAGTGGACTCACGGCGGTATCGTGTTCGCCCCCAAGCCCCGCGATTACAGCTACTCCCTGAACAAGAAGGTCAAGCGCCTGGCTCTGAAGTCCGCTCTGTCCGACAAGGCCGCCAACGGCAACATTATTGTTGTTGACGCCCTGGAGATGGGCGAGATCAAGACCAAGACCATGAAGACCATGCTGGACGCCGTGGGCGCCGGCAAGTCCGTGGTCATCACTCCTGAGCTGAACGAGAACGTGGTCAAGTCCGCCCGCAATATCCCCGGCGTGATCACCACCACCGCCAAGATCCTCAGTGTGTATGACATCGTCAACGCCAAGCAGCTGGTCATCGACAAGGCTGCCCTGGCTATCATCGAGGAGGTGTTCGCGTAATGACTAAGGCTTATGATATCATCAAGCGCCCCATCATCACCGAACAGTCCATGGAACAGACTGAGATGAAGCGCTACACCTTCGAGGTCGCCAAGACCGCCAACAAGATCGAGATCGCCAAGGCGATCGAGGAGATCTTCGGCGTGAAGGTCGCCAAGGTCAACACCCTGAACATGCAGGGTAAGATGAAGCGTCTGGGTGCCCAGCCCGCCGGCCGCCGCGCCAGCTGGAAAAAGGCTGTCGTTACCCTGACTGCCGATTCCAAGTCCATCGAGCTCTTCGAGGGCATGGTGTAAGGAGGAAATTGACAAATGGCTATTAAGACTTTTAAGCCCACAACGCCCTCCCGCCGTCACATGACTGTGTCCGCCTTCGAGGGCATCGACAAGAAGGCCAAGCCCGAGCGCGCTCTGACTGAGGTCCTGAAGAAGCACGCCGGCCGCAACAGCTATGGCCGCATCACCGTCCGCCATCACGGCGGCGGCAACAAGCAGAAGTACCGTATCATCGACTTCAAGCGCGACAAGGAAGGAACCGCTACTGTTATCAACCTGCAGTACGATCCCAACCGTTCCGCCAACATCGCTCTGATCGAGTACACCGATGGCGAGCGCCGCTACATTCTGGCCCCCAACGGCCTGAAGGCCGGTCACATCATCATGACCGGCGCCGGCGCCGACATCCTGCCCGGCAACTGCCTGCCCATTGCCAACATCCCCGTTGGTGAAATGATCCACTGCATCGAGCTGTATCCCGGCAAGGGTGCTCAGCTGGTCCGCGCCGCCGGCGTGGCCGCTCAGCTCATGGCCAAGGAGAACGGCATGGCTCAGGTGCGTCTTCCCTCCGGCGAGGTGCGCTATATCCGCGAGAACTGCAAGGCCACCATCGGCCAGGTCGGCAACACCGACCACGCCAACATCCACATCGGTAAGGCCGGCCGCAAGCGTCACATGGGTTGGCGTCCCACCGTCCGCGGTTCCGTTATGAACCCCTGTGACCACCCCCACGGCGGTGGTGAGGGCAAGAGCCCCGTCGGCCGTCCCGGCCCTGTTACCCCCTGGGGCAAGCCCGCTCTGGGTTACAAGACCCGCAAGACGAAGAACCGTACCGATAAGTTCATCGTCAAGCGCCGCAATGCGAAGTAAGGAGGCAGTGTAAAAGATGAGCAGAAGCATTAAGAAAGGCCCCTTTTGCGCTCCCGAGCTGCTGAAGCGGGTTGATGAGATGAATCAGGTCGGCGAGAAGAAGGTCCTGAAGACCTGGAGCCGCAGCTCCACCATCTTCCCCGCCTTCGTCGGCCACACCTTCGCCGTCCATGACGGCCGTAAGCACGTGCCCGTCTACGTGACCGAGGATATGGTCGGCCACAAGCTGGGCGAGTTCGTTCCCACCCGCACCTTCAAGGGCCATGCGGGCAGCAAGACTGGTAAGTAAGGAGGAGAGAAACAATGGAAGCTAAAGCTAATCTGAAGTACCTGCGCATCTCTCCCCGCAAGGTCCAGATCGTTCTGGACCTGATCCGCGGCAAGGATGTGGCCACTGCCGCCGCTATCCTGATGCAGACCCCCAAGGCCGCTTCCGAGCCCGTTCTGAAGCTGCTCAAGAGCGCTGCTGCCAATGCGGAGAACAACCACCAGATGGATCCTGAGAAGCTGTACGTCAGCACCTGTTATGCCAACCCCGGCCCCATCATCAAGCGCATCCGTCCCCGCGCTCAGGGCCGCGCTTTCCGCATCAACAAGCGCACTTCTCACATCACCATCGCCGTGAGCGAGCGCTAAGGAGGAGGAACAATTATGGGACAGAAAGTTAATCCCCACGGTCTGCGCGTGGGTGTCATCAAGGATTGGGACTCCCGTTGGTATGCCCGCAACGAGAAGGTCGGCGATCTGCTGGTCGAGGATAAGAAGATCCGCGACTTCCTGAAGAAGACCCTGTACGGCGCCGGCATCCCCAAGATCGAGATCGAGCGCGACAACGCCAAGGTCCGCATCTACCTGCACTGCGCCCGTCCCGGTGTTGTCATCGGCAAGGGCGGCGAGGAGATCACCCGCCTGCAGGCTCAGGTGGAGAAGATGATCGGCAAGAAGGTGGCCCTGAACATCGTTGAGGCCCGCGACGCCGACACCATCGCTCAGCTGGTGGCCGAGAACATCGCCCAGCAGATCGAGAAGCGTATCTCTCACCGCCGTGCCATGAAGAATGCCATGGGCCGCGCTATGCGCGCCGGCGCCAAGGGCATCAAGGTGTCCTGCTCCGGCCGTCTGGGCGGCCGCGAGATCGCCGGCACCGAGCACTATCACGACGGCACCATTCCCCTGCAGACCCTGCGTGCCGACATCGACTACGGCTTCACCGAGGCTGCCACCACCTACGGCCGCATCGGCGTGAAGGTGTGGATCTACAAGGGTGAGGTCCTCACCCAGACCCTGCGCACCACCCCCCGCACCCTGGATACCAGCAAGCCCTATCAGGAGCGCCGTGAGCGTCCCCGCCGCGATCGCCGCGACGGTGACCGTCGCCAGGGCGGCTTCAACCGCGACCGCCGTCAGGGCGGCTTCAACCGCGACAACAATCGTCCTGCCGGTCAGGGCGGCAATTTCAACCGT
>JAGAMC010000021.1 GCA_017624915.1 Oscillospiraceae bacterium | reverse complement strand
GGCATAGATCATACCTCCCGATTTGGTTTGGGGTTGGAATCAGCTTCCGGACCATTCTATGTCTGAGCGTAGAAAAGGTGCGCGGCGAAGAGAAGATGGGCAGGGGAAAAACGGCGAAAAGCGCAAAACGGCATTGAGTATTTTGGGATATTGTGCTAAAATACTTTGATAATGTATAAACTGTGGTAGTATGCCATTACGAGGTGTTATATATGAAAATCGTTGTTTTAGCCGGTGGACTGAGCCCGGAGCGGAACGTATCCCTCTGCTCCGGTGCCATGGTATGTCAGGCCCTGCGTGACCGGGGCCATCAGGCGGCGCTGGCCGACCTGTTTTTCGGAACACAGGACAGGGGTGTCACAAGCCCCGGGCAGCTGTTTGACGCACCCATTCCCGACCAGTTCAGGCATGTGTCCGCCCAGGCCCCCGATCTGGAGGCGGTGAAGTCTCAGCGCGGGGATGATTCTCCCAGCCAGTTTGGCCCCGGCGTACTGGAGCTGTGTGCACAGGCAGACTGCGTGTTCCTTGCCCTGCACGGCGTATGCGGTGAGGACGGCCGCGTTCAGGCGGCGCTGGACCTGCTGGGCATCCCCTATACCGGTTCGGGCTATCTGGGCACTGCCCTGGCGCTGGACAAGGATATGACCAAGCGGCTTGTGGCCGGACGCCCGGGCGTATTCACACCCGCATGGGAGACGGTGGACTGCGCCGCCGAGCCCCTGGAGGACATTGTGGCCCGCACACAGCTGCCTGTGGTGGTCAAGCCCATGTCCAGCGGCTCCTCCATCGGCGTGTATATTGCCAGGACGCAGGAGGAACTGCGCAGCGCGCTTGAGCAGAGCCGGAAGCTGGGCGGGCGCACCGTGCTGGAGCAGTTTGTCAAGGGACGGGAGTTTTCCATGGCCGTTCTGGAGGGCCGTGCCCTGCCCAGTATTGAGATCGTGCCCAAGGAAGGCTTTTACGACTATGCAAACAAGTATCAGGCCGGCGCAACCCTTGAAGTGTGCCCCGCCCAGATTCCCGAGGAGTGGGAGCAGCGCATGGCCGTGTCCGCGCTGGAGGTGTTCCACACCCTGGGTCTGAACGTATACTCCCGGGCGGACTTTATTATCGGCGAGGATGGAACACCCTATTTTCTGGAGATCAACACCCTGCCCGGCATGACCCCCACCAGCCTTGTCCCCCAGGAGGCGGCTGCGGCCGGCATCGGTTACGGTGAGCTGTGCGAGCGCATTATCTATGCTTCACTCAAAGCCCGTAAAGAGGGAGCGTGACCATGGAACGTCTGACTTTGGGCGAGATCCTGCAGGCAGTGGACGGAACACTGCTTGGACAGGCGGATGACCTGAGCATAACGGTAGACAGTGTGAGCACCGACAGCCGAAAGATCCGGGAGGGCGCTCTGTTCGTCCCCCTGACCGGCGAGCGGTTTGACGGCCATGCCTATATCAATATGGCGCTGGAGGCGGGGGCGGCGGGCTGTTTCACTGCCCGGGAGCGGGACAGCTATCTGCCCGGCAAGTTCTATATTAAGGTGGCAAGCCCCCTGCGTGCTCTGCGGGACCTTGCCGCCTACTACCGCACTAAGTTTGATATCCCTGTGATCGGCATCACCGGCAGCGTGGGCAAGACCACCACCAAGGACATGGTGGCGGCGGTACTGGGCACGAAATACAACGTGCTCAAGACCGAGGGAAACTTCAACAGCCGGGAGGGCATGCCCCTGACCCTGCTGCGTCTGAACAGCAGCCATGAGATCGCCGTGATCGAGATGGGCATGAGTCAGGCCGGCGAGATCGACTATCTGAGCAAGGCCGCCTGCCCCGACGTGGCTGTCATCACCAACATCGGGGACGCCCACGTGGAAAATCTGGGCAGCCGGGAGAATATCCTCAAGGCAAAATGCGAGATATTCAACCACCTGAAGCCTGACGGACTTGCCATCCTCAACGGTGACGACGAGCTGCTGAACACCCTGCGGGACGCTCTGCCCTTCAGCCGCGTGTTCTGTGGGTACGAGGATGGCTGCGACTATCAGGCCTGTGATGTGCATACCGATGATGCCGGACACATTATCTGCCGGGCAAAGACCCCGGAAGGGGACTACGGGATGGAGATCCCGGCTCTGGGCCGACACATGGCCTATCCCGCCCTGATGGCCGCGGCGGTGGGCGAGCGGTTCGGACTGACCCGGGAGGAGATTTCACAGGGCATCCTTCAGTTTGCGCCCACCAAGATGCGTATGGACGTGATCCACCGGGGCGGGAATATCACCATTCTCAACGACACCTATAACGCAAACCCCCAGTCCATGCGGGCGGCCATCGGTGTGCTGGGCGACAGCAAGGCGCCCTTCAAGATGGCGGTACTGGGCGACATGTTCGAGCTGGGAAGTCTGGCTCCCGTGCTCCACGCAGGCGTGGGCGAGTATCTGGGCCGGGCGGGGATCGACTGCCTTGTGGCGGTGGGCGAGCTGGCCGAGCATATTGCCGACGCCGCCCAGAAGGCCGGCGTGCCCATGGTGTTCCGCTGCCCGGACAAGGGGGCGGCCATCCCGGTGCTCAAGGATAATCTGCGGCCCGACAGCACCGTTCTGGTCAAGGCCTCCCGTGGCATGGCCATGGAGGAGCTGGTGGACTACCTGAAGCGGATCACATCGGAAGCGTAAGAGACTGCGGCTGACGCAGTCGGAGAGACAGAACTATGATCGAAATATCAGTTTCCGGCCTTGTAAAGGAATACGAGGTCGGCAGTCGAATATTGGACGGACTCACATTCCAGATCGATACCGGAGAGCGGGTGGGTCTGCTGGGCAAGAACGGAAGCGGCAAGACCACCCTGTTTCGTATCCTCACTGGTGAGGTGGATTGGGACGAGGGAGATGTGGTGATCGCTCCCGGCAAGCGCCTTGGGCTCATCTCCCAGATCCCCGTGTATCCCGCCGGATACACGGTGGAGGATGTGCTGGACACCGCCTTCGGGCGGCTTCGCGCCATGGAGCGGGAGATGGAGGAGCTTGCCCTGCGCATGGGTCAGGACAGCGATCCCGCCCTGCTGCGGCGGTACGACGCGCTCAGCACTGCCTTTGAAGCGGGCGGCGGCTATGACGCCCAGACCGGAAAGAATAAGGTGTGCAACGGCCTTTCCATCCCGCAGGCCATGCGTGAGCAGCTGTTTGACGAACTGTCCGGCGGAGAAAAGACGCGGGTGAATCTTGCCCGGCTGATTCTGGAGGATACCGATGTTCTCCTGCTGGACGAGCCCACGAACCACCTTGATCTGCACGCGGTGGAATGGCTGGAGGAGTATCTGTCCCGGTTCAAGGGAACGGTGCTGGCCATCTCACATGACCGCTATTTTCTGGACCGGGTGGTCAACCGGGTCATTGAGATCCAGGACGGAAAGGCCGAGTTTTACGAGGGCAACTACACCTTTTACGCCATTGAAAAGGAACGGCGCTACGAGGAGAAGCTCAAACAGTACGAAAAGGAACAGGCCAAGATCGAACAGCTGGAGAAGGCTGCCGAGCAGCTGCGCGTCTGGGCATATTCGGGTATGGACAAGACCTTCCGCCGGGCTAAGTCCATGGAGCGGCGCATTGAGCGCATGCGCACCGTGGACAAGCCCAACAAAGACCGCAAACTGGAGATGGGCTTTGGGGAGCGGGACTTTCGGGGGGACGAGGTGCTGACGGCCAAGGGATTGACCAAGGGCTTTGGCGACCGGATGCTGTTCCGGGACCTTGACCTTGAAATCGTTGGCGGGGAGCGAATCGGCCTGATCGGCGACAACGGCACGGGAAAATCCACCCTGATCAAGCTGATCACCGGGGAGGAGCCGGCAGACGGCGGAAAGCTGCGCATGGGTCCCACGGTGAAGATCGGCTATCTGCCCCAGGTGATCCACTTCGACCATCCCGAGCGCACCCTTGTGGACACCATGATCTACGAGCAGGACTGCACCGCCCAGTCGGCCAGAAACCGGCTGGCGGCCTTTAACTTCCGCGGGGAGGACGTGTTCAAGCGGGTGTCTGTCCTGTCCGGCGGCGAGCGCAGCCGGCTGCGCCTTTGCATGCTGATGGATGAGAAGATCAACTTCCTCATCCTGGACGAGCCCACCAACCATCTGGACATTGCCAGCCGCGAGTGGATCGAGGGGGCGGTGGAGGGCTACGACGGCGTGCTGCTGTTTGTCTCCCATGACCGCTATTTCATCGACCGCTTTGCCACCCGCATCTGGGAACTGCAGGACGGAAAAATCACAGATTTCCGGGGCAATTATCAGGAGTATCAGGCGGCCAAGGCCCGCCGCGCCCAGCAGCAGGCGCCTGCCGCCCAGCCCACACGGCCCGAACACAAGGAAAAACCCAAGCGCCCCGGCGGAACCAAGACGCTGGAGAAGGAAGTGGCTGCCGCTGAGCGGGCGGTGGCCAAGGCTGAGGAGCAGATGTTTGAACTGACCGAGCAGATCCATGAGGCATCCTCCGATTATCTGAAGCTACAGGAGCTTTATGAGCAGCGGGAAGCGCTGGAGGAGGAGATCCTGAAGCTGTACGGAACATGGGAAAAGCTGTCTGCCGAACTTGAGGAGGCCAGAGGATGACACGGCCCGGTAAGAAGATCAACAAATGGCTCAAGGTGCTGCTGGCTCTGTTTCTGACAAGCGTGCTGGCCTTTGGCGTGCTGTTTGGCGCGGTGCTGTACGGAAGCTATGACCATATCAGCGGCCAGCCCGAGACCATGCTTGTTCTGGGCTGTCAGGTACACCCGTGGGGACCGTCCATCCTCCTGCGGGACAGGCTGGATGAGGCACTGGACTATCTGGAAGACCACCCGGATATGACGGTCATCGTCAGCGGCGGGAAGGGATCGGACGAGCACGCCAGCGAGGCGCAGGTCATGCGGGATTATCTGGTTGAAAAGGGTATCGGATCCGAGCGCGTGCTTGTGGAAGATCAGTCCCACAATACATTTCAGAATATCATATACAGTGCACAGCTCATGCAGGAGCAGGGCATCGACCCCGAACAAGGGGTGCTCATGGTGTCAAACGGCTTCCATCTGACCCGGGCACGGATGCTGTGGCAGCGGGTCACGGGACAAGGGAAACACCTTTCCACCCTTGCCGCACCAAGCTCTCACGCGCCGTCCCGGCTGTGGATGTATATTCGTGAGCCGTTGGCGCTGGTCAAGTCGTTTATACTGGACCGCTGACAGGAGAGGAGGACAGCCATGCTGGACAAGCTCAATGCCGTAGAGGCAAAATACAGCCAGATCGAAGCACGGCTGGCCGCATCCGAGACCTATGGGGATCCGGCGCTGGTGGCAAGCCTCAACCGGGAACAGGCCCAACTGCAGCCCATTGTGGAAACTTACCGGGCCTACTGCGCGGCACAGCAGGCAAGACAGGATGCCCTTGAACTGCTCAACGACCCGGAGATGAAGGAGCTTGCGCAGGAAGAACTGCAGCAGGCCAAGGAGGATCTGATCCGGCTCGAGCAGGAGCTGCGTATCCTGCTGCTGCCCCGGGATCCCAACGATGACAGGAATGTCATCATCGAGATCCGGGCCGGCGTGGGAGGGGAGGAGGCCGCCCTGTTTGCCCACAGCCTGTTCCGCATGTATTCCATGTTTGCAGAGCGCTCCGGCTGGAAGACCGAGGTGACCAGCCTGAGTGAAACGGAGCTTGGAGGAGCAAAGGAGATCTCCTTTACGATTGAAGGTGCAGGCGCATTTTCAAAGCTGAAATTTGAAAGCGGTGTCCACCGGGTCCAGCGTGTGCCGGAGACAGAGTCCGGCGGACGCGTGCACACCTCTACGGTCACGGTGGCGGTGCTTGCGGAGATGGAGACAGTGGATGTGAAGCTGGACCCCGCGGATGTGGAGATGCAGGTGTTCCGCTCCTCCGGCGCAGGCGGCCAGCACGTAAACAAGACCTCCTCCGCGGTGCGTCTGATCCACAGGCCCACCGGCATGGTGGTGGAGTGCCAGCAGGAGCGCAGCCAGTTCCAGAACCGGGATAAGGCCATGCGCATTCTGGCCTCCCGCCTCTACGAGCAGGAGCAGGAGCGGCTGAACAGCGAGTTCTCCGCCCAGCGCCGCAGTCAGGTGGGCAGCGGCATGCGCAACGAGCGCATCCGCACCTATAATTTCCCTCAGGGTCGGGTCACCGACCACCGCATCGGTCTGACGCTGTACCAGATCGAGAGTATCATGGACGGTGATCTGGACGATATTATCAGCAGTCTTGTTGCAGCCGATCAGGCCGAGCGGCTGAAAAATGCAGAAAATTGAGCAATCAACTGACACAGGAGTGGACAAATATGGATATGTTTATACATTACACCGACCTGCCCCAGGGGCTGAGCCTTGAGGACGTGGTGGACGGTCTGAATCAGGTCATGGACGAGGGCGGCTTTGTCAACGGCGGCCCTGCCGGCCGCATTGATATGGAGCTGGAGGAGGAAAAGCTGAACCCGAAGCTTGCCCAGAGCGCGGTGAAGTACTACATCCAACAGGTGGGCTTCCCCAGAGACACGGTGATCGAACTGGGCGGCATGAGCATCAACGCCTATGAATAAACAGCACCGTGTGCGAAAAATGGAGTTTTGCAAGTGAAGACCGAGTATCTGACACAAAATGAAATATCCGCTGCGGCGGACATCCTGCGCCGGGGCGGTCTGGTGGGCATTCCCACCGAGACGGTGTACGGACTGGGTGCCAATGCGCTGGACGTGGATGCGGTGGGCAGGATTTTCAAGGCCAAAGGCCGCCCGCAGGATAACCCGCTCATTATCCACATTCCTGACGTGAGCTGGCTGGACCGCTATTGCAGGGACATCCCGCAGGCGGCCTATGTGCTGGCCCGGCGGTTCTGGCCCGGACCCATGACAATGGTGCTTCCCCGGCGGGACAACGTACCCGACGTGGTCACGGCAGGACTGGACACTGTGGGCATCCGCTGTCCCGGCCACGCGCTGTGCAGAAAGATCATCGAGTTGGCGGACGTGCCTGTGGCGGCGCCCTCGGGCAACCTCTCCGGCCGGCCCAGTCCCACCACCGCCGCCCACATGCTGGAGGACATGGACGGCAGGATCGATGCCATTGTGGACGGCGGGTCCTGCGGCGTGGGGGTGGAGTCCACCATTATCGATCTGACCTGCACGCCGCCCAGACTGCTGCGGCCCGGCGGTGTGACGCTGGAGCAGCTGTGCGAGGTGCTGGGTCAGGTGGAGATCGACCCGGCGGTCCGGCGCCTTATGGCGGCGGGGGAGAAGCCCAAGGCCCCCGGCATGGCCTACCGCCACTACGCGCCCAGGGCCCCGGTGACGGTGGTGACGGGAGACCCGGAAAAGAGCGCGGCCTATATTGCTGCCCGTGCCCGGGACTGTGAAGGCGTCATCTGCTTTGATGAATTCGTGCACATGTTTAACGGGCAAACGGGGAAAACCCGCATTATGGACCTTGGGGCCTGTGCGGACAAAGAGGAGCAGGCACGGCATATTTTCGATGCCCTGCGTGCCTTTGACCACACGGACGTGACTGCCATCTGGGCCCAGTGTCCGGACACCGAGGGGATCGGACTTGCAGTGGTAAACCGCCTGAGCAAGGCAGCGGGCTTCCATGTTATCGAGGTGTGAGAACATGACAGTTATCGGCATCACCGGACCCACCGGTGCGGGAAAGACCACCGCCCTGCAGCAGCTGGAGAAGATGGGAGCCCTCATCATCGACTGTGATACGGTGTACCACAGCCTGCTGGAGCAGGATATGCAGCTGCGCAGTGCGCTGGAAGCGCGCTTCGGTGATCTGACGGGCCCGCATGGCGGCTTTGACCGCAAGAAGCTGGGCACACTGGTCTTTGGCGACCCCAAGGCGCTGGAAGATCTGAACGCCATCGTCCGTCCGCATATTGCCCGGGCAGTGGAGCGGCTGCTGGAGCGTGGTCGCAAGGAAGGTCGGGCCGCAGCGGCGGTGGACGGCATCACCATTATCGAAAGCGGACTTGCGGACCGATGTGATACCACGGTGGCCGTCCTTGCTCCTGTGGAGGAGCGGGTGCGCCGGATCTGCCAGCGGGAGGGGATCAGCCGACAGTACGCCGAGGCCCGCGTGTCGGCCCAGAAACAGGATGAATATTTTCGGGCAAACTGTGAGCATATCCTGATGAATGATTGTGCACGGGTACAGGAGTTTGCCCAGCGGGCACAGACGCTTTTTGAACAAATACTCAATGGGATTTCTTAAGGAGGAATTTATCATGACGGACAAGACGGAACTGACCCGGGGCAAGCAGCTGCGCCAAGCGCTGAGCTACCGCCGGAAAAACGGCTATGACCGGATCTCTCAGGGTGATCTTGAAGCCATGGAGAGCTACTGCGGCCAGTACAAGCAGTTTCTGGACGCGGGCAAGACCGAGCGCGAGTGTGTGGACCGCACCGTGGCACTGGCCGAGGCAGCGGGCTTCCGCGCCTATGAGCGGGGGATGCAGCTCAAGCCCGGAGACCGCGTCTACCGGGTCAACCGCGGAAAGGCTGTCATGCTGGCGGTGATGGGCCGGCAGGGGCTGGAGCAGGGCGTGAACATCGCCGCTGCCCACATTGACTCCCCCCGTCTGGACCTGAAGCAGAATCCTCTGTACGAGACGGATGAGCTGGCTTATTTCAAGACCCATTACTACGGCGGACTGCGCAAGTACCAGTGGATGGCCATTCCGCTGGAGCTGCACGGAGTGGTGGCTTTGAAGAGCGGTGATGTGATTCGGGTCAGCGTGGGCGATGGGGAAGGGGATCCCCGCTTCACCATCTGCGACCTGCTGCCCCATCTGGGCGCGGAGCATGCCAAGAAGCCCCTTAGTGAGGCCTTTCCCGGGGAGAATCTGAACATCCTTGTGGGCAGCCGCCCCCTTGCCGATGACGAGGATTCTGACCGGGTGAAGATCGCCGTACTGGACCTGCTCAACCGCAAGTACGGCATCGTGGAAGAGGACTTTATCTCCGCCGAGCTGTCCGCCGTCCCCGCCTTCAAGGCCGATGACATCGGCTTTGACCGGTCTCTGATCGGCGCATACGGACATGACGACCGGGTATGCGCCTTTGCAAGTCTTATGGCGCTGCTGCAGCTGGAGACGCCTGAGCGGACCGCTGTTTGTATGCTGGCTGATAAGGAGGAGATCGGCTCCGAGGGTGTCAGCGGTATGCAGTCCTCCGCCTTTGATGTGTTCATGGAAGATCTGTGCGCCGGTCAGGGCGTGAATTTGGGCCAGTGCTTTGAAAAGTCCTTCTGCCTGTCCGCTGACGTGACGGCGGCCTATGACCCCAACTTTGCCGAGGTGTATGAAAAGCGCAACAGCGCCTTTGTCAACTACGGCATGGGTCTTTGCAAATACACCGGGGCCAGGGGAAAATCCTCCGCCTCCGATGCCTCTGCCGAGGTGGTGGCCTATGTGCGCCGCATTCTGGACGAGGCGGGCGTGGTCTGGCAGATGGCCGAGCTGGGCAAGGTGGACGCCGGCGGCGGCGGGACGGTGGCGTGCTATATGGCAAACCGCAACATCGACACCCTGGACGCGGGCGTGCCGGTACTGTCCATGCACGCGCCCTTCGAGACGGTGGGCAAGCTGGACTGCTATATGACCTACCGGGGCATGTGCGCCCTGTTTGCAGCATTGGGAATGTAATAAGAACCTGTACAGAGGACGTCTTTGGGACGTCCTCTGTTTTATAGATCAGCGGGGACAATGAGTAAAATAACCACCCTCTGCGCAAGATAGGAAAAAGCAAGGAGGGTCGTAATGGAAGACGAAAAGGATAAAAAGAAGCAGGACGAAGAACAGGGCGTATTATCCAAGGAACGGACCATAGATCCCATTGTGGAATTGGGCTCGTCCCTGATCCAGACAGGAAAAGGCACCATCCATGTGCTGACCATTGTGGGGCAGGTGGAGGGACATCAGGTGCTGCCCTCCACCAGCAAGAGCACCAAGTATGAGCACGTGATGCCCCTGCTTGCCATGGTGGAGGAGAGCGACGAGGTGGACGGCCTTTTGGTGCTGCTCAACACCGTGGGCGGGGACATTGAGGCCGGACTTGGGATCGCGGAGCTGATCTCCAGCATGTCCAAACCCACGGTTTCACTGGTGCTGGGCGGGGGACACTCCATCGGCGTGCCGCTGGCAGTATCCGCCAAGCGCTCCTATATTGCGCCGTCAGCAGCCATGACCATCCATCCCGTGCGCATGAACGGGCTTGTGATCGGCGTGCCACAGACATTTTACTATTTTGAGCGCATTCAGGAGCGCATCATACAGTTCGTCACCGCCAACAGCGGCATAAAGCGGGAGACCTTTACAGAGCTGATGCTCCAAACCGGACAGCTGGCTGCGGATGTGGGCAGCGTGATCTACGGCGAGGAGGCGGTGAAGCTGGGACTTATTGATGAAATCGGAGGGCTTTCCGCGGCGCTGGACTGTCTGCACAGCATGATCCGTGAAAGAAAACAGCAGCTGGAGCAAAACAACAGGTGAGCCATCGCCTGTTTACATAATTCTTTTTTGAAAAGAACTGGAATTGTTCTTTATATTGTGGTAATATGATATCAGTACCATCATAGGCATTTTGATCGGAGGTACATAAACGTGAGTTATCTGATGTCTGCCATATTGGGTTTCGTGCAGGGTGTGGCCGAGTTTCTGCCTATCTCCAGCTCGGGCCACCTGACCTTGTTCCAGCACTTCTTTGGCATGGAGGAACCGGACAATCTGTTCAACGTACTGCTTCACTTTGCCACCCTGATCGCCGTGTGCATCTACTATTTCCGCGATGTGCTGGAGATGGTGAGTGAGTTTTTCCGGGGCGTTGCGGCCCTGTTCTCCAAGCGCGGCAGGGGCGGGAGCATCCCGGAAGCCCGCCGGATGGTGCTGCTGGTCATCGTGGGTACGCTGCCCCTGTTTATTGTCCTGCTGGTCAAGGACTATGTGGAGGCCCTGGGAGGCAGCCCGGTCTTTGTCAGCTGCGCCCTGCTGGTCACCGGCTGCATTCTGTTTTTCTCGGACCGGATGGCCCGGGGACGCAAAAATGCCCGGACCGCGACCCTGAAAGATGTGCTGGTGGTGGGTGCGGCCCAGGGTCTTGCCACCATTCCCGGACTGTCGCGCTCCGGCTGCACCATCTCCACGGGTATGGCCATGGGCTTTGAGCGCAAGTTCGCGGTGCGCTACTCCTTCCTCATGTCGCTGCCCGCGGTGCTGGGGGCCACCATACTGGAGGTCAAGGACGTGCTGGAGATGGAGGGCGGTCTGGCGGCCGGCCTGCTGCCCAAGTACCTGCTGGGCATGGCGGTTGCCGGGATCGTGGGCTACTTCTCCATTGGCCTTGTGAACCTTCTGGCATCCAAAGGAAAATTCGGTGCATTTGCATATTACTGCTGGGGTGCGGGACTGCTGTTCCTGATCCTCAGTCTCATTGGCTGGACTTTGATTTAAGTCTGCCGGGAAAGGAACGATCACCCATGGCTGTTTCACAAAAGAGATCCGCGGCAAAGAAAAAGAGCCCGGCCGGTAAGTCCGGCCGTACTGGGGCACCTGCCAGAAAAAAGACTGCCGGAGCCTCCGGAGGGGCCGGAAACGCCGGCAAGGCCGCGGCCAGACCGCCCATCCGCCGGGAGGTTGGGGCGCTGGTATGCCTTTTGCTGGCTGTGATTTTTGCCTGCGGCTACTTTGACGACGCCCCGCTCGTGGCATGGTTCTGCAATCTTTTCAAGGGCCTGTTTGGTTACGGCTACTGGCTGTCCGTGCCCGTTATGCTGCTGTGCGCGTACATTCTGGGCTTCCATCGCGGCCGCCCCGTGCGCCTGCGCCTGACCTGCGCGCTGCTGATCCCCGTGCTGCTCGGTGCGCTGCTGCAGGCGGTGGTGTATCGGTTTGGTGATGTGCAGTGCGTGTGGAGCAAGGAAGTGGTGGGGCAGCTGTGGACCTCCGGTCGGCAGATGGAGTCCGCGGGTGTACTCAGCGGCCTGCTCGGTGTGTTCAGCGACCTGTATCTGGGCATCTTCGGCTTCATTCTCTTTGCGGTCGGAGAGATTTTCGCCCTTTTGGGTGCCTTTAACCGCAGCATTGTTGATATTGTGGAGTATATCCGCAATCGCCCCCATCCGGAATATGTGCGTCAGGAGAAGCCCGAGCGGCCTGCACCGGTCCAGCCTGAACGGGCGGAGCGGCCTGTTCGGCGCCGCGCGCTGGATGTTCCGCTGGACGATGAGCCTGCCGCTCAGGTGCCCGCCACCGAGGAAGAGGCTCTGCAGCCCGGAAAGAGAAGCTTCTTTAACCGCAAGCCCAACGTCAAGCCGCCTCACGAGGTGCTGGCCGGTGATGGCGCGTTGGTGGAGGAGCAGCCCGAGCAGCCGGAGAAAAAGCCCGTTGCGGCGCCCGAACCCCTTGACATTGAGGACAACGCCGTGCCCGAGCAGGAGACCGTCCCCGAAATCGTGCGTGAACCCGCCGTGCCCAAGGTGACCCGGGAGCAGGCAGCTCAGGCCGCCGCGGAGGTGGCCAAGGATATCGAGCAGACCATGGAACAGGACCGCAAGCCCTATCAGTACCCGCCCCTGTCCCTGCTGAACGAGGGCTCCGGCGAGGCGGGCGGAGACGCCGTGGGCGAGCTGAACACCAACCGGCAGCGGCTCAACGACACCATCCACTCCTTTGGCATTGACGCCAACATCATCAATACCGTTCGCGGTCCGTCCGTTACCCGGTATGAGCTGGAGCTGGATCAGGGTGTACGCCTGAACAAGCTGACCAATCTGGCCGATGACATCGCCCTTGCGCTGGGTGCCACCGGCGTGCGTATTGCACCCATTCCCGACAAGATCTCCGTGGTGGGCATCGAGGTGCCCAACAAGGTGGTCTCCCAGGTGAGTGCTCACGCGGTGATCGGCTCCAACGAGTTTACCGGCAGCAAGTCCAAGGTGTCCTTTGCCGTGGGCAAGGACATCAGCGGCCGCTGCGTGGTGGGCGACATCGGAAAGCTGCCCCACCTGCTGATCGCCGGTACTACCGGTTCCGGTAAGTCTGTGTGTACCAACACCATTATTACATCCCTGCTCTATAAGGCCACGCCCGAGGAAGTCCGCCTGATCATGGTGGATCCCAAAATGGTGGAGCTTGGCATTTACAACGGTATTCCCCACCTGCTCATCCCCGTGGTCACCGACCCGAAGAAGGCGGCGGGCGCCCTGCAGTGGGCGGTGACGGAGATGATGAAGCGCTACCGCACCTTCTCCGAGGTGGGCGTGCGCAAGCTGGAGGAGTATAACGCACTGGCGGCCAAGACGGAGGGGATGGAGAAGATGCCCTCTGTGGTGGTCATGATCGACGAGCTGGCCGATCTGATGCTGGTGGCGGCCAAAGAGGTGGAGGAATCCATCTGCCGCGTGGCACAGATGGGCCGCGCCGCGGGTATGCACCTTGTGATCGCCACCCAGCGTCCCTCTGCGGACGTGATCACCGGCCTGATGAAGGCCAACATTCCCAGCCGCATCGCCTTTGCCGTGGCCTCTGCCATGGAGTCCCGCATCATTCTGGACACCATGGGCGCGGAGAAGCTGGTGGGTCGGGGCGATATGCTCTTTGCCCCTCTTGGCAGCGGAAAGCCCACCCGCGTACAGGGCTGCTTCATTTCCGATGAGGAAGTGGCCCGGGTGGTGGAGTTTGTGAAGAAGAGCGGGACGGCCAACTACTCCGACGAGATCATGCACGAGATCGAACAGCATGCCGCGGAGAAGGAAAAGGGCGCCAAGGGCGTGGGCGGTACTGCGCCTGAGGCTGTGGACGACGGATTTGACGAGCTGCTTTCCGCCGCCATCGAGGTGGTGGTGGAGACCGGACAGGCCTCTGTTTCCATGCTCCAGCGGCGGCTGAAGCTGGGCTATGCCCGGGCTGCCCGTCTGGTGGACCAGATGGAGGAAAAAGGCGTGGTCGGTCCCTTTGAGGGCTCCAAGCCCCGGCAGCTGCTTATTACCAAGGAGCAGTGGCAGGAGATGCAGTACCGTCAGGGGATGGCGGCACCGGCCGCGGCCCAGCAGGAGATCCCTGCAGAGCAGGAACTGCCGGAACTGCCGGAAGTCGAGATGGACATTGTACCCGCACTGACGGAAGAAGACGACTTTTAATCATAAAAGCCCCACTTTGTGGGGCTTTTATGGCAGATATGGAGGGACAGCAGGATGGAGAAACGGATGCAGTATTGTCTGCGCAGGCGGGGAGAGCATGGGAGCGCGGACACAAGCTTTGTCAGCGGGGAACAGGCGAGTCGTGCCGCGGCATTTCATGCAACCCTGCCCGGTTACGTGCCCACACCCCTTGTTAAGCTGGATGGACTGGCGAAAAAGCTGGGCATCGGCGCACTGTTTGTGAAAGATGAGTCTGCGCGCTTCGGTCTGAACGCATTCAAGGCGCTGGGCGGCAGTTGGGCCATCGCAAACTACCTCAGGGAACATTTGCAGCTGGAGGGTGAGCTGACCTTTGATGCGTTGAAAAAGGCCCTTGAGGGCCGGGAGCCCATCACCTTCATTACCGCCACAGACGGCAATCATGGCCGCGGTGTGGCGTGGACGGCAAAGGTGTTGGGGCAGCGGGCCGTGGTCTATATGCCCAAGGGCTCGGCACAGGAGCGGCTGGAGAATATACGCGCGCAGGGTGCCCATGCCGCGATCACTCAGTTCAATTACGATGACACGGTGCGCCTTGCGGCCCGGGATGCGCAGACGAATGGCTGGGTGCTGGTGCAGGACACCGCATGGCCGGGCTATGAGTACATCCCCACCTGCATCGTGCAGGGCTATACCACCCTCGCACTTGAAATCGTGCAGCAGCTTGAGCAGATGGGGGAGGAGCGCCCCACGCACCTGTTTCTGCAGGCGGGCGTTGGCAGCTTTTCCGGCGCGGTGCTGGGCTTTTTCAAGGAGATATATGGAAAGGATCATCCCATTACATGCATTGTGGAGCCGGATAAAGCGGATTGTAACTACCGCAGTGCGGCCGCGGATGACGGAAGGATCCACTTTGTGACGGGGGACATGGATACCATGATGGCCGGCCTTGCCTGCGGAGAGCCCTGCACGGTGGTCTGGCCTGTGCTGAACGCATATGCGGACGCTTTTATTTCCTGTGATGACGAGACTTCTGCTTCCGGTATGCGGCTTCTGGGTCGTCCGGAGACGGGGGATCCCACGGTGGTCTCCGGCGAGTCCGGCGCGGTGGGCGCGGGTCTTGCACAGCGCATCATGAGTGGAGAATACGAGCAGCTGCGCAGCCATCTGGGACTGGATGAGAATTCCCGGCTGCTGCTGATCAGCACCGAGGGAGATACGGACCGGGAGAATTACCGCACAGTCGTTTTCGGACAGGAAAGCAGATAAAATGCACGAATAACCCACGCCTTTACCCTTGACAGAACGAAGCCGCGAACATATAATATACAGGCTAAGTTTATATCGGGGTGTGGCGAAGCTTGGTATCGCGCTTGGTTCGGGTGCATTGACTCACCTATCCACGATTCCCCTGCAAACCGCCATAACCCCTTGAAGCACTAAGCGAAGCGGCTGACCCGACGCCGCCGAACTACTTGGCAAATATCCGTGTGACCACATGGATAGTTACAGACACAGAAAAAATCGCAGAACTAAAAAATTCAATACCGGGGTGTAGCGCAGTTGGTAGCGCGCTTGGTTCGGGAGCATTGACTCACCTATCCACGACGTTCCTCGCAAACCGCCGTAACCCCTTGAAGCACTAAGCGAAGCGGCTGACCCGAAGCCGCCGAACTACTTGGCAAATATCCGTGTGACCACATGAATAGTTACAGACACGAAAAAAATTGCAGAACTAAAAAATTCAATACCGGGGTGTAGCGCAGTTGGTAGCGCGCTTGGTTCGGGACCAAGAAGTCGGGCGTTCGAGTCGCCTCACTCCGACCAAAAGTCCTCTGATTCCAATGGATTCAGAG
>JAGAMC010000020.1 GCA_017624915.1 Oscillospiraceae bacterium | reverse complement strand
TTTGCTTGTCCTTTTGGGATTATTCTCTTGAGAGTACCGGGCGGACACGAATAGTATCAATCCAGTATCAAGAGCCACAGCGACGGGCAAAAAAGCCTGTATTCATGCGGGTTTGCGCCGTTTTGAGCGTCATTCCCACTCGATCGTCCCGGTGGGCTTGGGCGTCAGGTCGAACAGGACGCGGTTGACACCCTTTACCTCGTTGGTGATGCGAGCCACAATGTGATGGAGCAGGGCGTAGGGCACTTCCTCAATGGAGGCGGTCATAGCGTCAATGGTATTGACAGCGCGAATGATCACGCACCACTCGTCAGCGCGCTTGTTGTCGCGCACACCCACGGACTTGATGTCGGGAATAGCGGTGAAATACTGCCAGACCTTGCCTTCCAGCCCGTTCTTGGCAAACTCCTCGCGCAGGATGGCATCGGACTCGCGCACGGCCTCCAGACGGTCGCGGGTGATGGCGCCCAGACAGCGCACGCCCAGGCCGGGGCCGGGGAAGGGCTGACGGTAGACCATGGCCGCAGGCAGGCCCAGAGCCACACCGCAGGCACGCACCTCGTCCTTGAAGAGCATCTTCAGCGGCTCAACAAGCTCGAACTGCAGGTCCTCGGGCAGGCCGCCCACATTGTGGTGGGACTTGACCGCCTTGACGGTCTTGGTGCCGGACTCGATGATGTCAGGATAGATCGTGCCCTGACCAAGGAACTCGATACCGTCCAGCTTGCGGGCCTCTTCTTCAAACACGCGGATGAATTCCGCACCGATGACCTTACGCTTGGTCTCGGGATCGGCCACACCGGCCAGCTTATCCAGGAAGCGGTCGGTAGCGTCCACATAGACCAGGTTGCAGTCCATCTCCTTACCGAACACCTGAACCACCTGTTCCGGCTCGCCCTTGCGCAGCAGGCCGTGGTTGACGTGCACGCAAGTCAGCTGCTTGCCGATGGCCTTGATCAGCAGGGCGGCCACCACGGAGGAGTCCACGCCGCCGGACAGAGCCAGCAGGACCTTCTTATCCCCCACCTGACGGCGGATCAGTTCGATCTGGTCGGCAATGAAGTTTTCCATATTCCAGTTGGCATCGGCCTTGCAGGTGCCAAACACGAAATCGCGGATAGCCTTTTCGCGCTCAGCGCCCTCGTCTGCCAGAGGAGCACTGCCCTTGTGGTCGATGGCCCAGATGGGCAGACCGCTGTTGTATACCGCCTGAGAAGCGTCGATCTCAACGCCGTCCACCACGCGGTTGACGCCGCCGTTGAGGATAATGCCCTTTACGTTGGGCAGGGCGGCAAGTTCTTTTTCTGTCAGGTCATGGGGATGGATCTCCGTATAAACGCCCATAGCACGGATCTCGCGGGCAAGGCGGGGATTCTCCTCGCTGCCAAGGTCAAGGATCAGAATCATGTCCTGTTTCATCGGAAAGCCTCCTAAAATTCGGATGTTGATATTTTACCACATCATATATTATCCCGCAAGATTTTTGTCGGTTCTTGCCCTACAAAAACTCGTGGTTTCATCTCTTCATTTGTTGTATTTTTGACCGAAGCGGACTTTTTCATCCATATATCTGCCATTGCATTGTGTTTTTAATTGAAGTAAAATGAATTGAATATTCATGGGAGGCGGTCTAATGAACTATCGGGACGATAAATATGGAAACAAACTGTCCATTCTGGGCTTTGGCTGCATGCGTTTTCCCCAGAAGCTGGGAAAGATCGATATGGATGAGACACAACGCGAGATCATTACCGCCGTACAGGGCGGTGTGAATTACTTTGACACCGCATATATCTATCCAGGCAGCGAGGCGGCGCTGGGCACGATTTTGGAAAAGAATCAGCTGCGTGACCGGGTCTATATCGCCACCAAGCTCCCCCACTACCTGATTCGCAGCATCCAGAGTGCGGAAAAGCTGTTCAACGAGGAGCTGACCCGCCTGCGCACCGACCACATAGACTACTATCTGATGCACATGCTCACCGATATACAGACCTGGGAGCGCCTGAAAGCGCTTGGAATCGAAGACTGGCTGGAGGAGAAGAAGAAAAGCGGTGCCATCCGCCAAGTCGGTTTCTCCTACCACGGCAACTCGGACATGTTCTGCAGACTGGTGGATGCCTATGACTGGGATTTCTGTCAGATCCAGTACAATTACATGGATGAACACTCTCAGGCCGGCCGCCGCGGCCTCCATTACGCCAACGGGAAAGGGCTGCCCGTGATCATCATGGAGCCCCTCAGAGGTGGCAAGCTGGTCACCAACCTGCCGGAGGATGCAAAGAAGATTTTCGCCTCCCACCCCGTTCAGCACTCCCCCGCCCAGTGGTCCTTCCGCTGGCTGTGGGATCAGCCGGAGGTCACCTGCGTCCTCTCCGGCATGAACTCAAATGAAATGGTTCTGGACAACATCAACACCGCATCCACCTGCGCCGCAGGTGACCTTACTCCGGAGGACAATGCCATGCTCCGCCGGGTGGTGCAGGCCATCAACGCCAGAATGAAGGTCGGCTGCACCGGCTGCGGCTATTGTATGCCCTGCCCCAAGGGTGTGGATATTCCGGGCACGTTCGCCGCCTACAACCGCCGTTTCTCCGAGGGCAAGTTCCGGGCTCTTGTGGATTATGCCATGTGCACCGCCATGCGCAAAGACTCCACCGCCGCATCCAACTGCGTGGGCTGCGGCAAGTGTGAACAGCACTGCCCCCAGCACATCCAGATCCGCACCCAGCTGAAAAATGCCTCCAAAGAGCTGGAGGTTCCCATTTACAAGCTGGCCCGCAAGATCGTGACCTGGTTCAAAATATTTTAAAAGGAGTGCCTGCCGCTGTGCGGCAGGCACTCCTTTTGTCAATGGACTTCCTTTTTGATCTTTGTGGTTACCGCTTCCAGTACTTCGTAGCGGTCCATGGGGAACTGTTTGGTCATGGACAAGGCCTCTTCGATCCCGATGTCCACGATATATCCGTCACAGGTGGCAACGATGCGGTTTCGCCGTCCCTCCACCAGCGCCTTGACAGCCTCATAGCCCATGCGGGTAGCGGTCTCACGGTCCCGGGCGGTGGGAGAGCCGCCGCGCTGGATATGACCCAGCACAGTCACGCGGGGGTCAAGACCGGTAAGCTCGTGGATCCTGGCTGCGATCTCCATGGCGTTTCCGGCCCCTTCCGCCACGACCACCATATAATGGGTGGTACCGGCCAGTCGGGCCTGCCGGATCTTCTCCACCACGTCTGCTTCAATATCCACAGGGCGCTCGGGGATCAGCACGGCAGTGGCACCGGTGGCAATGCCCACGTAGAGGGCCAGATAGCCGGCCTGACGGCCCATGACCTCCACCACAGAGCAGCGCTCGTGGGACTGCATGGTATCACGCAGCTTGTCGATGGCATCAATAGCTGTGTTGCAGGCGGTATCAAAGCCGATGGTATACTGGGTGCAGCTGATGTCGTTGTCAATGGTGGCGGGGATGCCAACTACGGGGATGCCCCAGCGGGACAGGGCCTGCGCACCACGGAAGGTGCCGTCGCCGCCTACGGCCACAATGCCGTCAAGGCCCAGCAGGTGGCAGGTATTCACCGCCTTCTTCTGGCCTTCTTCCGTCATAAACTCCATGCTGCGGGCAGTATACAGTACGGTGCCGCCCTTTTCAATAATGTGGCTCACATCGCCGGAATCCATGCGTACGAAATCGCCATTGATCAGGCCGTTCCAGCCGCGCCGGATACCAATGCATTCCACACCATAGCTCAGAGCGGTGCGCACCACGGCGCGGACCGCCGCGTTCATGCCGGGAGCGTCTCCGCCGCTGGTGAGCACACCGATTCGTTTGATTTTATTCTCCATATCCGGGGTCACTTCCTGTTCTTTTATTTCCGTCCAACATTATGCCATTTTGCCCATACCATGTCAAGAAATACCAAGGCTTAGCAAGACTTTTTTCAGCAAAAAAACTTTTTTGAAAAAACCTCATTTTTAGGTTGACAGACCAGACTTCATCAAGTATAATAATCCCTGCCGCTTGAGTTTGCGGGCAACAGGGGAGCATAGCTCAGCTGGTAGAGCGCATGCCTTACAAGCATGATGTCACAGGTTCGAGCCCTGTTGTTCCCACCATTTTCCTTTTACCATCTGGCTCGGTAGTTCAGTTGGTTAGAACGCCGGCCTGTCACGCCGGAGGTCGAGGGTTCAAGTCCCTTCCGAGTCGCCATTTGCCTCTGTAGCTCAGTTGGTAGAGCAGAGG
>JAGAMC010000019.1 GCA_017624915.1 Oscillospiraceae bacterium | reverse complement strand
TTTCTCCGGCGACATGTGCGTCGGAGAAAACACTTCTCGGCCTGCAAACGTGCGAGTTGTCCGCTTGCAGCGGACAATGAGTGCGCTGCAGCAGGTCGCAGCCTTCTCGAAAAAGTGGCGTGCCACTTTTTCGACAGTCTCTGCAACCCCGCCGGGTCTCCGGCGGGGTTGTTGTGCATTATGCTTAAAAGTTTAAACAAATTTTGGGCAAATCTCAAATTGCGCTCCTGCTATCAAAGAATTATAATGGATAACGTATCAAATACATAAGGGAGGTCCCTCTATATGAAAAAAGCTATTTCCCTGCTCCTGTTTCTGGTCATGCTGCTGGGTATCGGTGCCATGATCTCTGTCTCCGCCGCCGACAACGGCATCAAGGTGGGCTTCGGTCAGTATGACTTCACCCCCGCCGACCCTGTAAATATGACCGGCATCTCCCCCCGCAACAGCGTGGGTACCCTGACCCCCGAGGACCGTCTGATGGCCACCGTGGTCGCCATCTCCGACGCAGACGGCAACATCGCCCTGATCTGCACCGTGGATATGCTGAAGGCTTACGGCGCTACCACCACCCGTCAGGTTATCTCCAAGGCCACCGGCGTGCCCGTGTCCAACATCCACATCTCCGCCACCCACACTCACTCCGCTCCCAGCCCTACTGAGAGCGGGTTCGCGGACAGCTTTAACGACGGCTTCGCCGCTGCCGCCAAGCAGGCCATTGCCGATATGTCCCCCGTCACCACTAAGATTGGCTCTGTGGATGTTCCCTTGCTGAACCACGTGCGTCACTACTGGCGCCAGGCCGGCATCGTGAACGGCAACAACTTTACCACCGATGGTGCCGGCAAGTGCCTGGGCTCCATTGTTAAGTCCGACAGCGAGCTGCAGATCATCCGCTTTGTCCGCGAGGACAAAAAGGATGTGGTCATGCTCAACTGGCAGATCCATCCCACCTCTGCCAGCTGCCTGACCGACTATGGCCGCGCCCACAAGCAGTACCTGTCCGCCGACTTCATCGGCTACACCCGCAGATATATTGAGGCTCAGGACAACGACACGCTGGTGGCCTACTACTCCGGCGCTTCCGGCAACCTGACCCCCCATCAGCTGTATGCAACCATGCGCGACCCCGAGAACGTGCCCGAGGATACCACTGTATTTGGTCAGCGTCTGGCCGAGTACGCCCTGACCGCCATGAAGACCCTGAAGACTGTCAATGTCTCCGGTCCCGTCAAGAGCATTGAGCTGCTCCATAAGGCTCCCGACAAGTCCATGACCGCCATCTCCGGCGCTGAGCTGGGTGCTATCTGTATCGGCGATGCCCTCGCCTTTGCCGGCCACTCTTACGAGATGTTCTCCGAGCACGGTCAGTATGTTAAGGAGAATTCTCCCTTTGAGATGACCTTCGTGCTGACCAACTGCAACGGCGACCGCAAGTATATTCCCACGATTTACGCCTTTGACTATCCCGAGCTGTTCAAGAACAATCCCATTGCCTACGAGGTTAGTTCCTGCCTGTATGCCCAGGGTACCGGCGAAGACCTTGCCAACTCCATGGTCGCCATGCTCAACGTTCTGTACAAGTAATTTTCCCCCTATATATAAAGTTCACAAGGAAACAGCTTATTTGAGAAATGTGATTTGAAAGCATAAAAGCAGCATTAATAATATATATGGTTTAATCTTGCGCTTTTTCATCAAGAAGTTGTTTTTGGGGCTTTACTTTTTGATTTCTCCATGTTAATATATCATCAAGATTTTTCTTCTGTTGGTCTGTGCTGGTATTAGCAAGAATTACTGGTATAGCCGATGGAGGAAAGTTGAAAAACAAAAGGGAGGTCCATCATGAAAAAGATTTTTAGAAACTCTCTGAGCCTGCTGCTGGGTGCAGCCCTTCTGGTGTCCGTTCTGCCCGGTATCTTCGCTGCTGACGACGCCGCCAAGGCCGAGATCGACGCCGTTCGCGCCAGCGTGGTAGAGGCTGCTACCAAGTCCAAGGCTAGCAATGATGTTGGCCGCATCAACGACGCTATTGCCAAGACCACTGCCGGCATCAAACTCGCCAAGGTTAACGACATCATGACCACCGCCGGCTTCAGCCTCATCAAGGGTATCACCGTCAAGGCCGATCCCGCCCTGCTGGAGATGCTTGAGAACGCGACTAAGGTCGAGTTTGAAGGCAAGCCCCTCTACACTGAGGCACAGATCACCGAGATGATCGCCAAGTACGAGACCATCAAGGACACCACCGATATCATCGGTCTGAACACTCCCCAGCAGATCATGCGCGCTTACGCCGCTGCTCAGCCCGGCGACATCCTGCTGAACGTTGAGGGCACCAAGGGCACCGGTTATATCCTCAAGAGCGTCAGCCCCGTCTATCTGGTTGACGGCGCCACCCTCGATCCTGAGGAGAGCACTGCCACCTACATCACCAAGAAGGGCGAGGAGACCCTGACCTTCGCCAAGATGTACATCAAGGAAGGATTTGTGCCCTACACTCTGGACATCCTGACCCTGCCCGAGGACGAGCCCGTTGTTCCCGATCATAGCGCCACCTGCCTGTCCAAGGACATGACCGACGTGGACAAGGATGCCTGGTATCACGCCGCTGTTGACTTCGCTCTGGAGAACAAGATCATGGGCGGCTACAACGCCACCACCTTCGGCCCCAACGACACTCTGTCCCGCGCCATGGTGGTCCAGATCCTGTACAATAAGGAAGGCCAGCCCGCCGTTTCCGGCGCTCACTCCTTCACCGATGCTCCCGCTGACCAGTGGTACAACAACGCCATCATCTGGGGCACCACCAAGGGCGTTATGGGCGGCTACGGCGATGGCAAGTTCGGTCCCGATGACTCCGTGACCATCGAGCAGATCGCTGTTATCCTGTGGAACTACTCCGGCAACCCCGCCTTCACCGGCACCGCCGACAGCGTGGGCGCTCACAGCGGTTGGGCTGCCAACGGTCTGGCCTGGGCTGTTGAGAACGGCCTGCTGGAGGGCGTGCCTTACGAGGTCGTCACCGCTCCCGCTACCCGCGCTCAGACTGCTCAGATCTTCATGAACTATCTGTCCAAGTAAGATATCTGGAGCATCAAACAAGACCTGTTCAAAAGCCTCACTTCTTCGGAAGTGAGGCTTTTGTTGACAAAAGGCGTACAGCTTTTATAATGGTATTATCAGAAGCCGAAATAAAGGAGGAACGATCATGGGCAAAGCAAAGGTATACTTTACAAAGGAACTCACACCTCAGGCGGTTGTGAAGATGTTTGAGGTGCTGGATAAACAGCTGCCCGGCCGGGTGGCGGTCAAGGTGCACTCGGGGGAAAAAGGCAACCAGAATTTTCTTCCTCCGGAGTTTATGGCCGAAGCGGTGGCGCGGGTGAACGGTGTGGTGGTGGAGACCAACACCGCCTACGCCGGACAGCGCCGGGACACGCAAAAGCATCTGGAACTGCTGGCCGAGCACGGCTGGAGCAAGCGGTTTGAGGTGGACATTCTGGATGGGGAAGGTCCGGATATGGAACTGGACATCCCCGGCGGTCTGGCCATTAAAAAGAACTATGTGGGCGGGAATCTGGCCAAGTACGACTCCATGCTGGTGCTGTCCCACTTCAAGGGACACCCCATGGGCGGTTACGGCGGTGCGTTGAAGCAGCTTGCCATCGGCTGCGCCTCGGCAGAGGGCAAGGCGTATATCCATACGGCCGGTGTCACCCGTGACTGCGCCGTCATGTGGAAGCAGAAGGCCAAGCAGGAAGCATTTCTGGAGGCTATGGCCGACGCTGCCGGCAGCGTGGTGGAGTATTTCAAGGGGAATATGGCCTTTGTCAGCGCCGTGTGCAACCTCTCGGTGGACTGCGACTGCTGCGCGGTGGCCGAGGACCCCTGCATGAAGGACATCGGCATCCTGTCCTCTCTGGACCCCGTTGCGCTGGACCGGGCCTGTATGGACCTTGTCTATGCCGCCAAGGATGACCCCGGTCAGCCCCACTTCCTTGAACGTGTGGAATCCCGCAACGGAACCCATATCATGGACGCAGCTGAAAAGCTGGGATACGGCACAAAGGATTATGAGTTGATTTGTGTGGACTGACCCAATTCTATCTCAACATGAAAACGCCCTCCCGTTTGACGGGAGGGCGTTCTTTATGACAGATCCAGATGGATGTGGCAGCAGTCAGCTACTTGATCGTGCTGAAAATACTGATCCTCCAGTGGGATCCAGAGCTGCTCAAAGCGGGCAAGGCACTCCTCGCCGCCCCGGGCCAGCAGACGCTTCCGCCGCGATTGCCAGCAGGCCTCTGCCCAGATGCGCAGCTGAAAGCCGTCGCGCAGCTCCGGGCGCAGACAGTAGCAGCCCTCCACCAGAGTCAACGGGCCGGGCTCTACGGTGATCTGCGGAGCAAAGCTGCCCTGCTGGCACTGCCACGGACAATAGCGGGCCGCCTCGCCTGCCAGCAGGGGGGAGAGGACCTGATCGTAAAAACGCTCGTAGTCCACGTTTGCGCCCGGCTGAGCCAACCGCTGAGGGGTGCGCTGCTCGGGGCGCAGGAAGAAGTCGTCCATGTGGATGAGGGGGCAGCGGAAAATCGCGGCCAGAGCAGCGCCCAAGGTTGACTTGCCGGAGGCGCAGGGGCCATCAATGGCGACGCGCAGATTGGGATGGATTTTCTGTGCTTCCTCGATGGCACACAGCACCGGAATGAGATTTACATAATGTTTTGAGACGATGCGGTAGGCAGGGGAATAGGCGCGGCGGAAACCCTCACTGTGGCTGACCATGGGGCAGCCCTGCGCGCGGTAGTCGGCCAGATAGCGGTCGATATTCTCCTTGGGAAAGGGGAGCGCATAAACAAGGTTGAGTGCCTGTTCCAATCCTGCCGGATTCGGGGCGAAGTCCTGAGCGGTGAGGAAGAACAGTATTGAAAAAGTGGAAGTGGAAAGGTGTTCAGCCTTACAGCGATTCAGGTTAAGACGGCAAAGATTATTGCCAAGATCCTCGCACAGCGGAGCGTTTTTGTCCGGTCGGACAATGTCCCACTCCTCTTTTAGACGGGCAGATGCAGCAGCTTCATCCGAAATCAGATGACCGGGCCCCATGAAATGCTGGTATAAAAATTTTACGGCGTCCCGGATCTCCATACCCGGATGGTTGTCATAATGCTCCTTCAGGAGCTGTGCCAACTGTTCCAAAGTCAAACCTCCAAGGGTGTATTTTCGAGCTTCCTGACTGCGAAAACGATGGCCGGGATAGCCACCAGCTGCAGGATGATGCCGGGGATGGCGTTGGTAAAGGCGCCGGCAACAAAGGCGGCGGCGGTAAAACCGCCTTGGCCCAAGGTAACAAGGGCCATCACCACGCCCCAGACCCCACGGCCGCAGACCATGGCGGCGAGCAGACTGGTATAGATGCCCACCAGATTTCCGGGCAGGCGGCGGGAAAGAAAGCCGGACACAAAGCCGTAGGAGGCCAGTTCAAACGCCATTGCCACGGCAGTGGGGAACATGGGGGGAAAGCCGCCTGTAAGCAGGGAGCGCATGATCGGGGCTATCAGTCCCACCACCGCGCCCCAGGGCGCGCCGCACACAAAGCCGCACAGGATCACGGGAATGTGCATGGGAAGCAGCATGGAGCCGATTTGGGGGATGTTGCCGGTGAAGAAGGGCAGTACATAGGCCAGCGCCAGAAACAGGGCGGACAGGACCAGCGCCCTGATATGTTTATTGTTCATCGCAAGTGCTCCTTATCGCAAAAAATACCACGAAGCCGTGGCAGTCCCTTGAGGACCTGTCATACCTTCGTGGTATTGGTTGATAAAAACAGCTGGGAAAGTGCCGGCTTCAGCCGACGATTAAGATAAATTTACCATGAGTTTTGCCTGAAGTCAAGGTTTTCCGCTTACATGGCGGCCAGCAGAGCTTCCAGTTCCTGCTTGGTGAAGTGGTACACCTCGTCACAGAACTGGCAGGTCAGGTCGGCCTCGCCCTGCTCAGCCAGCATGGCGGCCATTTCGTCCCGGCCCATGCTGATCAGGGCGCGCTCCACCCGCTGGCGGCTGCAGTAGCAGCGATACTCCACGGGGTGACTGTCCAGAATCTCCAACTCAAAGTCAGACAAAACTTCTTTCAGCAGACCTGCCGCATCCAGACCGCGCTCCAAAGCCCGGCTTACGGCGCCCACACGGCGCACACCGGCCTCGATCTTTTCGATCATATCCAGATCCGCTCCGGGCAGCAGCTGGATCAGATAGCCGCCGGCAGAGGTGACAGACTGGTCGGTGTCCAGCAGCACGCCAAGGGCACAGGCGGTGGGGATCTGCTCGCTTTCCACAAAGTACATGGCGATATCGTCGGCGATCTCGCCGGTGAACATGCCGATGCTGCCCACATAGGGCTCTTTCAGGTTCAGGTCCTTGATCACAGTCAGGGTTCCCGTGTCACCCACGGCAGTGCCCACGTCCAGCTTGCCCGGCTCGATCTCCATCAGTTCCACGTGGGGATTCTGGACATAGCCGCGCACGTTGCCGGAGCTGTCCGACACGGCGAGGACTGTGCCCAGAGGGCCGCCGCCCTTGATCTGCAGGGTCAGGGAGCCGTCGGCCGCCTTCAGGGCGTCGCCCATGAGACTGGCGGCCATCAGTGCCCGGCCCAGTGCCGCGGTGGCTACGGGCAGAGTGGTGTGGATGTTGCGGGCACGCTCTACAATATCGCGCCCGGTGACAGCAGCGGCCTGTACCAGACCGTCGCTGGTGATTGCTCTGACGATTTCATCACGCATGGTGTTACTTGTCCTTTCTTGCTGTAAAGAAGATGCGGTCCTCGCCGGGGACGGGGGCGCGCAGTTTCAGATTGCCGTACTGGCGGATATCCCGGAAGCCCGCCTGCTGCAGGTATTCCACAAGCTCCTCGGGGGTGTAGGCATACTCCTCGTGCAGCTCCTCGCCCCGATCCCACAGGCCGGTATCCTCATCAAGACAGAAGATGTCCATAAAATAGGAGCATACCCGCCGGCGCTTTGAATATTCCGCGCGCCAGACGCAGTAGGTGTCCTCCGTCTCGTCCAGAAAGACCTGACCGTCCAGCCCCTCCAGCTTGGCGGGGGTGTTGATGTCAAACAGAAACAGGCCGCCGGGCATGAGAAACAGGTGGATCCGCTCAAAGGCGCGGCGCAGTTTTTGGGGGGTGGTGACATAGTTGACGCTGTCCAGACAGCAAACACATGCGTCAATGGTGCCGTACAGGTCCAGCTTGTCCATGCTCTGACACAGGAAGATGGGTTGGATGCCGTCCACCTGGCGGTTTTTGTCCGCGGCCTGTGCCAGCATGTCCGGGGACAGGTCAACGCCGATCATCTCATAGCCCCGCCGGGCCAGCTCGTAAGTCAGCGAGCCGGTGCCGCAGGCCAGATCCAGCACGGTGTTTCCGGGCAGACCGCGCTTTTTGAAGTGCTTTTCAATATAGTCTGCCCAGGCGCGGTAGTCCACATCGTAGGTCAGCCGGTCATAGCAGCCGGCGAGAAAATCATAGCTGCTCATTCGTCGCTGGGCCTCAGACGGGGGATGACGGTCTTATAGCCGTCGGCACCGTACAGCAGGGCGCGGTTGACCCGGCTGATGGTGGCGCTGGAGGCACCGGTACGCTCCAGAATGTCGTTATAGATCAGTCCGTCGTCCAGCAGCAGAGCCACCTCCATGCGCTGCTCCATAGCGCGCAGTTCGGACACGGTGCACAGATCGTGGAAAAAGCGGCGGCACTCGTCAAGGTCTTTCAGGGTGAGAATGGCCTGATACAGAGTGTCGTCCTGCTCTCTGGTAGGCTGTTTCATGGATTGCCTTCCTTTCCCGCCGGTGGGCGGCGTACAGATGCTATGATTTTATCACAGTAGCATGTGAAAGTAAAGGGGAGCTTCGGAAAAATTGTTTTCCTGCTGGGAAAGACAACAGGAGGACGGATATAAAAATCACATTGCACCCTAAGCCCGGACGGGGTATAATTGGGGCAGGGGGGATACACATGGAATTCCGATATGAGCCGGATCTGCTGGCGTACATGGAAAAGAGTGGAAAGCGCACCGTCGCGGTGGAGCTGGTAGAGGTCAACAACTCCGACTTTGAAATCACCGAACTGCACGTTCACTTTGTGGATACCCGGATGCGGGAGCGGTTTTTGAATAAGCGCTACCGTTTGTATACCACCGAAGCAGGGGAGGTGCTGCTGCCTCCGTTCCCGCTGGAGACGGAGCAGACGGTGACCTTCGGACTGCGGTCTGTCCTGTTTTTCAAGTGGCTGACATATTGCGGCATAAAAGTATAAAGCACGCCCTGCGTCTTGGACGCAGGGCGTGTTATTCTATCTTCGGCAGCGCAGCCGGTCAAGAGCCAGAGCGCCCAGAATAAAAATGCAGGGCATCAGGAAGTAGCGGTAGCGCACCTGCACTTCGACGATCAGATGGACAGCGTAGTACCCACATAACAGCAGGATCAGGGGCAGGGATGGACCGCAATTTTCCTTTTTGCGCAGGTACAGCAGCAGGGAGGACAGCGCAAGGATGATCCCCAGCAGATAGATCCCCTTGTCCAGCGAACCCAGCAGCAGCTGCATGGAGTTCCAGGACAGGGTGACGGGGAAGGCCAGAGCGGTGGACTCCTGGTCCAGATGGCCGAAGCCCCAGTACAGGTCCTCGTTGCCCGCCCACATAACGGCACTCTTGCGCCAGGCAAGGTCGGCCAGTTTTCCCGGACCGACACTCAGGCGCTCCTTCACCGTTTCGACCATGGCTTGATGGGCTTCTTCCGTGGGCAGGGAGAGGAACGCGTCATAATCGGCGCGATTCCAGCAGCCGCTGCTGTCCTGATTAAGTCCCACCACAAACTTCCACATGGGCTGGTTGTTTGTAAGCCCCTCGGGGTTAATGCTCGAGAACACGATCAGACCGGAAAGCAGCGCACCCACCAAAAAGCAGCTTGCTGCCAGCGCGGCGCCGGACAGGAGCCTGCGCACATCGGCCTGCTTCATGGCGCACAGCACAGCCCAGATCAGCCCCGCCAGCATCAGGATCACACCGATGGGACGCATGGCGTTGCCCAGTGCAATCAGCGCCCCTGCGCCCACCGCCCGCAGGGGGGACAGGTCTGGCTTGGAAATCAGAAGATACAGGGCGCTGTAAAGCAAAAATACGGACAGATGCTGGTTGGTCAGCACCCCCGCCAAAAACAGAGGAGCGGGGTAGAGGGCGTAGAGAACGCCGACAGTCATAGCGGATTTTTCCGACACGAGCCGCCGGGCGATGAGATAGACCAGCACATTCGTTCCCGCCAGATAGGCGGCGTTGAGCAGCTGCAGGGGCAGCAGGCCGTCGCCAAACAGGCTGATGACCAGCGACTCATAGGCTACAAAGGCGGACTGATAGGCCCAGTTGAAGAAATAGATGTTGTCCAGATAGGCGCGGCTGCCCTGAGCCAGCTGTTGGGCGGCGGTGTACATGGTGTTGAAATCCTGCACGGGCCGGGAGTCCAGCCATAGAATAAAGAACACAGCAAGGGCAAAACGCAGCAGAAACAGCGCCGCGGCAAAGCCGCGGAAGGGACGCAGAAAGCGTATGCACAGCCACAGCACGCCCGCACCGGCCAGCAGGCCCAAAAGCACCACTGCCGGCTGTCCGACGGGCAGCCGCAGCAGATTCTGGATCAGGATAACGGCGCAGAAGCATGCTGCGCATAGTGTACACAGGCGTGCGCCCAGCGCGCCGGACTTTTTCAGCATAGTTCCACCTCCCGGAAAAGAATGGTGTTTTGTTCAGTATAGCACCCATTGGGACGCAGCGCAAATAAAATTCCACGCCGGGATATTGCACCGGAGGAAAAAACAGAGTAAAATAAGCACAGATATAAGTTATATCTGGAAATCCCATCGTTATTGATAAGGAGGAACTACCATGGCGTTATTTGACAAGCTGAATTTTGATAAACTGAAAGAGACCGTCTCCGATATTGGCGAAAAGGTGGGCGATCTGGCTCAGACCGGCGTTGCCAAATCCAAGCAGCTGGCGGAGATCGCCAAGCTCAAGGCTGCCAATATGGGCGAGCAGGATGCCATCAAAAAGGCATATCTGGAGCTGGGCAAGATCTACTATGCCGAGAAGGGTGCTACCCCCGAGGCCGCCTATGCTGCCGCCTGCGGCAGGATCGACGCCGCCAAGGCCAATATTGCCGCCAACAACGCCAGGATCGAGGATCTGAAGGATGGTGACGAAGAGGTGGATGCCGCCGCCGCAGACGCCGTCATTGTGGAGGAGATCCCCGCCGCTCAGGTGGTGGCCGAGGATGTTACCGCCGAGGATCTGGCCGACGAGGGACCCAAGGCAGAGTAAGTGCCGTACAAACATAACGCAAAGCCGCAGACTGTCAGGTCTGCGGCTTTCTTTTTTTCGTGTTGTGTGGTAGACTGAATACAATAACTTGTGAGGTGAGGACCATGATCCGGGTACGTGATCTGCCCCTGCCCCTGGACGGGGATATGGAACAACTGAAAAAGCGGGCGGCCCGGGTGCTGAACATCCGCCCCGGACAGATCCGGGCCATGTCCGTGGCCCGGCAGTCCATTGACGCGCGCAATAAAAGTGACGTTCACTACGTGTATACCGTGGATGTGACCGTGGAGCGGGAGCAGGCTGTTGTGCGCGGTGCGGACAGCCGCAAGGCCGCCCTGTACGCCCCGGAGCACTATGTGTTCCCCGAGGTAAAGACGAAACTGTCTCACCCGCCGGTGGTGGTGGGTATGGGTCCGGCGGGCCTGTTTGCAGCCCTGTTTCTGGCCCGGGCCGGACTTGCGCCCATCGTGCTGGAGCGGGGACGCCCGGTGGATGAGCGGACAAGGGATGTGGAGCGTTTCTGGACCGGCGGCGGACTTGATCCGGTGTCCAACGTCCAGTTTGGCGAGGGGGGAGCGGGCACCTTTTCCGACGGCAAACTGACCACCGGCACCCATGACGGCCGCATCGGCGCCGTGCTGGAGACGCTGGTCCGCCACGGCGCGCCGGAGGATGTGGTCTGGTCCCACAAACCCCATATCGGAACCGATGTGCTGCGGCAGGTGGTAAAAAGCATCCGACAGGAATTGATCAGCCTTGGCTGCGATGTGCGCTTTGAAAGCCGGCTTTGCGGTCTGAAGACGGGGACGGACGGCGTTGAGAGCATCACCGTGGAAGATAAAAAAGGTCGGTATGAACTTGAGTGTAAAGCCTTGATCCTTGCGCCCGGACATTCGGCCCGGGACACCTTCCGTATGCTGGAACAGGCGGGGGTGCCCATGGAACAGAAGCCTTTTGCTGTGGGCGTGCGCATCGAGCACAGCCAGCAGGCGGTGAGCCTGCGCCAGTACGGCCCGGCCTGGGAGCAGCTGCCCCCTTCGGACTACAAGCTGGCCTGCCATCTGCCCAACGGGCGGTCGGCTTTCTCTTTCTGTGTCTGTCCCGGCGGTCAGGTGGTGGCCGCCGCCTCGGAGCAGGGGCAGCTGGTGACCAACGGTATGAGCCTGCGGGCCCGGGATGGCGCGAATATCAACGGCGGTTTTCTGGTGGGAGTTGGTCCCGCCGACTTCCCCGGCGGCGACTCGCTGGCCGGTGTGCGCTTTCAGGAACAGTGGGAGCAGGCGGCCTTTCAGCTGGGAGGGGAGAACTGGTCGGCTCCCGCCCAGCTTGTGGGCGACTTTTTGGCCCAGCGGCCCTCTGCGGGGCAAGGGCGCATTACGCCCACCTATCGCCCCGGCGTGACCTGGACCCGGATGGAGGACTGTCTGCCCGGCTATGTGACGGACACCCTGCGTGATGCCATCCCGCTGCTGGACCGGAAGCTGCGGGGGTTTGCCGACCCGGAGGCGGTGCTCACGGGGGTGGAGACCCGGTCTTCCTCGCCGGTGCGCATTACCAGAGACGAGACGTATCAGTCCGCCCTGCGGGGACTGTACCCCTGCGGCGAGGGAGCGGGCTATGCCGGCGGCATCGTGTCCGCCGCCGTGGACGGCATCCGGGTTGCGGAAGCGGTAGCCGCGAAACAGTAAGGCCGGGCCGGTAAACGGGTTGGAAACCTGAAGTTCCCCTGAAAAAACAGCCCGTGCAAATTAAAGTTGGTGGACGGTCGGAGGAAAATGCGGTAAGCTTTGTTCAGGTGGAGGCGTGAAACAAGATACGCACTTGACACCTCCACAAGAATATGTTAAAATATTAACGAAGAAAAGGCCGCGTGTTTAAAGGAGGTATTGTTATGCGTCTTCCGATGAATGAATCCTTTTTCGCCCAGATGGGCCTGACCGACGACCACATGATGCTGCGCAACCTGTGTGTAGGGAGCAAAGGCTATGCAGGCAAGGGCAGCACAAGAGCAGTGGTCCTCTCTCTGACGGCGCTGGCTGCTCTGGTGGGCTTTATCGTATGGTGTGCCTGTGCCGGATAAGGACGGATATTCAGCGTGAAAAAATGGAGGAAACCCAACGGGTTTCCTCCATTTTTGAGCATAGGGTCACTTTTTCGGATAAGGAGTCCTGATGTCTGTGCGGCCAAGAAGATAGTCCACGCTGACATTGTAGAAGTCTGCGAGCTTCAGTAACACATCGATAGGATAGTTCAAAGTTCCAACTTCATACTGCGAGTAGGTATTCTGCTTGACATTCAGATATTCTGCAATTTGTGCCTGCGTATACCCGTTATCAATGCGCAGACTGCGGATAGTTTCGAATTTCATCATATCATAGCGCATAATTATCACCCGCAAAAAGCATAGAACATCTGAAAATGAGATATTGCAATATATCTTAAATTCGGATATAATTGCTGGGGGTGATTTTATGCCGAATTATGAGAAGCTATACTTCAAACTTTTTGCGGCCCTTGCAGACGCTTTGGAGCACATGGAACAGGAAAATTACGGTCTTGCCCGCCGAACGCTCCTCTGTGCACAGCAGCAGGCGGAAGAGCAGTATATGGAAGAAGAGTAGAAGAGGGACGCCCGATGGGCGTCCCTCAAATTTTTGGGTCTTATCAGCGCAGCACGGCACCGCACTCTTTTTCCAGAGCGTCCAGAATGGACTTGACGTCGGCATCGGCCTCCTCGGCAGTCAGGCTGCGGTCGTCGGCCCGGAGGACCAGATTGAAGGCCACGGACTTCTTGCCCTCGTCCACGCCCTTGCCACGGTAGATGTCGAACAGGGCGACCTCCTTGAGCAGGCTCTTGCCGCCCTTGCGGATGGCGGCTTCCAGCGCGCCCACGGTGACGGCCTCCTCGCACACCACGGCGATATCGCGGGTGACGGCGGGGAACTTGGGCAGGGGGATGTACTGGGCGTCCGCGCCCTTGGCGCACATCAGCTGGCCAAAGTCCAGCTCGGCACAGTACAGCTCGGCATCCACGCCGTAGTTCTTGGCCACCAGAGGATGGATCTGACCGAATACGCCGATTCGGCGGGCACCCACATACACATCGGCGCAGCGGCCGGGGTGATAGGAGGGATTGGGACGGCAGGGGACCTCGAAGGACACGTCCTCGGCACGAATGGCCTTCAGCACAGCTTCGATGACGCCCTTCATAGAGAAGAAGTCCATATCGGGGCCATAGGCACCGATGGAGAGAACCTTGTTCTCAACAGCCAGACCGTCCTCGCCGCCGGGCAGGTAGATGCGGCCGATCTCGTACAGCTTGGCGGCCTTGTTGCGGAAGTTGTAGTTGCGGGTCAGGATCTCCAGCATGGAGGGCAGCACGGTGGTGCGCATGATGGAGGTGTCCTCGCCCAGAGGATTCAGGATCCTGAAGGAGCTGCGGCGGGCATCGTCAGCGTCCCAGCGGATCTTGTCGTAGTAGGTGGGGGAGATGAAGGAGTAGGTGATGATCTCGTCATAGCCGCAGGTACGGCACACGGTGCCCAGCAGCTGCTCCAGCTTCTGAGCCTCGGAGTAGCCGCCCAGAGTGGTCTGGCCGCGCATGAGGGTGCAGGGGATGTTGTTGTAACCAAAGAAACGGGCCACTTCCTCGGCAAGGTCGGAGTAGTGCTCCACATCGCCGCGCCAGGAGGGAACGGTGACCATGTCGCCCTCCACGGTGAAGTCCAGCTTGCGCAGGATGCGCACCATCTCATCCCTGGACACGTCAGTACCAAGCAGTTCGTTGATCTTGTCCGCGCGCAGTTCCAGAGTCTTGGGCTGGGGAACGTAGTTGAGGATATCGATGACGCCGTCCACCACTTCGCCTGCACCCAGCAGCTCCACCAGCTCGCAGGCGCGATCCACGGCGGGCAGGGTGTTCAGGATGTCCAGACCCTTTTCGAACTTGGCAGAGGCCTCTGTACGCATACCCAGAGCCAGAGCGGTCTTGCGGATGCAGGTGCCGTTGAAGTTGGCGGACTCGAACACCACGTCCACGGTGTCTTCCACGATCTCGCTGTTCAGACCGCCCATAATGCCCGCAAGGCCCACGGCCCGGGTGTCATCGGCGATGACCAGCATATTGGAGTTGAGCCTGCGCACGTTGCCGTCCAGCGTGGTCAGTTCCTCGCCGTCCTCGGCGCGGCGCACCACGATCTTGCCGCCCTTGACATAGCGGTAGTCAAAGGCGTGCATGGGCTGACCGTACTCCAGCATGACATAGTTGGTGATGTCCACGATGTTGTTGATGGGGCGCACGCCCATGGCGCGCAGGCGCTCGCGCATCCACTTGGGGGAGGGAGCGATCTTCACGTTGCGCACCATGCGGGCGGTGTAGCGGGGACACAGGTCGTCGGCGGGGGTCTCCACGTCCAGCAGCTCGGACAGGCTGCCCTCGGCGCCGCCCTTGACCACCGGGGTGTGCAGGCGCAATTCGGCGTTAAAGGTAGCCGCCGCCTCACGGGCCAGACCGATAACGGACAGGCAGTCGGGGCGGTTGGGGGTGATCTCAAATTCCACCACATGATCGTCCGCACCAATGACGGGCTTCAGGTCGTCGCCGCAGGCGATGCCCTCCTCGTGGAGGATGAAGATGCCGTCGGGGATGCAGTGGGGGAACTCCGCCTGCTGGGCGTGCAGGTCGGCAAGGGTGCAGATGGAGGCGGACTTGGTGTTATAGGCCACCAGATCGCCCTCGTGCAGGTTCTGGCAGGGGGTGAGGACCTGAGCGTCTGCCTTGCCGTCGTTGACGGTGACATTCCACAGGTTGACTCCGGCGTTGGAAACGGCGGTCACCTCAGCGGCCACCACGGGGCCGTAGATTTTATGGCCGGGCTGAATGTCAGCGGGGATAGAGGGCTTTTCGGGGTCCAGGGGCTTGTAGTCGCCCAGAATGGCGGCGGCGGTGATGACGGCATAGGGGAAGTCGCGCTCGTCCAGACCCAGCTCGGACAGACCGCACAGCATACCATTGGAGGGCACGCCGCGCAGCTTGCCCTTTTCGATCTTGATGCCGCCGGGCAGGGTGGACTTGTGCTTGGCCACGGGAACCATATCGCCCACGTGGACGTTCCACGCGCCGGTGACGATCTGGATGGGCTCGTCGGGGTTGCCCACACAGATCTGGCACACCCACATATGGTCGGAGTCGGGGTGGCGCTCCATGGACAGCACCTTGCCCACGACCACGTTGGAGATCTCAGCGCCCAGATCCTCGGTGACCTCCACCTTGGAGCCGGACAGGGTCATAGCCTCGGCAAATTCCTTGTCGGAGGCATCAACAGTGACAAATTCATTCAGCCATTTTCTGCTCAGATTCATTGTTCATACGCTCCTTTCTCAGAACTGCTCGAGGAAACGGATATCGTTTTCGAAGATGAGGCGCAGGTCGGCGATCTTGAACCGGCGCATGGCGGTGCGCTCCAGACCGATGCCGAAAGCCCAGCCGGAATAGATCTCGGTGTCGATGCCGGCCATCTGCAGCACCTTGGGGTGGATCATGCCCGCGCCCAGCAGCTCGATCCAGCCCTCGCCCTTACAGGTGGGGCAGCCAACGCCGCCGCACTTGTGGCACTGGACGTCCATCTCGCAGGAGGGCTCGGTGAAGGGGAAGTGGTGGGGACGGAAGCGGGTCTTGGTGCCCTTGCCGTACAGCTGCTCCACCACGGTGTTCAAAGTGCCCTTCAGGTCGGCCATGGTCACGCCCTTGTCGATGACCATGCCCTCCACCTGATGGAACATGGGGGAGTGGGTGGCGTCCACCTCGTCCTTGCGGTACACACGGCCGGGAGCCACGATGCGGATGGGCAGCTCCATGGAGTCCATGGCGCGCACCTGCATGGGGGAAGTCTGGGAGCGCAGCATGACCCGGCTGTCCTCGTCGAAATAGAAGGTGTCGGACCAGTCGCGGGAGGGGTGCCCCTCCTCGGCGTTCAGGCGGTCGAAGTTGTACTCGGCCAGCTCAACCTCCGGGCCGTCCAGCACGGTGAAGCCCATGCCGATGAAGATGTCCTTGATCTCGTCCAGTGCGATGTACATGGGGTGCTTGTGGCCCATCTTCACCTGTGTGCCGGGGATGGTCACGTCCAGAGCCTCGTCCTTGAGCTGCTGGACCAGAGCGGCCTCAGAAAGCTTCTGGGAGGTGACCTCGATGGCCTGCTCCAGCGCGGCGCGCACCTCGTTGGCCAGCTGCCCCATGGCGGGCCGCTCCTCGGCGGACAGCTTGCCCATCATCTTCAGCACGCCGGTCAGCTCGCCCTTTTTGCCCAGATACTGCACGCGCAGAGCGTCCAGTTCCGAAGCGTCCCTGGCGGCCTGGAAGGCGGCCAGCGCTTCCGCGCGGATCTTTGCTAACTGTTCTTTCATGGTGTTCATCCTTTCAGATGTTATTTACTCTTTGAAGGCAACAAAAAAGCCTTTCCTCCCAAAGACTGGGACGAAAGGCAAACCTTCCGCGGTACCACCCGCATTCGCACCCTGCGGTGCGCACTTGTACCCCGATAACGGCGGGCGGCCGTCTGTGTCTCCACAGCTGCTCCCGGGCGAACCAAGCGACACGCTCCAAGGCGGCTTTCAGCCGGTGACCGCCTCTCTCTGCTGAGCGAAAACACGCTATTTTCCCGTTCTTCGCGTTTAAACTAACCTCTTTTATACCACAAACGCTATTGAAAAGCAAGAGGAAAATCAGTATAATAGGCGTTGAATGTCGTAGGAACAGGTTTTTAACCGTCTTTGTCTGACAAACAGGAAAAAGCGGCAAAATATGTCTGGACATTTTATTATGTCTATGCTAAAATAGTAATGGTTCTTGATAAGGAATGATCCGGTCGAAGACCGGTGCAGTATAACGGAGGGATCCACCATGCTGGAACTTAAGAATATAAGCTTTGAGGTCAACACCCCGGAGCACAGCAAAGAAATATTAAAGGACATCAGCCTGACTATCAACGAGCGCTTTGTGGCCATCACCGGTCCCAACGGCGGCGGCAAGTCCACCCTGGCCAAGGTCATCGCCGGTATCATTAAGCCCACCACCGGCCGCATTATTCTGGATGGGGAGGACATTACCGATCTGGACATCACCCAGCGGGCACAAAAGGGCGTAAGCTTTGCCTTTCAGCAGCCTGTGCGCTTCAAGGGGCTGACGGTGCGGGATCTGATCACGCTGGCGGCGGGCAAGCCCATCGGCGTGTCCGAGGCCTGTGACTACCTGTCTGAAGTGGGCCTGTGCGCCAAGGACTACATCAACCGGGAGGTGAATGCCTCCCTGTCCGGCGGCGAGCTCAAGCGTATTGAAATTGCCATGATCATTGCCCGGGGCACCAAGCTGTCCGTGTTCGACGAGCCGGAGGCAGGCATCGACCTGTGGTCTTTTTCCAACCTCATTCAGGTGTTTGAGAAGATGCACGAGAAGATCAACGGCTCCATCATGATCATCTCCCATCAGGAGCGGATTTTGAACATTGCGGACAAGATCATTGTGCTGGCGGGCGGTCAGGTGCAGGCCGCAGGCACCCGGGACGAGGTGCTGCCCCACCTGCTGGCCGGCACCGGCAGCGTGTGCAGCGTGCTGGCCGACAAGCTGTAAAAAGGAGGCTTGAGTATGGATACCATTGAACGCACCCTGCTGGAGCAGGTTGCTGAATTGCATGAAGTGCCCGAGGGGGCTTATAACATTCGGGCCAACGGCCAGTCCGCCGCCCGGAACACCACTGCGAATATCGACATTGTTAATAAAAAGGACCTGCCCGGTATCGACATTATCATCAAGCCGGGAACGAAGAACGAAAGCGTCCACATCCCTGTCCTGATCAGCCAGACCGGTCTGAAGGAAGTGGTCTACAACGACTTCTTCATCGGCGAGGACTGCGACGTGACCATCGTGGCCGGCTGCGGCATTCACAACTGCGGCGACCAGACCAGTCAGCACGACGGCGTGCACCGCTTCTTTGTGGGCAGGAATGCCAGGGTCAAGTATGTGGAGCGCCACTACGCCGACGGCGACGGAAACGGACAGCGGGTAATGAACCCCGAGAGCGTTGTGGAGCTGGATGAGGGCAGCTACATGGAGATGGAGACCACCCAGATCAAGGGCGTGGACTCCACCGCCCGCAAGACCAGTGCCAAGCTGGCTGACAAGGCCACCCTCATCGTCCGGGAGAAGATCATGACCCACGGTCAGCAGTTTGCCAAGACGGACTTTACCGTGGATCTGAACGGCGAGGGCTCCAGCGCCAACGTCATCTCCCGCAGCGTGGCCAAGGATCAGTCCCGGCAGGAGTTCTTCTCCCGCATCAACGGCAACAACGCCTGTTCCGGCCACACCGAGTGCGACGCCATTATTATGGATCAGGCCCATGTGACCGCCGTGCCGGAGATCACCGCCAACAGCATTGACGCAAGCCTCATCCACGAGGCGGCCATCGGCAAGATCGCAGGAGAGCAGCTGATCAAGCTGATGACCCTGGGACTCACCGAGCAGGAGGCGGAGGAGCAGATCGTAAACGGGTTTTTGAAGTAAACACAGATAAAGCAACACGGCCGGGCGTTAGCCCGGCCGTGTTTTTATGCTCCAAACAAAGGTGCGGCGGAGGCCAGAAAGTCCCGCAGCAGTTTCATAGCGGAGAAGGAGGTGCTTTGCCGGTTCCAGCACAGGCTTACCCTGGTCAGGACGGGCTGAGAGAGAGCGAGCGGCCGCAGACGGTCCTGCCCCTCCAGCAGCGGGCGGAACAGAAAACCGGCTGCATTTGTGCTGGACACCACGCTTTGCAGTGTGGACAGCTGCCCGGTCTGAAGCAAAATGTTAGGCGTGACCTGAGAGCGGACAAACCAGTTCTTGACGACTTCCGTCTGGAAGAAGCTGTTCTGAAACAGGACCAGAGGGGTGTCGGCCAGAACTTCCGGGCAAATATCGGACCGCCGGGCGAGCGGGTGGTCCACATTGACACAGCACACGGTCTCCAGCTGTCCAAGCTCCAGCGAGGACAGGGAAGAAGAAAGAGGCAGGTCATGGGGGAGAATGGCCAGATCCAGCTGATCGTTCTCCAGCTTTGACAGCAGATCCTGTCTGCCCTCCTCAATGGTGGTCAGAGTCAAGTCAGGATAGAGGGGGAGAAAGTCCCGGAACAGAGTGGGCAGCAGCAGTGAGCCGATCATGGGGGGGATACCCAATCGAAGGACCATGCGCCTTTTTCCCAGCTCGGCCATGAGCCGCTGTGCCTGTTCCGCCTGAGACAGCAGGGATTGGGCCATGGAGAACAGCTTTTCCCCCTCAGGTGTCAGTGCCATGCCCCGGTGATGCCGTCGGAACAGGGGAACGCCGAACTCCTGCTCCAATTCCCGGATCGCAGCGGACAGGGATGGCTGGGCAAGGAACAGGCTGTCCGCGGCGGCAGATACAGAACCGTGGGAACACACCGCTGTAAAATATTTTAGCTGCAGCAGGGTCATACATGCTCACCTCAGACACATTGTATAGCATTTTGCTATAGAAGTCAAAGGGATATCTATTTTACAAATAAAAAACTCCATAATATTATGAAAACAGCCTTTATAGCCTACACAATATAAATGGAGTGAATGGTATGAAACTGGATTTTCGAATCGGTGCGCAGACCCAGTACGTGGAACTGCCGGAAACGTGTGTTCAGCAGGTCCTGACGCCCAACCCGGTTGAGTATGCTCTGACAGGGGAGGAAGAGGTGCGCCGTGCGCTGGAGGAACCCATCGGTTCCCCGCGCCTGCAGGACATGGTGCATCCCGGCGAAAAGATCGCCATCGTTACAAGTGATATCACCCGGCCCATGCCCACACATATGGTCATAGGGCCCCTGCTGGACGAGCTGTATGCCGCGGGGGTCGAGGCCCGGGATATTACGCTGGTCTTTGCTTTGGGCAGTCACCGACCTCACACACAGGAGGAGCGCAGAAAGCTTGCCGGTGAGCGGGCTTTTTCTGAAATTCGCTGTGTGGACAGCGACCCCGCGGACTGCATTCACATGGGGACCACGTCCGCAGGTACGCCGGTGGATATTACCCGTGTGGTAGCCCAGGCGGACCGGCGCATCTGCCTTGGGAATATTGAGTACCACTATTTTGCCGGCTATTCCGGCGGAGCCAAGGCCATTATGCCCGGTGTGTCCACCCGTGAGGCCATTCAGGCCAACCACAGCATGATGGTGCGGGAGGAGGCCTGCGTTGGCAATCTGACCACAAATCCTCTGCGTCGGGATATCGAAGAGGCGGCCGCTATTTGCGGGGTGGACTTTATCTGCAATGTGGTGCTGGACGAGCACAAGCAGATCGTCCGTGCGGTGGCCGGTGACGTGACCGCCGCTCACCGGGCGGGCTGTGCCTTTCTGGACACTATGTATCAAATCAAAATCGGGCACCGGGCGGACATCGTGATGGTCAGTCAGGGGGGCGCGCCCAAGGATCTGAACCTCTATCAGACCCAAAAGGCGCTGGACAACGCAAAGCACGCCGTTCGGGACGGCGGTGTTATCATCCTTATGGGTTCCTGCAGGGAGGGACTCGGAGAAAAGACCTTTGAACAGTGGTTGCTGGAAGCGGAAAAGCCCGGGGACCTGATCGAGCGCATCACAAAGGACTTTCGTCTGGGCGGGCACAAGGCGGCGGCCATCGCCATGGTGCTGGAGCGTGCGCAGATCTATCTGGTGTCTGATTTGGAACCTGAGCTGGTGAAAAAATGTTTTATGACGCCCTTTTCCAATGTGCAGGCCGCCTATGAGGCGGCGGTGCAGAAGCTGGGGGAAGACGCAAAGGTCATCGCCATGCCTTACGGCGGCTCCACCGTGCCGCGGTGTGAGGGATAAAAAACGAGCCATCATTTGATGGCTCGTTTTTATCTGATTATACTTTTTTCCAGCTTGCGCCGCCGGGCACGTCGGTGACCTCCACGCCCATGGCTTTCAGCTCGTCACGGATGCGGTCGGCCTCGGCAAAGTTCTTGGCCTTCTTGGCCTCGCCCCGGGCCAGAACCAGAGCGTCGATGGCAGGATCGCCCTCGCCGGTGACGGTGTAGCCGCCTGCCGCCTTGGCGGTCTGGGCCTTGGCCTGCTCCTCGCGGACCTTGGCGGCCTTGTCGAGAAGTGACAAGGAAAGGACCTTGTCATAGCTTGCCAGAATAGCCAGCTTGGTGGCGTCGGTGGTTTTGGCCTTGAGCACATCGTACAGGGCGGTGACGCCCATGGAGGTGTTCAGGTCGTTGCCCACCAGAGACTTGAACTTGTCTTCGTACTCCGCCAGCACAGCGCCGTCCACTTCACCGTTGTCCGGCTTCAGGGCGGCAATGCGGCTGATCAGCTTCTGGAACGCCACGGTGGCGTTGTCCAGATTCTCCCAGGAGAACACAAGACCCTTGCGGTAGTGGCTCTGCAGGCAGAAGAAGCGGTACACGATGGGGTCGTAGCCCTTTTCCTCCAGCAGGGAGACGGTGAGGAACTCGCCCTTGCTCTTGGACATCTTGCCGGAGTTGGTGTTCAGGTGGGCCACATGGAACCACTGCTTGCACCAGGGGTGGCCCAGATATGCCTCGGACTGGGCGATCTCATTGGTGTGGTGGGGGAAGGCGTTGTCGATGCCGCCGCAGTGCAGGTCCAGATACTCGCCGTTGAACTTCATGGAGATACAGGAGCACTCGATGTGCCAGCCGGGATAGCCCACGCCCCAGGGGGAGTCCCACTTCAGGGCCTGATCCTCGAACTTGGACTTGGTGAACCAGAGCACAAAGTCGTTCTTGTTGCGCTTGTTGGAGTCCTCCTCCACGCCCTCGCGCACGCCCACGTCCAGCGCATCTTCCTCATGGTTGTGGAAGACGTGGTAGCTGTCCAGCTTGCTGGTGTCAAAGTACACATTGCCGCCGGCAAAATAGGCAAAGCCCTTGTCCAGCAGGCCCTGAACGGTGGTGATAAACTCGTCGATGAGGCCGGTGGCGGGCTGGACGACTTCAGGGACCTTGATGTTCAGCTTCTCGCAGTCGGCAAAGAAGGCGTCGGTGTAGAACTTGGCGATGTCCATGACGGACTTGTTCTCGCGCTTGGCGCCCTTGAGCATTTTATCCTCGCCCTCGTCGGCGTCGCTGGTCAGATGGCCCACGTCGGTGATGTTCATGACGCGGTTGACGTCATAGCCTTCGTAGCGCAGGAACTTTTCCAGCACGTCCTCCATGATGTAGGAGCGCAGGTTGCCGATGTGGGCAAAGTGGTACACGGTGGGGCCGCAGGTGTACATCTCCACACGGCCGGGAGTGTGGGTCTGGAATTCTTCTTTTTTATGGGTTGCGGAATTATACAAATACATAGGTCAGCTCTCCTTTTCCTGTATCTTCTGTTCCAGTTCCTCCAGCCGCTTGGCCAGAGCGGCCAGCTTGTCGAGGGTGGGGTTGTTGATGCTGGTCTGATCCACGTCGTCGGCGAAGTGGGTAGACTGCCCGGCGATGCGGACGATCTGAGCAGGGATGCCCACGGCGGTGGCATTTTCAGGTACCTCGGTCAGCACCACGGCATTGGCGGCGATGCGGGCGTTGTCCCCGACCTTGAAGGGACCAAGGACCTTGGCGCCGGTGGAGACCAGCACGTTGTTTCCGATGGTGGGGTGGCGCTTGCCCTGATCCTTGCCGGTACCGCCCAGGGTGACGCCGTGGTAGAGCAGGCAGTCGTCACCGATCTCGGCGGTCTCGCCGATGACGATGCCCATGCCGTGGTCAATGACCAGACGGCGGCCGATGGTGGCGCCGGGGTGGATCTCGATGCCCGTCCAGAACCGACTCCACTGTGACACGCACCGGGCAAGGAATTTCATGTGGTGAAGGAAACACCAGTGGGCCAGCCGGTGGTACAGGGTGGCGTGGACACCGGGGTAGAGCAGGAATATCTCCAGCTTGGAGCGGGCGGCGGGGTCGCGCTTCTGATACGCCTCCAGCGTTTCGTTCAGGGATTTGAACATAGTATGCTCCTTTTTGCGGACAATGAGAGGGTAAAATAAAAACCCCTTACACCCACAGCGGGCATAAGAGGCGATCACTCGCGGTTCCACTCTCATTTATCACTTCATAGCCGATATCGGGGCCAAGCCGGGCGGCATTACCCGCCGCGCTCCCGGACGCACTTCGCATTCTCCTGCCCGGGCCCGCTTTCAGTCGGTGGCGGTCCCTCTCTGTTGGCCGGGTGGAATGTTACTTTTCCGTTCACAGCGCTTTACAAATCAGTATATTATCATCCCTTTTTGGCGGTGTCAAGTTTTGGGGAACGTTTTTTGCTCAGATGGTAACAATGGATGCGGGATCGGTGTGTCCGCATAGTGCGGCGCACCAGTCATGGCAGGAAAAGGACTGGAAAACCAGACCGTCCAGTTCCGAACGCGGCTCATCGGACAGGGGGATATCAATGGAGCGCAGGGGGGTGGTGAGACCCAGACCGGTGTATTTTACGCGGCTTTCCTTCAATGTCCACAGGCGCAGTAAGGCCGTCTGCCGGTCGGGCTGTTTCTCCAGCCACGCCAGCTGAACCTCAGAGCAGATGCGCTCGTGCAGGCGGGGGTGGTGGGGGCGGATGACCTCAATGTCCACACCCACGGGCTGAGTGTCCAAAGCACACAGGGCGAAGCTTCCGCTGTGGCTGAGGTTGAAGTGGTATTGGGGAAAGGCGGGGAAAAAGGGCTTGCCCTGTTCGCCCCGGGCGATCCGGGGCAGTTCCACCAGACCCCAGCGGCGGCGGACGGCATGGGCCAGCAGGGCATAGGCGTCCTCGCGCCGGGCTATATTTTCGCACAAATACAGATCCATACTTCGCCTCCTGTCCCGAATCGTGTTTTAAATATTCTAAACCACGGGACCAAAAGTTGCAAGTTTGGTATTTTTCCTGTTTGCAGAGGGACACTAAGCCAACAGGAGGTATTGCCATGGATATGACCAATCAGGAATACGATAAATTTGTAAAGGACCACGAAAAGCCATCCCCCATGTGGAAGAACATGGTGTGGGCCTTTTTGGTGGGGGGAGCCATCTGTACGGCGGGGCAGCTGCTGCTCAATGCCCTGAAAACGGCGGGGCTGGATCAGGAGAAGGCCAGCACCTGGGTGTCGGTGATCCTGATTTTTGCCGCGGCGCTGCTCACCGGCCTTGGAATTTTTGACAATATTGCAAAGTTTGCCGGGGCAGGCACGCTGGTACCCATCACTGGCTTTGCAAACGCCATGGTTTCTCCGGCGCTGGAGTTCAAAAGCGAGG
>JAGAMC010000018.1 GCA_017624915.1 Oscillospiraceae bacterium | reverse complement strand
GCACTCATTGTCCGCTGCAAGCGGACAACTCGCACGTTTGCAGGCCGAGAAGTGTTTTCTCCGACGCACATGTCGCCGGAGAAAACTGATTTGACCCTATTCGCGCCTGCGGGCGCGAACTCTGCGAGGCTTCTTTGACAAACTGAGCCGCCCTTTGGGCGGCTCTTACTTATTTCAGATAGGTTTCAAAGGCTTTGACCCATTTTTCCGCCATGTACTGGTGGAAATTGAGGGTGGGGTGCACTCCGTCCAGCGTCCAGTGACCGGCGGGCTTTTGCTCCTCAAGGTCGTACAGGTCAAACTGCAGGGACAGGAACGGCAGGTCGTATTTGGCACACAGCAGCTGCACCGCCTCGGACCGCATAGCCACACCCATTTCAAACGCTTCAATGTCATCCTGGGTGGCCGTACCCTCATTGGCAAATGGCTCCATGAGCATGACCTTGGCGTTGGGCAGCTTCTCTCTGATTTCTTTCAGCAGGCTGCTGTAAACCTCCAGATAGGTGTCCACATCCACACCTTTGTCGTACTTCAGCCCATGCCACACGTCATTGACGCCCATGAGAATGCTGATATAGTCGGGCTTCACGTCAAAGATATCCGCCTGCCGGCGCTCAAATACGTCCACAGACCGATTGCCGCTGATTCCCCGGTTGACAAAGCGGAACTGGCCGGGATACTTCTTTTCCAACAGCCGGGCCGCCAGCATGGCATAGCCTTCTCCCATACTTGCCGGGTCGTTCCGATCCCGGTGACAATCGGTGATGGAGTCACCCTGAAACAGAATCGTTTTCATGCTTATACCTCCCAGCCGGACAAATAGGCCTTCTGCTCATCCGTCAGCCGGTCAATGGCAAGCCCCAGCGCCGCCAGCTTGGTCACGCCAATCTGATAATCGATCTCGTCGGGGATGTCGTAAACCTTTGTCTCCAGCGCATCTTTATTTTTCACCAGCCACTCGGCGGCCAGCGCCTGTACCGCAAAGGACATGTCCATGATCTCTGCCGGGTGTCCGTTGCCCGCCGCCAGATTGACAAGTCTGCCGTCGGCAATGACATTCAGCATCCGGCCGTCCGCCATGGTGTAGCCCATGATATTGGCCCGGCGAGAAGCCTTCTCCACGGCATTTCCCTCCAGCCATGCCACATCCACCTCACAGTCAAAGTGGCCCGCGTTGCACAGCAGCACATTGTCCTTCATCATGGCGAAATGCTCGCTGGTAATCACGTCCTTGCAGCCGGTGGCAGTGATGAACAGGTCACCCTGTGCCGCCGCCTGAGCCATGGGCATGACCCGGAAGCCATTCATGGTGGCGTCCAGCGCCTTAAAGGGATCGACCTCGGTGACGATCACGTCGGCGCCCATGCCCTTTGCCCGCAGGGCGATGCCGCTGCCGCACCAGCCGTAGCCGGCCACCACCACGGTCTTGCCCGCGATAATAAGGTTGGTGGTGTGCATGATGCCGTCCATCACGCTCTGGCCGGTGCCGTATTTATTGTCATAGTAGTGCTTGGCCTTGGCGTCGTTCACCGCCATCATGGGGCAGGGCAGCAGCCCCTCCCGCTCACGGGCCTTGAGACGGTGGATGCCGGTGGTGGTCTCTTCACAGCCGCCGATCAGGCAGTCGGCATACTCCTTACACCGGCCGCTGAGCAGGTTGATCAGGTCGCCGCCGTCGTCGATGACGATGTGGGGATGACACTTGAGGGTCTCCACCAGCAGGTCCTCGTACTGCTCCGGCGTCACGCCGTGGATACCGAAGGTCTCCACCCCCAGACTGGCCACCGCGGCGGCCACATCGTCCTGAGTGGACAGGGGGTTGCAGCCGGTGAGATAGACCTGCGCGCCGCCCTTTTTCAGCACCAGGCCCAGATTGGCGGTCTTGGCCTCCAGATGAACGCTGACGGCAATACGAAGGCCGGCGAAGGGCTGCTCCTTTTCAAAGCGCTGCTCAATACCGGACAGGGCGGGCATAAAGTCCCGCACCCAGTTAATCTTCTGCAGACCGGAGGGGGCCAGGGACATATCTTTTACGATGCTCATATACAAATTCCTTTCGTACATGAATTGATGTCATGTCATTTTACCACAGCTTTTTCCACAAGAAAAGCCCCGCAGCAGGCAGACCGCCAAAAATTCACAGTTCCTTCATGGACTTTTGCGCCAAAGGCGGGTACAATACATTTAACATCATACCCTCAAGGAGGTCTTTGCCGTGAGCACCCTTTCCCGCTGGCTGAGCCGATTCTGTTATAAACACCCCAACTTTTCCATCCCCGGTCTGATGAAGTACATCGCCATCGGCAACGTGATCGTCTGGATGCTGGACATCGCCAGTCAAGGAACCTTCTCCCCCCTGATTTCATTTATTCCGGGATATATCTTTCAGGGGCAGGTCTGGCGGCTGTTTACATTCATCTTTGTGCCCATCAGTTACCAGCCCATCTGGTTTATTCTGTCCATCATGCTCTATTACTTTTTGGGCACACATCTGGAGCATGCCTGGGGCAGCACCCGCTTTACCGTGTATTATGGGCTGGGGGTCATATTGACCGTCATTGTCGGTCTGCTCATGGGCCTGACCGACCTGCGCTGGTCCGGTGTGGTCAACATGACCTATGTGAACATGTCCCTGTTTCTCGCCTTTGCCACCCTGTATCCGGACGCGGAGTTCCGCATCTATTTCTTTATCCCCATTCGGGGAAAATGGCTTGCACTGGTCTACGGCGTGTTCATCGTCTTTGACGTGCTGTCCTGGATCGGCAGGGGTCAGTATCTGCTGGCTCTGGTGCCGGTGGCCTCCCTGCTGAACTATCTGCTGTTTTTCTGGGAAGACCTCACCCGGTTCTTCAACCGCGGCCGATCCACCGTCCGCCACCAGACCTCCCGGCAGACCATCAACTTCAAGTCCGCCCAGCGGCAGGCCCAGCAGCAGAAGGGTTACCTGCACAAGTGCGCCGTGTGCGGCATCACCGACGCGGACGACCGGAACATGGAGTTCCGCTACTGCTCCAAGTGCAGCGGCTATCACTGCTACTGCGCAAACCACATCAACAGCCACGTACACATACAGTAAAGCAAACGGACTGCGGCGTTGCCGCAGTCCGTTTTTGTTAAAACCTCGCGCCGCCGAATTCGGCCAGAACAAGGCCCTTGTTGCGCTCGGTGACCCACTGGATGGACCACTGGGAGGCAAACAGGATCAGCTGGTTGCCCTTGTAGTCCTCCACCAGCTTGGCGTCGTTGGGCAGCAGCAGGTCCTCTTCCTTCAGGGGCTGTGCGTCCTCATCCTCACGAACCACCCAGCGCAGGTACTCAAAGGGCAGGCCCTCTTTATACAGCTCCACGTTGTACTCGCTGCGCAGGCGGTATTCCAGCACGTCAAACTGCAGGGTGCCCACCACGCCCACGATGACCTCCTCCATGCCGGTATAGGGGGTCTTGAAGATCTGGATGGCGCCCTCCTGGGCGATCTGCTCCACGCCCTTGAGGAACTGCTTGCGCTTCATGGTGTCCACAGAGCGGATGCGCTGGAAGTGCTCGGGCGCAAAGGTGGGAATGGGGTCAAAGGTGAATTTCTTGCCCGGGGCACACAGGGTGTCGCCGATGGAGAAGATACCCGGGTCGAACACGCCGATGATGTCGCCGGCGTAGGCCTCCTCGATGATCTCCCGCTCGGCGGCCATCAGCTGCTGAGGACGGGACAGGCGCAGCTTTTTGCCCCCCTGCATATGGTAGACTTCCTTCTCCGCGTCAAAGCGGCCGGACACCACGCGCATGAAGGCGATACGGTCCCGGTGGGCCTTGTTCATGTTGGCCTGGATCTTGAACACAAAGGCGGAAAAATCCTCGTCAAAGCAGTCGATGACCTCGTCCCCTGCCCGGCGGGGCAGCGGCGCGGTGGTCATGCGCAGGAACTCCTCCAGAAAGGGCTCCACACCAAAGTTGGTCAGGGCAGAACCGAAGAAGACGGGAGACAGCTTTCCGTGGCGCACCCGCTCCATATCAAAGTCGCAGGAGGCACCGTCCAGTAGCTCGATTTCGTCCACCAGCTGGCTGTGCTTGACCGAACCGATGAGTTCATCCAGCGCGGGGTCGTCCACCTCGATCTGGGTGGCGGTGGCCGCTTTGGCATTGGTGTTGGAGGTGAAGTGGATGACCTTGCGGTTTTGCCGGTCATACACGCCCTTGAACTCCTTGCCGCAGCCGATGGGCCAGTTCATAGCGTAAGTGTCGATGCCCAGTTCCTTCTCCAGCTCCTCACACAGCTCAAAGGGGTCCCGGGTCTCCCGGTCCATCTTGTTGACAAAGGTGAAGATGGGGATGTCCCGCATGGCGCAGACCTTGAACAGCTTGCGGGTCTGGGCCTCCACGCCCTTGGCCGCGTCGATGACCATGACGGCGCTGTCCGCCGCCATGAGGGTACGGTAGGTATCCTCGGAAAAGTCCTGATGGCCGGGGGTGTCCAGAATATTGATGCAGAAGCCCTCGTACTGGAACTGCATAACAGAGGAGGTGACGGAGATGCCGCGCTGCTTTTCGATCTCCATCCAGTCGGAAGTGGCGGCCCGTGTATTTTTTTTGCCCTTGACCTGTCCGGCCTGGGCGATGGCCCCACCGTAGAGCAGGAACTTCTCCGTCAGGGTCGTCTTACCGGCGTCCGGGTGCGAGATGATGGCAAACGTGCGTCGGCGCTTGATTTCAGCTTCATATTGTGACAAAGGGCTTCACTCCCATTTCAAATTGCAAGTCAGCATTGTATTTTACCACATCCTGCCGTCAGTCCGCAAGAGTGGCAGCCCTATCTGTTAATTTTTTATGAAAACGATTGTAATTTGACCTGATATCGTGTAAACTGAATGCAAAGAAACCAAAGGGAGGCTGTATCATATGAAAGTTGCCCGTTTCGTGCTGAAGGTGGTCGCCCTGTCCCTGACCACTGCCGCCGTTGTGTGCGCCATCATCGCTTATTGGGACAAACTGACCGAGCTGGGCCAGAATCTGTTCGGCAAGCTGCAGGAGAAAAAGGCCTGCATCTGCAAATCCGAATACGACGACTACGTGGAATAAGGAAAATACCGCCGCAATCCGGCGGTGTTTTTCTTTACCCTGCAGCGCGCTTTAAAAGGGCCTGATACCACTTCAGGCTGTCGGTGGACCGGGTGTGGCGCAGCAGGAATACGGTACACACGCTGTCCACCCCAACCAGCACAGCCATGAAAACCCCCACCGAAAGCGGGATTGTCTCCACCAGCTCCGCCACCCCGGGATGGACCCACCGCACCAGTACCAGCGCCAGCAGTCCCCACACAAGGGAAAAGGTCAGGCTGACCCGCCCGTGGAGGTCGCCGGGCAGGTCGGAGTAATCCCAAAAGGACACACCCAGCGCCTTTTCGTAAAATACCGCCATCAGGTACTCCACCACGGTGGCCGCCCCGCCGCCCAGCAGGACCAGCCCCCAGCCTGCGCCGCCCGTCCACCGGGCGACCGCCAGAATGGCCAGCGCTCCCAGCCCATACACCGGGCACAGGGGCAGCAGCAAAAGGCATTTCCTGTCCTGTTTGCCCGCCCCGGTGGCCCGTGCAAAGGCCACCTCCAGAAGAAATCCCAAAAAGCTGTATACGACAAAATACCAGAAAAGTTCCATGCCTGATACGTCACCTCCCCTGTAGTTTGCCTGCCCCGGGCGCTTTCATACAGAAGAATATGACCCGGTTGGGGAGATAAGGATGTGTTTATCTCTTATTAAACAACCTATTCGGGCATACACATAAACTGAAAAAGCGAAAACCGCCTGAGCGGTTTTCGCTTTTTTGCTTATTCGCATGAACGACACAAAAGTGCGGCGGTTTCAATATGCTGTGTCCGCGGGAACAAATCTACAGCCTCAGCGCATTTCAGCACATAGCCCCGCTCGGCCAGCAGTTTGACATCCCGGGCCAGGGTGGCCGGGTCACAGGAGACGTAGACAATGCGCTCCGGCCCCATATCCGCCAGAATATCCGTGACCCCGGCGGCCAGTCCCTTGCGGGGCGGGTCTACACAGATCACATCCGGGCGCACGCCCTCGTCGGCCAGCTTTTTGGCGATCTGTCCGGCATCCCCGCAGAAAAACTCCGCATTGGTCACGCCGTTGCGCGCTGCGTTCTCCTTGGCATCCTCAATGGCCTCGGGGACGATCTCCGCCCCGATGACCTTTCCGGCCTTTTGTGCCATGGCCAGACTGATGGTACCAATGCCGCAGTACAGGTCGAGAACCGTCTCCCGTCCCGTTAACCCGGCAAATTCCACCGCCCGGCTGTAGAGCACCTCGGTCTGGGCCCGGTTGATCTGGAAGAAGGATGGCACGGAAAGGCGGAACACAAGGCCGCACAGCTCCTCCTCCAGCCAGTCCCGGCCCCACAGGGTGCGGTAGCTGTCGCCCAGAATGACATTGGTATCCTCCTGATTCACATTGAGCACCACGCCCGCAAGCTGGCTTGCACAGTCCCGCAGAGCGCGCACCAGCCCTAACTCATCCGGCAGTTTTTTGCCGTTGACCACTATGCACACAAGGCTCTCCCCCGCCCGGTTTGTCCGCACATACAGGTGGCGCACAAGGCCTTTTCCCGTCTTCTCATCATAGGCAGAGACATGCCCCCGCTCCATCCACTGCTTCAGCGCCCGACCCAGAGCGTTGGTCTGTTCGGTCTGGAGCAGACAGTCGGGCACATCCAACACATCGTGACTACGGGCCCGAAACAGGCCCACATGTACGCCGTCTTTCCCCTGCGCCACCGGGAACTGCACCTTGTTGCGGTAGCGGTGGGTATCCGCCGCGCCGTGGATGGTGTCCACCGTAATATCCACGCCGCCTACCCGGCGCAGAGCGTCCTCCACCCGCTGGCGCTTGGCCTGCAGCTCCTCGGTGTAGTCCATGTGCCGGAACTGGCAGCCGCCGCAGGGTCCGGAGTGAGGACAGTCCGAGGGCACGCGCCGCGCAGAGGCCAGCAGCAGCTTCACACCCCTGCCCCAGGCCACATTTTTATTCACCTTCAGCAGCTGCACCTGCCACTGTTCCCCCCGGATGGTATTGGGAACGAAGACCACATGCCCGTCTAATCGGGCTACACCCATACCTTCGGCTGTGTAGCCGGTGATGTCCAGCGTGTGGACACTGTTTTTCTTCAAGTCTGCCATGCGCGCACCTTCCTGCACAGTTCTTCCCTTATATTAAAACAGAAAAGAGCCCGGATGACAAGCATCCGGGCGTTTTTGAACCGGTATCTTACTTCTTCAGACCCTGAGTAGAGTCCTTGACCATGCGGGTCAGGGCAAACAGGGCAATGGCGTTAGGCAGGACCATGAGATAGTTGAACGCGTCGGTCAGCTCCCACACCAGATCGTTGGAGACCAGAGTTCCCAGGAAGATGAACACCAGCGCGATGATGGTGTAAGCCAGAGAGGCCTTTTTGCCGAAGAGGTAGGTCACGTTGACCCTGCCGAACATATTCCAGCTCAGCACGGTGGAGAACGCAAAGAAGAACAGGCACACCGCCACAAACATCGCTCCTGCGTTTCCGCCGATCACGCTGCCGAAGGCAGTCTGGGCCAGATTCGTCTTGTTGATGGTCTCGGTCACAGCACCGGTGTAACCGGCAGCCAGAGGGCCGTCAGCAGTGTACAGAGTGGAAATGATGACCAGAGCGTTCAGGGTCAGCACGATAAAGGTGTCGATAAACACGCCGATCATGGCAGAGATGCCCTGCTCGTGGGGCTCCTTAACATTGGCCTGGGCGTGAGCATGGGGAGTGGAACCCATACCGGCCTCGTTAGAGAACAGGCCGCGCTTGGCACCCTGAGAGATGGCCTCCTTCAGGGCCATACCAAAGGCACCGCCGATGATAGCCTGGGGCTGGAAGGCATACTTGAAGATCATGGCAAAGGTAGCGGGGATATACTGGATCCGGATGCCCAGAATGACCAGACCGCCCACCAGGAAGATGCCGGCCATAACAGGGACGATCTTCTCGGTAACAGAAGCCAGACGCTGCACGCCGCCAATGAAGATGATGGCACAGATGGCAACCAGCACCAGACCGGTCACCCAGTTGGGGATGCCGAAGGCGGTGTTCATAGTAGAACCAATGGAATTGGACTGGACCATGGAACCCATGAAGCCCAGAGCCAGAGTGGCCGCCACAGCAAAGAAGCCGGCCAGGAACTTGCCGAAGCCGCCCTTGAAGGCGGTGGTGATGTAGTAAACGGGACCGCCGTGGATGGTGCCGTCCTCATCTACCTTGCGGGTCTTGATGGCCAGAGTAGCCTCAGCATAGATGGTAGCCATGCCCAGGAAGGCGATGACCCACATCCAGAAGATAGCACCGGGGCCGCCGGCCAGAATGGCGCCGGAGGCGCCCACGATGTTGCCGGTGCCCACCTGAGCGGCGATAGCGGTAGCCAGCGCCTGGAACGAGGTCATGCCGCTGGTCTGCTTGCCGCCGCGCAGGGTCAGGCCGCCGAAGACCTTCTTCATACCCTGACCAAAACAGCGCACCTGCACGAACTTTGTCTGGATGGAATACCACAGACCCACGCCCACCAGCAGGAACACCAGCACGTAGTTGGACAGGTAAGTGTTGATGTTGCATACGATGGGATAGAGGGCCGCTTCAACAGCTTTGATCATTTCTAACATTTCTTTCTCCTCCTTAAAATAACAAAACGGACCGGCCAACGGCCGCTCCGGAGAAGAAAGTCAACAAATCCCCTGACACAACTATGCCAGCGGTTTTGCTGATCCTCTGTCCTTTTGCCTGAGAGATTGGCGGTTTCCCGCTTTGCCCCTTCGGCCCCCGTTTTGCGAGCTTCTCCAGAGTTACATCCGCGCACAGTCCTTATCCTTTGCAAGACACCTGAGAGTGTTACTCCTTCGGTAGGCCATGGCCGTTTTCCTGCGCGCTTCGTCTGTCCTGTTCAGTTGTGAGCATACGTTACCATACTCTCCGCCAATTGTCAACCCCTGACGGACATTGATTCGCCCGTCGCGGATTTTTTCGTTTATCCGCACAGAAAAACATGGATTTCCTCTGTATTTGTTTACAAATTGTTCTTTCCTCCCTACAGGAAGTGTGGTATACTAAATTGATTTATTATGAGCATCACCCCATTGATGTGAGGAGTTTTTGATATGAGTCTGTTTACCAAGGTTTTCGGCACCCGCTCCCAGCGGGAACTGAAGACCATCGAACCTGTCGTCCGGAAGATCGAGGCTTTGGAGGAGTCGTACAAGGCCCTGACCGATGCCCAGCTTCAGGCCAAGACCCCCGAGCTGAAGGCCCGTCTGGCTGCCGGCGAGACTCTGGACGATATTCTGCCCGAGGCCTTTGCCGCCTGCCGCGAAGCGGCCTGGCGTGTTCTGGGCATGCGCCACTACCGGGTCCAGCTCATCGGCGGCATCATCCTGCACCAGGGCCGCATCGCCGAGATGAAGACCGGTGAAGGCAAGACACTTGTGGCCACCCTGCCCGCCTATCTCAACGCCCTGTCCGGGCGGGGCGTACACATCGTCACCGTCAACGACTATCTGGCCAAGCGCGACTCGGAATGGATGGGTAAGATCTTCCGCTTCATGGGTCTGACCGTGGGTCTCATTATCCACGGCGTCATGGGCGAGGAAAAAAAGCGCGCGTATCTTGCCGACATCACTTACGGCACCAACAACGAGTTCGGCTTTGACTATCTGCGCGACAACATGGCCCTGTACTCCAACGAGCTTGTGCAGCGGGGTCACGCCTTCGCCATTGTGGACGAGGTGGACTCCATCCTCATCGACGAGGCCCGCACCCCCCTGATCATCTCCGGTCAGGGCGAAAAGTCCACCCAACTGTACACCGTGGTGGACCAGTTTGTCCGCCGTCTGAAGTGCGTGCGCATCGCCAAGGTGGACAACAAGCAGGAGGAAGACCCCACCCTGGACGCCGATTACGTGGTGGATGAAAAGGCAAAGACCGCTACCCTCACCGCCCGGGGCATTCAGAGGGCGGAGCAGGCCTTCAACATCGAAAACCTCAGCGACCCCGACAACACCACCCTGTCCCACCACATCAATCAGGCCATCCGCGCCCACGGCATTATGAAGCGGGACATCGACTATGTGGTCAAGGACGGTCAGGTCATCATCGTGGACGAATTTACCGGCCGTCTGATGTTCGGCCGGCGCTATAATGAGGGTCTGCATCAGGCCATCGAGGCCAAGGAGCACGTGGAGGTCGCCAACGAGTCCAAAACTCTGGCCACCATCACCTTCCAGAACTACTTCCGCCTTTACGACAAGCTATCCGGAATGACCGGCACCGCACTGACCGAGGAGGAGGAGTTCGGCACCATCTACGAGCTGGACATTGTGGAGATCCCTACCAACCGTCCTCTGGCCCGCCACGACTACCCCGATGTGGTATACAAGAACGAGCGGGGCAAGTACCGCGCCATCATTGACCAGATCGAGGCCTGCTATAAAAAGGGACAGCCCGTTCTGGTGGGCACCATCTCCATCGAAAAATCCGAGCTGCTCAGCGATATGCTGCGCCGCCGGGGCATCAAGCACAATGTGCTCAATGCAAAGAACCACGAGAAAGAAGCCGAGATCGTGGCTCAGGCCGGTAAATTCGGTTCCGTCACCGTGGCCACCAACATGGCCGGCCGCGGCACCGACATCATGCTGGGCGGCAACGCGGAATTTCTTGCCAAGGCCGATCTGAGAAAGGCCGGCCTGTCCGATGAAATGATCGCCGAGGCCACCGGCTTCGCCGACACGGACAACGAAGAGATCCTCAACGCCCGCAAAATGTTCACTGAGGCTGAGGCCAAGTACAAGGGTGCCATCCGCGAGGAGGCGGACCGGGTGCGTGAAGTGGGCGGCCTGTTCATTCTGGGCACCGAGCGCCACGAGTCCCGCCGCATCGACAACCAGCTGCGCGGCCGTGCCGGCCGTCAGGGCGATCCGGGCCAGACCCGCTTCTACCTGTCTTTGGAGGATGACATCATGCGCCTGTTCGGCTCTGAACGGGTCATGGGCATGATGGAGCGGCTTGGCGTGGACGAGGACACCCCCATCGATGCCAAGATCCTGTCCGGCGCCATCGAAAACGCACAGCGTCAGGTGGAGTCCCGCAACTTCCAGACCCGTAAGAGCGTTCTGGAATACGACAACGTGATGAACACCCAGCGCAAGGTCATTTACGAGCAGCGCGCTCAGGTGCTGGGCGGCAGCGACCTGCAGGACAGCATCCGCAACATGCTCCACACCCTGGTCTCCAACGCCATCCACGGCCACATGGGCGAGCAGAAGCATATGGACGCCGAAAGCTTCCGTGAGGCCGTCTCTGTTTTCCGCACCATGTTCCTTACGCCCGATGACCTGAACCTCACCGACGAGGATCTGGCCCAGTATGACGCCGACGCGCTGGTGGAGCTGGTCATCGGCAAGGCCCAGCAAGCCTATGAAGCTAAGGAGGCTCAAATCGGCCCTGAGCTGATGCGGGAGCTGGAGCGAGTGGTCATGCTGCGGGTGGTGGACGAGTACTGGATGGACCAGATCGACGCCATGAACGAACTCAAGCAGGGCATCGGCCTGCGTGCCTACGGCCAGAGCGATCCCGTGATCGAATACAAGCGCGAGGGCTTTGAGATGTTTGAGCAGATGATCGCCGCCATTCAGGAGGAGACCCTGCGCCGCCTGTTCCTGATCCGCCTGCGTCAGAACGAGGAGGTCAAGCGCGAGCGCGTGGCCAAGATCACCGCGGAATCTGCCGGCGGAGACGGTTCTGTGCGCAAGCAGCCCGTGAAAAAAGTGGTCAAGATCGGCCGCAACGACCCCTGCCCCTGCGGCAGTGGCCTGAAGTGGAAAAAGTGCACCTGCGATGCCTATCACAAGGGCGAACAGTAAGCAAATATCCCCCTGAAGCACAGGCTTCAGGGGGATATTTTACAGGTCCTGGATCAAAACAAGCTCCGGTCTTCCGATATAATTCAGTCCAAATTTCCGGACCATCTCCTCCGCCACGCTCAGGGATGCCCCGTCATAGGCGTTCTCCGGGTCATGGGAGTCAAAGCCGAAGGTGACCGGGCAGCCGCACTCACCGGCCAGCTGCCAGAAATCTTCTCTGGGGTAGCTGCGCCCCTCGCGGATGCCCAGAAAGTTGATCTCCAGCGGAACGCCGTGCTGCGCGGAGGCCTGACAGATGCGGCGCATCTGTGCAGTATAGACCTGCGCATCGCCCTTAAAATTGAAGATGTCCGGGTGCGCCACATAGGTGAACACACCGCTTTCAATGGCCGCTACAACGCAGTCCACATACTCCTGCAGGTGCTCGGGTCGGTCATTTTCATAGGCCACATAGGTCCCGTCGGGCCACTCCTCACCGATATAGTGCTGGCCCAGGATCAGATATTCGCAGCCATAGCTTTTTGCAAGACGGAGCATATGGTCAAACACGCTCGGATAATACTCCATCTCAAAGCCCACACTTAGGGTAAGCTTGTCTTTATACTTCTCTGCCAGCGCCCGGGTGGTCTGCATATAGTCCTCCACCTGCGCGATGGGCACACGGAAATAGGATTCGTGTCCATCGGAAAAAGCCAGCGGCATATGGTCGGAAAAGCCCATGTGCCGAATGCCGCACTGTATGGCCCGCAGAACATATTCCTCCTGCGTGCCGCAGGCGTGGCCGCAGCGGGCGGTGTGCGCGTGATAGTTATAATTCATCGGTGTAACCCTCACCTTTTCTATGCAAACAATCTTGTGCAAGCATGTATTTTAGCACGGCGGGCGAAAAAAGTCGAGAGAAAAAGCGTCTGTCTGCGGGAAATTCTTGCAACAGCACAAAAAAAGGATTGACAAGGCCGTAGCGGGTATGCTATTATTTCATGGCTGACACGAGAACAGAGTTTCCCATGCGGGTGTAGTTCAATGGTAGAATCCCAGCCTTCCAAGCTGGTCGCGTGGGTTCGATTCCCATCACCCGCTCCATATGCGCCTGTAGCTCAGGTGGATAGAGCAACTGCCTTCTAAGCAGTGGGTCAGGGGTTCGAG
>JAGAMC010000017.1 GCA_017624915.1 Oscillospiraceae bacterium | reverse complement strand
GTTTTTCGATTAGTCGTCACATTTATAGCCAAAGTTCTGTATCGCCGCGGGGTTGTCCCGCCAGTTTTCTTTCACCTTCACCCAAGTCTGCAAAAAGACCTTTGTGCCCATGAACCGCTCCATATCCTGACGGGCCCGGGTGGACACCTTTTTCAGCATGGCGCCGCCCTTGCCGATGATGATGCCCTTGTGACTGTTCTTCTCGCAGTAGATGGTGGCATCGCACTCGATGACCTCGTCATCCCGCTCCACAAACCGGGTGATCTCCACGGCAGTCCCGTGAGGGATCTCTTTATCAAGGCACAGCAGCAGCTTCTCACGCAGGATCTCGGCCATGACCTGACGCTCGGGCTGGTCGGTGACCATATCCTCGGGGAACAGCTGAGGTCCCTCGGGCAGGTAGCCCTCCAACAGCTTCAGCAGTTCCTCCACACCCTCGTTGTTCTTGGCGGAGATGGGTACCACGGCATTGAACTCGTGGGCCCGGGAGTAGACCTGAATGACCTCAAGCAGGGCCTCCTTCTGCTCCAGCGTATCCACCTTGTTGATGACCAGCACCGCCGGACAGCCCAGCTGCTTGATGCGGTCAATGAGCTGCTGCTCGGGGGCACCGATGTTGGCAATGGGCTCCACCAGCAGCAGGATGGCATCCACGTCGGACACACTTTCCTTCACCACGTTGACCATGTAGTCACCCAGCCGGGTGCGGGCCTTGTGCAGGCCGGGGGTATCCATAAATACGAACTGGCTCTGTCCCCGGTTCAGGATGGCGCAGATGCGGTTGCGGGTAGTCTGGGGCTTATTGGTGACGATGGCCACCTTCTCCCCCACAAAAGCGTTGGTCAGGGTGGACTTGCCCACGTTGGGCCGTCCGCAGATGGTGATGATGCCGGATTTTTTGATGGTCGACATAACAATTGATCCTCAACTTTCTTGAGCATATAGTGACGTAAGCAGGCGAAACGCAAATTTATTCTCTTGTAATGCCCAGGGCAGACAGGATGTCCTCTTCCCTGCCCCGCATCTGTTCTTTCATGGGTCCCTCGTCCAGATGGTCATAGCCCAGCAGGTGCAGAACGGAGTGGACGGTGAGATAGCACACCTCCCGCTCCACGCTGTGGCCGAACCGGGCCGCCTGTTCCCGGGCCCGCTCCAGCGAGATGGCCATGTCACCCAGAGGAACAAGGCCGGTGGCCGGGTCAGCGTCCTCTTCCCCCGGATGCTCGCCGGGATTCAGATCGAACATGGGAAAGGACAGCACGTCGGTGGGCTTGTCCACATCGCGCATATCCAGATTGATCTGATGGATTGCGGCATCGTCTGTGACAAGCACATTCACTTCACATGGAGCTTCCACCTGTTCGGCATTCAGGGCAGCGGTAATGACATTGCTCAGCAGGTCATCCAGTCCCTCGGGCACGTCCACTTCCGCTTCAAAAATGATCTGATGGTCCATTGTTACCCCCGATTCACTTCCCGCACATCGGTGCGGCCCATGAGCCAGTCAACGGATACATTATAATAGTCCGCAATTTTTTTCAAGGTATCAAAGTGGGTCTTGTGTCCGTCGGCCTCCAAGCGGTTGTAGCTCCTCAACGGAATACCCAATTCCCGCGCCGCCTTTTCTTGCGTAAGATTGTTTTCTTCCCGGAGTTTCTTTAATCTTTCGTTAAAAATCATATGTTACCCCTCTTGACAAGCCACTTTTGGCATGATATATTATAAGCCACAAGTGGCTTATTTGCAAAGGAGGATATTCAATGGAAAAGCAAATTCCTGTGGTTGTAGATGAACTGTACCGCTATTTCGTCACCCCGCCCGATCCGCGCTTCTGGCCGGACTATCTTCGGAGCGAACCCATTCTTGCTCACGGCCTGTGGTCTTTTTATCAGGGCCTGCGCCTTGGCATACGGGTCAGTCAGGCCTGTTCGGACGCGCAATAACGCCTCCCCCTTGACGGGGGAGGTGGCCCAAAGGGCCGGTGGGGGTGCCCCCTCAGTCAAGGCTTCGCCGAGCCAGCTCCCCCGCAAAGGGAGGAGCCTGATCTGTCACCGCTTGTCCTTTTTATCCCGGCGCTCCTCGTCCACCTCGTAGGCCTTGATGATGCGCTGGACAAGGGCGTGGCGGACCACGTCCGACTCGTTCAGGCGGCAGATGGAGATGTCCTCCACCCCCTTGAGCACCCGCATGGCCTCCCGCAGACCGGAGACCTTGTCGGCGGGCAGGTCGATCTGGGTAATGTCGCCGGTGATGACGATCTTGGAGCCGAAGCCCAGACGGGTCAGGAACATTTTCATCTGCTCCCGGCTGGTGTTCTGGGCCTCGTCCAGAATGATAAAGGAGTCGTCCAGCGTGCGGCCGCGCATATAGGCAAGGGGCGCAACCTCGATATTGCCCCGCTCCAGATACTTCTGATAGGTCTCCGCCCCCAGCATATCGAACAGAGCATCGTACAGGGGACGCAGGTAGGGGTCCACCTTGGACTGCAGGTCGCCGGGCAGAAAGCCCAGCCGCTCCCCCGCTTCCACCGCGGGGCGGGTGAGGATGATGCGGTTGATCTCCTTGGCCCGGAAGGCGGCCACGGCGGCGGCCACGGCCAGATAGGTCTTGCCCGTACCGGCCGGGCCGATGCCCAGCGTGACCACGTTGTTCTTGATGGCCTCCACATACTTCTTCTGGCCCAGGGTCTTGGCCTTGATGGGCTTGCCCTTGGCGGTGACACACAGCACGTCGCCCGCCAGCTGGCTGATCTGGCTTTCACGGCCTTCCTGCACCAGTTGGATGATATAGCGCACGTTCTGCTCGTTGATGACCTCGCCCCGGGCGGACAGGGACATGAGGGCCTCGATGGCCTTGACGGCGTACATGACGCCCTCCCCCTCGCCGGAGACCTTGAGCACCGAGTCCCGGTTGACCACGCTCACGGCCAGTTCCTGCTCGATAATGCGGATATTTTCATCAAAGGAGCCAAAGATGTTGATGGCCTCCTCCAGACGTTCCATACTGATACTCTGTTCTATCATCGGTATACGATCTCCTATCCGGCGGCGCTCTGGCCGCCGCTGTTGTGTGCCGGGGTCCACTGCCCGATCTGCTCCTCGCACTCGGCCACGCCGGTGACGGTGAGCAGTCCGTCGGCAATGCGGGCACTCCAGTCCACGCACACCACCCGGCCCTCTTCGCCCACCTGCTGCTCCAGCTGCTCATGAAGCCGGCTCTCCAACAGGTCCTGAGCCGCGTTGGTGTCCACCTGCACCTGCCGGGGTTCCCATTGGCTCAGGCGCTCCCGGGTCAGGGTCAGCGGAAGCTTCTGCCCGCCCGGCAGGATGGCCCGGTGCGTTTTACTTATTTTATCATAATTGGGCCACGAAATGCTACCTTTTCCATAAAAATTGATACGCCTGTCAAAAACAGTCACAGACCAGCGTGAAGTCTGTCTGCCCGTGTACTCCTTCACGGTGGCATTCAGCGGAATGGAGGCGCTGACCGTGCGCCATGTGCGTGCCCATACCTCCCCCGCCGCACCGGCATGGAGGTATCGTGTGGGCACGTCACTGTACTGAGGTCCTTCCATGGCTACCGTCCCGGAGATGAGCAGATCGCCGGGCGCCACCATGTCTCCCGGCTGCACCTGCGCCTGCCCCGCCACCGGGTCGATGCTCAGGATCAGACCACCGGCCCGGGCACAGATGTCGCCGGGCTGCTCGTCATCCAGCAGCGGGGGCGGCGGGATCACCTCCCGCACCACCACCTGCACCCGGGTCCCATACAGATTCACCGATACCCACGACAGGTCTTCCAGCGCGATCTGGGTGTTGAGGGCGATCTGCTTGGTATCAAGGCCCGGACCGTATACCCCCGCGCGCAGTCCCTCCTGCCGCAGCTGGGACAGGATGACCGCATCCGGCACCCGGTCATTGCCCGTTATTTCAATGGTCAATATGAAATTGGAGCACAGGCACACCGCAAGCACAGACAGTCCCAGTCCCACCAGAAAGGCGTACCGCCTGCGAAACCGCTCCAGAAACGCGGGCAGCCCCGCCTTTTGCTCCACCGCAACGGTGCAGCCCGCCCGCTGAGCAAGCTCTTCCAGCCGCTTCATATCCCGTCGCAGGAGGGTCAGGCGCAGGGTCTGTCCGTCCACCCACTCCACCGCCCAGAAGGTCAGCTTGCGCTGGGCACACAGGTTCAAAAGCCGCTCCGGGAACGGGCCGCAGGCCGTCAGCCGCACCCAGCCCCGGGCATAATTGACAAATCCCTGCATACTCTGCCCCCCTTCAGATGATGTGGATGGAGTGGATATGTCCTGTAATGAGCAGCTCCAGTGCGTTCATGGTACGCAGCTCCAACTCCTCGCCGCAGACCTTTATGCCAAAGGCGCCGCCGCTGATGTGGATCTCCTGCGTACCATAGGCCAGGATGCCCTTGTGATTCTCCAGACGCAGTTCCCGATCCGCCACCAGTTCCAGCCGCGGCAGACCCGCGATCACGTCGGCGGGCAGATCAAAGGCCTGTGCCGTTTTTTCCAAAATACCCTGCCGCCGCTGCCGCTTCTCCCCCATAAAATCACCTCTCCCATATTTCTATGAGGCCACAGGGCAAAACTTGTTCAAAAAAATCCCGACATCCTTTGGATGTCGGGATTTTAAACGGTTTATGCGGGATCACTCATCGTCAGAAGCAACGCAGACGGAGATGACCTCTTCCTCCTGGGCAGGCTGTTCGGCCTCCTCTTTGACAAGGTTGCCGTCCGCATCGATCACGTCGTTCTTGCGGTACTGGGCAAGACCGGAACCGGCGGGAATGAGCTTGCCGATGATGACGTTCTCCTTCAGGCCGCGCAGGTGGTCCACCTTGCCCTTGATGGCGGCTTCGGTGAGCACCTTGGTGGTCTCCTGGAAGGAGGCGGCGGACATGAAGGAATCGGTGGCCAGAGAGGCCTTGGTGATACCCATGAGCAGTCTGGTGCAGGTGGGCATGGTCAGCTCCTCGCCCATCTCGTTCTTCTCGCCGGCGTCAATGCGGGCCTGAACGGCGGCCTCGGCATCCAGGAACTCCACAATGTCGATGGTGGAGCCGGACAGCAGGTTGGAGTCGCCGGCCTCCTCCACGCGGACCTTGCGCATCATCTGGCGGATGATGACCTCAATGTGCTTGTCGTTGGTGTCAACGCCCTGCTGGCGGTACACCTTCTGCACCTCGCGGATCAGGTAGTTGTGGCAGCCGGACACGCCGCGGATGCGCAGCACATCGTGGGGAGACAGAGCGCCCTCAGTCAGCTCAATG
>JAGAMC010000016.1 GCA_017624915.1 Oscillospiraceae bacterium | reverse complement strand
TACCCAAAAGCTGGGACTGGGCATCGGTATCATCGGTCTGTTCAATATCCAGTTCATTGTGGATGAGCAGGACGATGTGTATATCATCGAGGTCAACCCACGCTCCTCCCGCACCGTGCCGTTCCTCTCCAAGGCAACGGGATACTCTCTGGCGGATATCGCAACGCTGGTCAATCTCGGCGTAAGCCTTGCCGAACAGGGCATCGCAGAAATCTACCCCCAAGAAAAAGAGCGTTGCTATGTCAAAGCACCGGCCTTTTCCTTCTCCAAACTGCGGGGCATGGATGCTTATCTCTCCCCGGAGATGAAGTCTACCGGCGAAGCCATCGGCTATGACAAGAAGCTGCACCGCGCCATGTATAAGGCGTTTGTAGCTTCCGGCGTCCATATGCTCAACTATGGAACGGTCATTGTAACGCTGGCAGATGAGGACAAGGAGGAGGCCCTGCCGCTGGTACGCCGCTTCTACGAGATGGGCTTCAACATCGAAGCAACCACAATGACGGCACTCTTTTTGAAAGAGCACGGTATACGTACCAGAATCCGTAAGAAACTCAGTGAGGGCAGCGAGGAGATTCTGGATTCCATCCGGGCCGGGTACGTGAGTTATGTCATCAACACCCGCGCCATTCTCTCCGGCGTCCACTACGAGGACGGCGCACAGATCCGCCGCTGTGCCATTGAAAACGGCATTACCATGCTGACCAGTCTGGACACGGTGAAGGTTCTTCTGGATGTGCTGGAGGAAACCACCATGGGCGTATCCACCATTGACGCATAGGAGGTATTTATATGCGGGATTATAAGAGCGAGTTTGACAAAAGAGTGGACTTTATCAAGAATATTCTGAATGAAAGCGGCGCTGACGGTATTGTTTATGGTAACAGCGGCGGTAAAGATTCCGCTCTGGTGGGTATTCTTTGCAAAGCGGCTTGTGACAATACCCTTGGCATTATCATGCCCTGTACCTCCATGCGAAACTACAATCAGGATACAGAGGATGGCCTGACCGTCGCTAAACAGTATCACATCGAGACCCGCACCGTTGATTTGACCCCTATGCGTGAAACTGCCGTACAGCAGATTTCTGCCGCAGCAAACCTCAATTCAGCCGCTCTGACGAACCTCGCACCCCGGCTTCGGATGCTTACGCTCTACGCTGTCGCCGCCAGCGAAAACCGCCTGGTCGCAGGTACTGGCAACCGCAGCGAAACCTATGTGGGTTACTTTACCAAATGGGGTGATGGAGCCCATGATTTCAATCCTATTTCAGATCTGACAGTAACAGAGATCTATGAATTTCTGCGCTGGCTGAATGCCCCGGCCTGCATCATTGAAAAGGCTCCCTCTGCGGGACTATTTGACGGGCAAACCGATGAGCAGGAAATGGGCATCACATACAAGGAATTGGACGCATACCTCTTTGGTGAAACAGTATCTGATGCTGCAAAACAAACTATTCAGCGTATGCATGATAAAAGTGAGCACAAGCGCGCGGGCGCGAAGCATTATATGTAATATTGAAAAATGTTACATTCCCCAACGGGGTAAATCGATGCATCATCGCTTCAGGAGCAAGACTTTTATTGATTACAGCAGCGCAAAATATAAAAGCAAACTGTGGCAGTAAAGTACCCGCCGGTCATTCGCTTGTGCGATTGACCGGCGGGTTCGGTATATGTGGTTGTGCTTCTTACAGCAAAATGCTTTCGGAAAAAATATGTTTGAGAAGACCTGTCACACCTTGGGTGGACTGGATGGTCGCTATCATCAGAAGGTCTGTATCCATGTCGGCAAAATTAATTTCATATCCGGCGTTGCGGATGAGCTGCGTCAGAAACACACGCTGGGCCCTGCCGTTGCCCTCTCGGAAAGGGTGCAGGGCATTGGTGACGCAATAGAAATCAACGATTTCCTCTACGAACTCGTCATGGGGCAAATCCTTGAAATAGTTGCAGCACCGCAACCGTTCAAAAATCAGTTGCGACTAACTTTCGATGTTTTCAGCAGGGGTAAACTGGGTTCCCTTCTTGCTGATGTTCACGGTGCGGACTTCGCCAGCCCATTCATACAGGTCAGAGAAGAGAAAACGGTGAATGGCTTTGTAGTGGTCGATGTCAAAGGTTGTTGCCTGCGGAGCGTTCAGCCATTCCGCATATCTTGCAGAGGAGATCACGCTCTCAATCTCGCTCAGCTTTTCTTCATCGCGGATATCAAATTTATTGATGAGGATGGTCGTGCCGGGGTAACAGTTGGCAGAGATAGGGTCGATGCTGTATCCCATATCACACCGCCTTTGCGGGGCGGGCCAGGATCTCCTTTACAAGATCGGCCACAGACACTTCGCCGCTCATGAGGCGGATGCAGTCTTTTTCCGTCTGCTCGGTGACACGAAAGCCCTCCATGCGGGTGGAGGCCAGTGCACTGCGCAGCGCTTCATATTCCCGTTCGCTCATGTGGACACCTCCGTGGGTTGCGTTTTGCGTGTATATAGTTTATCATGTTTTCATGTGTTTGAAAAGTGGGTTTTGCGCAGCGGTTTTCTGACCCACGTCCCGACCCACAACAGGAAAAAACGGGGCGGGAAGGAAAGGGTACGAGAGCAGGTTTGTGCGAAAATCCCCCAGAGGAAAGGGCGCGAAAGGGCTGGAAAGCTGTGATTTGAGAGTTTGGACACTCTTCGTAATCAGCAGGTCGCGTGTTCAAGTCACGTCACTAGCTCCAAAAACGCCCTTCCGATCATTTCGGAAGGGCGTTTTTCGTATGATCTTATCCCAGCGATATATCCCGGGTGGCGTAGGCGTTCAGATCCTGTCCGGCGATTTTGCCCGCCAAATACTCATAATACCCCTGACAGCCGATCATGGCGGCGTTGTCTCCGCAGTACTTCAGCTCGGGCATAAACAGTTCTATCCCTTCCCGGGCACAGGCCCGCTCCAGATCCGCACGGATCCGGCTGTTGGCGGCCACGCCGCCGGCGATGGCCAGCTTGCCGCAACCCGTCATCTTCACCGCTGCAACGGCCCGGGGCACAAGACTGTCGCTGATGGCCTGACCAAAGCTGGCCGCAAAATCAGGAAGATCGATGGTCTCCCCCTTTTGCTGGGCATTGTGCAGCAGATTGAGGGCGGCGGTCTTCAGACCGGAAAAGGACATGTCCAGCTCCGCCCCCTGCACATGGGCCCGGGGCAGCTCATACCGGGTGGGGTCGCCCCCTTTCCCCAATCGGTCCATGGGCGCGCCGCCGGGGTAGCCAATGTTGAGCACACGGCCCACCTTGTCAAAGCACTCCCCTGCCGCATCGTCCCGGGTGCCGCCCAGCACAGTCATTTCCGTGTAACTTTTCACATCCACAATGATGGTATTGCCGCCGGACACGCACAGACAGACAAAGGGTGGCTCCAGATCGGCGTGGGTGATATAGTTTGCGGCAATGTGTCCCCGGGTGTGGTGGACGGGGATCAGGGGTACGCCCATGGCACAGGCGGCAGCTTTGGCAAAGTTGACTCCCACCAGCACCGCACCGATCAGTCCCGGGGCATAGGTGACCGCCACGGCGTCAATGTCCTTCTTTTCCACACCCGCCTGCTCCAGCGCCTGCCGGGCAAGGCCGGTAATGGCCTCCACGTGCTTGCGGGATGCGATCTCGGGCACTACGCCGCCGTAGATGGCGTGCATCTCGATCTGGGATGCGATGCAGTTGGACAGCACCTGCCGTCCATCCCGCACCACCGCCGCGGCGGTCTCATCGCAGGATGATTCAAAGGCAAGGATATTCATACAGCTTACTCCTCCCTCCACTGCGCCGCCGAGTTGGGCTGTTCACCCTCCCCCAGCGGGATCTGGACAAACCGCCGGTAGTGGGTCGGCGGGATCTGGCGCTTGTAAATGGTCTGGTGAGCACGCATCAGTTCCTGCGCGTCTATATTCTCCCCGCCCATGATCAGCGTTTCATAGTGCACACCGAACAGGGCACAGTCATATCCGGCATACCGGAAGCCGTTGCGGAAATAGAAGTCCAGTCTGCGGCTCTGCAGCGCTCTTTCCTCCGGGTCGGAACTGTTGTCCCGCTCCGCCTCCCCAAAGATGGGGCGGCTGTCCCCATACCGTGCCGCCAGCAGGCCCAGCAGCGCCGTTCCCAGCCCCGCGCCCCTCCTGCCTTCCACCGTTCCCAGATAGTCCAGCAGGGCCAGGGGGATGTCCGGCTCGGTCCATACCATGGCATAGCCCAGCAGCTCTCCGTCCTGAAACATGCCCAAAGGCTCGTACCGGTCGGTGTCGCGCATGTCCTCCATGGACTTGAGGGGCTTGAGCTCGTTGGGCGGGAACGCCCGCTTCATCTCGGTTTCATAAAGGCTTTTCAGTTCAGGCTTGCTCAGTATTCTCAGTTCCATTTTCAAACTCCCGGGTCATGATGATGGCGTCCTCTCTGGGTCGCTGGTAATAGCCCTTGCGCAGACCCGCCTGCACAAAGCCGTGTTTTTCATACAGGGCGATGGCCGCCTGATTGGAGGCGCGCACCTCAAGGGTGAGGAACGCAAGATTCACCTCGCCAAAGCGGCAGAACACATCCAGCAGGGCGGACGCCACGCCGTGGCGGCGGGCGGCCTCCTCCACGGCGATATTGTCGATATAGCCCTCGTCCAGAACCACGTGCAGACCGGCATAGCCCAGCACGCCGCCCTCCCCGTCTTCAGCCACGATGAAGCTTGCGTGGGGGTCAAACAGGGCGTCGGCCAGCATATTCTCGCTCCAGGGCATGGAAAAGCAGGCCTGCTCCAGCCGGGCGATCTGTTCGATATGGCTGCGGTCCATGGGGACGATCTCGTAATACATAACAGAACTCCTTGCAAAGTGTGGTTTATTTCCAATACTTTATATTACACCAACAGCCCTCTCCTGTAAAGTCAGAAACAGGCACAGAAAAAGGTCCCCGGAATCGGGGACCTTGAAAACTGTTACTGTGCTTCGGAGCTGTCTCCAAACAGTTTGTAAAGGGACACCATGATAAGTATCAAGCCAACCACATAGGTAGGCCAGTATAGAAACGAATACAGCGCCAGCCAGTCAGGCCAGGTCCACTGTTCAATGCTCATTCTGTACGCACCCATCACCACGGGCGCTGCAAACGGACAAACCCCTACGAACAGCAGCGCTTTCCAGAGAACTTTCTTTTTCATGCCGTTGACCTCCTTACCAGCAGCTTTTGACACATGGGTGTGTTGTTTTCTTATTTGCGTCTTTTGAGCCAACTCACAAGCAGCGCAGCCAACAGTATGACCGTCACCGCTATGCAGATCAGGCTATTGTAATAAAATACAGGCAGCAGAAGAAGATGCGGCAGGGTCACCAGCCCCAGCACAAACAGCAGGCCGCCATGTTCGACCGGCTCAGTTCCGCGGTCCCACAGGGCAGTCACGACCGCCGCATAAGCCAGCACACTCACAGCACTCACCGCCGCTTTCAACACAATAAAGGTCGGCGACCACACAAAATCCACAGGCAGCAGAAGCAGGAAGAAAACAAGCCCAACTGTCCGCAGCACAAAATGCCTTTTATTTTCAAATTTTTTCATGTCTTTTTCTGCGCCACAGATAAAGGCCCCATATGCCCCAGCCCAATGCGCACACAAACATCAGGAATGCGGCGCCGATGGCAAAAACGCCATATCCCAGACCATCCCAACCGGTGACATTCAGATACAGGAAGAAAAACCACCCACCGGACACCCCAAGAAATCCTATCGGGAAAAGGCGGAAAAACAGGCTTTCGACTTTAAAACAAAGCAGAAGCTGAACGGGCAAAAGGATGAACGAGGACAGAACAGGCACCAAAACAGCAAGATTGATATCGCCCCACCATATATCGAACATACTGTATCCCTCCTTTTCAACCAACAGAACTTCTTTTTCCCGTGCGCTTACACAGCCACCACACCGCCCACCCAAGGGTGATTCCCACCGCAGGGGCAATGGCAGCCGCGCCGAAAATCAGGGCGCCCAGCCGGTCCCAACCGCTGTCCCGGATAAAGTAGAAAGCCGACAGCATCAGCGTAAAGAGTACGGGCAGTACCGGCACGGCCCGCGCCGCCCACGACGCCGTCACCCGGCACAGCAACAGCTGCAGACAGAAAAAAGGCACTGCGGTGATATACAGGATCAGCAGGATATCGGTAAACCACGCCCAGACACAGATGGGCAAGGACACCAGAAAGACCAGCAGAAGCCAAAGATCGATGTGTTTTTTCACAGGACCATCTCCTTTCTGTCAGTTTCAGTGTAGCAAAGGGGCGCCTGCAATGCAAGCGCCCCGGAATAAGTGGTCGATATATGGGAATAAGTGGTCATCCATGGGCATCCGCCCAGCTCTTTCCTGCGTGGGTATCCGCCTGAAGGGACACCGGAAGCTGCGCCACCGCCCGCATCTCCTCCTCCACCAGCCCGCTCACAATGTCCGCCTCGTGCTCGGGGCATTCCACGATCAACTCGTCGTGCACCTGCAGCACCAGCCGTCCCTCCAGCCCTTCGGCCTTCAGCCGGTCACGCACCCGGATCATGGCCAGCTTGATAATGTCGGCGGCCGTGCCCTGAATGGGGGCGTTGAGGGCCACCCGCTCACCAAAGGAGCGCATGTTGAAGTTGGAGGACTTCAGCTCAGGCACCCAGCGGCGGCGGCCAAACAGGGTAGCCACATACCCTTCCCTCTTGGCCTGCTCCACCACCGCGTCCATATAGGTCCTGACCCCGGCATAGTGGGCAAAATAGCGGTCCATATACTCCTTGGCCTCGGCCACGGACACCTTGATATCCTGAGACAGGGAGAAAGGAGAAATACCGTACACGATACCGAAATTCACCGCCTTGGCCGACCGGCGCATGAGGGGCGTGACTCCATCCTGCGGAACGCCGAACACCTGGGAGGCCGTAATGGTGTGGATGTCCTCCCCGGAGTTGAAGCCGTCGATCATAGCTTTGTCGTTTGCCATACAGGCCAGCAGCCGCAGCTCGATCTGGGAGTAGTCCGCGTCCACCAGCACCTTGCCCGCAGGGGCTACGAACATTTTACGCAGCTGCGCCCCCAGTTCGGTACGCACGGGGATGTTCTGCAGGTTTGGCTCTACCGAGGACAGCCGCCCCGTGGCTGTGACCGTATTCTGGAACGTGGTTCGGATCCTGCCGTCAGGCATGATCACTTTACCAAGTCCGTCCGCGTAGGTGGATTTCAGTTTTGTCAGCTGGCGATAGTCCAGAATCTCGTCCACGATGGGATGCTGACCCCGCAGCTTTTCCAGCACCTCGGCATTGGTGGAATAGCCCGTCTTGGTCTTTTTCACCGGGGGCAGACCCAGCTTGTCAAAGAGGATACCGCCCAGCTGCTGGGTGGAGTTGATGTTGAACTGCTCCCCCGCAAGCCCGTAGATGGCAGTCTGCGCCTTGTCGATGCGTTGGGTGAGCATCTGGCCAAAGGCCGCCAGCGCCCCCCGGTCAACAAGGAAGCCCTCGTGCTCCATTTCAGCCAGCACCGTGCACAGGGGCAGTTCGATTTCCCGGTACAGCTTGTCCATTCCCAGCTCGCAAAGCCGCTTGGACAGGGTATCCCGCAGAGCACCGATCAGGGCACAGTGAGACAGGACAGCCGCCATGGGGGCGATCGGGTCGGCCAGCGGGCCGAACGCTCCCTCGGCCAGATAGTCCTGTGCCTTGGCGAACTGGTGGTTATAGTAGGTCAGCCCCAGCTTCTCCAACTCATAGCTTCCATCGGTGGGGGCCAGCAGATAGGCCGCCACCTCTGTGTCAAAGACAAAGCCCGCCGGTTCGATGCCCTCGGCCAGCAGGGCGCGGCACAGGCCCTTCAGACCGTGGGTGACCTTTTTGATTTGGACAGATCCAAAAAACGACTTTAAAAATTCGTTGTACACTTCCAGCCTGTCCGCGAAAAACAGGGCGGCGCGGCCCTCAGAATCAGAGGGGGACCATTCCACGCACACAAGATCCATGCCGGGCAGAGCCAGTACGTTGACCTCCCTGCCCTGCCACAGCTCCAGCAGTTCCCGGACCCGGGCCCCGTCCGTGACCACTTCCGAGGTGCAGGTGCCCTCAAAGGATCCTTCCTCCCGGGCTTCCCCCTCCCCCTGCGGGGCGGTCAGGTGGTACTTGTCGATAAGCTTGGAGAACTCCAGCCGCAAAAACAGCTCGTAGAGCCTTGTGTTATCCACCCCGCGGCGCAGATTCTCCTCCGGGTTGAAATCGATGGGGGCGTCGGTACGGATGGTGGCAAGGTCGTAGGACATGCGGGCATCCCCCTGGCCCTCCGCCAGCTTTTTCACCACACCGGGCTTGGCAGGCACCCCCGGCTCCATCTCCGGCGCGGGCATGGCATCGTAGAGGGCGTCAACGGTGCCATAGCGCTGGATCAGGGCCATGGCCGTCTTCTCCCCCACGCCCTTTACACCGGGAATGTTGTCCGAGGAATCGCCCATAAGCGCCTTCAGGTCGATGATGTGGATGGGGTCAAAGCCGTACTCCGCCCGGAAGCTGTCCGGGGTCATATCCCGGGTGGTGGTTTGCCCCATGCGGGTGGACACCAGTTTGACGGTGGTAGTATCGGTGACCAGCTGCAAAGAGTCCTTGTCGCCGGTGACAATGACCGTATCCCACCCGGCGGCGGTGTCTTTGACCGAAATGGTGCCGATCAGGTCGTCCGCCTCCCAGCCGTCCAGTTCATAGGTGGGGATATTCATGGCAGACAGCACGTCCTTCAAAATGGGCATCTGGCTTGCCAGTTCCTCCGGCATGCCCTTGCGCTGGGCCTTGTACCCCTCGTAGGCCAGATGGCGGAAGGTGGGCGCCTTGCGGTCGAAGGTGACGCACAGGGCATCAGGCTTCTCCTCCTCCAGCAGCTTATTGAGAATGTTGAGAAAGCCAAAAATGGCGTTGGTGGGCTGACCGTCCCGGGTGGTCAGATTCTGACTGACCCCGTAAAAGGCGCGGTTGACGATGGAGTTGCCGTCCAGTACCATGAGTTTCATGGAGATCCCCCCGTATAGATGGTTGAATACAGTATAACAGTTTTTCCCGCCACAGGCAACACAAGTCAAAAGCTGCCTGTCTCCGGACAGGCAGCTTTCACAAAATATATTATTTTATAATGTTTTTGTTTTATTTCTTCTTCCCAGCCATTTGGCAAAAAAACGAAGGCTGCATCCCACCTGCCTCTTCAGCGGTTTTTCTCCTGACATTTCCGCTGTGTGCGCATACTCCGCCTTTCTTGTCTGCGCCTGCTCACAACCGGGACAAACCATGCGTCCCTCTGGAATGACCGCACCGCAGCAAACACACCTATCCTCCATGCACACCTCTCCTCCATCTATTGGCCGCAGTATATCACTTTCCTTTTCAGAAGTCAATATATTGCCATTGTTTTTACTAACGATGATACACCGTGGATTGTGCCTGCGCTATTGGCTAAACTAATACAAAAGAGGTGTTATTATGCGGGAGAAAAAAGCAATAAATGTGCAAATCGGAACAAATATTCAGGTTGCGCGTGAAACTGCCGGCTATACGCAGGAAAAACTGTCCGAACTGATTGGTTTAACCCCAAACCACTTAAGCGCCATTGAACGCGGCGTTTCCGGCGCGTCACTGGAAGTTCTGGAAAAGCTTTGCCTCCTGCTGAACATCAGCGCCGACTTTCTCCTGTTCGGCCAAAGCAGCACGGAAGATGAGGCGCTTATGCTGGCCCGCCAAATCTCGAATATCGACCCCGAGCGAAAAGAACATGTTAAAAAAGCGATCTGCGCTTTGTTGGCGCTTTCTGCTATGTAAGCAAGAGGTCAAGGCTCTGCCTTGACCTCTTTTTCTGCCCATGGGCAAGGCAAAAGGCAGTGCCGAAGCACCGCCTTTCACTTACATGTAATCCCGCCTTACCAGCCCGCAAGCCGGCAGACCACCACGGTCATCTGAGCGCGGGTCATGGTATCCTTGGGGCCGAAGCGCTTGTCACCGTATCCGGCAAGGATCCCGCTGGAATAGCATTGGATGACGGCCTGCTGTCTGTCCGCGCTCACCACATGGAAGTCGCGGATCTCCTGTGCCACCTCCGGCCGCTCGGCCAGCTTCCAACCCTTGTACCGGGCGGCGTTGGCCGCGATATAGGCCATATCCTGGCGGTTCAGCGGTGTGTCCAGAGCGGCAATGGTGTCGGGGAAATCCCCCTGCTGAATGATCCCCGTTTCCAGCGCGGCGGCATAGCTGCCCTTGGCCCAGTGGCTGGGGATATTCTGCCGCTTTTCCGGACAGACCAGCGTGGTGATGACCACCAGCATCTGGCCAAGGGTGACCGCTTGCTCCGGCCCAAAGCTGCCCACGCCGTTGGCATCCGGCTGCCGGATGCCCATCACCAGCCCGTTTCTGGCGCAGGTCATAATGGGGTTATAGCCCCAGTAGTTGGACAGCACATCGTCAAAAAGGATGGACTGTGTGCCGGACTGAGGGGGCTTTGGCGTACCCGGCAGAACTGCGTCCAGACAGTGGATGGTGGCTGCGGCAAGCTCAACTCCGGTGTCGTCCTTGCGCACATTCTCCCACTGGGCGCGGGTGCCGTTATAGTAGATGTCGGTCAGCGCCCAGCAGTCCTTAAATGCGTCATCCCCGATGAAGATCAGGTCGGAGGGCAGCTCCACCGAGCGCAGGGAAATGCAGCCGTGGAACATCATCTTGCTCACCCATCCGCAGCCTTCTTCCAGCCTGGCGCTGACAAGAGAGGTACAGCCCTCAAAGGCGTTGTCACCCGGTCTGTCCACCCCACCGGGCACGGTGATGCTTTTCAGGGCAGTACAGCCTTTGAATGCACCGCTGTCCAATTTCTCCAGTCCTTTGCCCAGATCCACCTGAGCCAGAGCGGTACAACCTCTGAACCCATATCCGGACAGGACCTTGAACGTGTCGGGCAGCGTCACACTTTTCAGGGCAGTTAATTCTTTGAATGCATCGCCCGCAACGCCTGTAACTCCCGGGCCGATTTGGAGCTCAGTGATTTTGCTGCCAAAGTTTATCTGCCAGGAAAACCGATTGGAATAGTCTGCCGTGCCTGTCCCCCCAAGGATCAGAACGCCCTTATCGTACTTCCATGAAGTACCGGCAGCTTGGGCGGGCGGCAGGATCGCTGCGCACAGCGCAATGGCCAGCAGCGAAGACAGTATTTTCTTGAGCATGGTATCCATCCTCTCTTAGTACAGTTGATTTGTTTATAAAGATACTACTCCCCTGCCCCGGAAAAATCAAGGGCATACACCGGCTGTGTATGGACTTTTTCCCCCAACTGTGCTATCATGTTAGTAACTATGTCAACAATGATCTGAGGAGGCGCATTTCATTGAAGATCAATGTTCTCGGCGTGCGTTTTGACAACCTGACTGCCGACGAAGCCCTCGCCCGCGGCGCTCAGCTGCTGGCCGAGCCCGGTTTTCACTATGTCGTCACTCCCAACCCCGAATTTATTCTGGCCGCAGAAAAGGACGAGGAATTCCGCTCCATCCTGAATGCCGCCGATCTCGTGCTGCCCGACGGCATCGGCGTGGTCTACTCCGCCAAGCTGCTTGGCACGCCCCTGAAGGGCCGCTGCCCGGGCATCGAGTTTGCCGAAGGCATGCTTGCCCACCTTGACAATGTGGGCGGCCGCCTGTTCCTGCTGGGGGCAAAGCCCGGCGTAGCCGAGGAGGCCGGTCGGCGCATCTGCGAAAAACACCCCGGCATCATCCTGTGCGGCACCCACGACGGCTACTTCAAGGAGGACGAGCCTGTGGTGCAGGCCATTCAGGCCGCCCGTCCCGACCTGCTGTTCGTCTGTCTGGGCGCTCCCCGTCAGGAGAAGTGGATGGCCGCCCATGGCCCCCGCACGGGCGCAAAGCTGGCTGCCGGTCTTGGCGGTTCACTGGATGTGTTCGCCGGAGCCGTGGAGCGCGCGCCCGAGGGCTGGCAAAAGCTGAATCTGGAATGGGCCTATCGCCTGAAGAAAGAACCCAAACGCATTGGCCGCATGGCAAAGCTGCCCCTTGTTCTGGTCAAGGCCATCAAGGCCCGGCTGACCGGCGGGATGAAGGAGGATGCGTAATGGCCGGAAAACTGATCGTCTTTGAAGGAACGGACGGCTCGGGCAAGTCCACCCAGTTCAAGGCCATGTGCCGCCGCCTTGCCGCAGAAGGGCACACCTACGAAAATCTGGTCTTCCCCCAGTATAAAGAGCCCTCCTCCGCCCTGATCCGTATGTATCTGGCGGGCGAGTTCGGTTCCCGCCCCGGTGATGTGAATCCCTACGCCGCCTCTGCCTTTTACGCCGTGGACCGCTACGCGTCCATGAAGAAGGTCTGGGGCGAGCGGTATGAAAAGGGCGGGCTGATCTTGGCCGACCGCTACACCACCTCCAACGCCGTCCATCAGTCGGCCAAGCTGCCGGAGGAGGAGCGCGAGGCCTTCTGCCGCTGGCTGGACGAGTTCGAGCACGACCGTCTGGAGCTGCCCCGGCCCGACCTTGTGGTCTATCTGGACATGCCCACCGATTGGTCGGTAAAGCTGCTGCGCAGCCGCGAGCAGGCCACCAACACTCAGGCAGACATCCACGAGGTGGATGCCGGTTATCTGGCCGCCTGCCGCACCGCCGCCCTGCAGGCAGCCAAGGTGCTGGGCTGGACCGTCATCCCCTGCGTGCAGGAGGGCGCACTGCGCAGTGTGGAGGACATTCACGAACAGATCTGGAATCTTATCTCTCCGCTGCTGTAAGGCAGCTCCCCTTTCATCCACTTGATATTTGGAGGTTTATCATGGTTTGTATTCTGCTTGGAACCGGTTTTGAGGAGGCGGAGGCACTCGTCCCCGCCGACCTGCTGCGCCGGGCGAAGATCCCCGTTTGTCTGGCGGGCGTGGCCGGTCTGACCGTCACCGGCGCCCACAACATCACCGTCACCGCCGACTGTCCTCTTTCCAACGTGAACGAGGACGAGCTGGAGCTTGTCTTCCTGCCCGGCGGTCTGGGCGGTGTGGACACCATCAAATCCAGCCCCGCCGCCATGGAGCTGATCCGCCGCGCCCATGCAAAAGGTATAAAGCTCGCCGCTATCTGCGCCGCCCCCACTATTCTCAACGATCTGGGCATGCTGGACGGCAAGCGCGCCGTCTGCTATCCCTCCATGCAGGATCAGCTGACCGGGGCACTCCCCCATGACGGCAGCCCCGTTGTGGAGGACGGCACCATCATCACCGGCGAGGCCGCCGGCTCCGCTTTTACCTTTGGCTTCAAGCTGATCGAGGCCCTTCGTGGGGCCGAGGCTGCCGAAAAAGTCCGCCGTGCCGTCCACTACCACGGCTGAGCGCAAGGCCCGGCTGCGCCGGGATATCCGCGCACAGCTGGCCGCCATGCCGCCGGAAACCCGCCGGGCAGAAGACACAAGTCTCTTTTCCGCCTTTCTGGCTCTGCCCGAACTGGAGTCGGCTCAGACTGTTTTTTTGTTCTATGGCGTTGGGACCGAACCGGAGACCGGGCTGCTGATCCCCTCCCTGCTGGACCGGGGCAAACGGGTGGCGCTGCCGCGGCTTGTTGCCGGGCACGGGATGCAGGTGCATCTTTATTGTCCCGACCGCCCTCTCGTCCCCCACCCCTTCGGTCTGCTGGAACCTGACGAGGGGTGTACTTTGGTTTCCCCTGAGCAGATCGATCTCGCCCTTGTTCCCGCCCTGTGCTACGACAGGCGCGGATTCCGCCTTGGGCTGGGCGGTGGATACTATGACAGGTGGCTGCCCCGATACCGGGGCGTCACCGTTGGCCTGTGCCGCGATCTGTTCCTGCAGGAGCAGCTTCCCACCCAGAGCCACGACCGGCCGGTGGACGTGGTCATCACCCCCCGGGAGCTTCTGCGGATAAAATAAAAGCGGGGCCGAAGCCCCGCCTGACATCAGCAGCAGCCGTTGCCGCAGCCGCAGTCGTTGTCGCAGCCACAGCCGCAGCCGTTGCCGCCACAGCCTCCGCTGTTCCCGCAGCAGCAGAACAGGATGATGATCAGGATGATGATCCACAGACAGCCGCAGCCCCCGTTGTTGCCCCAGTTGTTACCACACATGTAGCTTCACCTCATTTTAATAGTCACCCGACCGCTCTGCGCTCAGGTGCCGTACCATCCCATACTATGGTCGGCGCCTGTCCGCCGTTACACCATTCTCGTTTCGTTAGGAGATGACCTTATGTCTCAGGAAAACAAGAAGCAGCCCGCCCGCGGCAGACGCCGCAGACGCGGCACCGGCAGAGCCGCCAGCTTCGCTCTGCTGTATATCGCCTGCGTGATCGGTATTTCCGTTGTACTGGCCTGCCTGTGCTGGATCGCGGCAAATGATGTTCTGGCCCTGAACAAACCGGAACACACCGCCGCCGTGGTGCTGTCCGAGGATTACTTTACCATCCGCTCCAAAACCGACAGCGACGGCAACGTCAAAACCACCTACACCGCAAAAATGGGCAAGGTGGCCGATCTTCTGGAGGACAACCAGCTGATCGAGCACAAGTTCCTGTTCCAACTGTTCTCCTCGTTCACCGGAGGTAAGACAAAGCTGCGCCCGGGTGCCTATCACCTGGACACCAGCATGGACTACCGCTCCCTGATCGCGGGCATGGGTTCAAACTCCGAAAACCGCGTGGTGGTGGAAGTTACCATCCCTGAGGGCTACACCGTGAAACAGACCTTCCAGCTGCTGGAGGACAAGGGAGTGGCCTCCGCCCAGACCCTGATGGAATACGCCGCCAACTATAACTACGGCTTCTCCTTCCTGCAGGACATTCCGCTGGGTGACGCCAACCGTCTGGAGGGCTTCCTGTTCCCGGACACATACGAATTTTATGTAAACCATGACCCCAAGTATGTCATCAACAAGCTGCTGCAGACCTTCGATCTGTACTACACCGACGAGATGCGCCAGCAGGTGGCCGACAGCAAATACAGCCTGCGGGAATACCTGACTGTGGCATCCCTCATCGAGCGCGAGACCGACGGTTCCGACCGGGGCAAGATCGCCTCCGTCATCTATAACCGTCTGGAGAATCCCAACTCTTCCGCAGGAACCAATGGCTATCTGCAGATCGACGCCACCCTGTATTACCTCACCGGCCACACGCCTACGGAGGCAGACAAGGCCATCGATTCCCCCTACAACACCTATAAGTATCCCGGCCTGCCCCCTACCCCCATTGCCAACCCGGGTCTGGCATCTCTCAAGGCCGCCCTTGATCCCGACAACACCGGCTATTACTACTATGCCCTGGGCGACAGCGGCAAGCACAAGTTCTTCCAGGACTACAACAGCATGCTCAACTGGATGCACACTCAGAATCTCTACAACAAATGATCCCACTCCCGCCCGAATGCCTCTGGGTATTCGGGCGGGCATCTGTCAGGAGGACTCTTTATGGCTCTTACAAAACCCGAACTTCTCGCCCCCGCGGGGGATATGGAGCGACTGCGCATGGCCCTTGCATACGGCGCTGACGCGGTATATCTGGCCGGAACCTCCTTCGGCATGCGCTCCTTTGCCGGAAATTTTACCGAGGAGGAACTGCGTCAGGCCGTACAGCTGACCCACGCCAAAAGCGTGCGGGTACATGTGACCTGCAACACTATGCCCCGAAATGACGAGGTTTCCCGCCTGCCCCAGTGGCTGGAATTTCTGCAGGACGCCGGTGCGGACGCCATCATCGCCGCCGATGTGGGCGTGCTGGCGTTGGCCAAGCGCCACGCCCCCAAGCTGGATGTACATATCTCCACTCAGGCCAGCATCGTCAATTACCAGTCCGCCAACACCTGGTACGATTTGGGCGCAAGCCGCGTGATCCTGGCCCGTGAGCTGTCTCTGGACGAGATCCGGGAGATCCGGGCCAAAACCCCTGCCACGCTGGAGCTGGAGGCTTTTGTCCACGGTGCCATGTGCGTGTCCTATTCCGGCCGCTGTCTGCTGTCCAACTATATGACCGATGCCAGCCGGGACTCCAACCGCGGTGCCTGCGCCCAGCCCTGCCGCTATCAGTACGCCCTCATGGAGGAGAAGAGGCCCGGCGAGTATTTCCCCGTCTTTGAGGATGAAAAGGGCACCTACATCATGAACTCCCGGGATATGTGCATGATCGACCATGTGCCCGAACTGATCGAGGCCGGTCTCAACTCCTTCAAGATCGAGGGCCGGGCCAAATCCGCCTACTATGCCGCCATCGTCACCTCCGCCTACCGCCACGCCATTGATGCGGCCTGTGAAGGAAAATCCCTTGCATCCGACTGGCGTGACGAGGTGGACAAGGTCAGCCACCGGCACTATTCCACCGGCTTCTACTTTGGCCAGCCCGGTCAGTTCTACGAAGATTCCCGCTATATCCGGGACTGGCAGGTGTGCGCCGTGGTGGAGTCCTGCACTTCCGACGGTGTTGCCACCCTCTCCCTGCGCAACAAGTTCAGCGCCGGCGACCAGATGGAAGTGATCGGCCCCAACACCCCCGCCCTGTCCTTCACCGTGCCCGAAATGCAGGACATGGACGGCCTGCCCCTGTCCCAGCCCCGCAAGCCGCAGATGCAGTTTAAAATGCAGCTTCCCGCCCCTGTACCGCCCCTGTCCCTGCTGCGGCGTCAGACTACCGCAGGCGAATAAGCTTTACAGAAAAGGCCCCCGCTGTACATACGCAGCGGGGGCCTCATTCATCTGAAATGATGCTTTAATTCTTCCCACAGTTCCATAAGCTTGAACTTCACCACGTAGCCCTCTGTCTCCCCTGTGACGAGCGCAACCTGCCCCTGGGTAAAGCTGCCTGCGGCCGCCGCCTCATCCACTGTCTCGCTTACCGAACCAAGGCACAGGGGCGGGAACACAACACACCACCAGTTTTGTCCCTCGCCCTCTCCAATGATGACGCGCAAAGCCTCATAATTTCCGGCAGGCAGAGCAAAATCTGTATATGTCTTGGTGGGGAACCAGGTGCGCTCCAGTTTGACGGATACCGGATAGTCATAACCCTGCTCCTCCACCGCCTCCCGCCCCGTTCGGGCCAGCAGGGCGAGGTTGTCCTCCAATCGCCGCCGGGCTGTTTCCACATCATCTTCCGGGCGGTAAAGTGCTGCAGCCTGCTCCAGGATCCGGTCCCGGACCTGCAGTTTCAGGTTCTGGTCCTGCTCACTGTCCGAGTTGGCGATCACATGCAGACGGATCACACTGTGGGCCAGATCCGCCTGCTCCCTGTCCAGATACATACCGCACAGCAGTGTTATGGCGATCCCTGCCAGCAGGGCCAGTTCCCACCGTCTGAGCTTTCTTTGCATAAAAAGTCACCGTCCACAGTGTATTTGTTACAGTGTGGACGGTGACTTGGTTTTTTATACCGTTTGGGTAAGAAAAGTTTCCGGATAGAGGTCGATCAGCTCTTCATATGCGGCTTTTGCCTCCTCTTCCCGGTCGAACAGTCCGTAGACGGCAGAGCCCGTTCCACTCATGACCGCGCCCAAAGCCCCCTGATCAATAAGGATATGCTTGACCTGATCGACCTTGGCCGCGCAGCGCTCGGGCAGCGCGTCCTCGAACACGTTGTAAAGACGCCGGGCCACTCCGGGCAGGTCGCCCGCCTCCAGCGCTTTCAGCACTCCATCCGTATCCGGACGGCAGCGCAGGCGCACCGAATCAATTTGACCGAACAGCGCGGGGGTGGACACGGAAAAGTCCGGCTTGCACAGCACTGCCCAGCACCGGGGCAGCGCGGGAAGCGGGGTCAGCACTTCGCCCTTCCCTTCCGCAAGGGCCGTATTCCCCAACACACAATAGGGCACATCAGAGCCCACCTTCTGCCCTATCTGCGCAAGCTGCATCAGGCTCAGCCCCGTACCGCAGATCTCGTTCATGGCCCGCAGGACAGCCGCGGCGTCGCTGCTGCCGCCGCCCAGTCCGGCACACACGGGGATGACCTTTTTCAGTGTAATGTCAAGGGGCCTTGGCTCCACGCCGGTCTGTCGAAAAAACGTCAGTGCCGCCGCTGCGGCAAGGTTGCGCTCGTCCCCGGGCAGAAAGCCCAGATTGCTTTTGACCCGGACTGTGCTGCCCGCCCCTTCTTCTATGGTGACTGTGTCACACAGCTGAACAGACTGCATCACCATTCGCAGGTCGTGGTAGCCGTCTTCCCGGCGGCCCAGCACATCCAGCGTCAGATTCAGTTTGGCATATGCTTTGACCTCAACAGGCAGCACAGCACTCACCTCCCGGTGTTGTCAGCGGATCTTCCTGGCCTCCAGATAGAAGCGCTTGTCATTGGCATGGCCCATGGAGAAGGTCTTGCGGGGCAGCACGCCGTCGTGGATCACGGTGGGGAACAGTTCCTCCTTGCCCATGGCGGGCAGCAGGAATCCCACGGCATCCGCTCTTTGGGACAGCTCCTCCACCACATCCTCGCCGTGGATGTAGTCGATGCCCGCGCCTGGGTGATTGAGCAACCAGTCATCCAGGAAGTTCTGCAGCGTTCCCACCGCCAGCTGGGCCGCGGGGTTGGGCACGGTAACAGTCCCTTTTCCGCTGCGGGTGATGTAGCTGAAGCTGTGCCCCTCACCTTCTCCCTCATAGGCGCCGGGCAGGGCATTCATCAGGTCTGCCAGCAGCTGTTCCGGCTTCACTCCAAACACAACGCGGTGAATAGGTTCAAACTGCAGGGATTCATCGTGCAGGTCACACAGCTCCACCAGCGCATACCGGGCAGGCAGGTCCGCCCACTGCTCGGGGGGGACGAGGCGCTTCTGCCGCTCGTAGCACTCCTTGGCGGTGGCCAGAGAGTGGTTGCCGTCTCCCACGGCGAAGAGCATTACGCTCACGTCCTCGCCCACGCCGTATTTGGCCCGGAAAGCAGCAGGATCACCCAGCTTGCACAGGGCCTCGCTCAGCAGCTGCTGATGCTTGTCGGTCATGAGCCAACCGGTGATGTGTCCACCCTGCTCCATCAGCTCAAAGTCGTAGACCTTTTCCATCTCGCCGGTCAGGGCGCTCAGCGGCTGCATGACTGTGCTCTCCCGGTCATCGCACAGCAGCATCACGTGGGGCAGCTCGATCAGGGCGTTCTTGCGCACGGCCACACGGGGCGGGATACGGGAGAGCACCGTGCCCTCCGTAGCCCGCACCAGAGCGGGAGAACCGGGCTCGTAATCATACTGGTCCAGATCCACCATACCCACGATACCACGGCGGGTCTTGCCGCCGTGCAGCTGACGCTCCACATAGATCAGAGCACCGGGAAACACATCAAAGCAGCCATCACGCAGATAGCGGCTCATGGTATTGTTGATCTCCATGATGTCGGTCTCAACGTTGGGGCCCTCCAGACAGCTTTCGGGCAGAACAAGGTTCAGGGTGGAGGGGCTGCGGCCCACATAGTCGGCCACCCGCTGCCAGTACTCGGGCTGGGATGTATACTGGTCGCAGGCCACCACGCTCCAGCGGCTCATGTCACAGTCGTGGGGCAGCAGAATGTCCGCAGGCTTAAAAGGGATCATTTCAAACAGTTTATCCATGGAGGCTCATCCTTTCCTTTGGGTCAGGCCAGTTCTTTTCTGATGGCCGCAAGCAGGTCATCAAACTCCTCATAGGCCGCAAGATCGGGGTTGTCCGCCTTGATCTTGTCGGTGCTCTTGAACAGGAAGCCCGCCTTGCTGGCCCGGATCATGCCCAGATCGTTATAGCTGTCGCCGGCGGCAATGGTGTCAAAGCCGCAGGACTGCAGGGCGCGCACGGTGGTCAGCTTGGACTGCTCGCAGCGCATTTTATAGCCGGTGATCTCTCCATCGGGCGCCACCTCAAGGGTGTTGCAGAAAATGGAGGGCCATCCCAGCTTCTCCATAAGGGGTTTTGCAAACTGGTCAAAGGTATCGCTGAGGATGATGACCTGTGTCTCCTCCCTCAGGGCGTCCAGAAATGCCTTGGCCCCGGGCAGCGGTTCGATCTTTGCGATGGTGTCCTGGATCTCCTTCAGGCCCAGACCATGCTCCTTCAGGATGCCCAGTCGCCATTTCATCAGCTTATCGTAATCGGGCTCGTCCCGGGTGGTGCGCTTAAGCTCGGGGATGCCGGAGGCCTCGGCAAAGGCGATCCAGATTTCCGGCACCAGAACGCCTTCCATATCCAAACAGACAGTATACATAGCTTTCTCCCTCTTTCATTCAATTCTATATATTTCGCGCGCAGGCATGGCTGCGCACGAAGTTTTATGTTAGATATTATACAACATTCAACCTGTAAAAACAATCCTGCCTGCACACTTTCCTCTGCCGCCGCAAAAACACCCGAAACAGCTATGCTGTCTCGGGTGTTCGCTCAGCCCCAGAACTCGGGGAACAGCAGCTCGCTGACCACCTTCACACTCAAAAGCAAAAGGACCACCACGACTGCAGGCCGCACTATCCTGCTCCCATTCTTAATGGCCAGCCCCGCCCCCAGATAGTGCCCGGCCATAGAGGCCAGTGCAGCCAGCAGACCAACGCCGAAGAAAACATAACCGCCCCGGATAGCGGTAAAGAGGCTTCCGATATTGGATGACAGGTTGATCACCTTCACACCGCCCGCTGCCCTGCGGGTATCAATCTTTGCCAGATTGATCAGAGCCAGCATAAGAAATGTGCCGGTACCCGGTCCGTAATAACCGTCATAGCCGCCGATGATGAATGCCGCAGCCCACACAATGGCCGCCTGCTTTTTAAAATCCATTTCAGTTGGCTCGTCGCTCCAGCTGCGGCTGCGCAGGGTGAGCACCGCCACCACCGGCAGCACTGCCAGCAGCATATATTTCAGCACCACGTCCGGGGTGTGGTGCTGCAGCCACGTACCTCCCACGGAGCCGGTCAAAGCAAATGCGATGGATGGTGCAAACAGCCTCCAGTCCACATACCCGTTTTTTATGTAGCGGGCTGTGGAAAAAACCGTGCCCAGTCCGGAGGACAGCTTGTTGGTACCAAAGGCATAGTAAAAAGGCAGGCTGTGAAATGCCATAAGGTATGTAGGCAGGGATATAATGCCTCCCCCGCCCGCGATCGCATCCATAAACCCGGCCAGAAACACGCCGGCGCAGATCAGCATCACGACCCATAGGGCAACTCCATCAATGGTGATATTTGTAAAAAAAGACATGGCGCAGCACCTCATATATTCTTTTATCCTATTGTATCAATCTGTATCTCCATTTGCAACAGGGTAAAAAAACACCGGCACACTTGTGCCGGTGTTTTTGAATTTGGATTCTGCTTAGGCGGCTGTAACGATCTTCTTGTTCTGCCACCACTGGATAGCCAGCATAACCACCAGGATACCAATACCGATCAGGTCGGTAACGGTGCCGGGGATGATCAGAGCCAGACCGCCCGCCACGCAGATAACGCGCAGGACGGCGTTCAGATCCCGGATCATATAGCCCATCAGACCGGAGGAGATCAGGAACATACCCACGAAAGAGGTGATGATGACCTGGACCACCTCAATGGGAGAGGTGTTGATGAACAGCATGGCATTGTTGAACGCGAAGATGTAGGGCACGATAAATGCCGCGATAGCCAAACGTGTAGCGTTGAAGGCCGTCTTCATGGGAGGCGCCTTGGCAATGGCGGAGCCGGCGTAGGCAGCCAAAGCCACAGGAGGCGTGATGTCGGCCACGATGCCGAAGTAGAACACGAACATGTGGGCGGCGATCAGTTCCATCTTCATACCGGTGACCAGAATGGGGGCACAGGTGGTGGCCATGATGACGTAGTTGGCGGTGGTGGGAACGCCCATGCCCAGCACGATGCAGCACAGCATGGTCAGGATCAACGCGATGATCAGCTTATCACCGGCGACACTCACGATGGCGGAGATGAGCACCTGACCCAGGCCGGTCATGGTGACCACGCCGGCGATGATACCCGCGATACCGCAGGCCACGGCCACGGACAGGCAGCTCTTGGCGCCGCCTTCCAGCGCGTCCACGAAGGTACCCAGCTGATGGTGGTTGTCCTTGCTGATGAACAGCGTAACGACCGTCAGAATCATATAGACGATCATCATAACGGTGGAGAACTTGACCTCCATGCCGTTGAAGTTGAAGCGGACACCCTCAAAGATGGGGGAGTTGGCATTCAGGAAGTCCATAGCAGGGCCTTCGAAGAAGGTGAGCACCAACATGGGCAGCAGAGGGATGGTGAGCACCAGCTTTTTCCACATGGTGGACTCGCGATTGATCAGGCACACGGTGATGGTGTAGAAGATGGAGTACACGGCGGCGGCGGCCATGGTCTTGCCGTCGATGATCATGTACACCAGAACCACCAGGGGCAGGATCAGGTAGATCTTGGGCAGGATTTCCTTGACCTTGGGCAGTTCGTCCTTGGGCAGACCCTTCAGACCCATCTTCTTGGCTTTGAAGTGGACCATGAGGAAGATGCCGGTGAAATACAGGGCCGCAGGCAGGATGGCGCGGACCAGGATGTACTGATAGGAGTTGTCCGTCATCTCCGCCATCAGGAAGGCAGCAGCACCCATGATGGGGGGCATGATCTGACCGCCGGTGGAGGCAGCGGCCTCGACGGCGCCGGCGAACTCGCCGGGATAGCCCGTCTTCTTCATCAGGGGGATGGTGACGGAACCGGTGGTCACGGTGTTGCCCACGGAGGAGCCGGACACCATGCCGCACAGAGCGGAGGAGATAACGGCCACCTTGGCGGGACCGCCGGTGGCGGCGCCGGCCAGAGCGTTGGCGCAGTCGATGAAGAACGCGGCGATGCCGGTAGCCTCAAGGAAAGCGCCGAAGATCACGAACAGAACGATATAGGTGGAGCACACACCAATGGGAGTGCCGATGACACCGTCCGTAGTGTAGAACAAATTAAAGATAATTTCTTTCAGCGGCTTCTCGGCACCAATGAAAGCATACAGCACGAAAGCGCCCGACACAAAAATGATGGGCAGGCCCACCACGCGGCGGCAGCACTCTACCAGCACCAAAATACCCACGATACCAAAGACGATCAGCAGGGGCACACCGCCCACCACGAAACCCTTGTTGATGCGGGAGCCCAGATTGACGATCGCATCCAGATTGATGCAGTAGAAGAAGAAGCTGAAGGAGCCGGCAGCAGCCAGCACAATGTCATACCAGGGAATATAGTTGGCTTTTTGCGCTCCACCCTTCTTCATGGGGTAGAACAGGAACACGGCGATAATGACGATGCCCAGGAACAGGGGGCGGCGGAAACGCTCGTCAAAGGTTGCAAACAGGTTCATCCAGATGAGAAACAGCGCAAAGCCTGCCATCAGGATGCGCAGGATCATGGCAGGAATCCCGGTCCAAACGCGGGTATTGGACTCACGGTCATATTTTTTCATGATCGCGTCTACGTCAGCGGCAGTGCCGACGTCCACCTGTCCGGAAGTGTTGACTCTGTTTTCAACATCAGACATAAGATATTCCTCCTTCTCTATATTTTTACTCAAAACCAAAGGAACTCATAGTTAAAGCGGATCTTTGTGTTTTTGCCACACAGCCGGCTCAAATTCACCTGCTGCTGATTTACCGTCAGAATATGATCATAGAGAGTACCCACGATATACTGCACATCGTTGCGGTTCTGGTGGATATTGCCTACGATCATGGATCCGTCCTCCCCATAGGTCAGGGTCTCCCCCTCGTTGAGCTGAGTCTGGACTCCGGCACCAAAGTGGTAATACACAGTCTCTTCCACATAGATGTTCCCGTCCTGGATCTCGTAGATATCGATCACCGGACTGAGGTTGATTGAGTGCTTGAACTCGATGGAAAAGCGATCCCCCTCCCCCATGGGGTAGCGGGCATACAGCTCTCCCGTGTCACGGTCCTTTACCGTGAGATAATGCCGGGGATGAAAAAAGCTCATAAAAAGGGCCGCCGCGATAATCAATATTATCGCGGCGACCGCTTTTACTCGTCCGCAGGAAATACGCACGCCGTTAAATTACTTGATGGCGCCGACTTCCTTGTAGAACTTCTCAGCACCGGGGTGCAGAGGCACGGTGCCGGCAGCAGCGTACTCAGCTTCCAGATACTCAAACTTGGCGTGAGCAGCCTCCAGAGCAGCCTCGTTGTCGAACATGGCCTTCAGCAGCTCATACACCACGTCCTCGGAAATGTCCTCGGAAGCGACCAGAGCAGCCTGAACAGCAACACACTTGGTCTCCTGGTCGATGCCGTTGTAGGTGCCGGCGGGCAGGTTGTCCTGAACCAGGAAGGGGAAATCGGTAGCGATCTTGGCCAGAGCCTCGTCAGTCAGGGAGATCAGGCTGAACTCGTTGGCGGTAGCCAGATCGGTGATAGCGGTGGTGGGAGCGCCGGCCACGGTGAAGGCGGCGTCGATCTTGCCGTCCTTGATGCCGTCCACGCCGACCTGGAAGGAGCCATGTACCACGTTGATGTCATCAAAGGTCAGACCATAAGCGGCCAGAACCTGCTTGGTGTTGACCTCAGTGCCGGAGCCCACGTCACCAACACAGACGGTCTTGCCCTTCAGCTGGGCCACGTCAGTGATGTCGGGGGTGGCGATGATCTGCACGGTCTCGTTGTACAGACCGGCAACCCACAGAGCGTTGTCTTCCACGCCGGTGGCCTCAAAGGTGTTGGTGCCGGTGTGGGCGTAGGAGATAACGTCGGACTGCAGGATGGCCATCTCGGCCTCGCCGTCGGTGATCATGTTCACGTTGACCTTGGAAGCGCCGGTAGAGGTCACGTTCAGCTCGGACAGGGACAGCTTGTCGTTCAGAACGGTCTGCATAGCGCCGCCAACGGCATAGTAGGTACCGGAAGTACCGCCGGTGGCCAAGGTGATCTTCAGGGGTTCAGCAGAGCCTTCGCCGCTGCCGCTGCCGCTGCCAGCGGCAGGCTGACCGCAGGCGGCCAGGGACATTGTGAGCATAGCGCCAACCAGAATCAGTGCGAGTTTCTTCTTCATAAATGATTCCTCCAATCTTTTTCCTCGCTGCAGGAACTGCAGCGAGAAATGCCTATAGGCATTTCCTTTCCGAGTTGTATTATAGCATATTCTCACAAATAATCAACCCATTTTTTGTCGAATTGTGCTATTTGTACAATGAAGAACATTTTTAAGCTTTTTCCGCACCTTCTTTGTTAATTTTTTCACATTTCGGTCTGTTCATGGCCGCTTCCAATTTTTGCAGCGCCTTCTTCTCAATGCGCGATACATAGCGACTCGCCTATTGTAAACGATTTGCCCTAAGAAATTGCTTCCAGTTCACGGAAGCGGAATTTGATGATGATTTGTTTGTCTTCGGTCAATTCGACTCGCTCGATGAGGCTAACCAAGAGTTCCCGGCTGGTGTAAGCGGAATCCAGAAACTGCTGAACCAGTTCTCTGGCTCGGTCTTCGGTGCTGACCGGGCTTTCTTTTTGTGCTTCCAACTCCTTCAGCTTATCTTCCAGAGAACTGCGCTCCATCTTGACTCGCTGATAGATGCGCTCAAAGTCGGCTTCTGCCAGCAGTCCGGTAAGACGATCCATATACATCTTATCCAGGTTAACGGTCAAGCTATCGATCTTGCCGTGCAGCAACTGGATCTCAGCTTCATGGCTTTCTGCCTGTCGAGCTTTCTCCACAGCATCCGCTGCAATGGGCTGCAGCTTCTTGGGATCAAGATAGGCTTCACAGACTTCTCGCACCTTGGCCAGAACTGCTTCGGTGACAACCTGCTCCTTGATAGAGTGGCAGGAACAGACGCCTGCTTTGGTGAATCGCTGGTAGGTTCGGCAGACGAAAAACAACCGATCCTCACCAGATACCGGCGGGCGGTTCAGCACCGCCATGGGATAGCCACACTCATGACAGAAAATCAAGCCTTTTAATAAGAAGTCATAGGTTCTGCTGCGAGTGTGCTTTCTGCTGTTGACCAGCATCCGCACCTTCTGGAAGGTCTCTTTGTCAATCAGCGGTTCATGGGTGTTTTCAACCACCACCCAGTTCTCACGATCCTGCTTCAGACATTTCTTGGACTTATAGCTGATCTTCACTGTTCGTCCCTGAACCATGTTGCCCAGATAGGTCTCGTTCTGCAGCATCTCAGAGATACGCTCACTTGACCACAGACCAGCATAAGGGCCTTTTCGCCCCATATTCCAGCCACAGTAAGTAGCCGGTGTAGGAACGCCTTCCTCATTAAGAGTTGACGCAATCTTTCGACAGCTCATGCCATCCAGTGCCATGGCGAAGATCCTGCGCACTATGGGTGCTACTTCCTCATCAATGACGATCTTGTTTTTTTCCGTCGGGTGCATCTTGTAGCCATACATCGGCTTGCCCCCAATGAACTGGCCTTTGCGCTGCTTATCCCTCTTGACGGATTTGATCTTCTTGGAAATGTCCTTGGCATACATATCATTCATGATGGCACGGAACGGGGTAATGTCATTGGCCGTAGACTCCACGCCGGTGTCGATGCCGTCCAGTAAAGAAATGTAGCGCACTCTCTTTTCCGGGAAGTAACGCTCCATATAGTGACCGGTCATGATATAGTCACGGCCCAAACGGGACAGGTCTTTGGTGATGACCATGTTGACTTTCTTGGCTTCAATGTCACCGATCATACGTTGGAAGTCCGGGCGGTCAAAACTGGTGCCGCTCCAGCCATCGTCGATATAGGTGTCATAGACGAACAGGCGATGCTGCTGAACGAATTCGTTGAGCAAGGATTTCTGGTTGGTTACACTTTGGGATGGTCCTTCGGTCTCATCCTCCTTTGATAAACGGATGTACAATGCGACATGGTAATCCATGGGGTTGCTTATTTCTAAGTACATAGGTTCCTCCTTGAAATAAGCGACCACTCATCGCAAACATTGTACAACAGGTTTCTCAGGTGTCGCAAGGATGCGGATAAGATAAAGCCGAAAAGACTCCTCCAGCAGCTCTGCGAGGCTCTTTTCGGCTTCGGTATATGTGCAATGCACTACAGGCAAGGTTTGTTTCATACGTTCTACCTCCTTTGTTCAT
>JAGAMC010000015.1 GCA_017624915.1 Oscillospiraceae bacterium | reverse complement strand
GCACTCATTGTCCGCTGCAAGCGGACAACTCGCACGTTTGCAGGCCGAGAAGTGTTTTCTCCGACGCACATGTCGCCGGAGAAAACTGATTTGACCCTATTCGCGCCTGCGGGCGCGAACTCTGCGAGGCTTCTTTGACAAGCTGAACAACCCCGCCGGAGACCCGGCGGGGTTGTATTTGGCTCAGAGAGCGGATTTACTTATGCAGCTTGTCCAGCATGTCCACAAGTGCTTCGGCCAGATTTTCATCGGTACCGTACGCAACATTGCACTGTGCACTGCATGTCTCATAGCCCCGCACACCGTTGGGCAGGATGGTGTTTCCCGGGAGGTCATATCTCAGTGCAGGTAAGCACAGCTGTATCCTTGCACTATCAAAAGAGTTCAGGGAATACCATCAATATACATACAAAAGTTTTTCAAATAGGATGGCTTCAGAAAAAGCGGTTGACAGCTTTTTTCTATGGTGATATAATTTTCCCAATTTAATAGGAAACCGTTGACGCGGAAGTAAAGGCAAACAAAGCCCCCACAGAGAGCCCGTGGTGCTGGAAATCGGGTGGGAAACCGTTTGCCAAATGGGCCGCTGAGGGCGCAGTCAAAGGCACCAGCCGAGTATCTGCGACGCAAAGGCATGCGTTAGTTGCCGGGGGTATCCTCTTTGTACCCCGCTAAGTGCACGGCCGTACCGTGAATCAAGGTGGCACCGCGGATTATCATTCGCCCTTGACAGATCTCATTCTGTCGAGGGCTTTTTTATTCCCCGATCATTCCGTCCGGGAGGTTGTTCTCCATGCTTCTGACAAAACGATGGCGGCTGCGCCGCAAATAACGAAATGCACTTTCGCTTTACAAGTTTTTATGCTGTATTTTGATTGGAGGATCTATTATGTTGTTTAACGGTATTGATTTTGACACTTACTTCAAGCACTACCCCGACGCCAAGGGTTATTTCGGAAAGTACGGCGGCTCTTATGTCTCCCCCGAGCTGCAGCGCGCCATGGACGAGATCACCCAGGCTTACTTTACCATCTGCCAGTCCCGTCAGTTCATTGCCGAGCTGCGCCGCATCCGCAAGGAGTTTCAGGGCCGTCCCACCCCCATCTCCCATCTGGAGCGCCTGTCCAACGAGCTGGGCTGTGTGCAGCTGTATGTCAAGCGTGAGGATCTGAACCACACCGGTGCCCACAAGCTGAACCACTGCATGGGCGAGGTCCTTCTGGCCAAATATATGGGCAAAAAGAAGGTCATTGCAGAGACAGGCGCCGGTCAGCACGGTGTGGCCATGGCCACCGCCGCGGCCTACTTCGGCCTTGAGTGCGATATCTACATGGGCTCTGTGGACATCGCCAAGCAGGCTCCCAACGTGGCCCGCATGAAGATCCTCGGTGCCAACGTAGTCGAAGTTACCCATGGCCTGAAGACCCTCAAGGAGGCCGTTGATGCCGCCTTTGACGCCTACACCAAGGATTATAAGAACAGCATGTACTGCATCGGCTCCGTCCTCGGTCCTCACCCCTTCCCCCTCATGGTGCGCGATTTCCAGCACGTGGTGGGCGAGGAGGCCCGCGAGCAGTTTATCGACATGACCGGCCATCTGCCCGACGCTATCGTGGCCTGCGTGGGCGGCGGCTCCAACGCCGCCGGCTTCTTCTCCGGCTTCCTGAACGACCCCGTGGACATCTACGGCATCGAGCCCCTTGGCCGCGGACCCAAGCTGGGCGATCACGCCGCCAGTCTGAAGTATGGTACCGAGGGTATCATGCACGGCTTCAACTCCATCATGCTCAAGGACGCCAACGGCGAACCTGCCCCTGTCTACTCTGTGGCCAGCGGTCTGGACTATCCCTCCTCCGGCCCGGAGCACGCCTTCCTCCACGAGCTGGGTCGTGTAAAATACGATGTGATCAACGACGATGAAACCATCGACGCCTTCTATCGTCTTGCACGCAAGGAGGGCATTATCCCTGCCATCGAAAGTGCCCACGCTGTGGCCTACGGCATCAAGCTGGCCAAGACCATGGGCACCGGCTCCGTCCTGATCAACCTGTCCGGCCGCGGTGACAAGGACATGGACTATGTCATCAACACCTACGGGATCCGTTGATCGCAATCAAATCGGGATCATCCGCACACCCTTATGGGCGGCCCCACTTGGTGGGGCCGCTTTTATTGTATAAAGAAAAGGACCGAAAACGAAAGGTTTCAGTCCTTTTTGGCGCCGGAGACACCCGGGGCCAACCGCCGGGCGCTGACGCTCTGTGTGTGTTTGGCTGACAAGGCTAATTCAAAGAGAATAATTTCACTTGACAGCCACGGTCTATTGTTGTAGACTAATGTTGTAGTCGATAGTTATAGACCAATTCAGGAGGCTGATCATATGGACGAACTGAAGCTGTGTGAAAGTGATTACCGCTTTATGAGCATCATCTGGGACAACGAGCCCCTGTCTTCTCACACATTGGTGGAGCTTTGTGCCCGGAAGCTGGGTTGGAAGAAGTCCACCACCTATACCCTGCTCAAAAAGATGTGTGAGAAGGGCTTTGCGAAAAACAACGAAAGCACCGTCCGCTCCCTCGTGCCCAAAGATAGGGTACAGGCCTTTGCCAGCGAGCATTTTGTGGAGCATACCTTTGAAGGCTCCCTCCCCGGTTTTCTTGCCAGCTTTTTGGGCGGCAAGACCATCTCGGAGCAGGAGGCACTGGAGCTCAAACGGCTCATCGACGAACACAAGGAGGGCTGACTATGATCGCTTTTATCTCCAACCGGCTCTTTCCGGAGATTTTGAACATGAGCCTGACCGGCTCCATCGTCATTCTGGCTGTGCTGGTCATCCGGTTTTTCCTGCGCAAAGCGCCCAAGAAGTGGTCGTACCTGCTGTGGCTGGTGGTGGCATTCCGGCTGGCCTGTCCGGTGTCCCTTCCCTCCCCTATCTCCCTGCTGGGGGCGGTAAACGCACCCGTGACTACCGAGGGCACTATTGAGTACATACCTCAGACCATTGTCAGACCCCAAACCCCTGTAGTTTCGCCGGTAACTCCCTCCCCCGCTCCGTCCACACCCAATGCAGTCACGCCTGATGTTACCACACCCGCTCCCCAGCTACCCGCTGCCCCCGAGCCTGTCTCCGTCACGGACATTCTCACGGTGGTTTGGCTGATTGGCATGGCCATGGTGCTGATATACAGTGTGGTTTCCTATCTGCGCCTGCGCCGCCGTCTGGCCGAAGCCATCCTGTATCACGACAATGTATGGCAGTCTGACCGGGTGCAGTCCCCCTTTATTCTGGGCTTTTTCCGCCCCCGCATCTACATCCCCTTCGGGCTGGACCAGCAGACGATGAGTTATGTGTTGGCTCACGAGCACTGCCACCTGAGACGCAAAGACCACATCATCAAGCCCCTTGCGTTCCTGCTGCTTACCGTCCACTGGTTCAATCCCCTGTGCTGGTTGGCCTTCCACCTGATGGGTCGGGATATGGAGATGAGCTGTGACGAGCAGGTACTGGCTCGGGAGAACGGAGACCGCAAGGTATACAGCACCGCCCTGCTGTCCTTCGCCGCCAACCGCCGCTTCCCCGCACCCAGCCCCCTTGCCTTTGGGGAGGGCGAGGTGCGCCCCCGCATCACCAACGCTCTGAATTGGAAAGCGCCCAAAGTCTGGGTGACCGCGGCGGCCGGTGTGCTGTGCGTGGCGGTTCTGCTGCTGTGCGCGCTGAATCCCCTGAGCAACAGCCATCCCTACCCCTTCGGATTTTATTACCGGGTGTCCGAGCTAACCTATACTGGTCCAGAGTCCTCCGACGTACTCCCCTATGAAAACCTCCAGATCCACCTCAGTGAGGAGCGCAAGCTTACCATCACCGGAGATGGCCTGACCCTGCGGGCAAACTTTTCCGAGAAGACCAAACTGACCCCGGAAGAGTTCGATACCATGTTCGACAGCGAACATGGCATCTGGGCCGAGGGTCGCTCCGCTGCTCAGCTGCGGGAAAACAACCGTACCGTCTGGCGTTTCTTTGATATCAGCAACGCCCGCATGACTTCTGCCCTGCTACTTCAGCAGGAAGACAGCAGCCTGTATCTGGTGTTGGATTATACAGACAACCCGCTGGACTCCTCCTCTATTCACCCCACCCGCCACTGGGTGCTGAAATTGGAACGCAGCAGCGTAGTCTCCGCAGCCCTCTCCTCCGCGCAGGGCTACACCACCATCGAACCCCGCCGGTACAAGGACGGAAAATTCGATTATGACTACGACGCCCTGCCCTCCGGGACAATTTACGGGACAGGCAATCTGAGCCTCCATACCCAGATGCCCGGTCAGACCATCACCGTAGATGAGCACCACTATTGGGACAGCACCGGCATGAACTCCATCCACCAAGAAACATATACGCTCACTGCAAACAGCGCCGGTGTGTGCAACAGGAAAATCGAGCCTATTGCCGCCGTGCCGGAAGCGGACTACGCTATCTATTACGTAACCTGCAATGGGGATAAATACGTCTTCCGTGTCAACTTTGCCGCCCCCACCACCCTCGAACGGTATCGCAGTGTGGATGAGTATCTTACCGCCGCTCTGGCAGGCAGACGCCAGATTTCACTGGCCGCTGAGGGTGGCGGCGCTCTTACCACCCCCGTCACCGACCGCCGGGTACTCCGTCTTGATAAACTTGGTGAACTGCCCGCCCTTGCCTCTGAGGGCACGCTGGAACTGTGGGGATATGAATACGAACTCAAGCTGGACGTGGACCCGGACCGGGTTCTGATGGCGGGCGGCATGAACGTATCCGATGACGGCTGGTTTGCGCTTGACTATCCACACAACGTAGTGACCCTGCTTGACGCAGACGGCTATTACACCATCCTATATGATGAGCCTAACTTCGATGGTCTGGACTTCTGGGGCGGACGCACTCCCGAAGAAGCCATCCACGACTGGTATGTAAATGCATACAACCTTACAGATACGCATCCTCCCTATATTGTAGACTGGCGCGATTTGAGCTATACCAGCGACCTTTTGGCCCGGCGCTATGACGGAGGTGACGTCTGGTATATCTACATCCCCCTTGACACTTGGCTTCCATCCTCTGGCACAGGTAATTGGCGCTCTGCCTATGGTACGGGTGCGGGGTTCAGTGTTATGGACAGCATGGATGACCTGACCACGACGCTTCGAATCGCTCAGGCAGAGGGGTGGTCCGTCACCAGTGAGGGCAACTGCTACCGCATTGACCGCGAGAATAACAGCTCCTTTGTCTACCCACAACCGGATGGCGAGCGAGTCATGATCGTATATGTTCACTGGCCTGATGCCCCGTCTGAGAATATCTACCATCCCTCCCCAGAGCAGGAAAAAGAAGAACTGTTAAAAATCGCCCGCAGTTTTGCTTATTACAATGCGAATCCCGCTTCTCCCGAAACCCTTCGTACTGCGGCAGAGCAAGCCGCAACAGACTGGCTGTCAGATCTTAGCGCAACCGATACGGTCATTGGCGTAACCGTTCACCGGGCCGTGTATGACGAGGAAATGACCCGAAATGTTCTGAAGGCCTCTGACTCCCTGATGGAAGACACCTATGCATGTGTTCGGGTGGAATACTCCGTCTGCTGTGACGATTCACATCCCGTGGCCTTCTCCTTCTCTCACCCCTTCCCCGATGGAAGCGGACGATACACAGGGTTGATGTCACTCACCCGCAACAATGCGAGCGAGCCATGGCAGTACAGCAGTATGCCCTCCACCGAAACACTGGACCTCTTCCGCAGCGTCCCGCCCACGGAGGGTGAATGGACCCGTATGCGTGGCGGCACGCCGGAGGAAGCGGTGCGCTCTACGTTAGAACAGCAGGGACAAAAGCACCACATTTCCTCCCTTACCGTGGACAGTATCCAATTGGATCAGACGCTTCTGACCTATGAAAATATCAAAGGCCTGAAACGAAGCGAACTGGCACAGCTGATGGGCTGGAACGAGCGATATCTGGACACCAGTTACGCCGCGGTCATGGCCCGGTACACCGTTCGGTACAAGGAGCCGTGGAGCAGAATGGACGGCACCTACCAGACACTGTTCCACCTGCTGCGGGACGAGGCCAGCGGCACATGGATCCTCATGGAACCCCTGAGCACCCGTGGCATTACCATTCAGGATAATCCCGAACTGGAGCAGGCTCTGACCGCCATGATTCAGGAGCATTACGCACCGGAACAGCCGGACGGCCTGTATCACACCCAAAGCTATACCGTAGTGGATATGCTGGACTACAAGCGCACCGCCCCAAGCTGGGTGGGCTGGTACCGCCACCTATACACCGTGGTACTCAATCAGAGCTATGACCTATCCGGCGCGACACCCCGGCTGGTGTCCGAAAGCCACTCCATGGACATGATCACCGTGACCTACATCGAGCCCAACCACTATCTGCTGGTCAGCTACCGTACCCCGACGCAGGAGGAATTTGATTCTGATCCCTTTGATACCGCCACACATGTCTCTGACAAAGGTGTGGCGGCGGCTGCAAATCTCTCTCAGTATTACCCGGAACAAAGTCAGCTGTGCTATGAAAAGGCACTGGCTTATAAAAACAGCCTGCTGTAATATTTTTCTACATAGCGGATCTCGCTATCTATAGGCAACGGATGTCTGATGTGCTATAGAGTATTGCTGTTCGCTGCCACCGGCTATGACGTCTTATCCTTAGTTGTTGGCGCAGTCAATTGATATGTGCTAGAAGCGGGGCAGAGAAATCTGCCCCGCTTCCTTGTATAATTAATAATTGACAAAATGCTCTACATCGTGTAGAGTGAAATTAACTCTACATGGTGTAGAGCGGAAGGAGGGCCGATATGAGCAATAAAAAGATGGGTGTAATAGAATCACGGTTTGCGGATTTTATTTGGAACGGCGAGCCGATAACCTCCGGTCAGCTGGTGAAGATGGCAGAAAAGGAATTGGGCTGGAAGGCTACCACATCCTACACTGTCCTGAAGCGCCTTTGTGAGCGCGGTATTTTTCAGAACAAGGATGGAGCAGTCACCTCCCTGATCTCGCGCGAGGAGTACTATGCGCTCCAGAGTGAGCAGTATGTAGATGAGACCTTTGGCGGTTCTCTGCCTGCTTTTCTCGCTGCGTTTGGGACGCGAAAAAAACTCTCTGACAAAGAGGTCGCCGAGTTGCAGAAGATTATCGATGGCATGAGGGGGTGAGCGTATGTTGGATAGCATCTTTATGCAGGTTCTGGACATGAGCAAAACAGCCAGCATTGTTATTTTGGTCGTGCTTCTGGCCCGCCTGCTCCTAAAGAAAGTACCAAAGGTGTTTTCTTATGCGCTTTGGGCTGTGGTATTGTTCCGCCTACTCTGTCCGGTCACCTTTGAGGCTCCAGTGAGTGTCGTGCCGGAGATAGCTTCCGTTTCTCAGGACTATTCGCTGTCCGAGGCGCCTATCTCTGTGTTCGGAGCAATAGATGCCGCATCCGGTGCTCTGGCCGATGCTCTCAACGGAGGTCTGGGCGTCCAAGATATTCGGACAACCGAAAAAGATGAGGAAGGCAGGACAAAATACGTCGGTTCTCTTTGGTGGGAAGTTTGGATCTTGTTCGGCCAGTATGTTTGGGTGGCAGGTATGGGCGTCATGCTTCTATACAGCGCCGTCTCCTATCTGAAGATTCGGAAAAAGCTGTTGGTGGTCGTTCCTCTGCGAGATAACATCTTCCTTGCAGATGACATCAAATCACCCTTTGTGGTGGGACTGTTCCGCCCCAAAATCTATCTTCCCTGCAATCTGGAAGAAAAGGAGCAGGAGTATATCATCCTCCACGAACAGTATCACATCAAGCGCCTCGACCATATCATAAAGGCATTGGCATTTTTGGCCCTTGCGATCCACTGGTTTAATCCGCTGGTCTGGGTGGCATTCATTCTGGCCAGCAAGGACATGGAAATGAGCTGCGATGAGGCCGTGATCGGCAAGATTGGCGACGATGTCCGGGCGGACTATTCCGCTTCGCTTCTGACGTTGGCCACCGGACGGCGCATTATTGCCGGTACCCCTCTGGCCTTTGGCGAGGGCGATACCAAAAGCCGCATCCGAAATCTGGCCAACTGGCGTAAGCCTGCGTTTTGGGTTGTGTTGATCTCCGTGGTCGCCTGCATTGCATTGGCAGTTTGTCTACTGATAGATCCCGCTATAGATCGCGAATTCCCCATGAACGGCAGTAACATATCGGAACTTGACACAGAACAGCTCATCGACAGGATTGCTAAAGCCGAAAAACTGAATGGAAACTCACAACTGTTTGTTTCCCATAGTGAAGATGTTCTATTTGCCACGGATTTCACATGGCTGACCGATGATGTGATTCGGTACTATTATTTTAAAGACCAGAAGACATACTCCGGGAAACTGGACATGTCCCGTGACGAAAACAAATATTACATTGCGAAGGCTGAAGAGTGGATAAATACATATAACGATTTTTACAAAATGCCTGATTATTTAGAGGCACTGAAATACATACCGCAGGAAGAGATCCGTCAGATGTACCCGGATGCGGATTGTTATCTCGTGCATGGAAAAACTGAGGGTATCCCCAGTGATTATCAGCGCGTTATAACGTACACGCAAAACGGAATAGAAGATATAGACGAATGGGATATCCATCTATTCGTATCGCCAACTTATGAGGCCGAACACGGTGGTTATTACGGATCTGGTGAAGAGCTACTTCATCTGTTCTACGATGCAAAGGCGAACCAAACCGATACATCCGGCACAATAAAAGCACCGAGTATCCCTGTCGCCTGGACCTGTTCTCCTATGATGAGCGCCACGTGGCACGCAGCCTTTTATTTTGAGTTTGCTTTTGACTACACCCATATCAAAGCAAATTGTGATCAGGGAGAACTCTGGAATCTCCACGGAGAGGAACAGTCTCGTGATACCCATATGCAGTTCGAATCCACGAACCCGATCTGCTGGACTCCCGCAACGGGCGATTCGCTGGCTGAAAAAGCAAATGTAGATTTCACCGTGTATGATGATGAAACGCAATTGTATACCGGGCGCATAGAAATCACGAAACTTGGCGAAGATGGCGGTCGAACTTCTTATGCAGCAAGACTGATAAACGCTCCCACCCTTTATATGCTCCCAACAGATTCCGGCACTGGTGCAAAGATCATAACGGTGCAGGCATATGAAGCGATGACCTCCCCAGACACTGTGATTTGGAACAATGCCGACCTTGACCACGATGGCAGAAACGAGACCATCCATGTTCGGGAGATGTATGATGGAACGGTGTACGAACTAAGCGTTGTGAAACAGGATGGAACTATTTTATGGAGTACGGAAGCTGCCCAAGCGCATGCGGGTTGGAATTCGATTTTGTTGTACGAAGAGGGTGGGAAGGACTATCTTCTTCGGTACACACCTGTAATGTATCAAGGTGTCGGCAATTATACATGGACGCAGTTCTTCTTTGAAGGAGGATATCCAAAGGAAGCTGCCTCCATGAATGTGGATTTTGAACTGCCAACCGAAATAAACAACGAAATGCGGGCATTCGCAGAGAAAACAAACTCTATGCTGAAGGACAGTACGGTTCTGCTGACTACGGAACAGGGGATGGCTGTGGTCGGTCCAAAACCTACCATAGGGGCACCGCAGATATACGCGGTCTATTTTGACCCCAATGATATCGCATGGGATATCACCTCAAACACACCGGAGGTCCTTGATGTTCCATCAAACAATACGCCTGTGCACAATGCAGACGCATCGTCCACAATGTTAGGTCCATATCTCTTCGACCTCCCATTGTACGGGCGCATGGATGCGGAGAAAGGGTTTTCTAAGCATTATGCTGCCGGAACCGACGTCCGAATCAGCGGTGAATGGCGAGGTGACTATCCCTTGTCCTTTGTGTTCTGCGGAGAACACACCGATGAAGACGTGATTGCCGTAGTTTACTCCGGATCCAGCAAGACGATCACGCTCCCGACCGATGATGATTGGACTTGCTCTGTTTCCTCTAACGGCGGACGAACAGACGGTAATTTCTGGCTCTATGTATCTGAATAGTTAGATTATCAGACCAATATTCCCTCGTTTTTGTTGCGTGTGGTTTTGCAGCGTTGATACCCCCTCAATCACTTGCTATTTCGACATAAAACCCTTATAATACAAGCATCAAGCAGTCGTGAGGATATTGCATATGGCCAGAGTATCTACCAAGGAAAACAAGAACATTTACCACAAGACCAGAGAGAGCCTGCAGCTGACCAGAGAGGCAGCTTCCGACCTTTTGGAATGCATCGCTCCCGAGCGCATCGAGAAAATCGAAAATGAGCGCTCCCTGCCGCACCCGGACGAGGTACTGGTCATGGCGGAGAAGTACAAACAGCCCAGTCTTTGCAACTACTATTGCGCCAACCAATGTCCCATTGGACAGCAGTATGTTCCCGAGGTAAAAATCAAGGACCTGTCCCAAATCGTTCTGGAAATGCTGGCTTCCCTGAACTCCATGAGCAAGCAGAAGGAGCGCCTTATTGAAATTACGGTAGACGGGAAAATCACCGGTGACGAACTGGAGGACTTTATCTACATCCAAGAAGAACTGGAGCGCATCTCCATCGCTGTGGAAACGCTGCAGCTCTGGTCCGAGCGCATGTTGGCCACCGGTGCCATTGATGAGGAACAGTACAACGCACATAAGAATAGTAAGGTATGACCAATCTTTCTGACGCAGGAGAAATAGCACCCCTTAATTTGCTAACGTAGTCATTTATTTTCCTTTGGCTCAAACGTACAATAGATCCATAAACAGGAGGCGGCTTTCTAAATTCCGGAAGGGGAGTGATACGTTTGAGTGTGAGAGAAAGAATCCTGGCGATTCGGCTTTTGGAAAAAATCTCAAGGCAGCCGACATATGCCAAAGCGCTTGGAATCGAAAGTGAACAGGCGGGGGCGGTTCGGATCATTTGAGGCGCGACCATGCCGCTGAATCGAGCCGCAAACAGCAAGTAAGCATAGGTGATTAGAAAGGAGAAAGAAAATGGAAATTATGATTGGTATTGGCATTGTCCTTGTATTGCTGGTAGCCCTTATGCTGATCGGCTATGTAAAGGCTCCCCCCGATACGGCCTACATGATCTCCGGTTTCCGTAAGCCCCGTATCCTGATCGGCAAGGCCGGTGTCCGCATTCCCTTCCTGGAGCGTCTTGACAAACTGTCTCTGAAGATGTTCTCCGTGGACGTTAAGACCACCGACTATGTTCCCAATGCTGAGTACATCAACGTCAAGGTAGACGCCACCGTCAAGATCCGCATCGGTCAGAGCCAGGAAATGATGTCTCTGGCCTCCAAGTTCTTCCTGAACGAGCGGGAGGACATGATCATTCGCCGGGTACAGGACACGCTGGAAGGCAATATGCGTGAGATCGTGGGTCAGATGCGTCTGGAAGAAATGGTCACCGACCGCAAGGCGTTCGGTGAACGCGTGCAGGAGAACGCCATCCCCGACCTGCAGAAGATGGGTCTGGAGATGATCTCCTTTAACGTCCAGTCCTTCTCCGACCAGAACAATGTTATCGAGGACCTGGGTATCGACAACATCTCCCAGATCAAAAAGGGCGCTGCCGTGGCCAAGGCTCAGGCCGACCGCGATATCGCCATTGCTCAGGCTCAGGCTGCCAAGGAAGCCAACGATGCCAAGGTTCAGTCCGAGATGGAGATTGCTGAGAAGCAGACCTCTCTGGCCATCCGTCAGGCCGAACTGAAGCAGCAGTCCGATGTGAAGAAGGCGGAAGCCGACGCCGCCTACTCCATCCAGGAGCAGGAGCAGCGCCGCTCCATTGAGGTGTCCTCTGCCAACGCCGACATCGCCCGCGCCGAGCGCACTGCCGAGCTGAAGGCCAAGGAAGTTGAAGTCAAAAAGCAGACTCTGGACGCTGAGATCCGCGCCAAGGCTGACGCCGAGCGTTATGCCGCAGAGCAGGAGGCCGAGGCCGAACTGTTCCGCCGCACCAAAGAAGCCGAAGCCAAGATGATCGAGCGTCAGCGCGAGGCCGAAGGTATTCGCGCCGTCGGTGAAGCCGAAGCTGAGGCAATTCGCCTGAAAGCTCTGGCCGAGGCCGAAGGTATTGACAAAAAGGCCGAAGCCATGAAGAAGTACGGTGAGGCCGCCGTCATCGAGATGATCATGGGCGCCCTGCCTGAGATCGCCAAGAACGTCGCCGAGCCTCTGAGCAAGGTGGATAAGATCACCATGTACGGCGAAGGCAACAGCGCCAAGCTGCTGTCCGACATCGTCAACGGCACCACCCAGGTCACCGAGGGCATCAGTGCCGGTATGGGCATCAATATCAAGAGCCTGATCATGGGCGCTCTGGGGGCCAAGATGGCTACCGATACTCCCGCACCCGTTGTTGTGGTACAGCCCTCCAAGGAAGATACCACCGTACAGGACGAGGAGCCTGAAAACGAGTAAACACCGTCAAGGGGCCTCACTTTATCGTGAGGCCCCTTTTTGTAAATGCACAGGAGGAACGAACAGACTTTGGATTTGAAATGGGTCTCAATCAGGAACTGCGTATAAGCACCAACGCAGCGTACAAGGAGAAATGGAGGTGCGTTATGAAGCCAAAATGGAGCAAGTTCGGAATACTGGTCTTCTCTCTTTCCATCGTAATGATTCTATTGGTCGCAGCAGCGTTAACATCAACCCAAAGCGATCGTAAAGGGCACGGGGCCGAAACGGACGGCATAACCCTTCTTAATCATATTTTTGATACTCTTACCGAGGGAAAGAATGTTGTCATCGCACTTGAGCAGGGAGAGGTTTTTCATAGCTACGGTGCAACGCTGGACACGTATTGGGAGATTCGGATGCCGACAAGCGAGGAATTCAATTGGCACCAAATAGCTGAGGAAGATGGACGTGCCGCCATATCTTCCGGAAACAGGGACGAACACTATAGGGTTTCCATCTCCGGCAAAGACGATGGCAAAACATGGTCGTTTATGGTACAGAATGGTTCCGACTGTGCCAGATTAACTTATGATGACCAGGAATACTATTTTGCCGGTGCAGAGGAAAACGTCTATCATTCTGATTGGAGCGCTGCGAGGGCACTTCGCTCATTTTATGATACAATGGAGTACAAATCACTTGGCGGCCTGTACAGTGGTGTTGCGTCCGTTCTTGTCCCCGATGACGGACAGGATTATTTGGCAGCGGCGTTAACCGGATATCGCCAGCAGGAAGAACTCCATCTTCAGGTATCAAAGGGCAGCAGGTTTGGTTTTTCCTTTGTCAAATGCGATGTAACGCCGGCAGAAGATGAAACGGCGCATTTCAGGAAAGACGGATTTATTGGCGAGAACACCTGGGCCGTTTACGCAACTACCATTTTCGTCCCGGAAAATGAATCTGCGTACAATGAGTCAATGGCCGGAAACACTGAGGAATATTCCGGAAATGACGCGGAAGTCCCGTCAGGGGCATTCATCTATGGACGTGTGGGGTATGTCACATTAACCGCAGATGGCTGGAATGTTAATATTAACGGGACCGGCTGGTAAATAGAAATCACCACATCTATTCTATACTCGTCTCGACCGAGATATTTAAAATGATGATTATTCAATGGGGCGTACATCAAAATGAAGAACAGAGTTTTGTTTGCTTTTTCCGTCGGCATTGTTGTAGTTATCGCAGGGATAGGCATTGCCAAAATTCGAAGTCAACGAGACGAATCGAAAATCCCCTGACATATGATGCGGACTCGCAGAATGATTGATATTGCAGAATATGACCTTGTTTTCAAGGCGAAATGGCAACAAAAAAGGACATCCACTGGATGTCCTTTTTTGCTCACACTCTCGTGTTGGTGGAGATAAGCGGGATCGAACCGCTGACCTCTTGAATGCCAT
>JAGAMC010000014.1 GCA_017624915.1 Oscillospiraceae bacterium | reverse complement strand
CCTGCCTGCCAGCAACTACCTTGCGTTTTATGATTCTTCCTTTAACAAGCTGCAGACCTGCCGTGAGGAGAATATGAGAACCTTTGGCGGCAGCTATGACGTGAACAACGGCGGCTTTGTGCTGGCCATGCAGGCCTCCTACGGCGGCGTATCCACAGCGAATATGGCCTATATCCGCATCTCCGGCGCCGCCCCCGGTTCGCAGTATATCGTGACCGTGAACGAGGAGATAGAGGGGTGATTTGAATGAAAGTAAGAACTGTTCTGACTGCCGACGAAGGCATGGTGCTGACCGATGGCACCAACTACGGCAAGGTGGTTTATCTGGCTGAGGGCGCTGCTCCCGACAACTACCGCGAGATTACTCAGGAGGAGTATGAGGGCATTATGGTGCAGGCGGAATCGGAAGTGGTCACATGAACGAATGGCTGATCGTCACAGTGATCATTGCACTGGTGGGGTTGATCACCACCATTGCAAAGCCTCTGCTGGCGTTGAATACGTCCATCGTCAAGCTGACAACCAAAATTGAAGGCATGACGGAGGATCTGTCCGAACTGACCGAGCGCAACAGCAAGAGCCACGAACGGCTGTGGGCGCACAACGACAAGCAGGACAAGAAGCTGGAGAACCACGAAACTCGAATCCAGCATCTGGAGGAAAAGGCATGAAGTGGTTCCGCAAGTGGCTGCGCAGCATCCCGCACTTGTTTGGTAAGCTGATGGTCGTGTGGTGTGTGGCCGCGGGCACATTATGCAGCCTTTGGGCGCTGCGCATCCTGTCCCGGACGGGACAGGATGCCTCCGCACTACTGGCTCCCATCCTGGCGTTTTTCGGTGGGGAGCTGGCTTTGATGTTCGGAAAGAACGCGCTACAAAGCAAAAAGAACAAGGAGGAATAATCATGATCGACCTGACAACCATTCTGGAAGCCGTTATCGCTCTGGCGGTAGCTATCATCACCGCATTTGTGATTCCCTGGGTCAAGAACAAGACCACCGCGCAGGAGCGCGAGGATCTGCTGGTCTGGGTGGACATCGCCGTGGCGGCGGCTCAACAGCTTTATCACAAGCTGGACGGCTCTGAGCGTCTGGAATACGCGCTGTCCATGCTGGAGGAGAAAGGCTTTGACGCGAATGACGCAGTTGTGCGCGATGCGGTGGAGGCAGCTGTACTGAAGCTGCACCAGCAGATGAAGGTGCCTGCCGATGCGGGCTGAGGAACTGCTTGACCTCGCTCGTGGCGAGATCGGCGTGAAGGAATCTCCGGCAGGCAGCAACAAGGTCAAGTACAACACGGAGTACGGCGGTGGTCTGAAGCCTTGGTGCTGTGTGTTCCTGTGGTGGCTGTTTCGGGAGGCTGGAGCGTCCGGGCTGTTTTACGGTGGCGGCAAGACGGCTTACGCACCGGCGCTGCTGACCTATCACAAGAAGATGGGACAGGCTGTGTCTGACTACAAGCCGGGGGATGTTATTTTCTTCGACTTCAACAGCAACGGCACGGCTGACCATGTGGGCCTGTGCGAGAGCTGGGACGGGAAGAACATCACCACCATTGACGGCAACACCGGAGAGGGAAACGAGGCCAACGGCGGGGCGGTCATGCGGCGCATCCGCAATAGGAAGTACATCTGCGGGGCATATCGTCCCGTCTATGAGGAGGAAGAGACCGTGGATCAGAAACAGTTTGACCGGATGATGGAGGATTGGCTGAACCGGCGCGGCGGCCTGCCTGCCAGCCCGTGGAGCAAGATGGACGAGGCCAAGGCCGCCGGCATTACGGATGGCAGCAGGCCCCAGAGTTTTGCCACCCGCGAGGAAGTTGCCACCATGATTACAAAACTAATTTAGAGTTGTAATACAAATGCGCAGGGACAAGCCTGCTGCGGATTTGTTTCACGGATGGAATACAGCAAAACCAAGTGACGCAAAGGGTCCGGGTCGCGAAAAGCGGCCCGGACCCTTTGACTTTGGTGCGCTTGCCAAAATGGGTGAAAAATGCAGGAGAAGCCTTTTGTTGTGTGGTTTTCAGTATAATTCGGCGTGAATACTTGCAAAGATAAAAGGTGCGGTGTATAATTTAAAATAGTGTTATTATGTGCTTTTTAAGGTTTGGGATAATTTGAACCGAAGGGGAAAGAACTTCTTTCCGAGGCTGCTCAACGGAAATTTTCCGGAAAAGGTGATTATGATGAAGGCTTTTGAGAAAAAAGTGTGGCTATCGTCTCCTACCATGCATGGCGAGGAGCTGGAATATATTACACAGGCATATGAGACCAACTGGATGTCTACGGTTGGTGAGAACATCAATGAAGCGGAGCGGTTGGCCTGTGAAAAGGTAGGCTGCAAATATGCTGTGGCCCTGTCCTGCGGAACAGCAGCCCTGCACCTTGCTGTGAAGCTGGCGGGAGTAAAGCCGGGCGATACTGTTTTCTGCAGTGATATGACCTTTGCAGCCACCTTGAATCCTGTGGTTTACGAAGGCGGAACGCCTGTTTTTATCGACACAGAATACGATACATGGAACATGGACCCCATGGCTTTGGAAAAGGCCTTTGAACTTTATCCGCAGACCAAGGTCGTAGTGATGGCAAATCTTTATGGCACGCCCGGCAAGATGGATGAGATCACCGCCGTTTGCAGCAAGCACGGCGCGGTGCTCATCGAGGATGCAGCCGAGTCTCTGGGAGCAACCTACAAGGGAAGGCAGACAGGCAACTTTGGTACATACAACGCCATCTCCTTCAACGGAAATAAGATCATCACCGGATCATCCGGCGGTATGCTGCTGACGGATGATCTGCAGGCTGCCAACAAGGCCAGAAAGTGGTCTACTCAGAGCAGGGAGAACGCCCCCTGGTATCAGCACGAGGAGCTGGGCTACAACTACCGTATGAGCAACGTCGTTGCCGGCGTTGTCAGAGGACAGTTTCCCCATCTGGAGGAACATATCGCCCAGAAGAAGGCCATCTACCACCGTTATAAAGAGGGGCTGAAAGATCTGCCTGTTTCCATGAACCCCTATGACGAGAAAAACTCCAAACCGAACTTTTGGCTGTCCTGTCTGCTGATTGATAAAGATGCCATGTGCAAGCAGGTTCGCGGAGACAATGAAGCCGGTTATGTGAACGAGCCGGGCAAAACCTGCCCTACGCAGATTTTGGAGACACTGGCTGCGTGCAATGCGGAGGGAAGACCCATCTGGAAGCCCATGCATATGCAGCCCATTTTTAAAGGAAACGCTTTTGTTTCCAACTGTGATGGAGCGGGAAATGTGGCGGATGTGGGAGCGGATATTTTTCACCGCGGTCTGTGTCTGCCCAGTGACAACAAGATGACCGAGGCAGAGCAGGATGCCATCATTGAGATCATCCGCAGCTGTTTTGCGTGAGGTGCGTGAGATATGTACGCCAAGTGTTTCAAACGAGCAATGGATTTTGCTCTGTCGCTGCTGGCGCTGATCGTACTGTCGCCCGTGCTGCTGATTTTGAGCGTTGTGGGCGCGATCAAGATGAGGGGAAACCCCTTCTTTACCCAGCTGCGACCGGGGAAAGATGAAGCGATATTTAAACTGATCAAATTCCGCACCATGACGTGTCAGACAGACCACGAGGGGAATCTCCTGCCGGATGAAATGCGGTTGACGAAATATGGAAAGTTACTTCGAAGCCTCTCCTTGGACGAACTTCCGGAACTTATCAACATTCTCAAGGGAGATATGTCCATCGTGGGGCCAAGACCGCTGTTGGTCAGATACCTGCCGTTGTACAATGCCGAGCAGCGGCATCGCCATGATGTGCGCCCGGGTCTTACGGGATATGCGCAAGCCTATGGACGCAATGCTTTGACATGGCAGGAGAGATTTGAGAAAGATATTTACTATGTAGAACACATGTCTTTTTGGCTTGATATTAAGATAATTTTAAAAACGATCTGTACAGTTTTAAAGCGGGAAGGAATCTCCTCCGACACCTCTGCAACTATGGAAGAATTTATGGGCAACGGAAGCGAGGAACGAGTCAATGTGTAATCGACTTGTGATCATTGGTGCAGGCGGTCACGGGAAAGTGATTGCCGATATTGCACTGAAAAGAGGGTATACCGACATTGTTTTCGCTGATGATAATGCGGTTGGATTCTGCATGGAGTTTCCGATTATTTGCAAAAGCACAGACGTTGAGAAACTGAACGACGGACAGACTGATTTTGTTATAGGGATCGGCAACAATGAGATTAGAAAAAGAATTGCCGAACAGCACAAAATCAATTGGTGCACCCTTGTACATCCGTCAGCTCAAATCGGTATGAATGTAAAAATCGGTTCGGGTACAGTGGTTATGGCGGGTGCAGTTATCAATTCGTGTGCGACAGTTGGGGAACATTGCGTTATCAACACCAGCGCTGTGGTCGAACATGACAGCATTGTCGGAGACTTTGTGCATATCTCACCGCGTGCTACCCTGTGCGGTGTGGTAACGGTGGGCGAAAATACACATATCGGTGCAGGGGCAACGGTTGTCAACACGCTGAATGTGTGTGCTGATTGTGTCATTGGTGCCGGCGCCGTGGTTGTTGACAATATCGATGCGCAGGGCACCTATGTTGGCGTACCGGCCAGAAAAGCGAAGTGAGTGGAGGGGGGAGTGTATGGCATTGACCTTGATGTACATCACAAATCATCCTGTGATCGCGGAAATTGCTCAATCCGCTGGGGTAGACCGGATTTGGGTCGATATGGAACATATCGGAAAAGAGGAGCGGCAGGGCGGTTTGGATACCGTCAAATCCCGGCATACGCTGACTGATGTTCGCAACCTTCGTCGCGTTGTCACGTCGTCAGAACTGCAGGTCAGAATAAACCCCGTTCATGATGCAACCGACGGCTACCTTGGAACAGAGGAAGAAGTGGAGCGGACCATCGCTGCAGGTGCAGATGTGATTATGCTGCCCATGTTCAAGACAAAAGGGGAAGTGGAGCGTTTTTTGACGGCGGTGAACGGCCGTGTAAAGACCGTGTTGTTGTTTGAGACGGCGGAAGCCGTGTCCCATATCGATGAGATTTTGTCTGTATCGGGCATCGACGAGGTCCATGTGGGGCTTAATGACCTGCACCTTGCGTATAAGATGAAGTTTATGTTTGAACTGCTTTGTGAGGGGACTGTGCAGATGTTGTGTGAAAAGTTCCGGAGCAAAGGTCTCAAGTACGGGTTTGGCGGCATCGCGCGGGTAGGTCTGGGTATGCTTCCTGCGGAGCTGATCATCACGGAGCATTATCGTCTTGGCTCCAGTGCGGCGATCCTGTCCCGGGGCTTTTGTGATGCCAATCGCGTGGATGACCCGGAGACGGTTCGGGACATCTTTCTTGAGGGAGTTAGGAATATTCGACTTAAGGAGGCGGAAGTGTCCGCTTTGAGTCAGAATCAGTACATGGAAAATCTGATGACAATCCGGGAAAAGGTAAATCAAATCATTTCAAAGAAATGAGTGGTATCATGCAGGAGAAAAGAAAACTCTGCTTCGTAACGACTGTTTCGCTGACAATGCGGTCTTTTGTCGTTGAGACGGCCAAGTACCTGCACGATACGCTGCAATGTGATGTGACGCTGATTTGCAGTCCTGATGAGGAATTTGCTGCATCGCTGCCGGAATACCTGCACTATATTCCTGTCAGCATGAACCGGGGAATGGATCTGTCTGCGCTGAAAAGTATTTGGCAGTTTATTCGCATCTTCCGCCGGGAGAGGTTCGACTTGGTGCAGTATTCCACCCCCAATGCTGCCTGTTACGCCAGCATTGCGGCTCGGATCACAAAAGTACCTATTCGGCTGTATGCCCAGTGGGGGATCCGCTACACCGGCATGACCGGCGTAACGAGAAAGCTTTTTCGCCTGATTGAAAAAATGGTGTGCAGAAACTCTACAGTTATTCGGGCACAAAGCTTTCTGAATATGGAATTTTCAATTTCGGAAGGACTTTATGCGGCAGACAAGGTTGGTGTGGTTGGCTACGGCGGAACGATCGGTGTGGATATGCAGCGATACGACATGGAGAACAAGGGGAAGTGGAGGAAAGAAATCCGGGAGAAATACGGTCTATCTAACGAGGATTTTGTATTTGGATTTTCGGGTCGAATCACAGTTGACAAGGGCTGCAGAGAGCTTCTTTCTGCCTTCAAGAGCCTTGTGGATAAAGGCTTGTCGGCCAAATTGTTCATTGTCGGACCGGTAGATGATAACTGCGGAATTGATAAAGACCTTATAAGCTGGGCAAACCGGTCGAGCAGTGTTGTTATGACCGGTGCGGTCGACAACAGCAATATGTGTAAATATTATTCTGCCATGGATGTACTGACGCATCCCACTTACCGGGAAGGGTTTGGCATGGTCCTTCAGGAGGCGGGTGCACTTGGTGTGCCGTCAATTACAACAAAGGTTCCCGGCGCATCGGAAGTTTTTGAGGATGGTGTGTCCGCTGTACTGGTAGCGGCAAAGGATCCCGTTGAGCTGGAAAAGGCGATGAAGAAACTCAGTACGAACCCGGATATGACGGTACAGTTGGGCACACAGGCTTATGAGCGAACGAAAACACGGTATGACAGACCCGTTATGTTGGATAATCAACAGCGTGACTACAAGAAAATACTTGGCGTGTAGTGGAGGGAGCTATGTTTTTCAGTATTGTAATTCCCGTTTACAATGTGGAGCGGTATCTGTCTGAGTGCGTGGACTCTCTTTTGGAACAGAGTTTTGACGATTTTGAGATTATATTGGTTGATGACGGAGCCACAGACACCAGCCCGGCGCTGTGCGACGAGTATGCAGACAGGGATAACAGAGTCAAAGTGATTCACAAGACCAACGGGGGCCAGTCCTCAGCGAGAAATGTGGGGACGGAAGAGGCCCGGGGCGAGTATATTATTTACATTGACAGCGATGATTTTATTATGGACCGTGATTTCCTCAAGAAAATCACGGAGGCGATGGATGGGGAAGATGTCGTTTTCTATAAGCACAAAAAATTCGACGATACGACAAAGGCTTTTTCGGAATGCACCTATAGTTTTGCCGGCGTTGATGGAACGGCACCGTATTTGGATCGACTCCGGACGATGATTCAGGCAGATGCGTTTTTTGGGATGCCTTGGAACAAGTGCATTCGCAGATCGATGATTGCGGACAAGAAAATTCGCTTTGAAGAAGGTCTTACGGGCGAAGATATGGACTGGATCTTCTACGTAGTACTCAACGCAAAGAGTATGGTGACGATAGATGAGCCGTTTGTTGCATATCGACAGCGGAGCAATTCGGTGACATCTTCGCTCAAGATTAAGAATCTGCATGACTATATTATGATTCTTGAAAAATGGTACGCGATGGCACAGGAGAGCATATACTCGGCGCAGGAAAAGGAAATTGTCCTTGCTGCGTTAGCGAAGTACTACAGCAACCTTTTGATTATGTACACCCGGGTAAAGGACAGAAGCAAGCATGAATATGACAGGCGGATTAAACGACTGTCAAAAATACTTACATATGGGCTGAGCCGAAGACCACAGTTGATATCGAAGTTTTATCGTGCGGTGGGATTTGCGGTGACGGTAAGTGCGCTATCGTTACTGGACAAGATGAAGAAATAGGGGCGAGACAGATGGACGACAGGAGCCTGCCAAAGGTTTTGGCTATTTCGTTAAGCGCTTGGCGAAGCGACAGCGGCATTCATACTCAAACGGACTTGTTCAAATTTTGGGATTCCAGAAAGGTTGCACAGATATACACCAAATCAGATATGCCCAACACACCGGTATGCAATAAGTTCTTTCAGATATCCGAAAACGCGATCATCCACAGTGTGTTGAACAGAAAGCCTGTTGGAAAAGAGGTTGAAAACGGCGGGGATGTTGACCAACGAGCGTTGGCGGCGGAATGCAAGTTGTATGAAAAGGCACACAGAGGAAAATCCTGGTTTATGACTTTGATGCGCGAAGTGGTTTGGATGCTTGGAAGATGGAGAACACCGGCGTTGGATAAGTTTGTGGGTGATTTTGATGCGGATGTGTATTTCATCCCAATTTATCCTGTTATTTATACAGCACAAATACAGCAGTATGTGCTGAAAAAATTTCCAAAACCCTATGTGTGCTATTTGGCGGATGACAACTACTCCTACCTGCCTTGTGGAAAGAATTTGTTCGCATATATCCATCGCTTTTTCCTGCGGAGAGTGGTTAGACGCCTGGCTGAAAACTGCGATGAAATGTTTACCATCACGAAAATTGAAGCGGAAGATACCGACCGATTGTTTGGAACAAAGAGTGTTGTACTGACCAAAGGAATCGATTACAGCAAATTGTCCTTTGAGGAAAAGAAAGTGACGGGTCCCGTGAGAATGGTGTATACGGGCAACCTTCTCATAGGCAGAGCGTCGTCTTTGGTGGCCATTTCCAAGGCGCTTGCAAACATCAACAAAGACAATGAGGTTATGACGCTGGATATCTATTCCCCGACGGTTTTGGGCAATGAAACAATGCGATGGCTTAATTCCAACGGCTGCCGGTTCAGAGGCTCTGTGCCAAAGGAACAGGTGGCTGAAATTCAAAAAAACGCAGATGTTGTGGTCTTTGTCGAGTCGCTGGATACAAAGCACCGTTTCGATGCGCGGTTGTCATTTTCCACCAAGCTGACGGACTACTTTGCAAGCGGGAAATGTATTTTTGCAATTGGTGACAAGTCCATTGCCCCCATACAATACCTGTTCGAGAATGACGCGGCAATTATCTCTACCGAGTATGAGCAGGTAGAGGGACAGCTGTGTAAGCTGGTTTCTGACCACAATATGATTAACGAATACGGGCGAAAAGCTTTTGAGTGTGGGAAACGCAATCACGATCAGCCTGCGGTGAAAAAAACCTTTCTGAACACCATTAAAAAAGCCGCCCGAAAGGTGAAAGTATGAATTTTTCTCTCGAAAAACAAGCGACCCTTGAGAAACTGAAAAAATGCGGAGTGCCAGTTGAGCAGGCAGAAAAAGCGGCTGATGTTATGACGACGGCCGATGTTTACGGCGTGACAACGCACGGCACGAACACCTTGAATGCACATCTTGATCGGATTAAGCGGGGTGGCTACAACCTGCGTCCCGACTTTGAAATCCAGCGGCAGACGGCCGCCTTTGCGGTCGTGGACGGCGACAATGCACTTGGCTTCGTCAGTGCGGATCATTGCATGCAGCTGGCGGTCGAAAAGGCAAAAGAGGTGGGTGTTTTTCATGTCTTTAGTAAAAACAATAACACCTTTGGCCCTGCTTTTTATTACCCCCTGAAAGCGGCACAGCAGGGAATGATAGGCATATTATTCTCAAATAGTCCTGCACAGATGCCGCCCTACGGCGGAAAAGAAAAGCTGCTCGGTACAAATCCGTTTTCGGCGGTAATTCCTGTTCCCGGGCAGGATCCCATCATTATCGATATGGCGATGAGCGTTGTGGCCAAATCGAAGTTCAAGGAGTACAAGCTGGCCGGCAAAGAATTGCCGGACGGCTGGGCAATGGACGAAGACGGCACGCCGACAAACGATCCGGATGCGGGTATTCGTGGGTTGATCTTGCCGATGGGCGGCTACAAGGGATATTGCTTGGCGATGCTCGTGGACCTATTGGCCGGTGTTGTTTCCGGGGCGGCCTATTTGAACAAAGTCGGGCGGTTTTACTCCGAGGAGGGGACCGGTATGAATGTGGGGTTTTGTTGCATTGCGATAGACCCATATGCTGTCATCGGGGAAGAATATGATAGTCGCATTTGCGATTTTGTGGAAACGATAAGAGCGTCTGATACTATCCCCGGAGAAGAAATCTCCATCCCGGGCGACAGAAAACACAGGGCAAAAAGAAAAAACGACGGTGAGCAATAAATGCTTGTTTTGTCCAGCGATAGGTGAGAATGCTGCGTTGGAGTTGAGGTTTCTATGAAAGTTGTGCAATTAAATGCGGTATATGGAGTTGGCAGCACCGGGCGGATTGTACAGGATATTTCCGAAGCGCTGATTGATCAGGGGCACGAAAGCTACGTGTTTTGGGCGACTCAATGCCGCCGGGATAAAAATGCCAATTTGATTAGAATTGGAAACACCGCAGACCACAAGGTACATGCGCTTCTGCGGCGGTTGGACGGCAAGCAGGGGTGGCATTCCAAGGCTGCCACCCGAAAGGCCTGCCGACAGATTGCAAAGCTTTGTCCTGATGTGGTACACCTGCATAATCTGCATAGTAACTACATCCACATTCCGGAACTTCTGCGGTTCTTGGGAGAAGAGGATATCCCGACGTTGATTACTCTTCACGATAACTGGATATATACCTGCGGATGCTGCACCTACTATTCTTACTACTCCTGTGATAGATGGGCGGACGGCTGCACTCATTGCCCTGCTGTTCCGGGGTATCGGCGTAAAGCAGCGGCAAAAATGTATCGCATCAAGCAGAGGCTGTATGAGGGTATACGGCATCTGGCGGTAAACGGCGTGTCCCGCTGGACGGCGGAGGATGCCGGACGCTCTATGCTGAAGAGCGCTGCACACATCCGATACATCTACAACTGGGTGGACACGGATATTTTTAAGCCACAAAGAAATGCCGAGCAAGTCCGGAAACAATACACAATCCCGGCGCATCACAAACTGATTCTGGGTGTTGCCCAAGGCTGGAGCGAGAAAAAAGGCTTGAATGAGTTCCTGCTTATTGCCCGGAGTCTGGTTGATTCGGCAACAGTTCTTCTGGTTGGACAAGATGAAGGCGTTCCATCATTGCCGAACCTGCGCTGCATAGGGTTTACCAATGACCGACAGGCGTTGGTTGACCTGTATTCCGCAGCGGATGTGTTCGTAAATCCCTCCAAAGCAGAGACGTTTGGGCTTGTCACGGTGGAGGCCATGGCCTGCGGCACGCCGGTAGCGGCATTTGACAACAGCGGAACGGGCGAATTGGTTGCGGAGGGCTGCGGACTGCTGGTGGAAGATGGAAATACACAGGCCCTTGCGGATGCGGTCAAGAGCATTTTGAACTGCGGCAAGGTGTCGTATACCGACAAGTGCAGGCGGCATGTGTGTGAGCACTATGATAAGGAACGGCAGCTGCAAAAGTACATCGAACTTTATGAACAGATTGCCGGAATGGCGACATCTGCGGAGCAGGAGAATGGATAATCTATGAAATTGGTCATACCTACGAAGCTGGTCGTGTTCAGCAAAAAAGAACTGCCCTTTTGGGAACTGATCCTGATCGCGTATCTTTTTTGCCCCTATTTGCTGCCTTCGGTTTCTCTGGGAACGACGCTGGTTTTGGGATTGTTGGTCCTTTACTGCGGGTATTTGGCGCTGCAGAACCGATATATGCTTAAATTTGTATCCGGAGTTCTGTTGTTGATTACGGTTTTGGCATTGGCTTATGCGCTGCTTACCGATACCGCCACTATTTCCGAGAATGTATCAAACCGTGACCTGAAGCGTTTTGTATCAAAGTTTTATCAGTATTTGACCCTGTATTTTCCTGCGATCCTGTTTGTCCGTGTGGAGCGGGCCGCAACGGAAGAGCAAAAGAAGTTTTTTGCCGCTCTGGGGATCATTCTCATTGTATGTGTGGTCATAACCACATGGGTGTTTCTTCTGGATGATCCAAATGCAACCCGAGAGTGGGATAGTTTTGAGGAAAACAGCAAGCAGGGGGTTGCAAACTACTATTTTATATATGCCGTGCCGATCATAATTTCAATAGCTACTATAATTTTGGTAAAATCAAAAGGAATAGTAAAGATAGTGTCTTTGGCATGTATTATTTTTGGCATACTGTTCCTTGTAAGCGCGCAATATACGCTTTCCATATTGATAGCAATCTTTGGAGTTCTGATTCAAATTTTCCGTAATTTGCGCTCTGGCATCAGCAAAATAATATTCATATTCTTGATGATAATCTTGGCGTTGTTTCTTCCCGAAATAATCGAATTTGCGGTACTTAATATCCGGTCAGAGCAGGTCTCCACAAGACTAAGCGAGATACATGCTTTCCTGACGGGCAGCGGAGCGGGAGGATATAACTTGAGCGGAAGATTGACTCTTTACGGCAATACGATAAAGGCGTTTGTTCAAAGCCCCATCTGGGGCAACAGAAGTTTGGGATTTGATGGACACGCGACATTTTTAACGGTTCTTTCGGATACAGGTTTGCTTGGCGGCATCCCGTTTTATGTGCTGCTCGCTACAGCATATGGGAACGTCGAGAAGTGGATCGGTTCTAAGCAAAAACAGTTTAACGTTATTGTGCTCATGTTTATTATGATGGGGCTTACAAATCCCGTGCATGCATCATTGCCCTTAGGACTTGTTACATGGTTCCTGGCGCCGCTTATAATTCAGATGATTTTAAAGGAGAATACAGAAAATGAAACAGCCGTGGAAACTTGATGTTGCTGTTTTGCTTATTTTTTTCAGACGGGACGAGCAGTTTAGGCGAACCTTTGAGGCGGTACGCTACGTACGGCCCAGAACACTGCTGCTTTGGCAGGATGGTCCACGAGAGGGAACAGACGATATGGTCGGGATCATGAAGTGTCGTGAAATTGCAGAAAGTGTGGATTGGGAGTGCGAAGTACATAAGCGATACAATGAAACGAACTATGGCTGTGATCCCTCCACATTTTACTCGCACAAGTGGGCGTTTTCCATTGTGGATAAATGTATCATACTGGAAGATGACTTTGTGGCAAACAAAAGTTTTTTCCTCTTTTGCAAGGAACTTTTGGACAAGTACGAGAATGATGAGCGGATCAACCACATCTGCGGCATGAATATGCTGGGTGAGTACAAGGACTATCCCTACGACTACTTCTTCGGATTTACAGGGACCAATGCCTGGGCGAGTTGGAAGCGGGTGGTGGACGGCTGGAGCGAGGACTACGCGTATCTTGACGATACCCATACGTTGGCAAATCTTCGAAAGATATACGGCAAACGATTTGAGCACTGGTATGCAACCATCAAGCGTCGTAAGGCGACAGGCATTCCGTTTTGGGAGAGCATTCTCTGTTTTGACAGCCTGATGAACTCCCGGCTGGCGATTATTGCCGCTAAGAATATGGTAGAGAACATTGGCATGACGACAGACTCCACTCATTCCGATACACAGGTTGCGTATTTAACGAAAACGGAAAAGCGACTGTTTGACCTGCCGACTTACGAGCTTGCATTCCCACTCCGGCATCCGCCGTACGTGGTAGCTGACATGGAGTATTTTCGGCAGCTTGATCTGTTCTTTGCCAACGGGCATCCGTTTATTGCGGCATACAGAAAAGCGTTTCATGTGTTCAAGTATATTACCCATGGGGCAATATTTAAAAAACTTAAAAAGAAGTTTTGGAAAAAGTAAAGAGGCGGCTATAGAAATGAAAGGTTGCCGCGGGGGAAGGGTGGTGGAACAATGAGCAAATACACGGTCTGCGGCTATGATATGGATCTGCTCCACGCCAGGATGCTGGAGATTGCAACTGAGGTGGATCGTATCTGTCGGGAGCAGGGATTTAAGTGCTCCTTGTATGGCGGTTCGGTCATTGGTGCGGTGCGGCACAAGGGCTTCATTCCCTGGGATCACGACATTGATATGTGCATGCCCCGCCGGGACTATGACAGGTTTGTCCGGTATATGCGCAAACACCCCAATGAGAAGATTTTTTTCAGCAATTATACGTCCGAACCGCGCTATCCCAACAGCTGGGGCAAGGTGCGGCTGAACGGCACGGTGTTCTTGGAGCGGGAACTGGCCTCTTTGACGGAGTTGCATAAGGGTGTCTTTATTGATCTGCATCCCATCGACAATGTGGTGCCCGGTTTGCTGAAGCTACAGGTCAAGCTGGCCGTGTTCTGGTCCTGTGTAGGCAAGGTCAAAAGCGGGATCTATACTGGTTCTGCCGGCAAACGCCGAATCTATAAGCTGTTTTCCTGGCTGCCCTATGGAGTGATCAATGTCATGCGTGGCGGTGCGATGAAGGTTTTCAAGTGGCTGCCCACCAAGTATGTCTATAAGGTCGCGCATCCCAACAACGGTATCTATCCTATCCCGCGGTGCACGTTTGAAGATTTGATGGAGCAGCCTTTTGAGGACAGGACGTTCTTCATCCCAAAGGACTATGACGAGTTTTTGACCAAACGCTATGGGGATTATATGCAGTTCCCACCGGAATCCGAAGTATACGAGTGCTGTACGAGTATAGTGGAGTGTAAGCTGTAAAGCAAAAGATGCGGTTCGATAGGCGTGGAGAGTGGCAAAATGAGCAATGATTCCATAAAAAGAAAAACCATATCCAGCATGCTGTGGAGATGGGGAGAGAGCAGTCTGTCTCAAGTGGTCAATTTTGTTGTCTCCGTTATCCTGGCAAGAATGCTGTTGCCGGAGGATTACGGGGTCGTTGCCCTTGTGATGGTTTTTATCACCCTGTGTGACAAACTGGTGGTAAGCGGTCTGGCTACCTCCTTGATTCAGAAGAAAGATGCCGACAACGTGGATTTTTCTACCATATTTTTCTTCAGCTTGGGCGTGGCGACGCTGCTTTACACACTTTTGTTTGCCTTTTCCCCGCTGATTGCAGACTTTTTTGGCACATATGATAAGGCCCTGCTGGTGCCGGTGATTCGGGTTATGGGCATACAGGTCATCCTGGTTGCCGCCAGCAGTGTACAAAGCGCCTATGTTTCTCGCACGATGCAGTTTCGGCGTTTCTTCTGGTCAACATTGGGTGGTATCGTATCCTCGGCTGCGGTTGGTATCTGTATGGCATACGCCGGATATGGCGTGTGGGCGCTGGTTGCACAGAACTTGATTAAGATGATAGGAAGTATGAGTGTTCTGTGGTTTACTGTTAAGTGGCGGCCGCAGCTCGTGTTCTCCGTGGAGCGGTTTAAAGCACTCTATGAATATGGTTGGAAGATTTTTGCCGCATCTGTGATAAAGACCCTGTACAACGACCTGAGAAGCCTTGTGATAGGCAAGTTTTACAGTGCGGCAGATTTGGCTTTTTATAACAAGGGGCAGAGTTTTCCTCAACTTGTGGACGGTAATATTGTCGGCACCATCGATAGTGTATTCTTTTCCGCCATAGCAAAAAAACAGTCTTCCAAGGCGGAAATGCTCTCTATGCTTCGACGTGCCGTCAAGGTCGGTACATATGTCCTCACGCCACTGCTGGTAGGTTTGGCTGCAGTGGCAGAGCCACTTGTTGAGGTGTTGCTGGGTGAAAAATGGCTGCCCTGCGTGTTTTATATGCAGGTGCTGAGTATTTCCTTTGTGTTTACCCCCATTGAGATTGAAAATCTTCAGACGATCAAGGCCGTGGGGCGCAGCGATTTGGTGCTAAAGCTTGAGATTGTCAAAAAAACGGTGGGTGTGGTGCTGCTGATCATTGCTGTGCCCATCGGTGTGGAGGCCATTGCGATCAGTATGCTGGCGGGCAACGTGTTTGCCGCGGCGGCCAATGCCTGGCCCAACTGCAAACTGGTGGGCTATGGATATTGGCAGCAAATGATGGATGTGCTGCCCTCGCTGCTGATGTCGGCGGTGATGTATGGAGCGGTATTTGCTGTGCCGCAGATTAATCTGCCTGCCATTACCCTGTTGGCGGTGGAAGTCCTGGTGGGTGTTGTAGTTTATGTGTTACTTTCGGTGCTTACGAGAAACGAGAGTTTCTGGTATATATTGAACATATGCAAGGGTTTTTTGAAAAAGCGTGCTTGAGAGCGAGGTTGGGGTGTTGAGATTGAACCGCAGAACCGTTGAAAAGTTGAAATTCCCGGAATCTATTCGGATTCCGTATTTTGGCGGTCTTTCTTATAGGTGTTTTACAAGGCTGGATAATAAGCTTGTTTCTGCCGCACAACTGCCGAAACAGCCATTGAACACACAGCCGCGAGACATTGTGGTTACCGCATCGCTGACATCCTTTCCTGCACGGATCGAGTTTGTCCACCTTGCGATCAAATCGCTTATGCTGCAATCCTATAAGCCGGACAGAATCGTTCTGTGGCTGGCAAACGAGCAGTTCCCGAACCACAAGCTGCCCCAAAACCTGACTGCGCTGGAGGCTTATGGATTGGAGATCAAGTGGTGCGATGATTTGTACGGACACAAAAAGTACTATTACTGCATAAAAGAGCAGAAAGAAAATGAAGTCGTCATAACCTTTGACGATGATATCCTGTATCCCATTGACAGCATAAAAAGACTTGTTGCCAAGCACAGGCAATTTCCTGACTGTTTGGTGTGTGAACGCGCGCAGGCGTTTGTAAGCAAAAAGGACGGCACATTTGAAAATCCGGGACGCTGGAACGTGATTTCTGATGTGGGGGTGAAGAAACCATCATATAGTCTTAACCCATCACCCGGAGGCGGATGCCTTATCCCGTATGGTGCGTTTTACGAGGATGCTTACAAAGAAAAAGTAATTCGATAACTGGCTTATAAAAATGATGACCTGTGGTATATGTTTATGGCTGCACAGAATGGAACCAAAACGATAAAGACAAGGAAGTATCATAAGATTTTTTCTCTTATAGCCGGCTCGCAAACTGTTCAGATGGCGACAGAAAATGTGGTGGGCAACAAGAATATGGTAATTATGGATAGTCTTATTGCGGCATACCCAGAAGCATGGGAAAAAATTAGTAAGGATACTGAATAACCGTAAACATGTCTAAAGTTGATGGCGCTTGCGTATGAAAGGTCAAAAGATGACAAAGCACATAAATTATGACAGGATAAAATGAGGGGTTAGAAAATGAATGAAGCATTTGAAAACATTTTGACAGAAAACATCGTTTTGTCGATTATCATCCCGGTATACAATGTTGAATGCTACATAGGCGAATGTTTGGAAAGCTGTCTTACACAGGATATAGATAATTATGAGATTCTGTGCATCGATGACGGTTCGCCCGATCGCAGCGGCGAGATTTTGGATCGCTATGCGGCCCAATATGACAAAATCCGCGTGTTTCACAAGGAGAACGGCGGCGTTAGTTCGGCCAGAAATTTTGGCGCAGCAAACGCCAAAGGCAAATGGATATGGTTTGTAGATCCCGATGACTATATTGCGGAAAATTGCTGCAAGGCCATTCTTGACGTAACGCGGGAAAAAGATGTGGAAACGGTCGTCTTTGACCACGTGAAAGTGAAGGAATATCAGCGTAAGACATATACAAAAACGGATGATTTGGTCTCGTATCATACTTCGCAGGATGCGGTTTTGTCTATGGGGCCAAAGAAAAATTACAGTTGCTTTGTATGGGCTCATTGGGTGTTAAGGGAAAAGCTTGTGCGGGAAAAAATTGAGTTTGACCCGACGATGAAATACGCAGAGGATACCTGTTTCGTGTTTCAGTACAAGTTTTCTTGCACAAAGGGTGCTGTCTTTGACTACCCGGTTTATTATTACCGGCAAAGAGCAGGGTCGGCATATCACAACCTTGATGGACGTGCCCATGCATACTGCATGGAGCGATTGGCGCAGGTATATGACGAGTGCCTGGATCGGGTGGAAAGTGACGCCATGCGGGAGCGATTGTTGGTTGCACGTTCCCGGGCTGTGCGTGCCAGCCTTTTTGATCACTGCTTTTATGTGAGAGATTATGCACAGGCGAAAGAAGCTTTAACCAAAATGCAGGACAAAGGCTGGTATCCCTATAAGGTTCGCATGGGAATATACAGCAAAAGCCTCAAGGGTATTATAATAAATGTGATCAATGAATGCCTGCGATACAAATGGTTTTACCTTTTGGTTTGCAAGGTAAAAAGCAAAAGGTGAAATTCAATACCCTGAGTTGTGCTGTTGTCTCGAGGGTGAGCAGGAGATGATAGCGTGAGTGTTTTTTCAAACAAACCCCTCATGATCACCGGTGGTACCGGCAGCTTGGGCAACGTGGTGCTCAACCGCTTTTTGAGTACCGACATCGGCGAGATCCGCATTTTCTCCCGTAATGAGAAGAAGCAGGACGATATGCGCCACGAATTTTAGACGAAGATGCCCGAGGTGACGGACAAAACCGGCAAACTGAGGGCGGTTTTCTGTCAATATCAGCAAGCCGGGAATTACAAAAGGTCAGTATTGACAAGTGTTTTCCTGCGGTGCGTATCCGCACTTCCACTGAACGGCCCGAGGCGCTTGGTAAGGCGTGTTTTATTCTTGCAGGGATCGACAAGAAGAGTTTGCTGCAGGCGGTGGATACTGAAGCGCAGCGGCGACAACGGAATTCCTGTTCCCAACTACGTGGAAGAGAATGTGGCCACAAAGTGGTCAAGATTATCCGGTCCTACACCGGAGTGGCGGATAAAATGGTGTGGAGAAAGTTCTGAAGAAAAGAGGTGAGGGCATGGGCGAAGAAATGATGTTGTTTGCGCTGATCCGAGCGGCTATTTCCGGCGTACAGCCAGAGGATAACATCAGAGTAGCCTGCACTCCGGAAATACTTGAGGCGGTTTATGCTCTCGCAGTTCAACACGACCTTGCTCATCTGGTAGGACAAGCGGTGAGTGGATTGGAACTGCCGGAATGTCCTGCGCTGACCAAATGCAAACAAAAGGCGATGCAGGCGGCCTACCGCTATGGGAAAGCGGTTTCCGCTTGTGAGAGCATCTACAAGGCATTGGAGATGGCGCAGACTCCTTTTATTCCCTTAAAAGGGACGGTACTGCGAGATTACTATCCGCATCCGTGGATGCGGACAAGCTGTGACATTGATATCCTCGTGCATGAGGATGATTCTGAAAAAGCGATGCAGGCTTTGTGCAACGCTGGCTTCGTTCGCCAGAGTGATTGCACGACCTATGACTATTCTTTGATATCCCCCGGTGGAGTGCGTTTGGAACTTCACTACTCATTGGCTGCCGAGAACAAGCTTCCTGGGACAGATGTCCTGCTGAAACGGGTATGGGAGTATGCGTCTGCGGAGAATGCAGGTCGGTACCGGTATAACATGACGAATGAAGTGTTCGTGTTCTATCACATCGTACATATGGCCAAGCACTTCTTTGAGGGTGGCTGTGGCATCCGCCCTTTTTTGGACCTGTGGCTGCTGAAAAAGAAAATGCAGTGGGATCCTGAGAAACTCTGTGTGTTGTTTGAAAAAGCGAAACTTATAGAATTCTATAAAGCGGTCTCGGTGTTGTGTGATGTGTGGTTTGAAGGAATTGCCCATAATTCGATGACGAAACAGATGGAAAACTATATCTTGACCGGCGGAGTTTATGGCAACACGGCAAATTCTGCCGTTGTCAAAGCGGCAAGAGGGGAGAGTAAGATCCGTTCTTTTATGAAGCTGATGTTTCTGCCTCGTGCTAACATGGAAGTGCTGTATCCAAACCTGAAAAAGCATCCCGCGCTTTTTCCATTCTATCAGATAAAGCGATGGTGTAGAGTTCTTCAGAAGGACAAACGAAGAAAGATGCAGCGTTTAGTAACGGCAAGAAATTCTGTTTTGCAGGATGAGGCGGGAACTGTTAATAACCTTTTAAAACAACTGGGCTTAATCGGGTGAAGTTGGTCTACTTTGCAAAAACAATTGAAACAGGAGCAGCTCCACTGGAGCTGCTCCTGTTTGGTTCGTTTGTTTGCGGTTTAGCCGCGGGCCAGCAACGCCTGCCCAACAGTATAGATATTGCCGGCACCCACGGTCAGGACCAGATCGCCCGGTCGGACCGCTTTTTCAAGGGCATCTGTCAAATCGTCCAGCGTGGGGAAGTATTCTGCGCCGGGGATGTGCGGCAGCAGATCCCGGGAGGAGATGCCGATGGAGTTCTTTTCCCGGGCGGCATAGATCTCTGCCAGCAGGACCACGTCGGCAAGAGTCAGCACCCGCGCGAAGTCATGGAAGAATTCCTTGGTTCGGGTATAGGTGTGAGGCTGGAAGGCGCAGACAACCCGGTCGTAACCGAGAGTTTTGGCTGTAGTCAGCAGGGCTTCCAGCTCGCTGGGATGGTGGGCGTAATCATCATAGATCTCCGCGCCCCGGAAGCTCCCTTTGTGTTCGAAGCGGCGGCCGGCACCGATAAAAGAGCCCAGGCCATCCTCCACCGCGGCAGAGGGCACACCGAGCACATAGGCTGCAGCAGCTGCGGCAAGAGCGTTCTTCACATTGTGCATTCCGGGCACCTGCAGGGCAATATGGGCGAAAAATTGGCCCTTGATCATAATGTCAAAAGAGGGCAACCCGTTGTGCCACTGGAGATCCCGGGCGCACACATCGCCCTGCTCCACACCGAAGGTGACGAGGGGGCGATCCAGCTGTGCCAACGTTTCCATAGTGTTGGGGTCCTCGGCATTTGCCACCACACAGCCGTTTTCGGGAACCAGCCGGGCGAAGGAACGGAAGGAATGCTCCACCGCGGAAAGATCCTTAAAGTAGTCCAGGTGGTCGGCGTCCACATTCAAAATCACCGCGACGGTAGGGAAGAAGGACAGGAAAGAGTCGCAGTATTCGCAGGACTCCAGAATGATGGTATCGCCCTCTCCGACCCGATGTCCGGAGCCAAGAAGCGGTAAAGCACCGCCGATCATAACGGTGGGGTCGGCCTGTGCCGCTATGAAAATATGGGTACACATGGAGGTGGTGGTCGTCTTTCCGTGAGTTCCGGCAACGCACAGCGCGTTCTTATAGTGCCGCATAATGGCGCCCCATGCCTGAGCCCGCTCAAAAACAGGGATACCTGCCGCTCTGGCAGCGGCGATCTCGGGGTTATCGTCATGGACGGCGGCGGTGCGGATGATGCAGTCGGCGCCCTGAACACTTTCGGGCAGATGCCCGATGGTGACGTTGATGCCAAGTCCCCGCAGACGGGACACGGAATCCCCCTCCTGCATGTCAGAACCGGTGACAGACAGACCCGCGCCGTGAAGCACTTCTGCAAGCGGAGACATGGAAACACCGCCGATGCCCACCAGATGGGCGCGGCAGCCGGGACGCAGATATTCATGAATGGCGTGAGAAACCATACGGTTTACACATCCTTTATTTCGGTTTATAATAAAACATTATAGTACAGCGCATAAAAAATGGCAAGAGTGCCCGTTTAAATATACGCCCTGATGCGAAATTTCATACCGAAAGTGGTGAGAGCGGAATGTGGAAACAGGTAAGTGCAGGTGCGGCCCATTGCTGCAGCAGATTGTGGCAGGCGGGATATGAGGCGTATCCCGTTGGGGGCTGTGTCCGCGATCTGCTTCTTGGCCGAGTGCCGGGGGACTGGGACGTTACCACTTCCGCAAAGCCGGAAGATATAATAGAACTGTTTGACCATACTGCTGCAACGGGTGTAAAGCATGGAACGGTTACAGTGATACAGGGGGATGAACACATTGAGGTGACCGCATTCCGCACGGAAGCGGGGTATTCTGACGGCAGACACCCGGATCATGTTCGCTTTGAAGCTACCCTGCAGGAGGATCTTGCCCGGCGGGACTTTACCATCAATGCCATGGCACTGGACAGGGACGGGAATATCGTAGACCCCTTTGGCGGGCGGGCAGATCTTGAACGGAGGCTGATCCGCTGTGTGGGCGAAGCCCGGCGGCGTTTTGCGGAGGATGCACTGCGCATGTTCCGGGCTGTGCGCTTTGCTGCTCAGCTGGGATTTGAATTGGAAGATAAAACTTTACAAGCCATATATGAGTGCAGATGTAATGTGAAACTACTTGCGGCAGAACGGGTGAGGGTGGAGGTGGAAAAGACTTTGTGTTCCCCTCGGCCTGAACGGGTGAAGGACTTTTTTGATCTGGATCTGTTGTCGCCGTGGACTCCGGAGCGGCCCGGAGAACTGTTCGGCCTGAACAGAGTGGCTCCGCGGCCCCTTGCGCGCTGGGCAGGTTTATGCGCCAATCTGCTCAGGGCAAACGATCGGGCAGACACCGAGGTGTTTCTCAGAGCGCTGAAGATGGATGGATACATGATCCGTGCCTGTGCCGCGGGGGAGAAGCTGTGGCGATCCGGAACACCCGGAAGTGATAAAGAATGGCGGCGTGCCCTTGCGCAGTATGGGGAGGATGGCTGCCGGGCAGGTGCGGTCATCTGCGAGATCTGCGGCGTGCCGGATGCGCAGGCGGCCCTGCGCGGCGTTCTTGCTCAAAAACCGTGTGTCAGCGTTGGTCAGCTTGCCGTTTCGGGAGGTCAGCTTGCACAGCTTGGACTGGAGGGCAGGCGGATCGGACAAATGCAGCGTATGCTGCTGGAACACGTTCTGGACCGGCCTGAAGACAACCGTGCGGAGTTCTTGTTGGATAAGGCGGCACGTGACATGCACAACGGCTTTTAAGTCTTGCGCGAAGGGGCGAAAAACCTTGACAGACGATGCCTTTCGTGTATACTTAAATTTTATAAGGGATATTTTTACTTCGACCCGGACAGGGGAGAGAGAAAGGGGTAATTTATCATGGGTTACACCAAGGAAAATATTATCAGCATGGTTCGGGAGCAGAATATCGAGTTTATCCGAATGCAGTTTGTTGATATATTCGGGCAGCTGAAGAATGTAGTCATCACCGCCTCTCAGATCGAAAAGGCGGTAAACAATCAGATCGCCATTGACGGCTCCTCTATCGAGGGGTTTGTTCGCATCAACGAGTCTGACCAGTATCTCTATCCCGATCTTAACAGCTTTGTCCTCCTGCCCTGGCAGCCTGAATACGGTAAGGTCGCCAGACTGGTATGCGACGTACATAACCCCGACGGCACTCCTTTCGTGGGTGACCCCAGAGGTGTGCTGAGCCGCGTGATCGAGCGGGCACAGAAGATGGGCTTTGACACGTTCAATATTGGTCCTGAGATGGAGTTTTTCATGTTCGAGACCGACGAGCGGGGCAATCCCACCACCCGCACCAATGACGAGGCCGGTTACTTTGACCTTGGTCCTCTTGACCGGGGAGAGCCTGCCCGGCGTGAGATGTGCCTTGTGCTGGAGCAGATGGGCTTTGAGATCGAGGCCGTCCACCACGAGGTGGCTGCCGGTCAGCACGAGATCGGCTTTAAGTACGCCGATGCCCTGCGTGGCGCGGACAACGTCATGACCTTCAAGCTGGTGGCCAAGACCATCGCTCAGAAGCACAAGCTCCATGCCACCTTTATGCCCAAGCCCATCTTTGGCGTGGCAGGCAACGGCATGCACATGAACATGTCCCTGTTCAAGGACGGTCAGAACGTGTTCTTTGACCCCAACGGGAACAAGCAGCTGTCGGAGACCGCCTATCAGTTCATTGCCGGTCTTCTGGCCCACGTAAAGGGCTTTACTGCCATCACCAACCCGCTGGTCAATTCCTACAAGCGGCTGGTGCCCGGCTACGAGGCACCCTGCTATAAGGCCTGGTCCGCCTCCAACCGATCCGCCCTCATCCGCATTCCGGCCGCCCGGGGCAAGTCCACCCGACTGGAGCTGCGCAGCCCCGACCCCTCCTGCAACCCCTATCTGGCGGTGGCGGTGTGTCTGGCTGCCGGTCTGGACGGCATTGAGAAGAAGATGACCCCGCCTCCCGAGATCGTGGAAAATATCTATGAGATGGACGCGGAAGCCCGCGTGGCCCATCACATTGACAGCCTGCCCGGCAGCCTTGACGAGGCCCTTACCGAGCTGGAGAAGGATCAGCTGATCCTGGATGTGCTGGGTGAGCATGTGGCTACCAACTACATTGAGGGCAAGCGTAAGGAGTGGGATGAGTACCGCACCCGCGTGTCCTCCTGGGAGACGGAAAAGTACATCATCGCATACTGATACCGAAAAGGAGCAAGAAACGCAATGACTAAGGTCAATGAAAATTTCCTCAAGCTGCCCGGCAGCTATCTGTTTTCCGAGGTGGCCCGCCGCATCAGCGCCTACTCTGCCTCTCATCCTGATGCCCGGATCATCAAGCTGTCCATCGGCGATGTGACCCAGCCTCTGGCCCCCGCCGTGATCCAGGCTATGCACAAGGCCGTGGACGAGATGGGCGCTGCGGAAAGCTTCCGCGGTTACGGTCCTGAGCAGGGCTATGATTTCCTGCGTGATGCCATTGCGGAGTTTGACTATAAGACCCGGGGCGTGGACATTGCCTCCGATGAGATCTTTGTGTCCGACGGCGCCAAGAGCGACTGCGGCAATATCGGCGATATTTTTGGTACGGACAATGTGGTGGCTGTGTGCGACCCTGTATATCCCGTGTATGTGGACACCAACGCCATGGCGGGCCGCGCCGGCGAGTATCAGGCAGAGCTGGGACGCTGGAACAAGCTGATCTATATGCCCTGCGTGGAGGAAAACGGCTTCGCTCCCGAGATCCCCGGGGAGAAGGCAGACCTTATTTACCTGTGCTTCCCCAATAACCCCACCGGCGCTGTGGCCAGCCGGGAGCAGCTGCAGGCATGGGTGGACTATGCCAATGCCAACGGCTCTGTCATCCTGTACGACTCTGCCTATGAGGCGTTCATTACCGAGGATGATGTGCCCCACACCATCTATGAGATCGACGGTGCGCGCACCTGCGCCATTGAGTTCCGCTCCTTCTCCAAGACTGCCGGATTTACCGGAAACCGCTGTGCCTACACCGTGATCCCCAAGGAGCTGGAGCGGGACGGCGTTAAGCTCAATTCCCTTTGGAACCGCCGCCAGTGCACCAAGTTCAATGGGGTGCCTTATGTGATCCAGCGGGGTGCGGCTGCCATTTACACACCTGAAGGCCGTCAGCAGACCCGCCAGGCCATTGCGTATTATCTCAACAACGCAAAGGTCATCCGCGATGGTCTCAGCCGGGCGGGGCTGTCCGCCTCCGGCGGCGTGAACGCCCCCTATATCTGGCTCAAGACCCCGGACGGCATGGGCTCCTGGGACTTCTTTGATCTTGTGCTGGACAAGGCGAACGTGGCCACCACCCCCGGTGCCGGCTTCGGCCCCAGCGGCGAGGGTTACGTCCGCATGACCGCATTTGGTGATGCTGATGCTACCAAAGAAGCGGTGGAACGCATCGTGAAAATGCTCTGAGTCTGAACCGCCCCTGCGCTTTGCGCAGGGGCGGTTTTGCGTATAGGTATGAATTGAGAAACATATAGTAGGAAGAATGGGTGGAAATACAGGAAGAACTTGCATATATTATCCTTTTTGCACCGGATTTTCAGGCGAAAAAAGGAAACGCCGGACGATATTGCACGTCCGGCGCATAAAAACAGGGGAGGGAGGATCAGCCTTTTTGTATGCGGATCTGGTCTCCGCTTTGGTATTCTTTGGCGTAACGCCCGGGTGAGATACCGGTGAGATTTCCGAAGGTACGGATGAAGTGGGAATTGTCGGAAAAACCGGAAAGTTCGCCGGCCTGCTGTACGCTCACGCCCTCCTGCAGCAGCTGGCGGGCCCGCAGGATCCGGTTGTGGATGATGTATTCCATGACGGAAAAGCCTGTAGCGGATTTGAATATCCGGCAGAGGTAATGCTTGCTGATGAAGAAGTTTGCGGAGATCTGATCCAGGGTCAGTGATTCGGTCAGGTTCTCCTGGATATAGTCCAGAATGGGGGCGATGCGCAGGAAATCCTTGTTGCGGACGGTCTCGCTGGACTGAGAGACATTCAGGATGGAGGCCATGTAGGCCAGCAGCTCCAGCAGGGAGGAGATCTGCTTCAGATCACTTCCGTAAGAACCGTCGTTTTCGTTGCGGCTCAATGTGTTGAACAGTTCGATGAGCTGCTCCGGCTGGTTGTCTTTCAGCGTGGCGCAGCGGAAAGGTTCGCGGGTAAAACGAAGCAGATCAGTCTGGGGAGTGGACAGTTCGGACAAAGTTTTGCGGTTGATGTGCAGCACATAGCGGGAGTGAAAACCGTTTGCGATGGTGCGGTGAAGGGTGTTCTCGCTGATGAGATACAAAGAACCGCGCTGCAGGGGATAGACCTGGTCGTTTACAAAAATATTGCCCGAGCTGGTCAGGGGCAGCAGCAGTTCGAAATAGTCGTGGAAGTGGAGCCTGCTCATGCTCCAGGTGTCGTTTTGACTGAGCTGAACGTGGAATTCAACAGGATTCATGCCGCCGCCTCCTTTCGGTGAAAATAATGAGGATAAATCTCCCTGAAACAAGGGGGAAAAACGGAAAAATCAAGGCTTCTGAATGCATTATAACATGTTAGGTGAACATATGCAAACTTTTTGCCAAGATACCAAAAGAAAAAAATTTCAGCCAGCGTTAAACTGTTAGTGATGGAAAATGCGCAATGGCGCAAAATTATAATTTGGAGGTATTAACATGGACAAAGTGTATTCCTTGCACGACGCGGTGGCCAAGTTTGTCGAAGACGGCGATTGCATCTGCTTCGGCGGCTTTACCACCAACCGCAAGCCCTACGCCGCTGTGGGTGAGATCCTGCGCCAGGGCCAGAAGGACTTTACCGTCTGGGCCGGTCCTGCCGGCGGCGACTGGGACATGATGATCGGCGAGGGCCGTGTGAAAGCCTATATCAACTGCTACACTGCCAACTCCGGTTATACCAACGTGGCCCGTCGCTTCCGCGCCGCCATCGAGGCCGGCGAGCTGATCTACGAGGATTACTCTCAGGACGTTCTGATGCTGCAGCTGCATGCCGCGTCTCTGGGCCTGCCCTTCCTGCCTGTGCGCCTGATGCAGGGCTCCGGCCTGATGAAGTACTGGGGCATCAGCGAGGAGCAGCGCAAGACTCTGGACAAGGTGGACGACCTGAAGTGCGTTGAGGTGGAAAATCCCTTCAACCCCGGCGAGAAGGTGGTTGCCGTCCCCGTGCCCAAGCTGGACACCGCCATCATCCACGTGCAGAAGGCCTCTCCCGACGGCACCTGCATCATCGAGGGCGACGAGTTCCACGATGTGGACATCGCCGTGGCCGCCCGTAAGGTCATCGTGACCTGTGACGAGCTGGTCAGCAACGAGTACATCCGCCGCGATCCCACCCTGACCCGCGTGTTCGGCGAGTGCGTCAGCGCGGTGGTCCACGCTCCCTTCGGCGCATGGCCCAGCCAGTGCTACAACTACTATGACAACGACCCCGGCGCCCTGAAGGAGTACGATAAGGCCTCCAAGTATCTGGATGCCGAGGACGCCAAGGCTCAGCTGGCCAAGGCTGCTGCCAAGGCCAAGAAGGCTGCCGAGAAGGCTCCCGGCGATGAGAAGCTGGCCGAGGCCGCTGCCAGGGCTGCCAAGGTTGCTGAGGATGCCGCCAACGGTGTGGCCATCCCCGAGACCTTCAAGGATTATCTGGACAAGTGGGTCTACTCCGTGAAGGATCACAACGACCTGCTCAACAAGATCGGCGGTGCCCGTCTGGTGAGCCTGAACAGCGCTCCCCACCTGGGCTACTCCAACACGCATCTGAAGTAAGAAAGGGAGGTTACGAACATGGCTGATTATACCAAGTATACCAAGCAGGAGATGCAGGCATACGCCATTGCCAAGAACATCAAAGAGAATCAGATCGTCATCGTCGGTACCGGTCTTCCTCTGATTGGCGCCTCTCTGGCCAAGGCGGCCGTTTGCCCCTCCTGCCATCCCATCGTGGAGAGCGGCCTGATGGACTGTGACCCTGTGGAAGTGCCCCGCTCCGTGGGCGACAACCGCTTTATGGCTCACTGCGCTGTTCAGTGGCCCAACATCCGCTTCATCGGCTTTGAGGCAAATGAGTGGCTGCATGACGAGGATCGCCTGATCGCCTTTATCGGCGGCGCTCAGATCGATCCCTACGGTAATGTGAACTCCACCTGTATCTATGGCGACGGCGACTATGTCAAGCCCAAGACCCGCTTCACCGGTTCCGGCGGCGCCAATGGTATCGCTACTTACTGCAACACCATCATCATGATGCAGCATCAGAAGCGCCGCTTCATGGAGAAGATCGACTACATCACCTCCTGCGGATGGATGGACGGCCCCGGCGGCCGTGAGCGCGCCGGCCTGCCCGGCAACCGCGGTCCCCAGATGGTCGTCACCGATCTGGGCATCATGAAGTTCGATGAGCAGACCAAGCGTATGTACCTGGCCTACTACTATCCGTTCTCCAGCCCCGAGATGGTCAAGGAGAACACCGGCTTTGACATCGACGTGTCCCGTGCTGAGCTGATGGAGGGTCCCTCTCCCGAGATCATCAAGCTCATCCGCGAGGTCATCGATCCCGGTCAGGCTTTCATCAAAGTTCCGAAGGAATAACAGAAAGATAGAATTATAGGAGGAAACAAAAATGGGTTCTTATTCCATGCCCGGTTATTTCCAGAATATGCCCGTGGTGGGCAAGGCCGTTCGTCCCAACCCCGAGAACGCTGCCGAGCTGAAGGCCATCGAGGCTGATATCGACGCCAAGATCGCCGAGGGTCTTGCCAACGGCAAGGCTGACGAGGCCATGAACGAGAAGGGCCAGCTGACTGCCATGCAGCGCATCGCCCTGCTGGTGGACGAGGGCACCTGGTGCCCCCTGAATAGCCTGTATAACCCCGAGAACAACAAGACCGGCACCACCTCTATTGTCAAGGGTCTGGGCCGCGTCAACGGCAAGTGGTGCTGTATCATCGCTTCCGATAACAAAAAGCACGCCGGTACCTGGGTCCCCGGTCAGGCCGATGACCTGATCCGCGGCAGCGACACCGCCAAGCGTCTGCGCATCCCCCTGATCTACCTGCTGGAGTGCGCCGGCGTTGAGCTGGATAAGCAGGAGAAGGTGTACCCCAACCGTCGCGGCGGCGGCACTCCCTTCTATCGCAACTCCGAGCTCAACCAGATGGGCGTTCCCGTCATCGTTGGCATCCACGGCACCAACCCCGCCGGCGGCGGCTATCACTCCATCAGCCCCACCATTCTGATTGCCCATGAGAAGGCCAACATGGCCGTGGGCGGCGCCGGCATCGTGGGCGGCATGAATCCCAAGCCCTATGTTGATATGGAGGCTGCTCTGGCTCAGATCGAGGCCACCAAGGGCCTGCGCGCCGATCCTCCCGGATCCGTTTCCATCCACTACGGTCAGACCGGCTTCTTCCGCGAGGTCTATGCCGAGCAGGAGGGCGTCATCGCCGGCATCAAGAAGTTCGTGGATATGCTGCCCGCCTATGACCGCGAGTTCTTCCGCGTGGCCGAGCCCGCCAATCCCGTGGGCGATCCCGAGGAGCTGTACGATATCGTTCTGAACAACAAGAACCGTCCCTACGACATGTATTCCGTCATCGCCCGTCTGGTGGACGGCGGCGAGCTGATGGAGTACAAGAAGGGCTACGGCCCCGAGATGATCACCGGCGTGGCCAAGGTGGCCGGTCTGCTGGTGGGTATCGTGGCCAACCAGCAGGGCGTGTTCCCCAACTACCCCGAGTACAAGATGGCCAAGTACGGCCAGTCCATGGGCGCCGGCGGCAAGCTGTATCGCCAGGGTCTGATCAAGATGAACGAGTTCGTCACCCTGTGTGCCCGTGACCGCCTGCCCATCATCTGGGTGCAGGACACCACCGGCATCGACGTGGGCGATGACGCCGAGGTCGCCGAGCTGCTGGGTCTGGGTCAGTCCCTGATCTACTCCATCCAGAGCAGCAAGCTGCCCATGATGGAGATCACCCTGCGCCGCGGTACCGCCGCTGCTCACTATGTGCTGGGCGGTCCTCAGGGCAACGACAACAACGCCTTCTCTCTGGGCACTGCTGCCACTGAGATCAACGTTATGAACGGCAAGACCGCTGCCAACGCCATGTACACCGGCCGCCTGGCCAAGGATCAGAAGGCCGGCAAGGATCTGCAGCCCACCATCGACAAGATGAACGAGATGATCGAGGATTACGACATCAAGTCCAAGCCTCTGTACTGCGCTCAGGCCGGTCTGGCAGACGAGATCGTGAAGATGCCTCTCATGCGCAACTACATGATCGCCTTTGCCGAGTCCTGCTATCAGAATCCCGAGTCCATCTGCCCCTTCCATCAGATGCTGCTGCCCCGCTCTGCCCGGGACTTCGACAACTACAAGAAGTAAGAACACGCCGCGCAGCCGCAGCCCTTTACCGGGCTGCGGCCCGCAGCAAAATTACAGTTACTGGAGTTAGTATTTATGGCAACGATCTATACACTTGGTATCGATATCGGCTCCACCGCCTCCAAATGCGTGATGCTTGCTGACGGCAAAGAGATCGTCGGCAAGTCCCTCGTGGCGGTGGGAGCCGGCACCAGCGGCCCTCAGCGGGCCATTGATGAGGTGCTCAAAAGCGCCGGAAAGACCAAAGAGGAGATGAGCTTTATCCTGGCCACCGGCTACGGACGCAACTCTCTTGAAGGCTTTGCCGACCACCAGATGAGCGAGCTGAGCTGCCATGCCAAAGGCGCGTCTTTCCTCTTTCCCGAGGTGCGCACCGTCATCGACATCGGCGGTCAGGACGTGAAGATCCTGCGGGTGGAGAACGGCGCTATGACCAATTTCCAGATGAACGACAAGTGTGCCGCAGGCACCGGGCGTTTTCTGGACGTGATGGCCCGGGTGCTTGAGGTGGATGTGAACGATCTGGGTACTCTGGGGGCCAAGTCCACCAAGTACGTGGGCATCAGCTCCACCTGCACCGTCTTTGCCGAGAGTGAGGTCATCAGCCAGCTGGCTCAGGACACCGACAAGTGCGACATCATCAACGGCATCCACCAGTCTGTGGCCGGCCGCGTGGCGGGCCTTGCCAACCGCGTGGGCGTGCAGGATCAGGTGGTCATGACCGGCGGTGTCGCTCAGAACATCGGTGTAGTCAAGGCTTTGGAGGATCAGCTGGGTCGAAAGATCCATACCTCGCCCCTGACCCAGTATGTGGGCGCGTTGGGCGCCGCACTGTTTGCTTACAAAAAGGCCTGTAAATAATCGCAAATCAACTATAAAATCAGTAGGGAGGAAACTACAATGGCTAAAGAAGTTAGCCCCGGCGTTCTGGCTCTGCGTAAAGTCGTGGACGATGTTCATGCTGATGCCCGTAAGGCCAAGGCCGAGGGGAAGCTGGTAGGCTGGTCCTCGTCCAAGTTCCCCTGTGAACTGGCCGCTGCCTTTGATCTGGATGTAATGTACCCCGAAAATCAGGCCGCCGGTATCGCCGCCAACCGTGACGGTGAGATCATGTGCCAGGCCGCCGAGGATCTGGGCTTTGACAATGATATCTGCGGCTACGCCCGTATCAGCCTGGCCTATGCTGCCGGCAAGCGCGCTGCCCGCAAGTTCGATCCCGAGACTCTGGAGTACATCATCGACCCCAACTCCGGCAAGCCCCTGAAGGACGAGAACGGCAAGGTCATCATCGGTGAGGACGGCAAGCCCGTCAAGGATCCCAAGACCCAGCAGCCCTACACCGTCCTCGTGGACATCCATGAGATCGAGGCTCTGCCTGACGGCGCGCTGAAGGATAAGTACTGGGAGTCCATCAAGCCCTATCGCCAGATGCGTATTCCCCAGCCTGACTTCGTGCTGTGCTGCAACAACATCTGCAACTGCATGACCAAGTGGTATGAGAACATCGCCCGCATGTGCAACATCCCCCTGATCATGATCGACATCCCCTATAACAACACTGTTGAAGTCCACGACTCCAACGTGGCCTACGTCCGTGCCCAGTTCGACGCCGCCATCAAGCAGCTGGAGGAACTGACCGGAAAGAAGTTCGACGAGAAGAAGTTCGAGCAGGCCTGCGCCAACGCCAACCGCACCGCCAGCGCCTGGCTGCGCGTGTGCGACTACCTGCAGTATAAGCCCGCCCCTTATTCCGGCTTCGACCTGTTCAACCACATGGCCGACATCGTTACCGCCCGCGCCAAGGTGCAGGCCGCCGAGGCTTTTGAGCTGCTGGAGAAGGATCTGGAGATCGCCATCAAGGAAGGCACCACCACCACGCCCTTCCCCGAGAAGTACCGCGTTATGTTCGAGGGCATTCCCTGCTGGCCCAAGCTGCCTGACCTGTTCAAGCCCCTGAAGGCCAACGGCGTCAACGTCACTGCCGTGGTGTACGCGCCTGCCTTCGGCTTCGTCTATGAGGATCTGGACGGTATGGCCCGCGCTTACTACAAGGCTCCCAACTCCGTTTGTATCGAGCAGGGTGTTGACTGGCGTGAGGGCATCTGCCGGGACAACAAGGTGGACGGCGTGCTGGTCCACTACAACCGCTCCTGCAAGCCCTGGTCCGGCTACATGGCCGAGATGCAGCGCCGCTTCACCGCCGATCTGGGCATTCCCTGCGCAGGCTTCGACGGCGACCAGGCTGACCCCCGCAACTTCAACGCCGCTCAGTACGAGACCCGCGTTCAGGGCCTGGTGGAAGCCATGGAACAGAACGCCATGAACAAGGAGGGCTGAGAATATGAGCATTGAGACCATGATGAAGGAATTCCAGGCCATTGCCTATAATCCCAACAAGCAGCTGGCTGATTTCAAGGCTCAGGGCAAGAAGGTCATCGGCGTTCTGCCTTACTACGCCCCCGAAGAGCTGGTCTATGCCGCCGGCATGGTGCCCATGGGCATGTGGGGCAGCAATAACAAGACCATCTCCCGCGCCAAGGAGTACTGCGCCACCTTCTACTGCACCATCGCTCAGCTGGCTCTGGAGATGCTGCTGGACGGCACCATGGATCAGCTGGACGGTGTCATCACCCCCACCATCTGCGACACCCTGCGTCCCATGAGCCAGAACTTCCGCGTGGCCATCGGCGACAAGATCCCCACCATTTTCCTGGCCCACCCCCAGAACCGCTTCGCCTCCTGGGGCCTGCAGTTCTGCATTGACCAGTACACCAACGTGCGCAAGATGCTGGACCAGATCTCCGGCCACGAAATGACCGACGAGGATATCCGCAACGCCATTAAGGTCTACAACGCCAGCCGTGCCGCCCGCCGCGAGTTTGTCAAGCTGGCCAACGACCACTGTGACGTGGTCACGCCCACCCTGCGTTCCGCCGTGCTGAAGGCCAGCTATTTCATGCTCAAGGACGAGTACACCGCCAAGCTGGTTGCTCTGAATGAGGAATTGAAGAAGCTGCCCGTATGCGATTGGAAGGGCGTCAAGGTCGTTACCTCCGGTATCATCGTTGACAACCCCAAGCTGCTGGCCATCTTTGAGGAAAACAATATCGCCATCGCTGCCGACGACGTGGCCCACGAGTCCCGCTCCTTCCGCGTGGACGCTGCTGAGGACGGCGATCCCATGATGGCTCTGGCCAAGCAGTTCGCCGACGTGGACTATGAGGTCCTGCTCTATGATCCCAAGTCCTCCGAGAACCGCCGCGGCGAGTTCGTGGCCAATATGGTCAAGGAGTCCGGCGCTCAGGGTCTGATCCTGTTCATGCAGCAGTTCTGCGACCCCGAGGAGATGGAGTATCCCTACCTGAAGAAGGCTCTGGATGCCGAGGGCATCCCCCACATCAAGCTGGGTGTGGATCAGCAGATGCGCGACTTCGGTCAGGCTTCCACCGCCATTCAGGCTTTTGCCGACGTGCTTTAAGAAACACAAGTGCAGATAGCAGGGGAGGGGATTCCCCTGACAAAACCCTTACAGTATCTTAACTTGACAAGCTTTCGACAAGAAGGTATAATTTTCCCGATTTGCAAAAAATCTTGCAGACACCTCCGAAGGCCGGAGGAAATATAAAAAAGGAGAGACTCACTATGAATTACGTTATCACTGTCAATGGTAAGACCTACAGCGTTTCCGTGGAGAAGGAGGGCGCTGCCCCCGCCGCTAAGGCTGCTCCCGCTGCCGCTCCTGTGGCTGCTCCCGTTGCTGCTCCTGTGGCCGCTCCCGCCGCTGCTCCCGCTCCTGCTGCCGCTCCCGCTCCCGCCGCTGCTCCTGCCGCTGTGGCCGCCGGTGAGACCGCTGTCAACAGCCCCATGCCCGGCAACGTGTTCAAGGTGGAGTGCTCTGTGGGTCAGTCTGTGAACGCCGGTGACGTGCTGGTGGTGCTGGAGGCCATGAAGATGGAGATCGAAGTCTCCGCCCCCTGCGCCGGCACCGTCAAGGCCGTCTCCGCCACCGTGGGTGCCGCTGTCAACACCGACGATCTTCTGGTCACCCTGGGCTGATTTCAGGAGGACTGAACTATGCCGAGTATTGAAAAAGCCATTCTTGACCCCTTTGCACCGATGAGCGTGGGCGACGCGCTCATGGTGGCGGTCTGTGGTATGGTGGTCGTGTTTATCGTGCTGGCTGTGCTGGCTCTGATGATCATGGTCATCTCCAAGGTCGTGGGTTTCATTGAGGGCAAGAAGCCCGTTGCCCCCGCACCCAAGGCGGCTCCTGCCGCCGCCCCCGCACCCAAGAAGGAAGACGATGAGGAGATCATCGCCGTCATCACCGCCGCTGTTGCTGCCGAGATGGGTACTACCCCCGACCAGACCCGTCTGACCAGCGTCATGAGATACTAAGAGGGGAGGAGACAAGACTATGGAATTCTTTACTACCGTTATGTCCAAGATCCTGGGCAGTTCCGGTTTTGCCGCCTTCGCCGGTGCCTCTGACGCTACCGGTGCCTGGTGGGATTGGCGCAACGCCGTTATGATTCTGGTGGCCTGCGTGCTGCTGTATATGGGTATCGGCAAGAAGTTCGAGCCTCTGCTGCTGGTCCCCATCGCCTTTGGTATGCTGCTGGCCAACCTGCCCCTGACCCTGCTGTTTGCTGAGCCCGCCTATGACGCGGCCACCCACAGCGGTTCTGTGGGCTTCATGTGGACGCTCTATCAGGGTGTTCAGTACGCGATTTATCCGTCCATTATCTTTATGGGAATTGGTGCCATGACGGACTTTGGTCCTCTGCTGGCCAACCCCATCTCCCTGATCCTGGGCGCTGCCGCTCAGATGGGTATCTTCGCCGCGTTCCTGATGGCTCTGGCTCTTGGCCCCATCACCGGCGGTGCCATTTCCTTTACTCCCGCTGACGCTGCCGCTATCGGCGTCATCGGCGGCGCGGATGGTCCTACCGCTATCCTGACCGCCTCCAAGCTGGCTGTGAATCTGCTGCCTGCCATTGCAATCGCAGCCTACTCCTACATGGCACTGATCCCCCTGATCCAGCCCCCCATTATGAAGCTGCTGACCACCAAGAAGATGCGTCAGGTCAAGATGACTCAGCTGCGCCCTGTGTCCAAGACTGAGAAGATCGTGTTCCCCATCGCTGTTACTATCTTCGTGGTTCTGCTGATCCCCGATACCGCTCCTCTGATCGGTATGCTCATGCTGGGCAACCTGTTCCGCGAGTGCGGCGTGACCGACCGCCTGTCCGACACCGCTCAGAATGCCCTGATCAACATCGTGACCATTCCTCTGGGCCTGTCTGTGGGCTTCAAGGCTACCGGTGCGACGTTCCTGACCGGTGAGACTCTGGGTATCATCGCGCTGGGCCTGACCGCCTTCCTGCTGTCCACCGCCGGTGGTCTGCTGCTGGGCGATCTGCTGTACTTCCTGACCAAGGGCAAGATCAATCCTCTGATCGGCTCTGCCGGCGTGTCCGCCGTGCCCATGGCCGCCCGTGTGGCTCAGACTGTGGGCCAGAAGGAGAACCCCTCCAACTTCCTGCTCATGCACGCTATGGGCCCCAACGTGGCCGGCGTGATCGGCTCCGCTGTTGCGGCCGGTTTCATGATCAAGGTCTTTGGCGGCTGATCCAAAACCGTAAAAAACACCGTGCGAACGCTGTTCGCACGGTGTTTTTCCGTTCCCCGCAGCCCTTGGGGCTGTAGGAAAAAATATTTCAAAAAAAGCCAAAAAAATTGAAATTAGGGCTTGCAATATCGAACGGTTTGTGCTATTATAATTTAGCTGTCAAGAGCAGTATGCGGCTGTAGCTCAGTTGGATAGAGTGTTTGGCTACGAACCAAAAGGTCGGGGGTTCGAATCCCTTCAGCCGTACCAAAAAACCCATCGCCCATCGGGCGGTGGGTTTTTTGCATCGTACGGCAAAGGGATTCGAACTCTGAGAGGGTGAGCGGCGAAGAAAGGACATGCCGGTGGCATGTCCGCGCCGCGAAGTCCGAAGCAGCTGTGCTGCGAGGACGGCATACGCGAAGCGGATGCATCCCTTCAGCCGTACCAAAAAACCCATCGCCCATCGGGCGGTGGGTTTTTTGCATCGTACGACAAAGGGATTCGAACCCTGAGAGGGTGAGCGGCGAACGAAGGACAATAGGTTCACAAAAAACTCTGCCACAATCGTGGCAGAGTTTTTTAAAGCCTCGCAGAGTTCGCGCCAACAGGCGCGAAAAATCTCAGTCTGTTTTCTACAAGGACATGCGCCTTGGAGAAAACTCATCTCGGCTCACAAACGTGCGAGCGCAGTGAGTGCGCTGCAGTGAGCCGAAACTATTTCAAACGAAGTGCTTGTCACTTCGTTTGAATCAGGCAAGTCCGATCGCGTGGCTGACAGGCAGGGAGAGGACAATGCCCTTTGCGGGGGTCTTCAGGCCGGCCTCGTGGCTGATGGCCTGCATCACGTCCTGACGCTTCTCGGTGGGGGTGACCAGGAAGACAACTTCCTTTTCCGCCTGAATGGAGATCCCCAGGAACTGCTCCACATCTTCAGATCCAAGTCCGCGGGTGTTCAGCACCGTGCCGCCGGGGGCACCTACCTGACGGGCGGCCTCCATAACAAGATCGGTGTAGCCCCGGTTGATCAGGGCGACGACAAGTTCGTATTTTCCTTCACAGGCCATGATGGATGCATTCCTTTCTTCGTTGTCGTTGGGTGCCGTGGTCTCGGTCAGTGTGCGGTACATGCGGCTGCTGACGCTGCTCAGAGGAACGGCAAAGGAGATGCCTTTACCGGGGTAGCGCATCTTCATGCGGTCTGCAAGCCGCTCCAGAAGCCGGCACAGGGCATACTCGGGAACAAAGGAGATGATGGCGTCCTTCTTTGTTTCACCCAGACCCAGCAGGTCCAGCATCTCTGTGCGTGCCGTGCCGTGTCCCAGACTGACCAGATGGATGGGGATGCCCTCCTCGGAACAGATTGAGACAACTTTTTCACACTTGCCCCGGTCAACGATAGTAACTACCATGTGGATAGCAGTCTGCTCACTCATGGTGCTCCACCTCCTTGATTTCAATGATGTCGTCGTCCTCGTCCTCTGCAAACTCAACGCAAACGGGCTGTGCCTGCTTGCTGCGCAGCTTATAGATCAGGCCGAGCAGCTGAATGGTGATCAGCGGGGTCATTGCGACCATGGAGACGATGCCGAAGGCGTCGGTCAGGATATTGCCTCCCAAAGTCTCGCAGGCGCCCATGGCAAAGGGGAGGAGGAATGTAGTGGTCAGCGGGCCGCTGGCTACGCCGCCGGAGTCGAAGGCGATACCTGTGAACATCTTGGGAACAAAGAATGTCAGGCCCAGAGCCACTGCGTATCCGGGGATGATCAGCCAGTAGATGGAGATGCCGGTGAGTACGCGCACCATGGACAGCCCAAGGGAGATGGCCACGCCGGCGGACAGGGAGAGCATCATGGCAGTCTGGGATACGCCGCCGTTGGTAATGGTGGCCACCTGCTTGTTCAGCACCTGAACGGCAGGCTCGGCGGTGACAATGAAATAACCGATGATCATACTCAAAGGAACCAAAAGCCAGTTGTACTCCATGGAGGCCAGCTGACTGCCCAGGTAGTGGCCGGCGGGCATAAAGCCCACGTTGACGCCGGTCAGGAAGGTGGCGAGGCCGGTGAAGGTATACAGGAAGCCCACGCCGATCTTGCGCAGCTGATGGTTGGAGAAACGGCGAAAAACCAGCTGGAATACGGCGCAGAAAAACAGGATGGGGAGCAGGGCGGAAATGACCTCGCGGATGTAGTGGGGCAGGGAGGAGGTAAAGGCAAGGGCCACCTCGCGGGTGTCTGCCACATCGGGCAGGGTGATAGGGGTGTAGGACGGGTCGGAGCCGCTGAAGCAGATTCCAAGGATCAGAACAGCCAGAATAGGACCAATACTGCACAGGGCTACAAGACCGAAGCTGTCGTCCTGAGAGCCGCGGTCGCCGCGGATCGATGCCACGCCAACGCCCAGCGCCATGATAAAGGGGACGGTGATAGGGCCGGTGGTCACGCCGCCGGAGTCAAAGGCAACAGAGACGAACTCGTTGGGCACAAAGGCGGACAGCAGGAACACAGCCGCATAGAAAATCACCAGCAGCCGGGAAAGAGGGATCTGGAACAGGGTGCGCAGGATGGCGACGACAAAGAAGGAGCCTACGCCCAGCGCGACCGTCAAAACAAGAACGGAGCTGGGGATGGAGGGGACCTGATCGGCCAGCACCTGCAGATCGGGCTCTGCCATGGTGATCAGCAGACCGATAATGAACGTGACGGCGCATACGACCCAGACGTTTTTTGTTTTGGGCAGCTGAGCGCCGATGCCCTCGCCCATGGGGGACATGGCAAGATCCGTGCCCAGAGAGAACAGGCCTGTACCAAGGATCAACAGCACCGTGCCCACCAAAAACAGCACCAGCATGTCAAGGGGCATGGGGGCGATGGTGACGCTGAGCAGCATTATGATAAATGTAATGGGAAGGACGGAGGACAAAGCCTCGTTGATCTTTTCCCGGAGCACCTGATTCATGTGGGGCAGCACCTCCTGTGCACAAAAGCGATTCCAACCATAATTTTACCTGAAAAGCAGGGAAGTTGCAACCAAATCAAAGAAAACAGCAGATAAAGATTTCTTTATCCGCACAAGAAAATGTGCCGCAGTCCAAATGGACTGCGGCACATGATCGGATGGATGGATGGAAAATTACTTGGCAGCGGCCTTCTTCTTGCCGAAGATGGTGATGCAGCCCTCGACGGCCAGCACGATGGCCAGCACGAACAGCACGACAGCCAGAACCAGCTGCACCACGGGAGCGGTAGTAGCACCGGAAGCCATGATGGCATTGATCTTGGCTATAGCGGTCTGGGCAAGAGAAATCAGAGTGACCACCAGCATAAAAGCCATGGGCAGGTAGAACATCTTGTTGTTCTTGCCGATGTTGCCCAGCCAGGCACAGACGGCCAGCAGAGCCAGAGCGGCCAGCAGCTGGTTGGCAGCACCGAACAGGGGCCAAATGGTGGAGTAGCCGCCCATACCAAGGCCAACGCCCAAAACCACGGTGATGGCGGTGGCAACGATGGGCTTGCACAGGATAGCCTTGAAGCCCTTGACGTCCTTATAGGTCTCGCCGGGCTTGAGCCAGAACTCCTGGAACATGTAGCGGGCCAGACGAGTGGCGGTGTCCAGAGAGGTCAGGCAGAACACGGAAACGGTCAGGATCAGCAGGGTGTACAGAGTGCTCTTCGCGCTGGCCAGGAAGGGGATGGTGGCGACCATCTCAGACAGACCGGTGGCAAAAACAGCAGTGGGGGCGCGCAGGAAGCCCTCAGCGCCGAACTCCAGGCTGTAACGATCCCACACGAAAGCGACCGCACACAGGGAAACCAGAGCCAGAGCACACTCGATCAGCATGCCGCCGTAAGCGATGGGCTTGGCATCGGACTCCTTGTCCAGCTGCTTGGAAGATGTGCCGGAGCCAACCAGGCTGTGGAAGCCGGAGATGGCGCCGCAGGCGATGGTGATGAACAGGGCGGGGAACAGGCTGCCCAGGGAAGCGGGAGCACCGGTGTTGGCGTTAACAGTCATGGTATCAGTCCAACCGGTGAAAGCAGGCATGGAGGTGACGGCGTGTCCAGAGAAGGAAGCACCGAGAACACCGACAGCCGCGATGATCATCATGCCGTACAGCAGGAAGGAGGACAGATAGTCGCGGGGCTGCAGCAGGATCCACACGGGAGCCACGGAAGCAACCAGGATGTAAGCGCCAATGATCCACATCCAGGCGGTGTTGCTCAGATAAACGGGATGCCATTTCATACCGATAGCCAGAACGGCGATGATACCAATGACGCCAATGATGCTGGCGATACCGATGGGAGCACCCTTGCGGTACACGAACCAACCAAAAATGATGGCCATGACGATGAACAGGATGGAGACCATCGCCACGGAAGCGTTGGTAGCGGAAGCAGCCGCATCGACAACGCCTTCTTTGATGGTAGCCTGGAACGTGCCGGCCACGATGGAGGCAAAAGCTGCGACGACCAGGATCAGGGTCAGGTAAGAGAAGATGATAAACAGCTTCTTGGCGCGGCTGCCGATGTTGGCATTGATGACCTCGCCAATGGACTGGCCCTTGTGACGGATAGAAGCAAACAGGGAGCCGTAGTCATGCACGGCACCAAAGAAGATACCACCGATCAGGACCCACAGCACGACGGGCAGCCAACCAAAAACAGCGGCCTGAATGGGGCCGTTGATGGGGCCGGCGCCGGCGATGGAAGAAAAGTGGTGACCCATCAGAACGGGAGCCTTGGCAGGGACGTAGTCCATGCCGTCCTCCAGCTCATGGGCGGGGGTGGGACGGGAGTTGTCAACGCCCCAGGTCTTGGCCAGCCAGCCGCCGTACAGGATATAACCGGCGATCAGAACAGCGCAGCCAATCACGAAAACGAGCAACATGTTCATACAGATTTTTTCTCCTCTCCAGATTTTCTTTTTGTTTCGAAGTCGATGACGCGGCAAAGGGACTTTTTGACATCAGCACCCTTGCGGTTGGCATAGACCTCGGCGGTGGAGAGATCCACCGCAGCTATGCGATACTCCATCCATCCATGGAGTGATAGCTTGAAGTTAGCGGACTTTTTATACCGCTCCAACAGCTCCAGCGCGTCGGGCTGAGCCGAATCGCACAGGAGAATGGCCGTGATATAGGAATACATATGCTCAGGATGGGGATGGACCTTTGCCATACCCTGCTCCAGAGCCAGTTCACGGCATTGGGCGAGTGAGTCCATAGTCAGTTGGGGCACGTGAAAGATAAATACGTATTCATTTGTCTCCGCGGCCCAGAGCTTGGCCCGTTTTACAAGCACATACCGCTCGCTGGTGGAGTGGAAGTCGCAGGTGGCCAGCAGGGGAGAGCCGTCGTTTACCTGAGCAATGTCGTAATAGGCCTCGTAAGATTTCAGAAGGGCCTGAGTCAGTTCTTCATAAGTCAGGGACACAACGAACCTCCTTTTGCGTGTGCGCTTGAGATGTGCCGCGAGACCGGGCCTGGACATCGCAGCGGGAAGAAAACTTGATGGACCATAGATAGTTATAATATAGCAGATTCAACGCAAAGATGCAAGGGAATTCTCACTAAAATCGCCCTGTTTTACAAAATTATCCAAGGGAAAAGCAGGGAGCGAAATGCCGGCCTGCCGATGCTGCATGGAAATATTGAATTTTTTGTGAAAGTCAGGGCATATAATTGACACCCGATCGGAAACAGGCTAAAATTACAAAACGAAAATACCGCAGCACAGGGAGGTGAAGGCATGCCCGTATATAGCCCGGAAGAACAGGTGCAGCAGTCAGGGACAGGACAATGGCTGCGCCTTGGAGGAGTATCGCTGTTTTTCTTTCTTACCATCGTATATCAGGAGCTTTTTCTCAAGCTGTACTGCTTCCAGATCATTCCGGTGCGGGGGCTGATCTTCACCGCGCTGTTTTCGGTCCCTATCGCCATGCTGCTTGGTATGTGGTGCGTGGCAGTAAAGAAGAAAACCGGACGGTGGGTGCTGCTGTGCGTCACGGCGGCTTTGTGTGCGTGGATAGCGTCGCAGACGGTGTATTACCACCTGTTTGATACCTTTATGTCCCTGACATCCCTGATCCGTGCTCCGATGGTGGCCGGAGAGTTTGGCGGCCTCGCCATAACGAACACCATCAAATGCTGGTTTCCGATCCTGATGGAAAGCCTGCCCTTTGTGGCCGCGGTGCTCCTGCGCAGATGGCTGCTCTCAGAACAGAGTGTGCCCCGGCGGCAGATGCTCCGGTGGGCGGCTGCCGCACTGGTGGTGCAAATGGCCGTGACGCTGGCGGTGGTCAGCAACGATTCCGGCCCCCTGTCCCTGTACCATATTTATAATCAATCTGACTCCACAGAGCTGACGGTGACCAATTTCGGTGCCCTTACCAATACCCGCAGAGAGCTGCAGCGCCTTATTTTCGGCGTCAAAGCGGAGGATATGCCCAGCCCCGGCGACCTGTCCCTTGGAGAGCTTGTGAGTGGAGAAAAGCCGCCTGAGCTGCCGGAACGCCCCGTTCTGGGAGAAAATGCACAGGTCATGCAGATCGACTTCGATGCCCTGATGGACGGGGAGGAGGACGAGGACCTGCTTGCCATGCACCGGTATTTTTCCACCGTGGTCCCAACGGAAAAGAATGAGTGGACCGGTCATTTCGCAGGGAAAAACCTCGTGTGGATCGTGGCGGAGGCCTTTTCGTCCGTGGCTGTTCATCCGGAGCTGACCCCCACCCTGTACCGGCTGAGCAACGAGGGCTTTGTGTTCAATAACTTCTATACACCCCTGTGGGGACTGTCTACCTCTGACGGCGAGTATGTGACGACTACTGGCCTGATCCCCAAGGCGGGGGCGTGGAGTTACCTGCAGTCTGCGGAGAACCATATGCCCTTTGGCTTTGGAAACCAGTTCTCCAAGCTGGGCTACCGCACCCTTGCCTATCATAATAATACCTATACTTACTATGGCCGGGAACGGTCCTATCCCAACATGGGCTTTGAGTACTACGGCCTTGGCAACGGTCTTGAGGTAACACGCACCTGGCCCGAATCTGATCATGAGATGATGGAACTGAGCGTACCTCAGTACATCAACGAGGAGCAGTTCATGGTCTACTACCTGACGGTGAGCGGCCACCTGAACTACAATATCGACCAGAACGATATGTCGGCCAGACATTGGGACGCGGTGAAGGACCTGCCCATGAGCGAGGGTGCGCGGGCCTATCTGGCCAGCCAGATCGAGCTGGACCGGGCGGTCCAGTGTCTGATCCAACAGCTGGAGGCGGCGGGAAAGCTGGAGGATACGGTCATCGTCCTGTCCGCCGATCATCATCCTTACGGCCTGCAGGACAGCGAGCTCAATGAACTGCTGGGCGGAGGCGTGCGCGGAGAATTTGACAAATATAAGAGTACCCTGATCCTGTGGAACAGCGGCATGGACCAGCCGGTACAGGTGGATAAATACTGCTCCAGCCTGGATGTGATGCCCACGCTGGCCAACCTGTTCGGACTGGAGTATGATTCCCGTCTGCTGGCCGGGCGGGACATCCTGTCCGACGAGCCGGGACTGGTCATCTTCTTCAACTACAGTTTCCTGTCTGACCGGGGGGCCTACGTTTCCGCCACGGAGGAATATACTCCGTGGGGCGAGCCGGCACCGGACGACGGGGAATACGTGGAGCGTGTGATGGAGGAAGTGCGCAACCGCTTCCGATACTCTGCCCTGATCCTCGATGAGGATTACTACCGGGTAGTTTTCGGTGTGCAAAATGAAGAATAAAACACAGGGCCCGAACCAATAGGTTCGGGCCCTGTGTTTTAGAGAGAAAAGAAAGGGAGGAGAAATAGAGGATTTGGTCTGTCCCGCCGGACCGGCGGATGCCGGCCCGGTGGACAGTGGAGTTTGGGGTTAGGGGGGAGGGGAGTCCCCCGACCTTGGTATCAGTTTACCAAATGCGCGGAAAAAAACATCAAGAAACTAAAAACAATGCGTAAATAAATTGTGAACGATTACTTGGACTGCTGACGGCTGTCCTTGCTGTTCTGCTTGTTATTCTGCTGGTTCTGCTGATTATTCTGCTGGTTGTTCTGCTGATTCTGCTGGTTGTTCTGACGGTTGTTGTTCAGATCAGACATGGGGATTACCTCCTTTTCAAGAATCTAAACCCATTATGTCCCTGAAAACAGAGAATATACATGCAAAGAAAAATCCTGCCACTCCAGAGGAGAGGCAGGATTCTTTTAAATGCCGAGAGTGATCCAAAGGTCATTGTACAGGGCACGGATCTTGGGGGGCAGGCTGACATACAGCTCGCACCGGTCCAGAACCTCCTGAGGTGCGGCCATGATCTCATAGACCTCCGGGTCAAGGGGTTCTTCGTACAGCTCCTCATAGTAGGCGGGGTACTGCTCCAGCGCGGTGGTATTTGGGGAGGCGTACCAGATATAGTCCATGTTGGCCAGATTGGCCTCGGTGGAGGCGATGAAGTTGATCCACTCGTGGGCCTCCTCGTAGTTGGAGGCCTCCTTGAGCACGCACATGGCGTCCACAAACCAGTTGGAGCCCTCCTCCGGAATGGAGAAAGCCAGATCCACGTTATCTGCCTGATTGTCCACCATGGACAGGTAGTCGCCGGCGTAATAGGTGGCGATGGCGGCGTTGCCGCCCTCCATCTTCTGGAATACCTCGTCCATCACCTTGCCCTGGAACACGTTGCGCTCCATAGCATCGGCCACAAGAGCATAGGCTTCGCGGATCTGCGCTTCGTCCGTGGTGTTCACGGAGTAGCCCAGATACTTCAGGGCGATGCCAAAGGCGTCACGGGAGTTGTTGATGAGAAGAACGTCGCCGGCATACTTGTCATCGTAAAGGGCGGACCAGCTGGTCAGCTCCTCGTCAACCTTGTTCCGATCATAGATGATGCCCACAGTGCCCCAGGCGTAGGGAACGGTATACTTGTTTTCCGGGTCGTAGGGCAGGTTCTTGAATCGGTCATCGATGAGAGAGAAGTTGGGCAGGTTATCATAGTTCAGCTCGGCCAGCATATCCTCCTCGATCAGCTGTGCGATCATGTAGTCGGAGGGGACGATCACGTCGTAATCACCGCCGCCGCTCATGAGCAGGGAGTAGAGGGCCTCGTTGCTTTCGGCGGTCTGGTAGTTGACGCGGATGCCGGTCTGCTCTTCAAACTGCGTGATCAGCTCCGGGTCGATATACTCGCCCCAGCTGCACACATTGACCACCCGCTGGGAGCGGGCGGCGCCGCCCAGAGTAAACATGCCCGCTGCGATGGCGCATATGGCAGCCACAGCGGCGATGCGCTTGACAGTGCGGCGCGTGTCGGGGGAGAAGCGGACAACCCGGGCAGATGCAGTGTCATCAGCGGGCGAGAATGCGGGCCGGCGGGAGGCCTGACGCTCCAGCCGGATCTCACGCATATTTTTAACCAACAGCAGGACCAGGACTGTTACGAACAGCAGGGTGGAAATGGCGTTGATCTCCGGAGTGATGCGCTTTTTGGTCATGCCGTAGATGGTCATGGCCAGCGTGGAAGTGGCAGACCCGGCAGTGAAGTAGGAGATGACGAAGTCGTCAATGGACATGGTAAAGGCGATGAGAGCGCCGGAGACGATGCCCGGCTTGATCTCAGGCAGGATGACCTTCCAGAAGGCCTGCATCCAGGTGCAGCCCAGATCCTGAGCCGCGTCCACCAGGTTCTTGTCCATCTGCCGCAGCTTCGGCGCCACGTTGAGGATGACATAGGGGATGTTGAACGCAATGTGGGCGATCAGCAGGGTTGCAAAGCCAAGGGTGAGCCGCACCGGCAGTTCCATCATATCCTGTGCCTCGTTGAACCAGCGGGCGAAGGAGCGCCAGCCCTGGAAAAACGCGGCAAAGAACAGGCACAGGGATACGCCGGTCACGATGTCGGCGTTCATCATGGGGATGTTGTTGATGGTCAGCAGGGGAGTGCGCCAGCGCCGCTTCATGCTGTAAAGACCGATGGCGGCAAAGGTGCCCACCACCGTGGCAATGACAGTGGCCAGCAGGGAGACCAGCAGGGTGGTATAGACGCTTTCCATAATGATGCGGTTGTGGAACAGCTGCTTATACCAGTGCAGGGAAAAGCCCTGCCATACCGTGCTGCTCTCACCGGAGTTGAAGGAAAAGACGATGAGCAGGAAGATGGGGGCATACAGGAACAGGAACACGAGCCCCATAAGCAGGCGGCTGCCTGCGCGGCGCTGTTTTTTCATAGCATCACCGCCTGTTCTTCGCCCTCGCCAAAGTTGTTCATAACGACCATGCACACCACCACGATGACCATCATCACCATGGAGATGGCCGCGCCCAGATGGGGGTTGTAGGCGCCGCCCAGGAACTGCTGCTCGATCAAATCGCCCAGCATCATCTGGGTGCCGCCGCCCAGCAGACGGGAGATGGCAAAGGTGGATACGGAGGGAACAAAAACCATGGTTACGCCGGACAGCACGCCGGGCAGGGACAGGGGAAGGATGACCTTGCGGAATACGGTGACGGAGCTGGCGCCCAGGTCGTGGGCGGCCTCCAGCAAAGAGCCGTCAAGCTTGACGATGACCGAGTAGATGGGCAGGATCATAAAGGGCAGGTAATTATAGACCATACCAAGGACCACAGCGCCGGAAGTGCCGATCATCTGAAAGTGTGTAATGGGAATATACTTGTCGGGTTCTGAGGCCACGGCCAGACCGATGTGATTGATCAGATCGAACAGGCCAATGCGGTCAAACAGCTGGTTGATCAGACCGTTGTTTTCCAGAATGGACATCCAGGAGTAGGTGCGCAGCAGGAAGTTCATCCACATGGGCAGCATGATCAGCGCCATAGCCATGCGCTGAAAGCCCGGGCCTTCCTTTGCCATGACATAGGCCATGGGGTAGCCGATGAGCAGGCAGACGAGGGTGGCGATGACGGCCAGCCGGAAGGAGCGCACAAAGACGGACAGGTACGCACCCATGCGGGAGAAGTTTTCTGCCGTGGCATAAAAGTCGGAGGTGGTGAAGGCGTACATCACCATGATCAGGATAGGTACCACCACAAAAAGAGCCATCCAGATCACATAGGGCACGGCAAAGCCGGAGAGCTTATTCTTCATCCCCGCTCTCCTCCTCGTCCGGCTCGATGGAGACGTCGCCGATCTCCTCATACTCCTCGGAGTAGGAAGAATAGTCGCCGAACATACCGGAATATTCACTCTTCTTCATAACATGGATGCCGTCGGGATCGATCTTGATGCCGATCCGGCTGCCCACAGGGGACAGGTCGGTGGTCTGGATCAGCCACTTGAAGCCGTAGAAATCCACGATGATGTCGTACTGCATGCCCTTGAAGGTCACGTTGGTGACAGTGCCCTTGAGCTGGCCCTGATCCTCCGGCACGATGTCCACGTCCTCGGGGCGGATGACCACGTCCACGGCCTCGTCCTTGTCAAAGCCCTTGTCAAGGCAGGCAAAACGCCGGTTGAAAATTTCCACCACGCCGTCGGAACGCATGATGCCGTCGATGATGTTGGACTCGCCGATAAAATCGGCTACAAAGGCGTTCTGCGGCTCGTTATAGATGTCTTCAGGGGTGCCGATCTGCTGGATACGGCCGCCGTCCATGACCACCACGGTGTCGGACATGGCGAGGGCCTCCTCCTGATCGTGGGTGACATAGACGAAGGTGATCTCCATAGCCTGCTGGATGCGCTTGAGCTCGTTCTGCATATCCTTGCGCAGCTTCAGGTCCAGAGCACCCAGGGGCTCATCCAGAAGCAGGACCTTGGGCCGATTGACAAGGGCGCGGGCGATGGCTACGCGCTGCTGCTGACCGCCGGACAGCTGGCTGACTCTGCGCTTTTCAAAGCCCTTGAGGTTGACCACCTCCAGCATTTCCATCACGCGCCGGTCGATCTCCTCCTCGGGCAGGCTGACCTTCTTCCCATCAGGGCCGGGCTTGGGGATGCGCAGACCGAAGGCGATGTTCTCATACACATTCAGGTGAGGGAACAGGGCATACTTCTGGAACACGGTATTGATGGTCCGTTTGTGGGGCGGGACATCATTAATCCTCACCCCGTCGAACATAATATCGCCAGAGGTGGGCGTCTGAAAACCACCGATGATCCTGAGCGTGGTGGTTTTGCCGCAGCCACTGGGTCCGAGCAGCGTGAGGAACTCTTTATCCTTAATATTGAGATTGACGTTGTCAAGCACGACCACATCATCGAACGCCATGGAGCAGCCGCTCAGGCAGATCAAATCCTTGGACATGTATCCTCCCCCATTTCCTTAAAAGTTGGTTGTCAGCTCCCTCGATTTATTCGTCCGGGCCGGCAGGCGCAGGGGGCGCAAGACGGGAGACCGGAGTTTCACGGATAGCGAATATCACTATATCGGTTTAGCACGTAAAAGTCAATATATTCCCGCAAAATTCCCCATTTTTCCAGCGTGAGGAAATGTGAAAAAACCGCCGCCTTTCACGGAAGGCGGCGGCAGGTCATTTTTCCGGGAAATACTGCCCGACAAAGGGCACGTCATCCACCTGAAATTCTCTGCCCCGCAGATATTCCAGAATCCCCGCGTCCGTGGGCAGGTCCAAGCGCAGATAGTAGCTGTACAGGGCTTGTCGGGTCTCATTATAGCGGCGGTTCACGTCACCACGTCCGTACTTGCCGTCGCCCAGCAGAGGGTGGCCCGCGTGGGCAAAGCTGGCGCGGATCTGGTGGGTGCGGCCGGTGAGTAGTTCCACCTCCACCAGAGAAAGCTCGCCGGCGGAGCGAAGTGTTTTATATAAGGTAATGGCGGTCTTTGCATCCGCAACGGGACGGTCAAACACGTCCACCAGCTTTTTGCCCTCGTCCTTGCGCAGGAACAGCTCCAGCTTGCCTTCAGCGGGCTTTGGCCTGCCCAAAGTGATGCACAGGTACTTTTTGGTCAGTTCCCGGGCCTGGATCTTGTCGTTGATGATGCGCAGGGTCTCGGCGTTTTTCGCGGCAATGACGATGCCGCCGGTGTTGCGGTCGATGCGGTTGCACAGGGCGGGGGCGAAGGAGTTTTCCCAATAGGGTGACCACTCCCGTTTCTGGTAGAGGTAGGCCTGAATGTGGGTGATCAGGGTGTTGACCCGCTCGGTCTCGTCAGGATGGACCACCATGCCCGGGCGCTTGTCCACCAGCATGATGTTCTCGTCCTCATACACGATGTTCAGTTTGGGCTGGTAAAGGGAGAGGAAAGCGTTTTCCGGAGTGGGCCGCTCAAAAAACTCATCGTTGATGTATAATTGCAGAACATCACCCACTGCAAGGCGGGTGTCGCGCTTGGCGCCCTTGCCGTTTAGCTTGACCCGCTTGAGCCGGATATATTTCTGCGCCAGAGGGGCGGGGAGAAGGGGCATGGTCTTGCCCAGCCAGCGGTCCAGCCGCTGTCCGGCATCGTTTTTCCCGATGGTAAACTCTTTCATAATCCCTCAAACCTCGCGTTCGTCTTGTACTACAGCAAAATTGCACCATAGAAATAAAAATTTGTCAATAAAAACTGCGAAAAGTATTTGACAATTGGAGACATTTTCTTTATAATACTCGCTGTACCATTACGCGAGCATAGGGTCTGTCCCCTTGAAAGAGGTGTCCCATGAAACTGGATCTTCGCAAAATCATCCATGTTCCCGGCGCCTCTGCCTCATTTGATTTCCCGTTGGATCTCACCCAAATGGACTTCTTTGGGGCGCGGCCGATCACTCGGCCCATCCGGGTGCAGGGCAAGGTCACAAATCGCGCCGGGGCGCTCCACCTTGAGGGAGATGCCTCCACCGTGCTGGATCTGACCTGCGACCGCTGCTGCAAGGCCTATACGGCAGAAAAGAGCGTTGTGCTGGATTCTCTGCTGTCCACCGAACTGGAGGACGAGATGAATGACGACGAGATCATTCTGCTGGACGGTGATGCAGTGGACCTGGACGAGGTGGCGACTACGGCCTTTATCCTCGGTATGGATACCAAAAACCTTTGCTCAGAAGACTGCAAAGGGCTTTGCAGCCGCTGCGGGGCTGACCTGAACCTCGGTCCCTGTGCGTGTAAGCCTGAAGTAGATCCACGGTTGGCGGCGCTTGCGCAGCTGTTGGATGACAAAGCTGAGTAGTCAAAGTCAACCTTAAGGCCCCACAGGGCCGAAGTAACCGAAGGAGGTGTCAACCATGGCGGTTCCTAAGAGAAAAGTGTCCAAGGCCAGACGCGATAAGCGTCGCAGCAACGTTTGGAAGCTGGCGACTCCCGGTATCGTGACCTGCCCCAAGTGCGGGGCTTTCCGTCTGCCTCACCGGATGTGCAAGTCCTGCCTGACCTACAACGGCCGTGAGTTCGGCCAGGTCAACGAGGCCAACTAAGTCCAACAAAGGAAAAAGAGTGCCGTCAAATGCATCGTACCCTTAAGGACAATAACTTAAAGGTACGAGCATTGCAGGGCAAGAGAATTGAGAGAAGTTTCGGCTTCTCTCTTTTTTCTTGCCCATTTTTGCTTTTACATCCGTACATTCGACTATTAAACCGCCTTTG
>JAGAMC010000013.1 GCA_017624915.1 Oscillospiraceae bacterium | reverse complement strand
GAAGGCCATGGAGGCGTGGGATATGCTGAGCGGGCTGGAGGGCCTTTCCGAAAACCTGAAAACCGCTATGCGTCAGAAAGCATTTGGCGCCGCACTGATCACGCAGATCAATGCCCAGAACGGAGCCACCACCCTTGCTGCCACGACCATCTGCGCTGCAGGGAAAACCTTCGTCAGCTCTGAGGGCGATGGCGACGCAATCTATCTCTATGTGTATGAAAACGCCTGCCCAGCAGCCGTCTCTTTCGTGAGGGGTGAGGACAACAGCGTTTCCGCATCCGGCACCTTTATTCTCAATGACGGGTTTGACGCCAGCTCTCATGAATCGCTGGAGGCATTCTTTGGTGAGGCCGGTGCAGCCATCGAGAGCTTGCCTCTTAACTGAAATGTATCAAGCAACGGGGCGTTGGGAGCAAGGCCTAACGCCTGTGACCAGTGAGGTTTACTATGAGAACATCATTGCAATCCCTGTGTAACAGCTTTATTGAGAGCAGAGACACGATAAAAGAAACGTTCTTTTGGGGAAGTTCCTATATCTATCCTGTGGCAGCAGCGGTCTTTGTTGATAAGCGTGTAACCGCCGACAGAGAGCGCCTGGAGATGTGCGGAGATATTCTGAAAGAAAACACTGGATTTTTCTCTAATTTCCGTAACTATGTCAAACTGCCCATGATTTCTATGATGGCAGTCAGCAGTGATCCTGAAGAGAAATTAAAAAAGGCTTTGGCTGTATATGAATTGCTGAAGCAGCATTTCTTCTCGTCCACCTATCTCCCTCTGGCATCCATGACCATTTCAGACTACATCGAGCCTGTCCATTATGAAGTTGTTGCGCGTAGAACGCGCCGTATCTATGATTTGATGAAACAGGAACATCCTTTCCTTACCTCTGGAGAGGATAGCGTATTCGCAGCGCTCTTGGCATTATCCAATGCTTCTGATGAAGTTATCGTTCAAAACACCGAGGAATGTTTCGATATTCTCAAGCCGCAGTTCTTTTCCAGCAATGCAGTTCAATCGCTAAGCCATGTGCTTGCTCTTTGTGAGGGCGACACTGAGATGAAATGCAACCGTGCAATGAAACTCTTTTATAAGCTGAAAGACCAAGGCTATAAATACGGTACTGGCTATGAACTTGCTACGCTGGGCGTTCTGGCAATGCTCCCGGCTGATTTGGATACGATTGCAGATGATATCGTGCAGGTGGCAGAGTTCCTGGCCAGTCAAAGGGGATATGGCATGTTGGGTATGACCAAGCGCCAGCGCCTGATGCACGCCGGCTTGATCGTGACCAGTGATTATCTGGATCAGAATACCTCAATGCAGGCGGCGGCGGTCAGCAGCACGATCTCACTCATCATCGCGCAACAGACGGCTATGTGTGCTGCGATTGCAGCCAGTGCCGCGGCATCTAATAGCGCAAATAACTGAACTCCGGGAGGATTGAAAATAATGTATCAATACGAGTATGAAACGGTGAGCTGTGATTTCGGCGGCTGGGGATTTGGCTCCGGCAATATCTACGGCATTGGAGATTATCAGTCGATCATCAATCGCAGCGCAGAAGCAGGATGGCGATATGTTGGATATATGCCGACAAAGCAGCGTGGAACAGGCCATATTCAGGAACTGGATCTGATTTTTGAGAAAGAAGCATAAGCGGAGAACTATGGTGTTATTTCAGAAAAAAGATAAAAAGCGTGCTGCTCTTGAGAAAGAGTATGCTGCCGTGCTGAAAAAAGAAACGCAGCTAAAGCAGAGCGCCATGAAGGCGACAGCGCCCCGTTGGAAAACGGATCTGGAAAAGAAAGTGCCGGAGAAAGTCTATCACAGCCTGGAGGCGGCCTTCAGCAAGGCGTTTTCCGTGGTATTTACTCAGGGCGTAGGGGTCATTGAAAAAACCTACAACCGCCAGAATCTTGAAGAAACGTATTCTGTTCAGGACTATGCCGTGCAGGTCAAAGGCGGCCGTAAGGAACTGAAGCAGGTCAAGCGAAATGCCGGTCGAACCGGTCTGGCAAATACTGCATTGACAACTGTGGAGGGAATTGGCCTTGGAGCACTGGGCATTGGTCTGCCTGATATTGTCGTGTTTGTCGGTATGCTGCTCAAAGGTATTTATGAAACTGCCCTGAGCTATGGCTTTTCCTACGATACCCCGGAGGAGCGGCTGTTTATCCTTCGCATGATGGAAGCTACTCTTACAAAAGGTCACGCCTTTGCTGTAAAGAATGCACGGGTGGACGGCATGATCGAGGAGATGCCGCAGGCTGGTGATGATGAAGTGTTGGCTCAGATTCAGAAGACGGGAAGTGCCTTTGCGGTGGATATGTTGCTCTTGAAATTCGTGCAGGGGTTCCCGCTTGTGGGTGTCATCGGCGGAGCGGCTAATCCCATCTATTACAACATGGTCATGCGTTATGTGCAGCTCAAATATCAGAAGCGATACCTATTGGCAGTGGCCCAGCGCAGTGGAATTTCTTTGAGATCTATTTGAAAAATCTATCGTTTACACAATCTACATGAACTGATTGGAAATCCATAGTACGATTAAGCTGCGACTGCGAGTAGCGGCAGCGGTCAGTTGCCGCTGCTCCAATTTTAAATAGGAAGTGAGCCTCGATGCAAAAACAGGAAAAAGCTAAAATGCTGATTGGCATAGTCGTGGCAATGGCGATGCTACTTGCTTTCCTGTTTGCAAATGGCATCATAGTATTTGATCACAGCGGTGTGCGAAGGGGCGAAGGCGTGTACTGGAACAATGCCCTATATGTCCCTGCCTCTGGCGAGTATAGTGAGGGAAAGACCATTGCGAAAACGAATGATGGATGGCAGATCAATGAGGTGGAGGAAGATGACACTCACACCTTTATTGTCATGCGGAGCTTCCTTGACCAGAGCCTTCTGGTGAGGGAAGATTATCAAATTCCACGCTCCGGAGAGATCACGACGCTTTCCTGGAACGGAGAATACATTGCCGATGAGGAGTTTAAGCAGGCTGTAACTGAGATTCTTGCCGGTGCAGAAGCTAATTTTGAGTATGTTACTGACGGTATCTTTCAGCTGAAGGATAATCAACATATGCGTTTGCTTTACGCAGGTTATGAAGGTTGTCCTGTTGCCACAGAGTACATTGGTTATATGGGAACCATAGACGGGCATTGGTATCTCACGGTAGGTCAACCAGCCAGTGAGGGGACGATCACCTGCTATGCAATACCAGAAATCTATACCGACATTTTAAGTAGATATCTTTTTGAGTAAGAGGTTCCAACATGATCGAAGTTGTTTTCAGTGAGAGCGCATATGGCAGCTTGAAGGTGGCGCAGCACTATGGCGTTGGGAAATACCATGGCGCAGCTACATCGGTATTTCTCCGTGGTCAAGGCGGTGCCGAGCCCACCAAGGCCCAGATGCAAGAAGCCCAAAAACGTGCGGAAGAGCGAGCGCAACGTGATTGGGAGAATGCCATCCCTCTGGGCGGTAGGCAGGAAGACCTCTATTTCATTTCACTTGCTTGGAGCGTGGGCGAGATATCAGAAAACGGGATTGGTTTTCAACGGCGCGAAGTCATGGAAAAATTTATGGCTGTTTGGCCAAGAGAGAATGCAGCGCAGATGATCGACAAGAAACTTCAAGACGCCCAAACTGCGCTGGCCGCGATTTTAGAGCGCTGCTCCGCAGGAGAGACTATCCGGGTCTGGTATAGCCATAATCCGGACGAGATGTGTGGTATGTACTGGATTTTGGCGCAGCTTCGTCCCTTGAAACAAAGAGGTTCAATCTACCTGGTCAAGCTGCCTGAGTGGGAATATACGGGAGAGAATACAGTGTCCATGCGCAACGGTTGGGGTGAGATCGGCCCCGGTGAATGGGGTCGCTATCTCCCCCTGCAGCAGGAAACGCAGCCCGCGTTTCTCTCCCTCTGCGCGACCAAGTGGAGTCAGCTCAAAGAGGAGAATGCGCCGTTGCGTGTATTCCTGAACGGCCAGCTCCAAAGCGCATCGGAAGATATCTACGACAGCTTCATCCTTCGTGAAATCATCGCCCAACCAGAGGAGTTCAATGAGGCTTTCGTGATTGGAAATGTTTTGGGCAAGTATCAGCTGGGCATTGGCGACGCATGGGTCGCACAGCGAATCGATAAAATGATTGCTGAGGGTAAGCTTGAGATTGTTGAGCGTGCTCCGTCTGATCATCCGGTTTACCGGCAGAAGCTGAGGAAAGCAGGTGCTTTATGAAAAAACATTTATCAACCGTTGCGACGGTGCTGGCACTTGTCATTGCTGTTGTATCACAGTTTCGTATCTCTAATTTGCAAAGCGAGATCCACCAACTGGAGAACCAATTGAATAATAGCGTCTCCATGCTGCAGTCCAATCAGAGTGCGGCACTTTCCCGTATGCAGGAACTGATGGAGCAGGAAGCCAGCATTCTGACGCAGACAAACTTTTCTCTGGACGAGTTGGATCTGGCAGATAAGACCTTCGTACTGAGTGGCAGTGTGACACCCAAAGAGCATCAGCCGGGTGTGACTGAGGCATTCCTGACTGTCAATGGCAAGGCTTATCCCATGGAGCTCGCCAACGGTACCTATACGATTCAGCTCGACCTGCCGGTATTTGAAGACGCGCGAGTTGAAAAGGTGGAGTTCCGCGAGGATGATGTGATCCGGACCGAGACGCTGGATGAGCAGTGGTCTCCCCGCTATGAATTGTTGCCGAGTGTTCATGGGCGACTTGGCGGCAGCGGTCGTGGTACGGCTGCAAATGGTGTCTATACCTGGCACCGTGAGGGAGAAGTCCGGATTAACGTAGAGGGAAAAGGACAGGTCATTGATGTACGGTCGGTCACGCTTGTTGAGGAACTGGATGGTGTAGAAGTTGGTCGTACCGAGATCCCTCTGACCAGTACGGAGAGCACCCAGAGAAAAAATGCAAAAGAAGAACCGGCACCTCCTCCAACATCCGGCATACAAGTAGATGGAGCTGAGTCCTTCTATCACATGATTGATCGGGAGTTCAACATCCCCTTCGGAAGCACGCTTGAACTGCTGGCCGAAGTGGTGGACGGTAACGGCCTGCGCTATCGGACTGTATTGGAATATTGGGCTGTGAATGAAAAGGGCGAACCTGTGGATGATGATTATTTTGGCCTGCGGGATTTGTTTGAGCAGATCCTTGACACAGATGGAAATGTTCTCTATGAAGTGGATGAGGCTGATTATCGGTAAATTGGAGGCGCATCATGGTATTTAAAGATTTGAAGAATGCTCTGTCCGATGCAATTATGGATCTCAAGCCTGCGCCTATCCCGGATGAACCCATTGAACTTGAAGAGGTAACTCTGGATCGTTCAGAGTCAGACAACAGCAAGTGGCTGTCCTATATCACGGCGGCATTGGGTGGAGCAAAGACCTTCGAAATCCACTGCTGGACCGAAGAGACCGAGTGGATCGATCTGGCGCTCCAATATGGCAGTCTGAAAGAAGATGATTGGCAGTACGGTAAGATCATCACCGGTGCGGTGACGCCGGAGTTCGTGCAGATGCTTCTTGGCCTGCCGAAGCCTGCTGACACTGAAACCTACAACAAAATGACTCCGTTCTTCAATGTGTTTCTGGATGACAAATTTCAGAGCTGCCACTATGGGACGGAACTGTATCTATAAAAACAGGGAAGGCGGTAGACATGAAAAAACGAATATGGAAACGCCTTTTCGTTGTGCTGCTCTGTCTGGCTCTGATTGGTGGCATTACCATTTTCAGCATCAATGGCCACGTAAAGAAAAGCACCTTTGACCAGATTATTTCGCCTGAAGAGGCGGCAGAGCTGACGGATGTGGATTGCATCCTGGTGTTAGGCTGCTATGTCCACGACAGTGGCCGTCCCAGTGATATGCTGGCAGATCGGCTACGCAGAGGCATTGAACTGTACCAGTCCGGTGCGGCGCCGAAGCTGCTCATGAGCGGCGACCACGGCCAGAAGGACTATAACGAGGTCAAAGCCATGAAGCTGGAGGCCATGGAGGAGGGAATCTCCTCTGAAGATATCTTCATGGACCACGCTGGCTTCTCTACATATGAAAGCATCTTCCGGGCAAGAGATGTGTTTGCCGCGGATAAGATCATCATTGTCACGCAAGAGTATCACCTCTACCGTGCGCTCCATATTGCCAATGCTTTGGGTGTGGAGGCGTATGGCGTTGCCGCAGATTATCATACTTATGTGGGACAGGCATACCGTGAGCTGCGTGAGAGCCTTGCCCGCAACAAGGATTTTGCGACAAGCATTCTGAAACCCGCCCCGACCTATCTGGGCGAGATAATTCCCGTGAGCGGGGACGGCAATCTGACAAACGATGAGGATATAGAAACGGTACCACTGTGTTAATGCAACGTAGATTTATTTCCTATGAGAGCTGACATCATTTCGCCCCCAGCTTAAAATTATTCTGACACAGGAGGTAATTTATAGAGCGCAACTATCCGGAATTTCCGGACGGTTCAAATTGAGAGGCCAACAATAGAATGGCACGGAGCGGACTCTTATTGTTTACAGCAGCGCAAAATATGATGCGATTATCGTGCCTCTTTGTGGTCATATTAATTCTCGAAGAAATTACTGTGTTCTGCTTGCGATTGCCGGGTCAGTAGTACCGGTTGCAAGCAAAAAGAAAAATCGCACGGAATGAAGATGGGAAATCACACGGAATGGCAGGTGTTCTCCGCTGTGCGGCACTGATGAGATTTGTGCAGACATCGTTTGCGCAAATCGTTGCTTGACCACAGTTCCACCACAGACAGGCGTGGAAACAACGGAGACGGTGCTTCAAGAAAGTTCTGGAAACGATGTTGTTCGGAATGAAAACGACTGAAAACAAGCGAAAATTGTTATAAAAACCGGCAAAAATCGCTTGGTAAGGATGAGGTCGGCGGTTCGAATCCGCCCAGCAGCTCCAGAAAGCCTTGAAACTTTGGTTTCAAGGCTTTTTATTTTTCTGTACTCGTGATACAATCAGAACAGATTCAATTCGGGGGTGAGGGTATGACCAAGTGCAGGATCACTGTAATGAAGATGGTGCGGCACGACGATCTGATCGCCCAATATGAAAACCCCATAGAGCACGCCTGCGACATGGAAGTGGGCCGAGTCTTCATCGCCGACGGCTGGAACAAGCCGGATGGCTTTTGCGAAAGCGCGTGGCAGTCCCTTTCACCTTTTGTCATGGCGCTGGCCCATGGGGCGCAGGACTTCTATGGCGGGTGGATGAAGAACAAAAGGTCGGCTATGATCTCCTGCAATGACGGCTTTCGTCCGGTGAGCTTTCTCATCGAGGCCATGGACGAGGCGGCAGACTGAAGGTTCGTATTTTCCACAGCTGCGGGCTGCGGAGCGAAGGAAGTGTAATTTGGTATGGAACTACTTGTGCTGTCGCTGTTCTGCGCGGGACTGTTGGGCTGTATCCTGCTGGATTTGTCCATCCTCTACGCTCTGGGGGCTGGCTTGTTGTTGTTTCTTGCCTATGGCAGGTATAAGGGTGTCGGCTGGACTGAGCTTGTCCGCAGCGCCCTGTCCGGCGTGAAGTCGGTGCGTAATATCCTGATCGCGTTTGTGCTGATTGGAATGCTTACGGCCCTGTGGCGGGACGCGGGGACGATCCCTGCCATTGTGAGCTATGCGGCCACCCTGATACACCCGTCTGTGTTTGTGCTGATGACCTTCCTGCTCAACTGCCTTGTGTCGGTGCTGACGGGCACGGCTTTCGGCACTTCGGCCACCATGGGCGTGATCTGTGTGACCATGGCCAACACCATGGGGGTAAGCCTTGTGTTCACGGGCGGTGCGGTGCTGGCGGGAGCCTACTTTGGGGACCGCTGCTCGCCGGTGTCCACCAGCGCAATGCTGGTGGCGGAGCTGACCAAAACGGACGTTCTGAGCAACATCAAAAATATGATCCGCACCTGCATCGTGCCCTTTGCGGCGACCTGCGCAGTCTATTTCGTGCTGGGCATGCTCACACAGGGGGAAGGGCAGGCGCCCGACCTGCGCGGCGTGTTTGAGCGGGAGTTCGTCATCCACTGGATCTGCCTGCTGCCTGCAGTGGTGATTCTGATCCTGCCCATGATGAAGGTGGGCGTGAAGAAGGCCATGGCCGCAAGTATCCTTACCGCCCTGCCTATCGCCTTGGCGGTGCAGGGGACAAAGCTTGCCGAGCTGCCCCAGCTGCTGGTTATGGGTTATGAGGCTGCAGGTGAAGATGTTGGAGCAATGCTGAACGGCGGCGGCATCATCTCTATGGTTCGGGTGGGTGCTATCGTGTGCCTGTCTTCCTCCTATTCCGGACTGTTCCGGGTGTCCGGTCTGCTGGACGGAGCCCGGGGTGTGGTGGCCGCGCTGGCCCGGCGCACCACACCGTACATTGCTACTTTGTGCACTGCCATTGGAGCAAATATGATTGCCTGTAATCAGACGCTGGGCATTATGCTGACCCACCAGCTGTGTGCGCAGGCGGAAACCGACAACAGCAGCATGGCCATACATCTGGAGGACTCCGCCGTGGTGATTGCGCCTCTGGTCCCGTGGTCCATCGCCGGTGCAGTTTCCCTGTCTGCTGCGGGGGCGCCTATGGCCGGCATGGCTCTGGCATGCTACCTGTACCTGCTGCCCCTGTGGCGGCTGAGCGTGGAATTGTTCCGCAAGAGCCGGAAAAAATAAAAGAAAACAGAAGGTGCAGCCATAGGCTGCACCTTCTGTTTATTTTTTAAACGACAACCGCCCGATCAGGAACTGAGCGCACAGACCGGTAAACAGGCCGGCCCCCATACCGGCGGGAAGCAGGAAGGGGAGGTAGACGATCAGAGCCGGGGTGCGGGCAATCGTGATAGCGGCAACGAGCTGGCCGATATTGTGGCAGGCACCGCCGATTACGCTGCACACCCAGATTTGGTTCAGGGTGAGGATGCGGCGCAGGAGGAGCATGGCGGCATAGCACAGAAGACCGCCGGCCAGGCTGTAAAAAAAGGTCATCATCTGACCGGAGAAAACACTGCCCAGGAAGATCCGGGCCAGCAGGATCATCAGCGTGTCCGCCGGGCCAAGAACGAACATGGCGTACACAGTGACGATGTTGGCAAGCCCCAGCTTTGCTCCCGGGATGGGAAGCGGGTTGGGGATCTGTGCCTCAACCATAAAAATAGTCAGGGCGATGGCAGTCAGCAGCGCCATGCGCGTCAGGCGGCGGGTGGGGTGTTTATCCGACTGCTGTGTCAACGGTCTGTTCACCTCCTTTTATCTGGATCACCAGTTGGTTGGGAAGGCACACGATGGGCACAGCACCGCTGTCCACCCAGCCCTGGTTGACGCACACCTGATCGGGGCAGGAGGCGTGGGACACGCAGACCGCGCCGTTTTCCACCCAAACGGTGTTGCTGCCCCCGTTGGGAGCGTCTATGGTGAGCCGGGCGGGTGTGTCCAGCGGCAGGGTGTGCAGCAGAGCGCCCTGCTGATAGATCTCGATGGAAACGCCCCGCTTGCCGGGCAGCTGCAGCAGCACTGCCGCAGCAAGACACACTGCACCGATAAACGCAAAAAGAAGGATCCAGAATCTGTTGCTTTTCATGAAATGCCCCCTTGCCATACGCATATATCATACCACACTATATCCCGCTTGTCATGTCTTTGGGCAGGACCTGCACAAATGTTGCGCACAGAGTCCATTCGGTTGATTTTTCTGCGGGTTTCGTGTAAACTATAATGTGGAGTAATGTGCTGAAAGGAGTGCCGATATGGGCTTTACCTTTGAAGAGTATAAGGCCAGCGCCGAGGCCATCAGGAGCAGACTGGGGGTGTTTGCGCCCCGGGTGGCCATGATCCTGGGATCCGGTCTGGGCTATTTGGGTGACGAGGTGGAAAATCCCATCGTCATCCCCTACGGCGACATCCCCCACTTTAAGGCATCCACCGCCCCCGGGCACAAGGGGCAGTTTGTGTTCGGCATGCTGGAGGGAAGACCCGTGGCAGTCATGCAGGGCCGTATGCACCATTACGAGGGCTATTCCTACGAGGAGGTGGCCTATGCGGTGCGGGTGCTGCGGCTGTTGGGCTGTGACACGCTCATCGTCACTAACGCCGCCGGCTGTGTGCGCACCGACTGGCAGGCGGGTGACCTGATGCTCATTACCGACCACATCAAAATGTTTTCCGAATCCCCTCTGCGGGGGGAGAATATCCCAGAGTTTGGGGTGCGGTTTCCCGATGCGAGCCATCTGTATACGCCAAGACTGCAGCAGCTGGCCCGGCAGACCGCCGGGGAGCTGAACATCCCTCTGCGGGAGGGCGTGTATTTCTACTGCTACGGACCCCAGTACGAGACCCCTGCCGAGATCCGGGCCGCCCGGGTGCTGGGGGGCGACGCGGTGGGTATGTCCACCGCCCCCGAGGTCATCGTGGCCGGACACTGCGGCATGGAGGTACTGGGCTTTACCCTGCTGTCCAACATGGCCGCGGGCATTCTGGACCAGCCCCTGAGCGAGCAGGAGGTACTGGATGCAGGCGTGACCGCCAGAGAGAAGTTTTCCGGTCTTGTACGGGCGTGCCTGAGAAAGCTGTAAGGAGGAGTATGCCCATGTCTGTTCTCTTTACCAATGCTGCCGTTCTGACCATGGACGGCAGTCGCGAACCGCTGAAAAACGCCTTTGTAGCAGTGGAGAGACACAAGATCACCTATGTGGGTGCAGAGCGGCCCGAAGGTGTTTTTGACCGGGTGGTGGACTGTTCCGGGAAGGTGATGATGCCCGGTTTTGTTAACGCCCATACCCATCTGCCCATGACCCTTATGCGGGGCTACGGCGGCGGGCACGACCTGCAGACCTGGCTGTATGACTATATTTTCCCCGCAGAAGCAAAGCTGGATCCGCGGGCAGTAGCCGCAGGTACGGATCTGGGTCTGGCGGAGATGATCGCCACCGGAGTGACCTGTGTGGCGGATATGTACATGCACACCGGCGTGATCGCCGATCGGATCGTCAAGGCGGGACTGAGCGCAAACCTGTCCTGCGGAGGCGTCTACTTTGGCGCGGCGGAGGAGTTTTCCCCCGACAAATGCAATGACTGCCGCAATCAGCAGGAGCTGACCGACAGCTGGCACAACTACGGCGGGGGGCAGATCCGGGTGGACGCCTCTATCCACGGGGAGTATACCTCCAACGCTCCTCTGTGGCGGTGGATGTCCGACTACGCCCAAAAGCACGGCCTGCGTATGCACGCCCACATTTCAGAAACGGTCAGCGAGCATCAGGCCAGCATCTCCCGCCACGGCCGCACGCCTGTTCAGGTGTTGGGCGACCACGGCGCGTGGGAGAATGGCGGCATCGCCGCCCACTGTGTGTATACCACGCCCGAAGACTGGGAGATCATGAAGGACAAGAGCGTGACCTGCGTCCATAACCCCTGGTCCAACCTGAAGCTGGGCTCCGGCATCGCGCCCGTGCCCGCCATGCTGAAGGCGGGAGTCAACGTGGCCCTGGGCAGCGACGGCATGTCCTCCCACAACAGCGCGGACCTCTTTTCCGACATGAAGCTGGCCGCCGCTCTCCACTGCGGCGCAGGCCGGGATCCCATGGCCATGGGCGCCTGGGACGCGCTGGAGATGGCCACCGTCAGGGGCGCACGGGCTCTGGGCCGTACGGATACCGGTGTCATCGCACCGGGCTATGTGGCCGACCTGATCCTCGTGGACTTTACTGCCCCCAACCTGATGCCCTGCCACGACCCGGCGGAAAATCTTGTCTTTTCCGCTCACGGGTCCAATGTGGTGATGAATATGGCCCGGGGACAGGTCATATATGAAAATGGGGAGTTTTTCACCATCGACCTTGCCCGGGTGCGAAGCGAGGTGGAAGGCTACGCCCTGCCCCTGCTGTTTGGCTGAGGGTGGGAAATTCTCTTTCGGGAGGGACAAAGGTTATGTCCAACCATAACGGGAAGCAAAAACAGAATACCATGTTCGGCGGGGTGGCGATCCTTGCCGCGGGAATTGCCATCGTGAAGCTGATCGGTGCGCTGTTCAAGATCCCTTTGTTCAACGTGCTGGGGGAGACCGGCTCGGCGGACTTTTACAACGCTTACAGCATCTATGCGGTCCTGCTCACCGTGTCTACAGCCGGCCTGCCTGTGGCGCTGTCCAAAACGGTGGCCGAGGCCAATACCCTGGGACGGCACAACCAGAAACAGCGGGTGTTCCGTGTGGCCCTAAGTGCCTTTCTGACCATGGGCCTTGCGTCCTTCATCGTGATGTGGTTTGGAGCGGATTGGCTGGCCGGACTGATGAACAACAGCCACGCCGCCCCCGGCATCCGGGCGCTGGCCCCGGCGGTGGTGTGCGTGGGCTGTCTGTCTGCCTTCCGCGGCTATGCTCAGGGGCATATGAATATGACCCCAACCTCCGTCTCCCAGATCATCGAGGCGCTGTGCAAGCTGATTTTGGGCCTTGCCCTTGCCTCCTTCATCATGTCCCGGACCTTTACCGGGGCTATGGCCCAGGAGCAGACCTCCCTTGCCGCGGCCGGCGCCATCACCGGCGTGACGGTGGGCACAGTGCTGGCTCTGGTGTACATGGCTGTCAATTATCTGCGCACCCGCACACGCGCGGAGCGCGGCGGAACGGACCGGCCCGATGGAGCGGGGCACATTTTCAAAAATCTGATGCGCATTGCCGTCCCGATCACCCTGTCCACATCGCTGGTCCCCATTATCAACGTGCTGGACAACGCCCTTGTCCAGGGTCAGCTGCAGGATGCTCTGGGCATGACGGAGCAGGCCAGCCGCGCCCTGTACGGGAACTATACCGTGGCCGTCAGCCTGCACAACCTGCCCGGTTCTTTCATGACCGCCCTTACTGCGGCTATCATCCCCGCGGTGTCCGCCGCCCTTGCCCGGGGCAACCGGGACGGCTCCGCCCGGATCACCGGTTCGGTGCTGCGCATAACGGGCCTGCTGGCAATGCCCATGGGGGTGGGCCTGCTGGTGCTTGCCCGGCCTATTATGAAGCTGCTCTACCCCCGCTACAATGTGACCCTGACCGGACCCATGCTGGCAATTCTGGGTCCGGCGGCGGTATGCGTATGCCTCGTGCTGGTGTGCAATGCGGTCTTTCAGGCCTATGGCCATGTGTTCCTGCCCATCGCCACCACCCTTGTGGGCGGAGCGGTGAAGATCATTGCCAATTATAATCTGGTGTCCGTGCCTGACATACACATTTACGGCGCGCCGGTGGGCACGCTGCTTTGCTATGTAGTGGTGCTGCTTCTGGACCTGATCCTGCTGCGCAGGATCGTGCCGGGCATTGGCAGGTATGCCAAGGTGTTTGGCAAACCCCTGCTGGCAAGCACCGTTATGGGAGCCGCGGCTTGGGCCGGCTATGGGCTTCTGGAGCGGCTGCTGATCGGTGTGCCCGCGTTCCAAAGCGTTGGGGCGCAGGGAACAGGGGCTGCAGTACTGTCCGGTGCCGGAAATGCCCTTGCTGTCTTCCTTGCCATCGGGGGCGCAGCAGTCCTTTATTTGGTACTTGTGGTGGCCATGCGCGCAGTATCCCGGGATGATGTGTTGCTCATGCCAAAGGGCGAAAAAATTGCAAAAATTTTAAGATTTTGAAACAAATTTGCAAAAAACATCTTGCAGAGGATGATAAATTGTGGTAAATTTTCTATATAAGGCGTCTTATGACGTGCAAGACCTTGTGGAAATCGTCAAAATTCTACGCGGGCCCGGCGGCTGCCCCTGGGATCAGGTCCAGACCCACGAAAGCATCTGCCGTGATCTGCTGGAAGAAGCCTACGAGGTGGTGGACGCCATCGGGCAAAAGGACCCGGCCGGCATCAAGGAAGAACTGGGAGACGTACTGCTGCAGGTGGTTTTCCACACGGGTATCGAGCGGGAGCACAACGGTCTGACCCTGGATCAGGTGGCGGACGGCGTGTGCAAAAAGCTCATCTATCGCCATCCTCATGTCTTTGGTGAGGTGACAGTTTCCGGCACAGACGAGGTGCTTTCCAATTGGGAAGTGCTCAAGCGCGCGGAAAAGGGGCAGGACACCGACACCGATGCGCTGCAGGCAGTGGCCCGGGCGCTGCCGGCCCTGTGGCGTGCCGAAAAGGTGCAGAAAAAGGCGGAAAAGGCGGGCACCCAATGGCCGGACACCGCCGGCCAGGTGGACAAGCTCTGCGGCGAAACGGACCGGCTGAGATCCGCGGTTCAGAAGCAGGGCGATGTACAGCGGGCGCTGGGCCAGCTCCTTTTTGAAACGGTGGCCCTTGCCCGCAGGCTGGGTGTGGATCCCGAGGCGGCCCTGACGGATGCTACGGATCGTTTTATTTGCGATTTTCGCGCCCGGGTGGAACAAAACTGAAGAAGCTGGGAACAATACGGCTTAACAGCGAGGTGCTCGCTTTAAGTGATATATATCTAATCGGCGTAACGCCGAATATTTGAAGGAGGAAACAGAAAATGAACAAAGCGGAACTCATCAATGCCGCGGCGGAGAAGACCGGCCTGTCCAAGAAGGATACTGAGACTGTCATCAACGCCGCCATCGAAGTCATCACCGGCGCTCTGGCTGACACCGAGAAGGTGCAGCTGGTCGGTTTTGGCGCTTTTGAGGTTAAGGCTCGCGCTGAGCGCATCGGCCGCAACCCCAAGACCAAGGAGAGCATCAAGATCCCCGCATCCAAGGTTCCCGTTTTCAAGCCCGGCAAGGCTCTGAAAGAAGCTGTCGCCAAGTAACAGATATTGAAAAACGGCAGGGAGAGATCCCTGCCGTTGGCTTTTCAGGAGGAAAATATGCGACTGGACAAATGGCTGAAGGTGTCCCGGCTCATCAAACGGCGGACGGTGGCGAACGAGGCCTGTGATAACGCAAGAGTGACCGCCAACGGCCGGGCGGTCAAGGCCAGCTACGATATAAAGGCGGGGGATGTGCTGGAGCTGCGCTTCGGCGAGCGCACCGTCAAAGTAGAAGTGCTGGTTGTGGCCGACAACGTGGGAAAGGCGGATGCCGCCGCCATGTACCGGGAAATTCTGTAGCAAGAGAAAAAGCCCTGCCGCTGATCAGCGGCAGGGCTTTTGCATGCTTAAAGCAGACCTATGTCAGACAGGGGGAACAGGATACACACCACACCGCCCAGAATATAGCCGGTGTCCACCGGACCCAGCAGCTCCTGCCGGCTGTCGGTGGATTCGTTGCGGTTGTCGCCCATGACGAATACGCTGCCCTCGGGGACAACAAAGGGGGTCTGGCCGGAGTAGGGGCCGTGCCGGGGCTGCATACGCTCCCACAAGTAGGGCTCATCCACAGGCTTTCCGTCTATAAAAAGAGTGTTGGAGGCGTAGTCAATGTATACGGTCTGCCCCTCGGTGGCGATGACACGCTTGACAATGGCCTCACCGCCCAGAAGGGAGATGGTCTCGTCGGTAGTTTTGTTCAGCACTACGATGTCACCGACCTTGGGGGTATAGCCCACGGAACGCAGCACAAGCAGGTCGCCGTTGTGCAGGGTCTGAAGCATGGAGTTGCCCTCTACCCGGGTGATACGGCCCAGAAACGAGAAAACAAGCACGATGGACACTACGGCCAGCACCAGTGTCTGCAGCCAGTAGTATAGATTCTGGGCAAGACCGTCCTCCCGGTCCGCAGGTTGGGAAACGGTCAGCTCCTGATCGTCTGTCATGTGCGTCACCTCCAAAAAAGGGTTTGTGAGTATCATACCCAGCTTGGGATATTATATCACGTTCTGCTGCGTTTGCAAGTGCAGGATATTGCCCCTGCCCAGCTTGCTCTCCCGCTGCTGGCAGGAAAACAGAAGCACCTGCCGCTGCAGAGCGGAAAGCAGCTCCACCGCAAGGACCATGCGGGCATCATCAAAGGTGAGCAGAGCATCGTCCAGGATCAGGGGGGAGGGGTCCTCCTGAGGCAGTACCAACTGACACACCCCAAGGCGTACCGCCAGATAGATCTGGTCGGCCGTGCCCCGGGACAGGGCCAGAACGCTGTGGGGAAGCAGACTGTCGTCGCTGCGGGCACAGGCTTCGAACTCCCGGTCCAGAGACAGGGACTCATACCGTCCGGCCGTCAGACGGGACAGGATCTGACCGGCCCGATGGCTGAGTTCGGGGGCGAAACGGGCCTGCAGCTGTGTATTGGCCTGGCGCAGAGCGTCCAGCGCGATGTCCAGAGCCTCATATTCCTTCCGGCGGCGCTCAAGCTGCCGGGACAGTTCCTCCCGAGCCGACTCCAGCCCGGACCGGTCACCTAAAGTGAGAAGCTCGCCCCGGGTCATGGCCAGCTGAGCCCGGGCGGCGGCCAGCTCGGCAGTCACCTGTTCCAGCTCCTGCCGGGTCTGCTCCGGAGAGGCCGAGGGGGCGTGAAACAGTTCCAGCGTATCCGCTTCCTGTGCGCCCTGCGCCTTCAGATCCTCGCAGCGGCGGGCGGACAGGTCCAGCCGCTCCCGGCATTCGCGCAGTCTGTCCTCCAGTTCCAGCGCCCCGGTGAGGGCGGCGGCGCAGCCGGTGAGGGAAGTGACGCCCGCGGCAAAACTGCCCACGAAAGACAGCAGATCGGCCCGGTCGCCATCCAGCCGCTCCTGCTGACGCAGCAGGTCGGCCTGCAGCCGGCGGGCATCTTCCTGAGCCCGAACAGACTGCTCCTGCCGGCGGCAGAAGTCCTCTGCGGCGGCGGAGATCTGGTCGGGGCGCTGGACAGCATAGCTGTCCAGCAGCTGTTCCGCTTGCGATTGGGTCCTTTTTATGGCGTGGCTGCACAGGAGCACAGCGGAAAGAGAGGTCACAAGCAGGGCGGCAAAGCCTATACCGGTGAAGAGCAGCTTGTGTTCGGTAAGAAGCCCGAGGGCACATGCTGCCGCCGGGATCAGTCCGGTCAGAGAAAACAAGGGGCGCAGCTTCCGGCTGCGTTGGGCTTTGGAAAGCAGCGCTTCGGCGGCGGCGCGGTCCCGGTGAGCCTGTGCGGCGGCCTGCTGCGGGTCCATGCCGGCAAACCGGGGGTTATAGGGGAAGTCGGCCGCTTCCCGGGCGGCCTGCTCGGCGTGGCGGGACTGCTGCTGGGTGTGCAGCAGCTCCTCCTCCAATACGGACAGCCGCTGAAGCTGCCCCTGGGCATCCCGCAGCAGATCCCGGTGGGGCAGTGTGCCGAATCGGGCCTGCTGCGCCTGCAGGGCGTCCAGCTTGGCGCGGGCCTGCTCCAGTTCCTGCAGGGCTTCGGCGTAGCGGGCATTCAGCTGACGCTGGGCCAGTCTGCGGTGGATGTGCAGATCGGCCTCCAGTTCCTTTTGCCGGGCCTCCAGCTGGGTGCACCGTTCCTGAGTCTGGGCCAGACGCAGATCAGCGGCCTCCATGCGCCCAAGAGTGCTGGTGATCTCAGCCAGCTGCGCCTCGATGCGGGGGATCAGGCCGCTTTTGTTGTGCTGGCGGCGGCGCTGCCACTCCCGCAGGCGGGCATCCACCTGAGAGTAGGAGATGTCCTCCTGCCCGGAGGAAAACATGGCGGCGATACGCCGCTCCAGTTCCGGCGTGCCGTCGATGGCCAGGGTGGGGGCCTGACCCACAAAAGCGGAACGCTCCCACACCTCGCGGCCCACACCCAGCAGATGTTCCCCACAATTCTGGGCGGTCAGGCCGGGGACCGGGTCGCCGGTGCCGGTGTAGACGGCGGAAAAGCCGCCGAAGGGTGTACTCCCGCGCTGAAAACGGCGCAGGGTGATGTTCTGTCCCTGCCAGACAAGGTCGATCTGGCCCTCCATGGGGGCGCCGGACCAGGGCAGGTAGCGGTTCTTTTCCGCCAGAAACCCCTTTCTGTCCCGTTCCCGGGTGGGGATGCCGTAGAACATGGCGCGCAAAAAAGCGCACCACGTGGATTTTCCGGCCTCGTTGGGGGCGTGGATCACATTCAGGCCATCCTCCAGCTCCAGACAGGACTGAGTCAGGCGGCCGAAGGTGGCGGTCATTTTTTTGATGATCATGGTGCCACATCCTCCCCGTTCTCCAGCGCGGCAAGGCCATAGCGCACAGCCAGCTGCAAATGTTCGTCATCGGGGGACTGCCGACACAGAGGCTGCATGATCTGCAGGAACAGGCCGGCCAGGGAGTCCTCTGCGGCTCTGGCCCACAGGTCGGTAGGGGTGCGCGTCTTGTCCCGAAGCTCCAGGGCCCAAAAGCGGGGAGAGAGAGCCTGTTCCAAATCGGCGAGGGTGGCGGGATCCATGGGAAATTCCCCGGTCAGCAGGATACGGTAGATATCCTGTCCGGTGCCGGCAGGCAGGGCGGCTTCGATGGGGGCCAGAGGCTGGCTGCAGCCGGTGAGATCCACGCTGACGATCGCATAGCGGCGGCGGCACAGGGGGACAAAGCGGCTACTGACGGTGTCCCGGTCCACTTCAAGGACCAGAACGCCCTTTTCACCCAGCTCGTCAAAGCCCCGCCCCTCGGGGCAGCCGGGATAGGCCCAGAAGGTGCGGCCGTTTTTCATCAGACCGGAGGTCTGGTGGATGTGGCCAAGAGCCAGATAGTCAAGGCCGGTGGCGGCGATCTGGGCGGGGGAGATGGGGGCGTAGCCTGCACCCTCGGTGTTTGCGTGGAGCACCATCAGGTGGATGCGGCCGTCGTCGGGGGCGCAGAAGCCATCCAGCGGGGCGGCGTCAGTTTGCTCCTGCAGAAATGCCGCGCCGTACACGGTGCAGCCCAGCTCGGGAAGTTCCACCCCGGCAGGCTGAGGGGAGGAGAAGATGTGCACATTTTCCGGCCAGATGGGCAGGGTGTAGGGGGAACCAACGCAGTAAGGGTCGTGGTTGCCCGGCGCGATGAACACCCGGGCGCGGATGCGCCCCAGAGTGTGGGCCAGACTCTGGGCTGTCTCCCGGTAGAGCCGTCCGCTGTCCAGCAGATCGCCGGCCAGCAGCACCAGATCGGCCTGCTCCTCGTTGGCAAGGTCGGCAATACGGTCCAGCAGCGCGCGCTGTTCCGCCCTGCGCAGGGCGGCCTGCTCCGGGGACAGGCCGGAGAAGGGGCTGTCCAGATGGAAGTCCGCGGCGTGTATGATCTTCAGCATGGGGAAGCCCCCTTTCGTGAACGGATTATTGGAACACATCTACCCGGCGCACCTGAACGCATTTCTTCGTGTCGGTGTCGATGGTGAACAGGCAGGCATTGAGCTTGCAGGGGCCGGCAGCGGCGGTGAACCGCCGGGGGATACCGCCCAGGAACAGGTTGACCGAGTCCTCCGGCCGCACGCCCAACACGGACTGGGCCGGTCCGGTCATGCCAAGGTCGGTGACGAAGCCCAGACCCTTTGGCAGCACCTGGGTGTCGGCGGTGGGCACGTGGGTGTGGGTGCCCCACAGGACCTGCATTCGGCCGTCCAGATACCAGGCCATGGCGCCCTTTTCGCTGGTGATCTCGGCATGGAAATCACACACCACGATGTCGGCGTCGCAGCCGGCCAGCAGGGCGTCTGCCGTGGCGAAGGGGCTGTCCAGATTGGAGTTCAGGTGCAGCCGGCCCATCAGACTCATGACTCCGATGCGAAGACCTCGGGGGCCATCATACACGCCAAAGCCCCGTCCGGGCAGGTTTTTGGCAAAGTTGGCCGGACGCAGCAGGTAGGGGTCGTCCTCCAGCCGGTCGCGGATCTGCATTTTGTTCCATGTGTGGTTGCCCAGGGTGACCACATCGGCCCCAGCGTCATAGATGTCCTGCACCTGTTGGGGCAGGATACCTACGGTAGCGGCATTCTCACCGTTGACCACGGTGAAGTGGACGTCGTACTCCTGCTTGAGCCTGCGCAGATTTTTAGCCAGAAAGTCAAGACCGGCGTCGCCCACCACGTCGCCCACAGCCAGCAGATTCAACAACATGAACGGACCTCCTTTGTGTGCGGTCAAAGGTCATTTGCCGCGGTCAGCTCCTTATACTTTTCAAAATACCGGACGCCCAGCTTGCGCAGGGAGGCAGAATTGAAATGCAGATTATCCGGCTTCATCTCCAGCCCCTGGGTGTTGACCACGCCGCAGCAGGGCAGCTGATCGGCAAGCTGGGGCAAAAGCCGGTTGAAGCTGCGCAGGACGTCCAAAGGCCGGACGGTGCACTTCTCCGACAGCTCCCCGATGATCAGGGGCAGATGCTCGGCATTGAGCTGCCTGCGCAGGGTGGTCATGGTATTCAGAAAATCCCGCGCATACCGCTCGGGGTCAAAGTCGAGACAGTCGCTCTCTCCCTGATGCCAAATGATGCCGGCAAGCTCCGAGGTGCGCGTGGCGAGACCCGTGGTCATCACCGCGTGGTCAAACAGCAGACCGCCCGGCTGCCACTGGCTGATGGTGGTGCCGCCGTCGGCGCAGGGGATCAGGCCCACCTCCCAGCCGGTGAGCTTTGCCACCTCGTCGGCGAAGCTGGTGGCAAGACACACACCGCTGTGGAACTTGATGTTCAGAATGTCGCGATCCACGTTGATGGGCTCGCTCATAGGCTGCCAGCGGCCCATGCGAAGCATAAAGCAGCGGTCGTTCTTGATTTGGGGGACGTCGGCAAATTCGCCGCGGCCTGCCATGTTGGACTGACCGATCATCAGGAAGGATCTGATCTTGCTGTCCTCTTTAGAAATGCCATCGTTTATTTTTGTCATTGCAAGCACCTCGTATATTGGTTTGTTAAAATTATTATACGGCAAACACGGAGAAAAGACAACGAAAAAACCGCTGTGCAGATGGGTCTGCACAGCGGTTTGGGGGACAAATTTACTTGGCGTATTCCACGGCCTTGGTCTCCCGGATCAGGTTGACCTTGATCTGGCCGGGGTACTCCATATCCTCTTCGATCTTCTTGGCGATGTCCCGGGCCAGCAGGACCATCTGATCCTCGCTGATGACCTCGGGCTTGATCATGATGCGGACCTCGCGGCCGGCCTGAATGGCATAGGACTTCTCCACGCCGTTGAAGGAGGAGGTGATCTCCTCCAGCTGCTCCAGCCGCTTGATGTAGTTCTCCAGATTCTCTCTGCGGGCCCCGGGGCGGGCGGCGGAGATGGCATCGGCCGCCTGGACAAGGCAGGCCACGATGGTCTTGGGTTCCACATCGTTGTGGTGGGCCTGAATGGCGTGGACGATCTGCTCGCTCTCGCGGTACTTGCGGGCCAGTTCCACACCGATCTGCACGTGGGAGCCCTCCACCTCGTGGTCAATGGACTTGCCCAGATCGTGGAGAAGGCCGGCGCGCTTGGCCTCGGTCACATTGGCGCCGATCTCGGCGGCCAGCAGACCGGCCACATGGGCCACTTCGATGGAGTGGTTGAGCACGTTCTGACCGTAGCTGGTGCGGTAGCGCTGGCGGCCCAGCAGCTTGACCAGCTCGGGGTGCAGACCGTGGACGTTGGTCTCGAAGATGGCGCGCTCGCCCTCGGCCTTGATGGTGGCATCCACCTCGCGCTTGGCCTTTTCCACCATCTCCTCGATGCGGGCGGGGTGGATGCGGCCGTCCAGGATCAGCTTTTCCAGCGCCAGACGGGCGATCTCCCGGCGCACGGGGTCGAAGCAGGACACGGTGATGGCCTCGGGCGTGTCGTCGATGATCAGGTCCACGCCGGTCATGGTCTCCAGGGTGCGGATGTTGCGGCCCTCGCGGCCGATGATGCGGCCCTTCATCTCGTCGTTGGGCAGAGGCACCACGGACACGGTAGCTTCCGCCACATGGTCGGCGGCACAGCGCTGGATGGCAAGAGAGATGATCTCACGGGCCTTGGTATCGGCCTCCTCCTTGAAGCGGGACTCGATCTCCTTGATCTTCATGGCGGATTCGTGGGTCACTTCGGTCTCCAGCTCGGAGATGAGGTAGCTCTTGGCCTCCTCAGCGGTGTAGCCGGAGATGCGCTCCAGCATTTCAAGCTGTCCGCGCTTGATCTGCTCCACCTCGGACTGGGTGGCGTCCAGCTTGGCCAGCTTTTCGGTCAGCTGCTCTTCTTTCTTCTCGATGTTGTCGGTTTTGCGGTCCAGAGCCTCTTCCTTCTGCTGAAGGCGGCGCTCCTGCTTCTGCAGGTCAGTCCTGCGCTCTTTTTCCTCGCGCTCGTACTCGGTGCGGGCCTTGTGGATCTCTTCCTTGGCCTCTACCAGAGCCTCGCGCTTTTTGCTTTCGGCGCTTTTGTAGGCTTCGTTGACGATGCGGGTAGCCTCTTCCTCGGCGGAGCCGATCTCCCGTTCAGCGGTGCTCTTGCGGCGGTTCCAGCCGATGAGAATGCCGGCGACACAGCCAATGAGCACACCGACGACAGCACCGATCATATAGGGCAAAAACTGTGGCATTGGGTTATTAACACCTCCTATAGTACAGACAATGGTAAAATAAAATCAGTCGCAGAGCACCGCTCCGCGACAAGTGAAAAACGTCCCCATGTTTTTCATAATTGTCCACATATATTTTAATGGTTCAACTTGTGGATGTCAAGAAATATTGAGCGGGGCAGAAAAAAAGAAAGCAGACACCGGCGTGTCTGCTTTCTTTTTGCAATGCAACAAATCAGATCAGGTTCAGCACCAGGGTCAGCACCAGCCACACGGCACAGACCCACTTGGTACCCTTGGCCAGCTTGGCGTCCAGACTCTTGGCCTTGTTCTTGGACAGGAAGGTCTCAGCGCCGCCGGCGATGGCACCGGACAGGCCGGCGCTCTTGCCGGACTGAAGCATAACGACGGCCACCAGAACCAGGCACAGGATCACCTGAAGGATAGTAAGAGCAAACTGCATTGTTCATCGTTCCTTTCAAATCCCGGGGGGGACAAATCTTTGGTCAGACGGACAAAATGTCCGAACGTAGAGTGCATTATACCATGCCCCGGGAGGAAAAGCAAGGGGTTTGCCTTAATTTTATCACGCTATGGGCCAAAATCCCGGCAGCTTACAGCAAAAAAATGCCCGCCGCCCATACCAGAGAGGCAAGGACTGCCCCCATAGCGCCCCACACGGCGGGAGAAAACCGGGCGGACACTCTGCCGCGCACGGTGTTTTTGCGCAGGTAGCCGTCCGCAGCCTGCCGGGCCTGGCGGATGACCTGCTCGGGCGAGACGCCGGCGGCGGAAAAGGCGTCCTCCCGCAGCAGGAAGATGGCCTCGTCGAATAGTTTCGGGTCGGGGGCTTTTACCACAATGACCCGGCGGTTGATCCCTTTAACCATGTACCACACGTCCTTTCGGGTTTTCCTTAGTCTGCCCGCCGGGCTGTGCGGGTATTCCGGGGGAAAAGAAAAACTCCCCTTCCGTTGGGAAGGGGAGTTCAAACCGGACAAATCAGTCGGTCACGTAAGCCAGCAGAGCGATCTGACGGGCGCGCTTGATGGCCTCGGTCAGCTGACGCTGATGCATGGCGCAGGTGCCGGTGGTGCGGCGGGGCAGGATCTTGGAGCGCTCGGACACATAGCGGCGCAGCTTGGCGGCGTCCTTGTAATCGATGCACTCGACCTTGTCCACGCAGAAAGCACACACCTTGCGGCGCTTGCGGCCGCGGGGGGCGCGATTATCACGTTCCATAGCCATGGGGAAACCTCCTTTTTCAGACCATAACGGTCAAAGATGAAGCGTAAAGACGCTTGGAATCAGAACGGGAGCTCGCCGTCGTCACCGGACAGTTCGGCGAACTGGTCGCCCTCGGCGGGGGCGGAGTAACCGGAGGGAGCATAGTCAGCGGGAGCCGCGCTGTAGGCGGGGGCGGAGTAGCCGCCGTCACCCTCGCGTCTGGAGTCACCGAAATACACATTGTCGGCCACGACCTCGGCGGAGCGGCGCTTGTTGCCCTCCTTGTCGGTCCAGTCGCGCATCTGCAGACGGCCCTCCACCACGGCCATGCGGCCCTTGGTGAAGTAACGGCTGACAAATTCGCCGGTCTGACGCCAGGCCACCACGTCGATAAAATCGGTGGAACGCTCACCGGTAGCCTTGTCCTTGAAATCCCGGTCAACGGCCAGAGAGAAGGACGCCACGGGCGTGCCGGTCTGGGTGCGGCGAAGCTCGGGGTCACGGGTCAGACGACCCATGATGATGATCTTGTTGAGCATATGAGCGCCTCCTTACTGCTCGTCCTTGCAGACGATCATGGAGCGCATCACGCCGTCGGTGATACGGAACACGCGGTCCAGCTCAGCGGGGATCGCGGCGGCGGCGTTGAAGGTCATCAGCACGTAGTAGCCCTCCATCAGGTCATTGATGGGATAGGCCAGACGGCGCTTGCCCCACTCGTCGACTTCGGAGACAGTGCCGTTGGCCTCCACCACACCCTTGAACTTGGCAATCAGAGAAGCGATAGCCTCTTCGCTCAGGGCGGGGTCGAGGATGTAGACAGCCTCGTAGTTAGCAGTGATCTTTGCCATTTTATTTTGCACCTCCTTATGGACATATGGCCTTTGCATTTGCAAAGGCAAGGATGAACGCCCGTCAAGATAAAGACAGGCTTAATCATTATACCGAAAAAATCTCTGTTGTCAAGAGGATATCGGGAAAAAGAATGTTGACTCCGGGGGAAACGGGCTATTTTACCCCCTGAGGTGCATATACTAAGGCAAATGGGGAGAACGGCGGCAGTCCTCCCCAGTGGAAGACCGGCCGGAAGGGCCGGAATCGAAGAAACGGAGGGGTCAACGTGATAGAACTGTCATTTGACGTAATGCAGAGCTGTGCCATCGCCGCCGCCGTGGTGCTGGTGGGGCGGGTAATTGTGAAGAGAGTTAAATTTTTTCAGACCTACTGCATACCCGGGGTCATTGTGTGCGGGCTCATCATCAGCCTGGTGCTTGGCCTGCTCAGAAGCGGCAATATTCTGGTGGTGAACTGGGATGTGGCTGTGCTGAAGGAGTGGTTTATGGACATCTTTTTCACCGGCGTGGGGCTGACCGCCTCGTGGAAGCTGATCAAAAAGGGCGGGGCGCGGCTGTGCGGAGGGATCGCCATCACCATCTGCGGGCTGATCGTGGCACAGAACGTCCTTGGCATCGCGCTGGCCGTGCCGCTTGGTATGCATCCCCTGCACGGCATCGGGCTTGGATCCCTGTCCCTCATGGGCGGCGTGGGCACTTCGGGCGCCATCGCGCCCCTGTATGAGGAACTGGGGGCGGACAACGCCGTGGTCATCAGCGTCATGGGCGCCACCTTCGGCATGATCTTTGCAAGCCTTGTGGGCGGGCCAGTCGCCCGGGCGCTGATCAAAAAGCACAAGCTGTCCGGCAACAGGGACGAGGTGGACGCCAGCACCCTGAAGGACAACACAGTTACTCCGCTGAACGCAAAAAGCCTGATGGGCAGTGTGGCGGTCATCATCATCTCCGCCGGACTGGGCTCCTACATCGCCATTCTGGCGGGCAGGGTGCCCTATATTGAGTTCCCCTATTTTATCGGCTGTATGCTGGGCGGCGTCATCATCCGGAACATCCTGGACCAGACCAGCTACGATTTCCGGGAGGAGGAGATCGAGACCTTCGGCTCCATCTGCCTTGACCTGTTCCTTGCCATGACCATGATGACCATCGATGTGACCAAGCTGGCCAGCGTCTTCGGTCCCTTCGTCATCATTCTGGCGGCTCAGGTCGTCCTGATGATCCTGTGGGCATACTTTGTCACCTTTAACACCTGCGGACGCAACTATGACGCGGCCGTCATGGCCGCAGGCCATGTGGGCATGGGACTTGGCTCCGGACCCAACACCATGGCCAACGAGCGGGCGGTCATTGCCGAGTACGGCCCGTCCAACGTGGCATGGGTCATTTTCCCGCCCTTTGCCCTGATCGTGCTGGACATCGTCAACCCTATTCTGTGTTCGCTCATTGCGCCGTGGATCGCAAGCTTTGCATAAAGGAACGGCCCGCCATTGGCGGGCCGTTCCTTTATGCATTTACTGAGGAAGGGTGAGGTCGCCCTCTTTGATCCAGCCAAGCTTGCGGAACAGCAGTCCGAAAGCCCAGCACAGGATGGCGGGCAGGACAAAGCAGATCAGCACCAGACCCAGCCAGTCGAAGGCGGTGGGAATAATGGCCACGGCACCCTTGGCCGCGGCGTCCGCACCGGGAGTCAGCCAGCCCGTCCACACGCCGATGGGGCCGCACAGACCGCAGGTGCCCATGCCGGAGTTGATGGGCGCGCCGTTCATCTGCAGCTTGAAAAGGCAGGTGGCGATGGGGCCGGTGATGGCGGAGGTGAGGATGGGGGGCAGCCAGCACAGGGGGTGGCGGACCAGATTGGGCATCTGGAGCATGGAGGTGCCCAGACCCTGGCTCACCAGGCCGCCCCAGCGGTTTTCCTTAAAGGACATGACGGCGAAGCCCACCATGTGGGCGCAGCAGCCCGCCACGGCGGCACCGCCGGCAATACCAGTCAGGGTCAGCACCTGACAGATGGCGGCGGAGGAGATGGGCAGCGTCAGGGCGATGCCCACCAGCACAGACACGGCAATGCCCATCCAGAAGGGCTGCAGGGTGGTGGCCTTATCGATCATGGTGCCGAAGGCAGAGGCGGCCACGCCGATGGGGGGCGCGATCAGCTTGGCAAGGGCCACGCCCACCAGAATGGTGACGCCGGGAGTGACCAGAATGTCCACCTTAGTCTCCTTGGACACGGCCTTGCCGCACTCGGCGGCGATGATGGCGATGATCAGCACAGCCAGCGGACCGCCCGCCTTGCCCTCGGCGTTGGCGGCCCAGCCTACGGCGGCCAGAGAGAACAGCACCATGGGGTCGGCCTTCAGAGCATAGCCGATGGCCACGGCCATGGCCGGGCCGGACACCGCCATGGCGTAAGTGCCGATGTCGATCAGGTACTGGACAGCCAGCTGCTGGCCCAGGGTTTTAATGATGGTGCCGATGAGCAGGGAGCAGAACAATCCCTGCGCCATGGCGCCCAATGCGTCAATGCCGTAGCGCTTGGCGGAGAATTCAATGTTTTTGCGCTTGAGAAATTCTTTCATGTGTACAGACCACTTTTCTATATAATATAATGGTGGACACCTGTCTTGACAGGTGTCCACCACATTGTAGCAAAGATTTTTCAATTGTCAATACCCGGACAAAAGATTCAGTCCTCCAAAAGCACATTCTGCTGTCTCAGGGCCTCCCGGACCCGGGAGAAGGCCTGCTCGTCGGGGCACAGGACGGTGTGCAGGTGGATGCCCTCGGTCAGCAGGGACAGGGGGGCGGCAGACTCCTCCCGGCAGTGCAGGATGAACTGGCTCACCTCGTAGCGGTTGGACAGGTTCAGCGGGCCTGTCAGCTGGCCGTAGATGGGATGGTCCACGATCACGTCCAGAACGGTGCAGCCATGGTCCACGATGGCATTGAGTTCCGCCTCCATATCTTCGCCGCTGTGGCGGCAGGCCAGCGTGCGCCTGACGCCGGCGGCGGAGCGGGGGGTGATGTATCCTCTGGGGGTGGCGGTGATGTCGGCGCCCGCCGCCCGCAAAAGGGCAATGTCGCCCACGATGATCTGGCGGCTGACGGAAAACTGCTTTGCCAGCGCGGTGGCGCTGACGGGAGCGGGGGAGGATTCCAGTTCACGGGCGACTGCGTTTCTTCTCTCCTGTGCGTCCAAAAAGGTCACTTCCTTTGTCAGGATGGATGTCATGACGGTAGTATATCACGCGGGCGGCCGGGACGCAAGAGAGGGTTACAGGACGCCGTATTCCCGGTGCAGGATGTCCAGCAGTTCCTCCGGATCTTGGGCGCAGCTCAGCTCCAGCCAGTGGCGGATGATGGCATTCAGCCCCGCCCGGAAGAAAGCAACATGATAGTCCAAATGCTGATTGTTATAGCGCAGACGGGCGTTTTTTGCATCGAGAGGCCACTGGGGGTCCAGTTGGTCAATGCCCAACTGAAAGCAGGCCTTGAACAGGTTCTGGTTATCCCGGATCATGTGGAACAGGGCCAGCATACAGCGGTCCTCGTAGCCCTCGCCCTCTGAAAGAGGACGGAAGGAGTCCAGCACTTCCTGCGCCAGCCGCTGCTGCAGCCCCACGGCCATATGATAGATATCTTCGTAGTTGGAATAAAACGTGGAGCGGTTGACCTGTGCCGCCTGACACAGGTCGGTGACGGTGATGTCGGCAATGTCCCTGTGTTCCAACAGGTGGATGAAGGCATTTTCCAGTCGGGTCTGGCTGTCTTTGCGGCGGCGATTATTGGCGGTATTCATGGCGCTCCTCCATTAAAACAACAAAAACACAAAAGCTGTTGCTTGTTTTGTGTGTGCAACTAAAGTATACTCCAAATTGATTAAAGCAACAAGTGTTGCAATAATAAAAGGAGTGTGAAATATGAAAAAGGAGACTTTGATCCAGATCGTTCTGGGCACCGTGGGCGGTTTGATTTTTTCTGTGGGTATGTGCATGTGTCTGATTCCGGAGTGGGACCTGTTCTGGCCGGGCGTGGTGGCCTGTGTGTTGGGTGTGCTGATTCTGCTGCCCATTTACCCCATGTACCGCAAGGAGCATCCCAGAACGCCCCTCCATGTGGAAAAGACCACGCTGGCGGCTATCCTCAGCGGTCTGGTGGGCTGCCTGCTGCTGGGCATCGGCATGTCTCTTGCCCTGACCCAGACGGGTAAAGTATTCCTGCTGCTGGGCATCGTGATCGGTATGGCGGGCATTCTGGTGCTGGCCCTGAGTTATCCGGTCTATCTCTACTTTTTCAGCAAGAAGTGAAAAATGGCGGCGGACTTCGGTCCGCCGCTGTTTTTTTGCCCGGAGGAATGCGCGGGGAAACTTTCCGGCAGACCTTGACTTTTCTTCCCGGTATTTATACAATAAAGAATACTGCAGACAACATTCTTTTTATAAAGGACTGAAACGATATGGCTAAGGATACCAATAAAAAGCAGGTGGAGCAGATCACCGACATGGAGGTGGACTTTGCCCAGTGGTACACCGATGTGTGCAAAAAGGCGGAGCTGATCGACTACTCCTCCATCAAGGGCATGTTTATCTACCGTCCCTACGGCTATGCCATTTGGGAGAACATCCAGCGCACTCTGGATGATATGTTCAAGAAGACCGGACATGAAAATGTGTCCATGCCCATGCTGATCCCCGAGTCCCTGCTCCAGAAGGAGAAGGACCATGTGGAGGGCTTTGCCCCCGAGTGCGCCTGGGTCACCTATGGCGGCAGTGACAAGCTGGAGGAGCGCTACTGCATCCGTCCCACCTCCGAGACCCTGTTCTGCGAGCACTTCAAGAACATCATCCACTCCCACCGGGACCTGCCCAAGAAGTATAACCAGTGGTGCTCTGTCCTGCGCTGGGAGAAGACTTCCCGCCCCTTCCTGCGCCACCGGGAATTCCTGTGGCAGGAGGGCCACACCATGCACGCCACCGAGGAGGAGGCCCGGCGGGAGACCGAACAGATGCTCAATGTCTATGCCGACTTCCTTGAAAACGTGCTGGCCATGCCCGTGGTCAAGGGCCGCAAGACCGACAAGGAGAAGTTCAACGGCGCGGAGGAGACCTACACCGTGGAGTGCATGATGCACGACAAGAAGGCCCTCCAGTCCGGCACCTCCCACTACTTTGGCGACGGCTTTGCCAAGGCCTTTGACATCACCTACACCGGCAAGGACAACACCCTGCATTATCCCCACCAGACCAGCTGGGGCGTATCCACCCGCATGATCGGCGGCATTATCATGACCCACGGCGACAACAACGGTCTGGTTCTGCCCCCCCGCATCGCCCCCATTCAGGCCATGGTCATCCCCGTGGCCCAGCATAAGGAGGGCGTGCTGGACGCCGCCGCCGACCTGCTTGACCGCCTGACCGCCGCCGGCGTGCGCGCCAAGATGGACGACTCCGACCAGTCCATGGGCTGGAAGGCCGCCGAGTACGAGATGAAGGGCGTGCCCCTGCGGGTGGAGATCGGCCCCAAGGATATGGAGAAGGGTCAGTGCTGCATCTGCCGCCGTGACAACGGCGAGAAGGTGTTCGTCCCTCTGGCTGAGCTGGAGGCCACCGTGGCCAAGCTGCTGGACGAGGTGCACGACGGCCTGTTCGCCCGGGCCAAGGCCAATCTGGAGAACAACACCCGCACCTGCCTGACTGTGGACGAGGTCAAGGACTTTATCCAGACTCAGGGCGGCTTTGCCAAGACCATGTGGTGCGGCGAGCTGGCGTGCGAGCTGAAGATGAAAGAGGAGGCCGGTGTCTCCTCCCGCTGCATGCCGCTGGTGCAGGAGAAGGTGTCCGACACCTGCGTGTGCTGCGCAAAGCCCGCCAAGCACATGATTTACTGGGGCGTGGCATACTAAACAACAGAAAAACGAACCAACGCCCCGCCGTGAAAACGGCGGGGCGTTTTTTGCTCAGAAGGGCGAGCAGTCCATGCGTACGAAGTAGCCCTGTGGGTGCTTGCACACGGTGCAGTGGGCGGGAGCCAGACTGCCTTCCACCACGTGTCCGCAGTTCAGGCAGATCCAGCGCACCTTCTCCTTGGCAGAAAACAGTTCTCCGCTCTCCACCAGATCGGCGAACCGCCCGAAGCGGTCGCCGTGGACCCGCTCGATGTCGGCAATAGTTTCAAAGTGCTTGCCGATCTCCTCAAAACCCTCCTCACGGGCAATACGGCCGAACTCCCGGTAGTCGTGCTCCCACTCCTGATATTCGTTGTGCTGGGCCGCCCGCAGCTGGGACAGGGTGTCGGGGTACAGATCGACGGGGTAGGTGCCGTCGATTTTCAGGTTCTGACCGGACAGCTCCTGCAGATGGCGGTAGAAGAGCTTCGCATGGGCAAGTTCCTGATCGGCGGTGAATTGAAACACGCGCTGGATGACGAACAGACCCTGGCCCCGGGCAATTTCGGCGGCCATGGTGTAGCGGTTTCGTGCCTGACTCTCTCCGGCAAAGGCGCGCATGAGGTTCAGACAGGTCTGGCTTTTGGCAAGGTCAACGGACATAGAGAACCCTCCTTTGTTATGGATAGTTAAATATGCCCGCTCTGGAGGAAATTAATCCTCCCTCTTGCCAACCGCGGCGGCATCGGATATAATAGTATCAATTTGACAGGGGACAAGACACCTGTTCCCGGCGGCTCAGGCCGCTTATAAGGAGGCATCCGGCAGGATGAAAGCGAAAACCAATCTTACCATGCTGTGCGATTATTACCAGCTGACCATGAGCAACGGTTACTTCCGTGCCGACCTGGCCGACCGGATCTGCTACTTTGATATGTTCTACCGCTCTGTGCCCGACAACGGCGGCTTTGCCATCGCGGCAGGTCTCGCTCAGGTGGTGGAGTATGTCCGGGACCTGAAGTTTGACGAGGAAGACATTGAGTACCTGCGCTCCAAGGGCTGTTTTGATGAGGGCTTTCTGGACTATCTGCGCAATTTCAAGTTCACCGGTGACATCTGGGCCGTGCCTGAAGGCACCCCTGTGTTCCCCAACGAGCCCATCATTACCGTGCGCGCCCCTGCCATTCAGGCCCAGTTTATTGAGACGTTCCTGCTGCTGACCATGAACCACCAGTGCCTGATCGCCACCAAGTCCAACCGCATCGTCCGGGCCGCGGAGGGCCGGCCGGTGGCCGAGTTTGGCTCCCGCCGGGCTCAGGGTGCGGATGGCGCTATTCTGGGCGCAAGAGCCAGTTACATCGCCGGCTGTGCAGCCACCGCCTGTACCATGGCAGACCAGTGGTTCGGCGCCCCTGCCACGGGCACCATGGCCCACTCCTGGGTGCAGATGTTCCCGGATGAGTATACGGCATTCAAGACCTACTGCAAGCTCTACCCCAACAATGCAACCCTGCTGGTGGACACCTATAACGTGCTCAAGTCCGGTGTGCCCAACGCCATCCGGGTGTTCAAGGAGGAGGGTATCACCCGCTGCGGCATCCGTCTGGACAGCGGCGATTTGACCTACCTGTCCCGCAAAGCCCGTCAGATGCTGGATGAGGCGGGACTGACCGAATGTAAGATCGTGGCCTCCAACGCACTGGATGAGTACATTATCCGCGATCTGGTCCGTCAGGGTGCCCGCATCGACTCCTTCGGCGTGGGCGAGCGGCTGATCACCTCCCGCTCTGAGCCGGTGTTCGGCGGCGTCTACAAGCTGGCCGCCATCGAGGACGAGCAGGGGAACATTATCCCCAAAATCAAAATCAGCGAGAACTCTGCCAAGATCACCACGCCCCACTTTAAAAAGGTGTATCGCATCTTCTCCAAGGACAGCGGAAAGGCGGAGGCCGATCTGATCTGCCTGCACGACGAAGAATTTGACTTTACCCAGCCTCTGGAGCTGTTTGATCCGGAGGCGACCTGGAAGCGCAAGGTGTACACCGATTACGAGGCCAAGGAGCTGTTGGTTCCTGTGTTCCGGAAAGGCGAGCTTGTTTATCAGGTGCCTGATCTGCAGGCCAGCCGCGCCTACTGCCAGCGGCAGGTGGATGCCCTGTGGGACGAGGTCAAGCGTTTTGAGAACCCCCACAACTACTACGTGGACCTGTCCCAGAAGCTGTGGGATATCAAGCGCTCCCTGCTTGACGGAGCAGGCAATCAGAAGAATTAAGACGCAACCGGTTTGCATATAAAAAGGGCGCGCTGCCAATGGCAGCGCGCCCTTTATGTTGTTGACGTACCGTATCAGATGTTCTGCATCTTGCCGCCCAGCAGGACGGTGGAAACGTTCATCTTGTGGTCGGTGATGATCAGGTCGGCCCGCTTGCCCACAGCGATCTCGCCGCGGTCGGTAAAGCCCACGGCTCTGGAGGGGTTGTAGGAGGCGGAGCGGAAAGCGTCCACGATGGAGGCGCCGGTGTGCTTCATCCAGTTGCGGCAGGCCACGTTCAGGGTCAGTTTGGAGCCGGACACATCGGTCGTACCATCGGCACGGGGAGTGAAGTACAGGTCGGTGATATGCTCGAAGCCCGGAGGAGTGGGCTCGTTGTGAGCGGTCTGGTCGGTGATGAGGATGATCCGGTCATCGCCCTTGATCTTGCGGACCAGACGCTGCATATAGGGATCCACGTGGATGCCCAGACTGTCGGAGATGATCTCGGCGTAGATGTCGTGGTTGTAGTTGACCGCTTCGTCCACGCAAACGCCCCGGCACTCGGGATAGTTGACGATGGTTCCGGTGGCGTTGGTGTGGTGAGTGCCGATGCACAGGCCATAGGGCATCAGAGCCTCGATCTGCTGGGGAGTGGCCTCGGAGTGGCCCACGGTGAACTTCACGGTGGGGTTGCCCTTCTTGGCGGCCTTGACAAACTCCTCGATCCCCTCGCGCTCGGGGCCCAGAGCCCAAACCTTGACCAGATCGCCCAGCTTGTCGATCACGGGCTGGTAGTCTTCGGACACGATGGGCTTGCCGGCCCAGGGGTTGAGGTGGGCGTTGGAGCCGAAATCGGTGTTGATGTAGGGGCCCTCCATGTAGATGCCGCCGATGTTGGCACCGCCGGGCTGGCTCATGGCCTCCCGGATGCGGTCGATGAACACCAGATAGTCGGGCACCGTGGTGCCATAGCCCAGGGTGGCAAGCACGGTGGTGGTGCCGTTTTTCATGTGGGGGGCGGCGGCGTGGAACGGGTCGTGCTGGAACCGCACCCCGTCACCGGCATGGCAGTGGATGTCCACAAGACCGGGGCCCACATACAGGCCCTTGGCGTCCAGGATCTCGCAGCCCTCGGGGATGGGGGTGTTGCGCATCTCGCCGAAGCCGGCAATTTTGCCATCCTCTACGAACAGGACAGCTTCGGGGATGAGGTAGTCGCGCATGACAAGCTCAGCGTTGATAATAGCAAGCATATTGATTGGCCTTTCTTAAATAAAATTTTATTTGTTTGCGGGGACGGGTCAGCCAAAAATCATCTGTCCGTACTCGCTGGGGTTGTGGAAGGTGAAATGTGTATCGGAATAGGGCAGGGGATTCCAGGTCAGCCAGTGGGGGGTGACGGTCTTGTTGCCGCACTTGGAGCAGTTGACCCGCATGGTCTTGCCCGTTTCGGGGGCGAAGTTGGGGAAGAAGCGGCGGATAAACTCGTAGGGGATCTGATAGGTCAGCTCCCACCCGCCCTCAAAGGTGGTGACAACGGGGTCGAACCGGTCGTTGTTCTCGTCGGGCAGCAGGCGAACCAGGTCAGGGATGCCGCTGCCAAAGCCCAGAAAACGGTTGCAGATGGGGGTGTACTCAATATTAAAGTAACGCAGATCCCCTTCGACAGGGCAGAAGAACAGTTCAAGGCAGCTGTCCTCACAGACCTCGTCGGTCAGCCCGGTCAGTTCAGTCCGCAGAACGGGCTCCAGCGCCCGCTGGCGGATGAGAAGCGCGTCCTCGTTGTAGGCCACCTGAGTCCAGGCGCGGATGGGGATGTCCTCCAGCTTCTTGCGGTAGGAAACGTCCATCTCAAGGGCGGGGATGGCCTCCCAGTCCGGCTGACCGGAGACCTTGGTAATGGTATAAGTTTTCATATTGACCTCTTTCAAACAAAGCAATTACCGCAAAGTGTGGCGTCGCTCTATCATAGACCGGCCAGCAGCTTGTCGGCAGCCTCCATCAGCAGCTCCGCAGTGCCCTTGGGGTAGCGGGTATTGCGGGGCTCGTAGCCGCCCTGATCGTAGGCCTCGGCAATGGGGTAATAGCCCTCGCAGCCGTTGGCCTGGCAGCACACGCAGGTGGCGGGGAAGGGGGAGTTTGCGCGAATGTGCTTGCCGACCTCGTTAAAGGGCTCGCCGGGGATGCCCAGAAGTGCCATGCCGCAGAAGGAGATGGCGGAGACGGCCAGATCGGAATAGTCAGTGTTTTCTGCCTCCAGACGGCGCAGAACGTAGGCTTCAGCTACCAGAGGGGTCGCGTGCCAGTGGGGGCCGATCTCGGCGTCCTTGCCGGCCTCGTGCAGGGCGATCAGCCGCTCGGCCTCGGGCATGCGGGCGGGATCGCGCTTGGTCTTTGCCCGGACGATATCCTGACCGAAGGACAGGCCGGTCATGTTGGTGGACTTGCAGCGCTCGAACATGGGCAGTACACCCTCGGCCAGCTGGTTGCCCACCCGGACGGCCCGGTCGCTTCCCTTAGCCTTGGGAGGGGCGGGGATGTTGAAGTTGGTGCCGATCATCTGGCCCTCAGCGCCGTTGAGGAACACGCAGTGGACGTTGGGACGTTCAGCCTCGATCCGGTTGCGGAAGGCGCCGGGGAAGTCGGCGGAGTACTTGCAGCCGCCGATACAGTCGGGGTGGAGCTGGTAGTTGACCAGGGCGATCTCGTCATCCTCGCGCAGGATGCGGATCAGGCGGGCGGAATCGTCGCCGTCGCAGCCGGGGCGGTCAATAAGGGAACGGTCGGCCGGAGCCCAGGTCTGGAAGTGACCATCCTTATAGTAGAAGCGGCGCACGAAAGTCAGGCCGGGAATGTCATCTTCTGCGATTTGTACGTCGGTCACAGGCTTGAGATCGTCGATAGCCAGCTTGGCGGCATCGCACAGACGGCGCAGGAACCACTCGTCATACTGTGGGTCGCAGGGCTCGCGGTAGTGGGCCACTGCCGGGGTGGTGTGACTGTGGGTGTGGCACAGGAACACGGAGTCCTCGGGCAGGCCCAAAGTCCGGGCCACGTGCCGGGGGAACTCAAAGGCGGCGGTGCTGTAAATGCCCAGCATATCGCATACCAGCAGCACGGCGATCTTGTCATCCTGACCGAATGCCACGGCATTGACGTACAGGGGGTCGAGCACGCCGTCGGCGATGCGCTCATTGTAGTAACCGGCGATGTGTACGCCCAGAGGGCCGGTAATATCCAGCCGGGCGAAGCCGGCAGAGCAGTTTTTCATATCCATAATACATCCTCCTGTTATTAAAAGGTATTACAGGGTCAACATAGCATAAACGGATAATCGGGTCAACAATCTTAGGAGAAAAAACCAAGATTTTAAAAGAAAATTTCAAGAAAGAAAATATGGGGTGAAGTTAACGCCGCCGTCACTTTCGAGACGGCGGCGTTAAATAAGGTTTTGATATCAGCCCTTGACAGAACCGATCATAACGCCCTTCTCGAAGAACTTCTGGACGAAGGGGTAAGCGGCAATGATGGGGGCGGAGGAGACAACGATCAGGGCGTACTTGACCAGATCGGCGGCACCGGCCAGCTCGGCCAGCAGCGCGGGGTCGCTGACATCTTCCGCGTTGATCTTGCTGGCGTTCAGGATCTCGCGCAGGATCATCTGCAGGGGCAGCAGGTCGCGGTCGCGCAGGTACAGCATGGCCTGGAAGTAGCTGTTCCAGTGGGACACGGCGTAGTACAGGGTGACCACAGAGATAACGGCCTTGGACAGGGGGAGCACAACGCTCCACAGAGTGCGCAGCTCGGAGCAGCCGTCGATACGGGCGGCCTCGATCAGCTCGCCGGGGATGCTGTTGCGGAAGTAAGTGCGGATGATGATCATGTTGTAGGCGCTGATGGCGGAAGCCAGGATCAGAGCCCAGCGGGAGTCGATCAGGTGAAGATCAGACATGAGCAGATACTTGGGGATGATACCGGCGGAGAACATCATGGTGATGGTGAACAGCATGGTGGCCACCTTGCGGCCCTGATAGTTGGGGCGGGACAGAGGATAGGCGGCCAGAATAGACAGGAGCATGTTCAGTGCGGTACCAACCACAGTATAGAAAATGGTGTTGGCATAACCGGTCCAAACGGTCTTATAGGCAAAGACCAGCTTATAGCCGATGATAGAGGGGTCCACGGGCCACAGGATCACGCGGCCGTTGGAAACGGCAATACCGGAGGAGAAGGAGCAGGACAGAACGTAAACGATGGGATAGCCGACGATCAGCAGCAGCAGAACCAGAATAATGTCGGTGGTTGCGTAGAGGATCTTGTCATCAAGCGTGCGGTGGCGCTTGATCTTGATATCCTTGTGTTTAACCTTAGCCATAACCTTGAACCTCGCTTTCTTAGAACAAGCCCTGCTCGCCGGATGTCAGCTTGCGGGTGATGGCATTGACAGTGACCAGGAGCGTGACGTTGACAACGGAGTTGAACAGGTCGACGGCGGTACCGAAAGAAAGACGGTTCTGAGCCAGACCGACCTTGTAAACGTAGGTGGAAATGACCTCGGAGGTGGACAGGTTCAGGTCATTCTGCATCAGCAGGACTTTTTCGTAGCCCACGCTCATGATGCTGCCGAAGCGCAGGATCAGCATAATGGACACGGTGGGCAAGATGGCAGGCAGATCCACGTTCAGCACGCGCTTCCAGCGGCTGGCGCCGTCCAGCTCGGCCGCCTCGTGCAGCTCGTGGGACACGCCGGCCAGAGCGGCGACATAGATGATGGTGTTCCAGCCCATCTGCTGCCAGATGCCGGACCACACGTACAGGTGGCGGAAGGTGCCGGGGTTTGCGCGGATGTCCGGAGCGATGCCCAGACCGCCAAACATATGATAGAAGGTGCCCACGATGCCGCTGACGGGGTTAAGTACCTGGTTGAGAATACCGACCAGAACCACCACGGAGATGAAGTGGGGCACATAGGCCACGTTCTGGGTGACCTTTTTGAGCACCTTGCGCTCGCTGACGTGGAGCATCAGGGCCAGAATGACGGGGATGGGGAAGGAGACGCAGACGCTGTACAGAGAGATAGCCAGCGTGTTATAAACATATGTAAAGAACTTGGGGCTGGACATGAACTCGATGAAGTGCTTCAGACCGACCCATTCACTGCCCCAGATACCCGCTCTGGGCTTGAAGTCGCGGAAGGCGATCTGCAGGCCGTACATAGGGGTGTAGTAGAACAGCAGAATATAGGCGATGGGCAACAGCATCAGCAGATGCAGCTGCCAGTTCTTCTTGAAGCGAACCAGAAAACGCTGGAAGGGAGTCCGGTTGCGCTGGAGTGCCAGAGCGCTGGGGGCAGCACTCTGTGTCGCTTGCTTTGTTTTCATGCACTGACATCCTTTCTGTGTTACGGGGTATTCGCCGGGGAATAAATGTGTATTGCCATTCGGCGGGTCGGAGAGAGGCTGTCCATCCTTCTCCTGAGGGTGCCGGATCGCAACACACAACGGCCGCCGGTCTGCCGTGATGGTGAAAATGACTGAAAACACGGCGGATGGGGACGCTGGTTTCATTATTATCCTAAAACGAATGGCCCAATTTCACAACAAGCAATATGGCGTTTTCACTTGCATTTTCGGCACACGGACGCTTTTTTGCCGGTGAGGGGAAAATGCAATTGCAATTTCCGCGTTGTTTAATTATAATATAAAGGCAGACGTGCTTTCTGACGGATTTGTGAAATGAGGCGAAAAGAAAATGAAAGAGAAACTCGGACGGGTCCTGTCAAAGCTGTCGCTGTTTTGGCGTTACTTCATCCTTCTGGGAGCGGTGGTGCTGGTGTTTCTGCTGGCGCTGACTACAGCCACAGGAGAATTTACAAAGGCACTGCGCACGTCCTATCTGGAACAGGCCAGGGGCAACTTTGAGCAAAACTGCCAGTTGTTTGTTGGCGAGCTGTTCAACACCCGCTCTCTGCCGGTCACGGTAGAGAACTCGGCCGATTACTCCAAGGCGGCCGGCGTGGCGGCTCCGGTGGACACCCGGGAACTGCTCTATCTGGTCCGGGTGCGGGATGCCTTTGCCCAGCAGTGTACGCTGATGGACCTGCCCGCGGAGAGTTTCCTGTATTTCAGGCGAAGCCAGTCCTGCCTGACGAGGTACCGTTTCTTCGCGCAGGGGCGCGACTGCTTTGAAAACTATTTAAAATATGATAAAACCGACGTAACAGATATGCTCGGGCAGGAGGGGCTGTCCTCCCTGAGCCCGAAGCTGCTGCCCGCGGAAACGATCCTTGTAGGTGAAAAGCCGGGAGAATACCTTACCCTGCTGGTGAAAAGCGCCGCAGGAGATGCCGTTTATGGCTTCCTCTATCCCGCGGAGGCGGTGGCATCGCGGTTCCGCCTGGACGCGCTTCCGGCAAACACCTCGCTGCAGATCATAAACCGGGAAGGGAATACGCTGTTTTCCCACGGCGACCCAAGTGGGGAGCAGAGCGACTATATACAGCTCAGCTGCGATTTGCCGGCGCTGGGGAGCACGGCACATCTTGGCATCCCGCGCTCCTATTTCCGTGGAGCGACCCGCGGAGCGCAGACCGTGGCCCAGCTTATTTTTGTGCTGTCCGTTCTGATCGGAGTCGCCATGTGTTTCCTCTTTTCCCATATCAGCGTCAGGCCCTTCCGCCGTCTGATCCAGGTGCACGACATGGATCGAAATGCAGACCGGCCGGAAAACGAGCTGGCGGCCATTGACACGTATTTGAGAAGCGCCAAGGACCGAAATGTGGCCCTGCGCAGCATGCTGCTGTCCAGCCTGCTGGTAAGAACGGTGTCGGGCCTGTCTATTGCGGAAGCGGAGTACGAAAAAGTTTCTGCCGCGTTCCCGGTGTTTCAGCAGCCCCTGCGGGTGGCGATCGTGCGGGACCGTGCCCCTGACCACACGGTGGAGGACGAGTCCTCTATGATCAATATGCTGCGAAGGGATATGCCGGAGCAGTTTTTGTGCGAGTACATCAACCTGCAGGAGGCAATCATCCTGCTGCCGGCTGCGCCGCGCTCCTATATGGAACTGCAGGACGTCCTGCGGCAGCTGAATGGCGGTATGGAGCGTCAGGCGCGGTTCGTGTGTGGTGTCAGTATGCCGTTTGAGGGTCTGGGAGAGCTGAATGCAGCTATCAGACAGGCACAGTTCTGTATTCCCGAGACCGGGGAGTATATGGTGCTGCAGGCCGCCGAAGGAACTGCTGCTGCCGATATTGCCATAGATGTGGACTTGAAGCAGTTCCGGCAGGCCCTGGCCTGTTGGAATCAAAATGAGGCTCTGATGCAGATTGAACAAATTGCTGTATTTGCGGGCAAGGGCGGCGGTGTCTCGGCGGAGGAACTGTTTTACAGCGTTTTGTTCCTGCTGCGTGATACGGCGCACTCGGGAAAGCTGTCCTTTGAAGCGTATGAGAAGCTGACATATCAGCACACCGGGACCCCTGCCACCAATATTCGCCGGCTGAAAGCCATCGTCAGCGACCTGTTTGAACAAAAGGCGGCGCTGCAGATGTCGGACAAGCGGCTGATGTGCGAGGAGATCGTTCAGCACATCAAAACAAACTTTTTTGATCCCGGCTTGTGTATGGCATCGGTATCTAAGCGCTTTTGCGTGTCCGAGCGGTTTGTCTATAATGCGGTCCAGGAGATCACAGGCGTGAATATGAGCACCCTGCTGACCCAGACCCGCATGGAAGAGGCTGCACGCCTGCTGCGGGAGACAGGGGAAACCATCAGCAGTGTGGCGGAAAAGTGCGGCTATACCGTTGAGAGCACCTTCTACCGCAACTTTAAAAAGTATTATAATGTAACGCCTGTGGAGTATAAAAATGCCATTGGGCAGGCGGGACAGACTCTGGTGGGGGCAGTCCCTGCTCAGGGTGAATAAAAGCAGAAAGGCAGCCAAGGAGATATATTATGAAAAGCATTTTGTCCTATGATTCCAAGTTTATGGCCATTCTGGAGCACGTGGCAGACACCATGATCCTGAACATACTGTTCCTGCTGTGCTGCGTGCCGGTGGTCACCATCGGAGCGGCGCTTACGGCGCTGAACAGTGCCAGCCGGGCCCGCATGAGCGACGAGCCCTGCTACCGGGCCTTTTTCCGGGGGCTTCGCTCGGGCTTTCTGCGCTCAACGCTGGCGTGGTTTATCCTGTGCCCGCTGCTGGTATTTCTGGTGCAGGTAGCCTATACGATCTTCGCGATGAAGACCGAGGGATATATGCCGGCGTTCCTGTGTTCCCTGCTGGGTCTGGTTGTGGTGATGTCTATCGCCGCTATGGTATTCCAGTTTTATTCCCGGTTTGAATGCAGACTGTTTCAGCTGCTGAAAAACAGCGCCTTTATGGTCATTGCACACCCCCTGCGGTCCATTGTGTCGGGGGTCCTGACCTGGGCGCCGGTGGCGATGTTCTTTCTGGCCACGGGACACTTTGTTATGCTGACGGTGGTATGGTTGTTCCTGTATTTCAGCACGGTATCTCTGGTGTCCGTCTGGCTGATGAAAAAGCCCTTTGCCTCGTTGGAGAAGCGGGCGAGCGGCACGGAAGACGGGGTGCAGGCTGAACTGGAGGAAGCTGCAAAGTAAAAAAGCGCAAACAAACTGCCTGTTCCGAAAGGAACAGGCAGTTTGTTTGCGCCGGACACTGGCGGCCGATATGGTCGATGGCACAGGCTTCGCTGACCAAGCGCCGGGAGACAGGCACAGAATGTACCGTGCCGTTATCGGCCGCAGGAAAGAAGTTACATCAGGAAGCTGCCCAGATGGGCGCCGCCCAGAGCGGCGGGGTCGGCATTCAGGAACAGCTCGGCATAGCCGGGAACTCCGCTGTAAAGGATGGCATCGTCGGGATTTGCGTTGTTATAAGCGGCGATATACTCATAAACACCCTGCAGATGACGTCCGCAGCGCTCCTCAATGGGATGGCCGGTCTCGTCGTAGGGCACATACAGCATATCCAGGCCCTCGTTGATGACATAGAAACGGTCAATACCGCCCAGAACCTGCTCTCGGGTGGTAGCGCCGCGCAGACGGCCCTGAGAGGCGTTGGCGGTCTCCATCAGGATGGCCATGGTGTCGGTGTAGTCGCCCAGCTCGCGGTGGGTCAGACCATGGAAGTTGGTGGGAGATACCTCCAGAGACATTTCAATGCCGCTGAGCAGCAGGTTGATGCAGCCCTCGGAGGCGATGTCCATTGCGTCCTGGTGAGCAACCGTAGCGTGGATCACGGGATACTCGGGAGAAGCCTCGTGCAGGTCGAAGGTAATACCCACATTCTCGGCACGGATCAGCTCAGCCACACCGTAAGCCATCCGTTCCGTCAGATTGCCGTCGGCACGGCCGGGATAGCCGCGGTTGATGTTGCGGGTCTCGGAGCCGGACAGCTGCTGATTGGAGGGATAGTGGACGTAGACATCGGGGTCGGGCCACTGGTCAATGGGATTGGTGGCGCGGGAGCCGAAACGGAAGGTGCGCTCGCCGCTCTTGGTCTGCAGGGTAAAATACTGCAGGTTGCCCTCGCCGGGGTCGTTGTGGGTCATGGCGCTGTGGTTGGTGTAGGGGATCACATAGATCGTGCCCGCCTCAACAACAGCGGTCTCGATGAAGGTAAAGGCGGACATATAGCCGGAGGGCTCGTTGGCGTGGGTGCCGCCCAGAACAAGAGCGGAGCCACCCTCCTTTTCTCCCTTCAGAACATAGACGGGGGTGTCGCCGTTGGTGTCCTTCAGACCGTCGAACCAGTCAGAGAGCATCTTGACCTCGACGACGCTGGGACCCTCCTTGGGCATTGGAACCTCGCGGGCGGCCAGGAAGTTTATGCTGGTGCTGATCATGATGGCCACAGACACCGCAAGACAAATGGCGGCAGAAATGTAATTCTTCTTAGTCATATTCACCCTCCTCACTTGATCATCAGGGCGCGCAGGACCAGGGGAATCAAAACCATGGCGCAGTTCATCTGGGCGGTGAGTTTCTTTTCTGTAAACAGATTCCAGCCCACCAGGCCGATGACATAGACGACAAGCAGTCGATAAATAATAGTGATCATTCTTGCTCGCTCCTTCCGATTAACCGAGAATGATGAACGGCTCAAGGATGTTGGCACCGGCAATGAAGAGCAGGCCCCAGACAACGATGATCAAACAGGGGACGAAGCACTTCTTCAAAACAGGGGTGTACTTTTCCATGCCAACGACCTGAGCGGCGAAGATACCGGCCAGTGCGGTGGGAGGCATCATATCGCCCAGACCGGCGATCAGGGACAGGGAAGAGGCCACGATGATCTCGTCCTGAGCCAGGAAGGTGAGCAGGAAAGGAACACCCAGCACGCTGGCGGAGCCGAAGGAAGAAACAGCGCCGAACAGAGGCATGGAGACGGCGATGGCGATGTAGCGGGCCCACTCAGGCAGGCTCATACAGGTGGTAACGATGAAACCGCGCACACCGGTCAGAGTCATGATCTGGATAAACATGCCGACGCCCATCAGAATACCCATAACGGGCAGAACGCTGTTGACAGAGTCCTTGGATACCTTCAGCAGATTGATCTTGTAGCCGGTGAAGCAGCCTGCCACGGCAGAGATCAGGAACACCAGAGGCATGCCAATGGAGAAGGCGGGAACCAGCTTGGTCAGGGTCATCAGCACGATGGCCAGTACCAGGGGGATGTACACCTTGAGTCCGAACTTTTTGCGGGACTCGGTATTCAGCTTGGCCTGCACCTCCAGGAAGTTCATCTTCTTGACGTGCTTATAGCCCAGCATCAGGACAAACAGGGCTGCCAGCGGAAAGGTCAGCAGAGACAGGGGCAGACCGAAGCCGCTGTAAGGGATATCGATGCCGGCACCGATGACCATGGCGGGGATGTTGGTGGGAGGCGCGATCATGCCCAGAATGCCGCCCATAGCCAGAATGGATGCGGTCTCCACAATGGGCACACCCATCATCATCAGCACGGGGGCCATGATAGAGCCGGCAGACAGAACGGAAGCGGTGGAAGAACCGGTGATCATGCCGGGGAACATGATGATCAGCATGATCATGCACAGCATCAAAGCGGGGACCTTGTGGAATCTCTCGATAATAACCGAGGCGATGGCGTCCAGAGCGCCGGACTCCTGGATGACCTTCATAAAGATCATTGCGGTGGCAATGACCAGAATGGTGTCAACGTAGGAGAACATACCCTCGACCAGGTGACGCAGGGGAATGCCCTGTCCGGCCACCAGAGCACCACTAATCGCGGAGAGCACCATGGAAATGCTGACAGGCAGCTTTGCGGCAAAGCAGCCCAGCAGAAACACGGCGATCATCACGATGAAGGTAATAAGTTCAATACTCATCAAAATACCTCCACGGTTGTTTTGGTAGAGGGCCAACGTACCGCGTTGGCCCTCTTCTCATTCTTCAGTTTTATAAAATTACTTAAACGCAGCAGGCAGGACGGTAGCCACATTGCTGATGCTGCCGATGGAATCCATGGGGATACCGGCGCCGGAGCAGATACCGGCCATCAGGCCGTCCTCGTCACCGGAGCTGACCACGATGGCGTAATCGGCCTTCACGAAGATGGGGGTGATGAACTTGTCGGACAGCTCGCCGCGGCGGGCTTCGCCGCCGGTGTGCATGGCGATAATGGACAGACCGGCAGACTTGGCACCGTTGATCAGCTCCTCCAGACGAGCCAGCTCGCCGTCGGCATCAATACCGGCAGCGCCCAGGCCCTTGGAAGAACCGCCAACAACAATGATCAGGGTCTTGGCGCTGCCCAGATCGGCGGAGGTGGCCAGATTTTTGATTTCATAATCCATACCAACCTTACCCATCAGGGTGCCGACCATCTGATAGTCGGCGCTCTGGCCGCCGGAGGTGACCAGGATGGGAGCCTCAGCGAAGGCCTCGGTCAGGCCGGCGACCGCGCCGGAACCGGCGGGGTCGGAGGAAGCGGAACCGGAACCCTGGCTGCCGCAGGCAACCAGAGACAGCATCATAGCGCCGGCCAGCAGCAATGCAGAAATCTTCTTGATCATAATTAAGTTCTCCTTTTTTAGCTTAAAAGAATGGATTTGCTTATTGTTCGGAGGCGGCGCTTGATTCAGCGCCGCCTCCGCTTGTCCAAAAAGGAACTCGGGATCGGAGTGCGATCAGAAACCGATGGCCTTGCCGTCACGGCGAGGATCGGCGCCGCCTTCGATACCGTCGTCGGTGAACAGGATGCCCTGGCAGCCGCCGAAGTACAGGTCCCAGGCGCCCTTTTCGGTCAGAGCGTGACCCTGAGCCTGCAGAGCGGCCAGAGCCTCGGCGGTGGGAGCGTTCTCGCCGGCGGGCTCGTAGCAGATGCCGTCAGCGTTGCCGCGCTCATAGATGCGGGCGCAGTCGATGGCGTCCTGCATGTTCATGCCGTGGTCAATGACGTTGGAGATGACCTGAGCGACGGTGGGCCAAATGCGCAGGCCACCGGGAGAGCCCAGAGACATGAAAGCGTTGCCCTCGGCGTCCAGAACGATGGTGGGAGACATGGAGGACAGGGGCTTCTTGCCGCCTTCCAGCTTGTTGACGGACTCGGGGTTGGTGTCGAAGTCGTGCAGCTGGTCGTTCATAATGAAGCCGTAGCCGGGGATGGCGATCTTGCAGCCCCAGAAGCACTCGATGGTCTGAGTAACGGAGACGATGTTGCCGTCCTTGTCAGCCACGGAGTAGGCGGTGGTGGAGTTGCCCTCGTAGGCGCCGGGCTCGCCAGCGTTCCAGGACTGAGACTCGTTGGTGATCTTGTCAGCGATGGTCTTGGCATACTCCTTGGAAGTCAGGCCGGCCAGAGGCACATCGGCGAAAGCGGTGTCGGCCATGTAGGCGCCGCGGTCAGCGAAGCAGGCCTTCAGAGCCTCAGACCACAGGTGGATGGACTCAGCGGTGTTGACACCCAGGGAAGCCATGTCATAGTTCTCCAGGATGTTCAGGACCTCAACAATGTGGGTACCACCGGAGGAAGCGGGGGGGCAGGAAACGATCTGATAGCCGCGATAGGTGCCCTTGACAGGCTCACGGATGGCAGGCTCGTAAGAAGCCAGATCCTCCATGGACAGCACGCCGCCGTAAGAAGCGACGGTGTCAACGATGGCCTGAGCGATCTCACCGGTATAGAAAGCGTCCTTGCCGCCCTCAGCGATCTTCTCCAGAGTGGCAGCCAGATCCTCGTTGGTGATAACATCGCCGATCTCGTAAGGCATACCGTCCTTCAGGTAGTAGTCGCCCAGAACCTTGTAATCGGTGACCATGTAGTCATAGTAGTCGTTCATGGCGCCAACCAGAGTGCCGCCGGCCTTGTAACCCTCGCGAGCCATATCGATGGCGGGCTGCATGATCTGCTGACGGGTCAGCTTGCCGGAGCCGTAGTTCTCCAGAGCGTACTCCAGACCGGCGACAGTGCCGGGAACGCCGGTGGCCAGACCGCCGACGGAGTTGGCGGTGCCGTTGTTCTTGACCGCGCCGGTTTCGTCCAGCCAGGTGTAGGCGTCCTGAGCCATGGGAGCGACCTCGCGGTAGTCGATGACCAGCTCGCTGCCGTCGGCCATATGGATGTTCATGAAGCCGCCGCCGCCCAGACCGGAAGCGTTGGGCTCGCAGACACCCAGAGCGTAAGAGATGGCGATAGCCGCGTCAACCGCGTTGCCGCCCTGCTCCAGAACTTCCAGACCGGCCATGGTGGCGTACACGTTGGCGGTGGTGACCATGCCGTTCTCACCGACATCGTCACGCTCGGTCAGCTTCAGGTTGCCGTTTTCGTCCGTAGAGGACCAAATCTCGTCCTCGGCGGGGTCGGAAACCGCGGGACCACTGGGAGTGGTACCGCAGGCGGCCAGGGACAGGGCCATGGCCATAGCCAGGAACAGTGCCAATACCTTCTTTTTCATTCTTTTTCCTCCTCGTTTTTATTGGAATCCTCTATACCCACAGCTTGGAAAAAACATCCCATTTCTTTCAATGTATAGTTATCCAGACTGTATGATATACACAAATTATAATTTTTACTATGTGGGCCAGTCAACTTTTTCTCATATTTATCTCCGCGCAAAAACGCTATGGTTTCTAAAAAAGCAGGCACGGAAGAAACCACTGGTCTTCCGTGCCTGACGTTGTTCTTCTTAATCACTGCCGGCGGGCTCATCCGGCAGGATCACATGAATTTTGGTCCCCTGACCCACCTTGCTTTTGATGCGGATCTTGCCATTCATCCGGTCAACCACATTGCGCACAAAGGCCAAACCAAGACCGCTGGAGTGACGTCCGGAGGTCCCGCGGTTCCATATGGTCTCCAGCCGCTGCTCGTCGATGCCCGCGCCGTTGTCCTGCACGGTGAAAACAATGCCCTTCTTCCGGCACCGATCCACCTGCAGTAAGATCTCCGGCCGGCTTTGCCCTTCCATAGCCTGCGCGGAGTTTTCGATCAGGTTGATCAGCGCCCGCGGGAACAGGAACCGGTTGGCATTTACCAACGCCTCCGGAACCTGATTGTCCACGCGAATATAGTCTGCGTAGTCATTTACCGAACTTTGCGCCAGTGCGATCTCCACCAGCTCCTGCGTGGTGTGAAGGGTCTGCTGGTCCTGATAAAGGATCTCAGAGATCATCTCGCTCATGCGCTCCACGGCGTTTTCGATGTGGTCCAGATACTCCACGTCCCGCTCCCGCCGGTCTTCCTCACTCTCCATTTTCAGCACGCCCACCAGCGTCTGCACCGCGGTCAGGGGCGATTTCAAGTCGTGGACCAAATACTGCATCTCCTGATGGGTGCGGTTTTTCATCTCATTGAGTTGGGACTGCATCAAAATGGTCTGGTTCTGTTCCCTGAGGAAATTCAGTTCTTTCAGGTTGTTCTCTTCCCGCAGGTGAAAAAAGACGACCAGCGCAAAGGCCAGAAACAGCAGCATTCCAACTGTACCAACCGTGTTGAGTGCCGTATCTGTATCCAGGATCATGGAGGCCATCTTGATGTCCATGGAGGTCTCCCCCCGTCCTACAGGGAATCTGCTCATGGCGGGCATGATGTCCAAAAATTGGAAGGCTGTCAGTACCAGCGTGATCATGCTCGCCTTTTTCATTAGAGAAATATAGCGGCAATGGATCTTGCGGAAGAAAAGCACAAAAAAGCATACCAGCACCGCCGGGAGACCAAAGTCATAGCGGATACCATGAACGGCGCCAATGCCCCAATAGGTCAGCAGGAGGATCACCAGAATGATCAGAGAGTTTACCGGCCACGCTCGGTGCTCTCTCCAGCGAAAAGACAGGGACTCACCCACAAAATACGCACCCACATAATGGGGGATGCCGCGGATGGAATTTAGGGCGATCAGCTGTACCGACGCGGCAATAATGTCGATTTTCTCTGCCTGGTACAGAGCCCGAATGATGGATTTCAGCACAGAGAAATTATGTACATTGAACACAAGGGGCATGAAAAAACTTGCCGCGATAAGAGCGACCCCCACCAGCAGTTCTTTTTTATCCACTGCAGCCAGACGGAACACAGGTTGCGTTTGAGTTTCTTGTTTCACCCTGTTGTCTCCCTTCCTCAAGGCTTATCGCATCTCGTAGTGCTCCAGCACGAACTCCACCAGCTCCAGCTGGTTTTGCACCCGCTGCGCCAACGGCTCGGCGCGCAAAGTTTCCACAGTGATTACAGGCACACCAAGCTCCTCTGTCACCGTCCGGTTCAGGCTTCCTGTTGGAGGCGAGCCGTACAGGGTAAGGGCGCCGGAGCACAGCTCCCCCGCCTCAGAGGCCAGCAGCGCGTCAAGCACCAGCTCTCCGATCCCGTTCAGGGACTGGCAGATCAGGGAGTTGCCCAAAGCATCGTAGTTTGCGCCCAAAGACTCATAATCATCCTCTTTGGCGATCGCCTCGTGCAGATCCAGAACCAGCTCAGGCTGCTTATCCCGGATGTCCGTATAGATGGAATCCGCGATGCGCTCGGCGTCCCAGCCGACGGAGTTTCCCGGGAAGTTTCGGTTCAGGTCCCGGCCGGACTGGGTCTTGCGCTGATTCTGCCCCGCGCCGTAGAGATTGGCGGGACTGAGAATATAGAGCTGCCCTGCCTTCAATGTGGCCTGCTTCAAGAGGTTTCCCGCCAGCCATCCGGCCACCTCGTCGCCGTGAACACCGGCTACGATGTAGAGGGTGGGGCCATCCTCTTTTCCCCGCAGGATCTGGACGGTATTCTCCTCCTGCGTGCCCTCCAGCAGCAGATACGCCTCGTTGTCTGTGCTGAACCGCGCCTCAAAGCAGCTTTCAAAGTCGTCCAGCCGCCACAATTCCGGTTCCGCCTCCAGGCCCCGGGTTCCGCAGCCCGCCAGCGAAAGACAAAGTGCCGGAACGATCAAAAACAAAATCATGCCACGCCGTCTCACGGCCCATCCACCTTTCTTTTTCAAAGGGAACTGCGTTGCTGCTTCAAACGGTATTTCTGTTTGGGGCGTCCGACCTTTCCGTAGTTCTGACTGATCTCCACCAGTTCCTGCGAAGCCATATGCTGCAAATAGCGGTAGGAGGTCTGATAGGCAAGGCCGGTTCGCTCGGATATGGCTTCGACAGTGAGATACTCATCTTCATTTCGGAAGGCCTCCTGAATCAATTCCAGCGTGGCCGCACCGATCCCTTTCACCTGTGAGACAGGCGGCCGAACTTCATCCTTGTCCTTCAGCCTTTTGTTGCTGTCAAGCAGCCGGATGTGCAGTCGAATGCGGCTGATGATGTCCGGGACCTTGATGGGCTTCAGGGCAAAATCACTGGCCCCCGCCTCGATAAACTGGTTTGCCACTTCCTGGCTTTCGTCAATCGTAAAAACGATGATCGGCACATTGGCATCCAGCTCACGGATCATCTCGACCCCCTTGATCCCGTTGATGCGGGGGAGATGGTAATCGATCAGCACCAGGTCGGGGGCTTCTGTGCGCAACAGGTCCAGCCCCGCCAGTACATCTTTGGCGGAAACTGATTCCCAGCCCTGAAACTGGAACACAGCATGAAGTGCAAAGAGGATCTGCTCGTCGTCATCGATCATCAAAATCTTCAGTTCGCTGTCTGACATGGATATCTCATCCTTCCCGCTTTGCGTTTGCGTCTTTTTTAAAAACGCCTGTGCAATACTTTCCCCGACGTCGTATCCACAGGCAAAGGGACAAAAGCACAGCCGTCCCCCCAAGGCCGAGGAGGATCCAGCCTCTTTCATACCGAATGCTGCTGTACACCGCCGACTGCCCGATGGGGGGCCATTGGGCCGGATCGTAGGGCATGCTGTAATCGGCCATGATCTTTTTGATATTCAGCAGGTTGATGACCGGAAGCCCCCGGGCAAGATAGCGCTGCACCAGGCCGCTGGCCTCGTTGATCTGCAGGGGCCTTTCGGGACGGAGCACGCCCTGCCCCAGAGATACGCCCGTCTCGCCCTGCCCCAGAGAGGTCAGGTTTCCGCCCACCGCCACAAAGCAGTCGATCGGGCCCTCCTGCAGGTAAAGCGTCTCCCGCAGTTCCAGATTCGCCTGAAAATCAGCCTCTTCCAGCAGGTTCAGCCCTAAATCTGTCAGCCGCCGTCTGATTTGGCCGGCCAGTTCCGTATCCATGTCCGCGCCAACATCGTGATAGCCACCCATGGTCACCGCCGCGCTCTGCGTGCGGATCAGCCCGCCCTGTTTCAGGCGGTACATCATATCCGGGAAGGTCAGCTCCGGGATATTCGCTCCATATGTAGATGCGCCTACAGAGCAAATGCAGACCAGTTTCACGTTCATGCTCTCACAGGCTGCCACCACAGCCAGGTTCATTCCGGGGAAAGAACCGGAAAATCCGGCGCCCACAGTATCTCCCGGGCGCACTCCCGCCTCATACAGCATACGAACACACAGCGCCGCCATATCAGGCCATGCGGCAGTTCGTTTGGCCTCCAATGCGCCCGAAGTTGTGGTGATCCCGGTGTAGGGCAGCCCGATCATGCCGGTCTTGTGAAGGTCGTCATCGCTCAGCGGGATCCCCAGTTCTTCCCTATAGCCGCGCACCGCGGCAAAGTACTGCTCCAACCGCCGGGCGGCCTCCACCTGGATCTCATAATACTCGTTTTGGGTCCGGGCTGCGCTTTGATAGGTCAAAAACGCAGATAATGTCAACAGAGCCAGAACTGCCGCCATAAGGCGAAGAATGGCGTTTTCCTTCTTTCTCATACAGGAAACACCCTCAGTCCCTGCCACATCATCAGCAGAATCAGAATGCCCACCACGACAGCCAGAGACAGCAGCGATTTCAGCACACCCTGTTTTTCCAACTCGTTGGCAATGATCCCCGGCACCAGTACGCCGATCATGCCCGGGTCATAGGGAAGGATCCCCGCCCCCACAATCACTTCATTGATCAGGAAGGACAGCAGGATCAAAACCGCGAAGCGCCGCCGGCCATATAAAATCATCCAGCGCTCCAGCAGGCGGGCGGCTCCCCACGCCAGCAGGGCGATCAGCAGGGTGTAGAGCACCCGCCGCGGTGTTTGGAGGGAAAGCGCAATGTATCCCGGAACCACCAGTCCCGCCGGGGACAGCCCGGTCAGCTCAGAAAAAAGCAGACTGACAGCCACACCCGTAAGAACAACTTCATGATACATATTCCTCGCCCTCCTCTCTCACGCGTCTCATTACTTCATGGCCCGGTCCGGCCACATTCCCCACCGCGAAGATCACCTTGCCCTGAGGGATCTGATCCAGCGGAAGCTCTCCGGCGCGTGAAAAGCGACGGACCTCAAGCTGGGGGGCTTTTTTCAGAATGGCACGGGCGGCCGCCCTCTGGGATGCGCCCAGCAGCCACACCTGGGTCGGCTGCAGCGCTTGAGCCACCATGACCATATGCTCGGTGCGGTAGCCGCGATCCGGCCGGTTGTTGATCAGGAGTATGAGATCCCGGCTGTCCCAGTCAAACCGTTCTGCCAGCCGTTCAAATACCAGTCGGGTCGACTGGGGATCGTTGATGGACAGACCGTTGATAAAGATGCCGCCGCCGGGCAGGCGGTACAAAGACAGGGCATAGGGATCCCGCTGGTAATGGAGCATTCCCTTCAGTGCGGTTTCTTCTGCCACTCCCAAGTAACGGCAGACTGACAACGCCAGAGCCAGGTTTTCCGGGAACTCAAACTCGGGCTCGTTCCCTTTGGGCCTGGCCAACTCTGTTCGGCAGCCGATTTGCTCCCCGTTGTGGGCAAGCCGCGAAAAGAATTGCTCATCCGCAGTAAATAAGATCCCGTTCTTTGGTATGGTGCTGGACAGAGAGTCACAAATCTCCTCCAGAGTCTCCCCCATTTCAGCGGTGTGATCCAAACGCACATTCGTAATGACACCTATGTCGGCTCGAACCATTTCATGCTGTGCTACACGCTGCAGGGCAGGATCAACAGCCATGCATTCCAGAACCAGAATTTGAGCTTCCTCCTGTGCCGCCAGACGGAGAATATCAAGTTGCTCTTTGATATTGGCCCGTCCGCGCCGGCGCAAAGGTCGAGCTGTATGATCCGTTCCAATGATCATGGGGACGGTTCCGGTCGTTTTACAGAATACCCTGAAGCCGCCCGCCCGAAGCCCCGCATCGATCATCCGGGTGACCGTGGACTTTCCTCGAATCCCGTTTACATGAATGACATGCTGCAGCTTTTTTCGATTCTGAAGAGCACGGCGCCGCTCCAACGCCAAACAGGTCAGGATGACAACAAGCAAGCCGGCTGCGATCAACGCCATGTTCTCCCTCCTCTGTGCCTGTGTAGTTGCTTTGATTTTATAAAGTAGAAAATTTTCAGAAAATTTCAAAAAAAGCCTATCATATCCCGCCTTAAAAGTAAAGTATTTACAGTTATTTGTGAGCATCAATGGCCCTTTTGCCGGTCAGGCGGGTGCGTTCAGCTTGCTTGCTTTCCGGCCAAATGCAATATATTTTCCAAAGAAAGGGCTCCGGTTCGGCAAAATTCGGCTGCAAAGGACGGCACAACGTGCCATGTTGATACAAATTGATACTAATGGCCATCTGGACGCCGCTTTGTTTGCGGATATGAAAGGAAAACGAGAAAAGCTCCGCCCTTAGGCGGGGCTTCGTAAAACAGTTATTTTGAAAAATGCTTGAAAACGACTGTTTTCAAGGGACGGCGTGACTTCGGTCACGCCGTTTCCTTTTTCGTAAGTTCTTCCAAAGGGATAAAGCCGATGCCGTCATATTCGATGTGGATCTTCTGTCTGCGCTTGCCGCTGGACTTGTCGGGTGCTTCCACATAGATCGCCTTTATCAGCTCTCGCAGCATACACGGGTCGATTTCCTCGAT
>JAGAMC010000012.1 GCA_017624915.1 Oscillospiraceae bacterium | reverse complement strand
GACGGCCAGCCTCGTTCCCACACTCTGAAATATCTGCACCAGAATGATAAGCAACACGACCGCCGCTATCATGATCAGGTATTTGTATCGGTAATATCCATAATTTATGGCAATTTTTCCAAGTCCTCCGCCGCCAATGATTCCGCTCATTGCCGAATAGCCGAGAATGGTGGTAATGGCTGTTGTCGCATTGGAGATAAGAGACGGAATGCTTTCCGGAATCATCACCTTAGTGATGATCTGCAAAGGCGATGCCCCCATACTCTGCGCCATTTCGATGGTATTGGGACTAACCTCCCTGAGACTTGTTTCCGCAAGCCTTGCCACAAAGGGGAAGGCGGCGATCACCAGCGGGACGATGGAGGCCGGTGTTCCCACCACGGTGCCCACCAGCAGGCGGGTTAGGGGAAAGACCAGGATCATCAGGATCAGGAACGGGATAGAGCGCAGCAGATTGATGATCCCGTTCAGAGCCTGCAGGACCCGGGGCGGCAGGGGCAGAATGCCGTCCTTTTCTCCAGTTACCAGCAGAACGCCTAAGGGCAGGCCAATCACGATGGCGAAAGCAGTGGACAGAACAGTGACATACACCGTTTCCCAGATGGCCAGGGGGAACTCCGCTGCGATGATGCGCCACGATTCCTGCAGGGTCTCCTGGGAGAATAAGTCACGAAACATGAGCGGTCACCTCCTCTGCCAGTACGTCAGGTGTCTGGGTCAGATACCCGATGGCGGCCTGTACAGCCCCGTCGCTGCCAGGGATGCTGAGCAGCATGGAACCGTAGGCTTTTCCACCGATGCTCCGGGTGGATGCGTATGCGATGCTGGCCTCGATTCCTTTTTCTACGGCCATCTTTGCAATCAGCGGCGAAGCAGTTGCTCTGGCTCCGTTGAATACAACACGAATGAAGCGTTGCTCCGCATCTCCGGCAATCAGCGAATCCGAGTCGCCTTCCGGGAATACTAACCGCCGTGCCGCCGTCGATTTCGGGTGTGAGAACACTTCTGTAACCTCACCTTGCTCCACAACCGTACCGTTGTCCAGAATGGCAACATGCTTGCAGACGCTCTCCACTACACTCATCTGGTGGGTAATGATGATCACGGTGATCCCCAGCTTTTCGTTGATACTTCGGACCAGATCCAGAATCGAGTTGGTGGTGGTTGGGTCGAGGGCGCTGGTGGCTTCGTCGCAGAGGAGCACCTTCGGGTCGGTTGCAAGGGCTCTGGCAATCGCAACCCGCTGCTGCTGTCCACCGGAGAGCTGGGCGGGGTAGGCTTTCGCTTTGTCCCCCAGTCCAACGACGTCAAGCAGTTCAAAAGCACGCTTCCTGGCCACCGGCTTGCTCATTCCCGCGAGTTCCAACGGGAAGCATACGTTGCTCAGACAGTCCCGCTGCATCAGAAGGTTAAAGCCCTGAAAAATCATGGAAATATCCCGTCGTAATTCCCGGAGTCTTCTTTCCGGCAAGCCGCTAAGGTCAACACCATCAATGATGACGCTTCCCTGTGTCGGACGCTCCAGCATATTGATACATCGCACAAGGGTACTTTTTCCGGCCCCGCTCATGCCGATAATTCCGAAGATATCGCCGTCCGGAATGAAGAGGGATACGTCTTTCAGCGCTTCGACCATACCTTCAGCCGTATGAAACTGTTTTGATATATTCTTTATCTCGATCATATGAGCCTCCGGTAGTTGCTGGGCAGAGCAGAGATGCTCTGCCCAGCTGCGTTTTTATCCTTTGATTGCGTCGAGAGAGGTCTGCTTGCCGCCGTAAATGCCAATAGGCTCTACATGAATTGCGGAAACAGAAACGATGTGGGTACCGTTCTCGGCATTGAAGTCATCCAGATAGGGAATGTGCTGGAAGTAGTTGGCGTCGATCTCGCCGCTTTCCACCACGTTGTTGGGTTGGACATAGTCGGTAAATTCGCGGATATCAAGGATAACGTTCTTTTCGGTCAGGATTTCCTTTACAACGGAAAGGATCTCAGCGTGAGGGGTGGGCGAAGCAGCAATGGTAATCGTCTGGCCGGAAAGGGCGTCATAATCAACGGGATCGTCATAGCCGTCCGTGGGTTCGTCAACGACAGATACCACAGCACCATCGTATTCAGCAGCAATGAAATCGACTACCTGCTGGCTTTCAAGAGCCGCTTTGAGCGCCTTAATGAGATCGGAGTTTTCGTTACCCTCTTTCACAGCCAGAATATTGCCGTAAGCAGAGGATGAGCCTTCAATTCCCAATGCATCCTTAGTGGGGTTCAGGCCTGCTTCAATGGCATAGTTGGAGTTGATGACCGCATAATCCACATCCTGCAGCACATTGGGAAGCTGAGCGGCTTCCACTTCCTTGAATTCGATCCCATAGGGGTTTTCCTCAATATCAAGGATGGTGGCGGTGATACCCGCGCCCTCCTTCAGCTTGATATAGCCGAGATCCTCCAACAGGAGCAGAGCACGTGCTTCATTCGTGGTATCGTTGGGAACAGCAATGGTGATTTTCTCGGAACTGCCGCAAGCAGTGAGGGAAAATGCGGCGGTGATAGTTAGAACTGCGATCAGCAGAGTAGAAACAAACTTTTTCATTGATATAATCTCCTTTTTATTTAAGATAGATGGTTATTTGACTGCGTCGAACCCGTTTTGCAGGTCGGCAATGATATCGTCAATATGCTCGGTACCGATGGACAGGCGGATGGTGTTGGGCTTGATTCCCTGCTCCGTCAGTTCTTCCTCTGTCAGCTGGCTGTGGGTCGTGGTAGCGGGATGGATAACGAGGCTTTTGACGTCAGCTACATTGGCCAGCAGGGAGAATATCTGCAGGTTGTCGATGAACTGGTGAGCCTCCTTCACGCCGCCCTTGATCTCAAAGGTGAAAATGGAGCCGCCGCCGTTGGGGAAGTACTTCTCATACAGGGCGTGATCGGGATGATTAGTCAGAGAGGGGTGATTGACATGCTCCACCTGAGGGTGGGAAGCCAGAAACTCCACCACTTTCTTTGTGTTTTCTGCATGGCGCTCCAGACGGAGAGAGAGGGTCTCCACACCCTGCAGCAGAAGGAACGCGGCAAAGGGAGAGATAGAAGCGCCGGTATCACGGAGCAGGATCGCACGGATGTAAGTCACGAAAGCGGCAGGGCCAGCAGCATTGACAAAGGATACGCCATGATAGCTGGGGTTTGGTTCGGCGATTGCGGTATACTTGCCGCTTGCCGCCCAGTCAAACTTACCGGAGTCAACAATGATACCGCCCAAAGTAGTACCGTGACCGCCGAGGAACTTGGTAGCGGAATGCACCACGATATCCGCGCCATGCTCAATGGGACGGATCAGATAGGGAGTACCAAAGGTGTTATCCACTACCAGAGGCAGACCGTGCTTGTGGGCAAGCTCTGCCAGAGCGTCGATATCTGGAATGTCGCTGTTGGGATTTCCGAGGGTTTCGATGTAGAGGGCTCGGGTATTGTCCACAATTGCCGCCTCCACCTCCGCGAGGTCGTGAATGTTCACAAAGCTGGCTGTAATGCCGAAATTGGGGAGGGTGTGAGCCAGCAGATTATAGCTGCCGCCGTAGATGGTCTTCTGTGCTACGATATGGCCACCATTCTGACCGAGAGCTTCAATGGTGTATGTAATAGCCGCTGCGCCGGAAGCCAGAGCCAGAGCGGCAACGCCACCCTCCAAAGCCGCCACGCGCTTTTCCAGAACATCCTGAGTCGAGTTGGTCAGTCTGCCGTAGATGTTTCCGGCATCCGTGAGGCCAAAGCGGGCGGCTGCGTGTTCGCAGTTGTGGAACACATAGGAAGTGGTGGCGTAGATGGGAACAGCACGGGCGTCGGTAGCAGGGTCGGGAGTCTCCTGGCCCACATGGAGCTGAAGTGTTTCAAATTTATAATTTGCCATGATCGTCATTTCCTTTCAGCGTTTGTGATGTGAATTATGGATGCATATCTATATCACATTCGGCCGAAACGGAAATTTGCTCTGACAAGCTCTTCAAAGTGATTTTTCATATGGGACACCTTCCTGAAAAATAAAAACCGGGAAACCCGATAGGGTCTCCCGGTCGGAATGCACTGTGAACCTCGCGATTAGGCGGCACAATGAGCGACTTCTGAGATGGAGGACTCATCGGAAAAAGGAACGCAAGAAATCATGCACATGCAGCACATGCACATCTCCATCATCATGTTGGCAATGATAGCGAACTTCTTCATGGTTCCAATCTCCTTTCTTTTATTACCTACTCGTTTGATTGGTTGAATGATAGCACAGTATACCTACTTTGTCAATAGGTAAATTGAGAAATTTTAGAAATTCATTTCGGGCATGGTATAAGGGACTATACTTATACCTAAGTATCGGTATAAAAGTTGTGCTGTAGCAATTATCAAGATAAGAAGATTTAAACCAGGTAGTAACAATGAGGAAAATCGTAGTTCAAACAACCATTATCAATGTTCCAATCTCTAACGCATCTAATAAAATCCGGGTTCGGGTTATGCTTTGCTTATTCTTCCATAACCTCAATCATCATTCTGGCACCCAGCTTAAAGCCGTTCTGGAATAGCAGATAATCTGTAATGGTTTGGTATTCTCGCACACAGTCTGCATATTTAGAAAACAATTCTTTCTGTTCATCCGTCATGGTGGCTCGGAGCTTTTCTTCATTTCTGCAGATCAGCTCCTGCAGCTTCTTGTACTCCTTGGAAGAGGTGTCGTACTCTGTTGGCTCAATATTGCCGTACCAAAATTCTTCAAGGATTCTCATACCGCATCCTCCCCGTAGATTATTTCCCAGAGGATGACTTCCTCTGCTCGATTTCGGATGCTGTTCATAGCACCCACCCATGCCATCTGATCGTGCTGCTTCATGCCCTCTGTCACACCCTCAGCGGCTTTCATTTGTTCAACAATAAGTTCAAGACGGCTCTGTGCCTGCTCGTTCAAATCAGCCAGATATGTCCAGAGTTCGCCGCTGAGACAAAGATTATTGAAACGGATAGGGTTATGCTCCTTGATATAATCTCTGTGCATACGCCCCCATCGACCAATAGGTCTGTTTTCTTCCGGCAAGCGAATATCGGGAATATAGTAATGACCGCAACGAATATATTTCAGTTCCTGCATCATATGTACCTCCACAAAAGCGTTTTTACGGGTAAAAAAGAAGCGATACTCGGTTATCAAACCAAGTATCGCTAACTTTTGTTTAGCCAACCCCGTCTGACAGATGCCGTAAAATAGCTAAATTTTTGGTTTAACTGTTTTACGAGCACCCGCCATTCCGGCCGGGAGCTGCGCTTTCCTTTGCAATTTACAATACGGCTACACAAGCGCCACTTTAGTATGCTATAATGTTCTTAATAAAGTGACAGCAAGGAGGTGGTCAGATGGAGATGCAGCGTACCTATATCGCAATAGATTTGAAGTCGTTCTACGCATCCGTTGAATGTATGCAGCGGAACTTGGACCCCATGACCACCAACCTTGTGGTGGCGGATCTGAGCCGCACCGAGAAGACCATCTGTCTTGCCGTTTCTCCTGCCTTGAAGCAATACGGCATCTCCGGCCGGGCGAGGCTCTTTGAGGTTGTGCAGCAGGTCAAGCAGGCCAACGCACAGCGCCAGCGCATGGCTCCTGGTCGCACCTTCACCGGGGCATCCCACGATGATACCGAGTTGAAAGCCCATCCGGAGCTGGCCATCGACTACGTGGTTGCCCCTCCGCAGATGGCCAAGTATATGAAGACCAGCACGGAGATCTACAATGTCTACCTGAAGTATGTGGCGCCGGAAGATATCCATGTCTATTCCATCGATGAGGTGTTCATCGACGCCACCCATTACCTCGGCACCTATAAGCTCACACCCCGCGAGTTTGCCATGAAGATCATACTGGATGTTCTGGCGACTACCGGCATCACGGCCACAGCAGGCATCGGCACCAATATGTACCTCTGCAAGGTCGCTATGGATATCGTGGCAAAGCACATCCCTGCTGACCGCAACGGTGTCCGGATCGCCGAGCTGGACGAAATGAGCTACCGCCGCACCCTCTGGAGTCATCGTCCTCTCACCGACTTCTGGCGTGTCGGCCGGGGCTATGCACGGAAGCTGGAGGCAAACCGGATGTTCACCATGGGCGATGTGGCCCGCCAGTCCGTGCAGAACGATGATGTGCTGTATAAACTCTTTGGGGTCAATGCCGAGCTGCTCATTGACCACGCCTGGGGTTGGGAGCCTTGCACCATTGCGGACATCAAAGCCTATAAGCCGGAGTCCAACAGCATCGGCTCCGGGCAGGTATTGCACTGCCCCTATACGGCTGATAAGGCCAAGCTGGTGGTGCGTGAGATGGCGGATCTGCTGGTCCTGGACTTGGTGGACAAGGGGCTTGTCACCAACCAGATCGTGCTGACGGTTGGCTACGACATTGAGAATCTGACAGACCCGAAGCGGAGTAAGGCATACAAGGGCGAGGTCACCACCGACCACTATGGGCGGCAGATCCCGAAGCACGCTCACGGCACCGGCAACCTCGGCAAGTACACTTCCTCCACCAGGGAGATCCTACAGGCGGTGTCTGAGCTCTATGATCGCATCGTTGACCCTGACCTGCTGATCCGTCGCCTGAACATCGTCGCCAATCATGTTATCGACGAAGCTGCGGTTCCCGCCGAGCCGATGACGGAACAGCTCGACCTGTTCACCGACTATGAGGCCAGGGACCGGCAGAAGGCCGAGGATGCCGCCGCTTTGAAACGGGAGCGCAGTCAGCAGGAGGCTATCCTGTCTATCAAGAAGAAGTTTGGCAAGAACGCCATACTCAAAGGCATGAATCTGGAGGAAGGCGCTACGGCCAAAGACCGCAATGCCCAGATCGGTGGGCATAAGGCGTAAGAGTTCGCCAAATAAGAATTTGAAAACCACAATTTTATAAGTGGTTATTAACCCTCACAGGGTTTTAATAAAATCCTCCAAAAGCCTTGAAAATAAAGAGTTTATCGCAAAGTGCTCACCTTAGTTT
>JAGAMC010000011.1 GCA_017624915.1 Oscillospiraceae bacterium | reverse complement strand
CCGCTCGGCACCTCCCCCGGCAAGGGGGAGGCGTTTTTGCGGGCATAAAAACTGCGGGCACTCCGAAGAGCGCCCGCTGAACTTAATAAGCTATCAAGTTTTTAGCACAGTGGAGTGCTCAGGTCACTGAGCAGCAGCCTCCAGCTCGGCAAACAGAGCGGTGTCATAAGCGAAGACGCCACCCCCTCCGCCTCGCTCCGCTCGTCACCTCCCCCGTCAAGGGGGAGGCGTTTTTACGGGCATAAAAACAGCGGGCGCTCCGAAGAGCGCCCGCTGAACTTAATGATGTATCAAGTTTTTAGTCCGGTCAAACGACCTGATTACTGCTGAGAAGCAAACCAGGCAGCGGCCTTGGCGGAGTCGTAAGCGCCAACGGCAACAAAATCAACCTTGTCACTGTTGGTGGAGGAGGCAGCGTCAAGAACGACGGTCTCGTCCAGGCTGGCCAGGAAGGTGTCAGCGGCAGCGCCGGTGTACACCTGGCCGTCGCGGGTATCCACGACAACAGCGTCGTCGGTCAGGACCACGGTGTCGTGCTCGACAACTGCGGGGGACGAGTAGTGGCCGCAGCCCATATTGCAGGTGCCGGGCAGCTTAGCAGACAACTCGCCATGGACGGCGATAGCAAACTCTTCGCCGGTAACCAGTTTGCGGTTGGCAACGTCATAGCTCTTCCAGTTGTTGTGGAACATGAAGCCGATAGGAGTCTCGGTAGGATTCTTGAGCGATCCGTACGAAGTGCCGTCATACTTGTTAAAGAGGCTCATACCGGCGCGCTTGGTGATCTTGCCATTCTCGACGGTCAGCACCAGGAACTTGCCGCCAGCCCAGGAACCGCCAGTAGGAATGGTGAGCACGGCGGGCTTGCCGTCCATGGTGTAAACCAGGTTCTTGCCGGCGGGATACTTGCCGTTGTCCATGTAAACCAGCATCTTACCGTCGACCAGATCAGCATCGGTGAGCATGCCCTTGACGCCGGTCAGGAAGATGGCCTTGATCTTGCCGTCGACCACGTAAGCATCCACGACGCTGCCGACCATCAGAGAGTCAACCTTATCGAAGAGAGGAATGCCGGAGGCGTTGATATAGGTAATCTCGGACAGATTGCCGGTCTTGCCGTCAACAGTGACGACATCGACGTCAATTTTGGAAACGACCTTGCCGGAGAGAGCGCCGGCAACAGTGGCAGCCTTGACCTCGAAGTCAGTGCCGTTGAACTTGTAGGTCACAAAGCCGATCTCCTCAATACCCTTGGTAACGAAGATGTCCTGGGCCTCGTCGGCAGCCACATTGTAAGCCTCGTAGATGCCGGGGAGGACAGTGGACTCACCCACATAGTACAGGGTGTCGGCCACAGGAGCGGTGATCAGGCTCTTGATGAAGATGGCACCGCAAGCGCCGCTGGTTGCTTCGCCCAGATCAAACTGGACCAGCTTGCCGGAGTCACGCAGAGCCATCATGCGGTCAGCGGTGGTGATCTCGTCAACGCCGTCGATCTTCATCTGCTCCTCGGAGCGCAGGTCGATGACCTTGGTGCTGGAGGAAACGGTATCGGAGGTAACGCCAGTGCCGGGCAGAGCGTTAATACGTCTGGTGGAACCGGTGTAGGAGAAGTGGGTGAAGGTGCGGTCGGTGAAGTACTGGCCGCCATCAGCGGGGTCGATCTCGGGACGCTCGTCCAGGATCTCGGCCATGCCGTCCTCGTCCTCAGCGTAGTAGTAGAAGCCGCTCAGGCCCTTCAGCTCGTCGTCACCGGCCATGGTCAGAGTGACGACCTTGCCGTTGCCGGCGTTGTAGACGTCGTACTGATAGCCGTCAGCGACCACGCGGTCATAAGCGGTATCAGCAATGTAGATAGCGGTGTTGCTGTTGGCACCCTTGGTGGGATCCTCGTTCATGACCATCATGACGACGTAGGTAGTACCGCTGCTGTCACGGGTCATCAGGACAGGGAACTTCTCAGCCTGGCCCTTGGCGGTCTTGTAGCTCCAGTTAGCCTTGGCAACAACGGAGGTGGTCAGAGAGCCGTCGTCCTCCTCGACCCAGAACAGCTGCTTGGAGGTAGCGGTGAAGTAAGCGGTCACAGTGGAAAGAGCGGTGGGGGTATGACCGGCAGCGGTACCGCCGGCACCGTCGCCCACGGGGCAGGCAGCATTACAAACGTGCATACCGGCGTAAGCACTGCCGGAGGCGAAGGAGATGGTTGAATCATCGGTGGTAGCAAAACGGTTGGTGCCCACGAAGTAGGGGTTCTCCTTGGCGTCGTAGCCGGCCACGCACATATCCAGGGTCATGATCTCGTACTTCTTCTCGTTCTTGCCGACGGGATCCTTGACCTGATAGAAGCCCTTGATCACGGGAGAGGTTTCGGTGGGATCGTCGATGCCCCAGGTGGTGCCGTACTCCTTGCCGTTGACGTAGGCGCCGATCAGGACGTGAGTTTCCTCGCCGTCGGTGTTAACGCCCTGAGCGTAGAAGTACTTGGTCTCGTTGCCGTACAGGTCCTCGGTAGCCTTGGGGGAGAAGCCCTTCACGACATAAACAATGTCCTCGACATCGGCAGCAGCCTCAGAAGTAGAAACACCAATGTACTTGCCGTCGGCAGTCAGGTAGATGCTGTACTCCAGGTTCATGTCGAGTCCGGCCACGTCAGCAGAGGTGGTCAGGCCCAGACCCAGAGTGGAGCCGCCGAACTCGACGTACTCGGTGCCGTCAACAGTGATGACCATCTGGCCGTCCTTGTTGGGGCCGGCAGAAGCGATAACGCCGGAAATGGCCTCGACCTTGGTCAGAACGACAACGCCCTGAGCCACGACGTAGGTCAGGTAATCGCCCTTGGCGATGCCGTCGTACTCAACAACAACGTCCAGGTCCTCGGTGTTGTCCAGATCGGAACCGTCGGACAGGTAGATGCTGTCAGCGTCGATAGCGGTGACGTAAGCAGCGTAAACAGCGGTGGGAGCGATGTAGGAAACGACCTTGCCGTCATAGATGACGTAGGTGCCGGCATCAGCGGTGAACTCGACCTCATCATAGATGTCGTCGATGCTCAGAGCGGAGAACTCGTACACGCCGTCGAACTCGTAACCGGTACCGGCAGCATAGGCCTTGGAGCCGAAAGCAGCGCGGAACTTGGTGCGGTCAGCGTCGATGTCCTTGTCCACGACGACGACGGTGGAGTCGTCAACAACGGCGTAAGCAACACCGGGCTCCTCCTCGCTGGTGTACTCCTCAGCGTAGTACACGGTGACGCGGTGGCCGATCATGTCCAGACCGGTCTCGATGGCGAACTCAGCACCGTTGTTCAGGATGGTGCCCTTGTCGCCGGTGGCCTGGTTGCCGGTGATGATACCCTCGGCGGTCTTCAGATCGAAGACGGTGGTAGCCAGGGTGTCCTGAGCGGCGGAAGAGATCTTCTCGGTCTTCTGACCGGCAGCGATCCAAGCCTCCAGGTAGTCGGTGAAGACGGTATCCTTGATACCCTCAACAACATAGCCCTTGATGCCAGCGGGGCTGTAGTTCAGAGCCTCAACGCAGATGACAGCCAGAGCGTCACGGGTCAGAGCAACGTTGGTCTGGGGCTTGGGGGACAGCTCGCCGAACAGCTTGATCTCCTCGGCCTTGGCCATAACGGTCATGGGCCAGGTGCCCTCACCGGCATCAACCTTCAGAGCGTTGATGATCATGGTGATAGCCTCAGCGGTGGTGACGGGGTTGCCGGGCTTGAAGGTGCCATCGCCGTAACCGGCAACGACCTTGGCAGCCACGCAGGCGTTGATGTAGCCCTCAGCCCAGCCGCCCTCGAAGGCAGCGGTGTCGCTGAAGGTGTTCAGGCCCTTGTAGGAATCGGCATTGAAATCAGAGCCATACAGCATCTTGACGATGATGGTGGCCATCTGGGCGCGGGTCACGGTACCGGTGGGCATGAAGTTGCCGTCAGTGCCGGCAAACAGACCCAGACCAGCGGCGATCTCCACGGCCTCTTTGTTGACGATGCTGTCAGCATCGTTGAAGGTGCTAGCGCTGGTACCCATGACCATCATGCCCAGGAGCATGACGCAAGCCAGAGCCAGGCTAAGAGCGCGCTTCAGGTTTCTCATTTGGATCTTCCTCCTTTAAATTTTCGGTTTCGAGCAGCGACCTGTTTTCGGCAAAACAGATACAATGCCCCTTACCTCTACGTGTACTTTACCCCAACCCTTTTTCAATGTCAATAAACCCAAGCAAGATGTAACATAACTGTAAAATTTCTGTCATACAGGAAATGGACGGATAAAACCGCACCCCGGAAAACCGGAGTGCGGCACATACATTATATATTATACATTACATATTAACCGTGGATCACGTCCACGCGGCCCAATTCGGGGTCGTGCTGTTCCTGTGCAAAGAAGGGCAGCTCCAGCCGGATACCGTCGTCCGTGTAGACGATATAGCGCTGACCCAGCAACAGAAGCCCCGCCCCCAGCACCAGCAGCAGGATCAGCAGGCACAGGGCGATATTCAGCGCGCTGCGCGCCCATGTTCTGCCCCGGTAGCCGGTGTTTCGCCGTCTGCTCATGCTGTCCCTCCTGTTCCCATTATAATATAACGCAATATCTGCCGGGCCCGGACCCGGCAGATATTATGATAGCACATGGATCCGCCCCCGACAACGGGGATCCTGTCGTATGGGGCATCACTGCCGCTCCAGCACCTCGTTCAGCCGGGCAAAGGCGGCGGCGATGTCCGCCTGCTCCTGTTCTGACAGACCGCTGAATATATCGGCAAAGTAGGCGCTGATACCGCCGGGCTTCTGGGCCTGCATGGCGCGGTAGCGGTCCGTCAGCCTGACGTAGATGATGCGCCGGTCGTAGGGAGAGCGCTCCCGCCGGACCAGCTCGCTCTTTTCAAGCCGGTCCACGATGCCGGACACGGTGCTGTTGGCGCTGCCGGTGAGCTGGGCCAGCCGGCTGATGGGCATGTCCCCATGCTCCTCCAGCATGATCAGGGCCAGCGCCTGGGGAAAGGTCAGGTCCAGCCGGCCAAAGTAGCTGCGGAATTTGCGGGACATGTGCTGGGTGATGCCGAGATAGGAATGAAGGATGTTTCTCGCCTGTTCCATAACGAACGGCCTCCTCTTTTCTTTCATTGGCTTCTCCATACACTATAGTCCCACAAATCGTTTTCGTCAATATATTCCTTGAAAAAGTTCACAGATTATTCATTTTAATAATTTTTGTCGCATTTTTCTGCTTCTGTCGTATTTTTTCGTTTTTCGTGCCTCAAATCACCATGCCGCCGTTGGGCTGCAGCACCTGCCCGGTGACGAAGTCCCCGCCGGGGCCGGCCAGAAACAGGATGCTGCGGGCGGCGTCCCGGGCCGAGCCCAGCCGCTCCAGCGGCGTTTCCTGCCGCAGGGCTTCCAGACTGTCCGCATCCAGATGGGCGTTCATGTCGGTGGTGATCACGCCGGGGGCCACGCAGTTGACGGTGATGCCGGAGGGTCCAAGCTCTTTGGCAAGGGCCTTGGTCATGGCGATCACCGCGCCCTTGGACGCGGAATAGGCCACCTCGCAGGAGCCGCCCGTCACCCCCCACATGGAGGACAGGGTGATGATGCGCCCCGATTTCTGATGGATAAAATGCGGCGCGGCCGCCCGGATAGTATAAAACGTGCCATCCACGTTGACGGCGAAGATCTGCCGCCACTGTTCATCGGTGGTGTCGGTGATCAGCTGCTGGGGCAGGGCGATGCCCGCGCTGCACACCAGCGCGTCCAGTCCGCCCAGCTGCCGGACGGTCTGCTCCACCAGAGTCTTCGCCTGCTCCGGGTCGGACACGTCGGCGCACAGAGCGCAGCAGCGCACGCCAAGAGTCTGCAGTTCGTCCACCAGTTCCTGTGCCCTGCCGGCGTTCTGCCGGTAATTGACCGCCACGTCCCAGCCCTCCCGGGCAAACAGCCGGGCGGTTTCAGCTCCGATGCCCCGGGATGCCCCGGTGATCAGCACAACACTCATGTTTCTCCCTCCAGCGCCTTTCGGGCGGCGGCGGCCAGCGCCGCCCCGTCCAGCTTTGTTCCGGCAAAATGCTCCAGAGCGTACACGCCCTGCCACACAAGCATACCAAGCCCGTTGGCCGTTTTCAAGCCCAACTGCTCCGCCCGCTCCAGCAGGGCGGTCTTTGCCGGGCTGTAGATCAAATCATACACCCCTGCATCGGCACCCAGCTCCCGCAGGAAGGACAGATCCTCAAACTGTCCCGCCACACCCGTCATACCAAGGCTGGTGCAGTTGACCACGATGTGAGCTCCCTCCGCCTGCCGCTTCAGGGCCTCGGTATCAAAGGGGCCGGGCTGTGCCCGGTCCGTTCCCGTCAGTGCGCACAGACGGGCCGCCCGGTCTGCAGTGCGGTTGGCAACGGCAATGCGGGCCGCGCCGGCCTGCGCCAGCTTGAGCACCACGGCCTTGGCCGCGCCCCCGGCTCCAAGGACCAGCACCCGCTTGCCCTCCGGCTCCATACCGGCTTCCCGCAGAGCCTGCGCAAAGCCCACGCCGTCGGTGCTGTGGCCGTATGTTTTTCCCTCCCGGATGCATACGGTGTTTACCGAGCGGTACTGTGCCGCGTCGGCGGACAGCACGTCCACGAGGGGCACAAGATGTTCCTTGTGGGGCATGGTGGCGTTGAAGCCTGCATAGCCCTCTTTTTTTGCCTGCTCCAGCCAGCGGGCGGTGTCCGCTCCGGCTACACGGCGGGCGTCGTACACAAAGTCCAGTCCCGCCGCCTCTATCATGGCGTTTTGAATGAGGGGGGACTTGGAATGCTCAATGGGGTCGCCGATGACGCACAGCCGCCTCATTTCCCGCCCTCCAAAAACCAGTCCATAGCCATGAGATAGCCCTTGAATCCGTGTCCGTACACCTGTCCCACGCAGGCCGGGGCGGTGACAGAGACTGCCCGGAAGCTCTCCCTCCGGTCAATAGCGGAGATATGAACCTCGTAGGCCGGCACGCTCACCGCCTTGAGGGCGTCCAGAATGGCGTAGCTGTAGTGGGTGTAGGCGGCGGGGTTGATGATGATGGCGTCGTACACTCCGTCGGCGGCGTGGATGGCGTCGATAATGGCCCCCTCGTGGTTGGACTGGAAAAAGTCGGCGGTGGAGCTGTTGGCTTCGGCATGGTCAGAAATCATGGCGCACAGCGCGTCATAGGTCTGGTCGCCGTAGATACCCGGCTCCCGCTTGCCCAGCAGATTCAGGTTCGGGCCGTTGATGATCAGAAATTTCATCCCTTGCACTCCTCTTCATAGATGGCGGCAATGCGTTCAGCCGCCGCTCGTGCGGTGTCGGTGTTGGAGATGGTATGTTGGGCGTACTTGCGGTACAGCCCGATGCGCCGGTCATAGAGGTCATAGATGCGCTTGGCATCGCCGCTGAGCAGCGGCCGCCCGCTCAGATCCTCCCCCAGAATGTCGGACAGGGCCCGGTCACGGAAAAAGATGATGCCGGTCTTCCCCAGCGCGTCCATGTTCTCCTCCCGCAGCACCACGCCGCCGCCGGTGGCGATGATCACATTGGTCATCCCGGCCGCCCGTTTTACCGCGGCAGTCTCCTTGTCCCGAAAGGCTTTTTCCCCCTCCCGGGCGAAGATCTCCGGGATAGTGCGTCCGTCATCCTGCTCCACCACCCGGTCGGTATCCACCAGCGTCATGTCCAGCATGGCGGCCAGCTCTCTGCCCACGGCGCTCTTCCCGCAGCCGGGCATGCCGATGAGTACAATGTTCTTTTTCATATGCTCCCTCACAGATTGGCCACAAAGTTGCCCAGTACGCGGAAATCCGCCGCCGTCTGGGCAAGCTCGTGGAGCACTCCGTCCAGTTCCGGCGTGACCAGACTGCCGGTAAAATCAAGAAAGAACATGTAATCCCAGCTGCAGCCCGGAATGGGCCGGGACTCCAGTCTGGTCACGTTCAGGCCGTTGACGGCGAATATGGTCATGATCTGGTGCAGGCTGCCCGCCTCGTGGGGCAGGGTGAACACGGTGCTGACCTTGTCCGCGCCGTCGGGCAGTTCCATAGCCGGAGAGACCACCACAAATCGGGTGGTGTTTTCACTGTTGTGGTTGGTGCCGCGCGCAAGGATCTCAAGGCCGTACAGCCGGGCCGCCCGCTCCGAACAGATGGCCGCCTTGGTGATGTCGCCGGTCTGCGCCACGTACTGTCCCGCTCCCGCCGTGTCGGCGCAGGGCACCTGACACCAGTTTGGATGGGCGTTCAGGAACCGGTCAGACTGGAACAGACCCTGCTCGTGGGAGTATACATGGGTGATGGTGTCAAGGCTGGCCCCCTTGGGCGCCATGAGGCAGTGCTCCACCCGCACGGTGGTCTCGCCCACGATGTAGCACTCGTACCGGCTCATCAGGTCATAGACCTGACGAATGGCTCCGCTGGTGCTGTTCTCGATGGGCAGCACGGCGTAGTCCGCCTCGCCCTTTTTCAGCGCTTCGAATACATCCTCAAACTGTTCCAGCCCCACATTTTTCGAGCCGTTCTCTCCGAAAAAGTTCAGGCAGGCCATTTCGCTGTAGGCACCGGCCACACCCTGATAGGCCACGGTGGGGTTTGCCACAGGGGCGCGGGCCGCAGCCAGCGCCTTTTTGCACTGGTCATAGCCGGTCTCGGCCCCGTCCTCCCGGACCAGCTTGCGCTGGCGGCGGCGGCTGATGGCCATGATGTTTTCAAACAGCGCGGCAAGGTCGGCCTGCATGCCGCCATCCCGGGCAAGCTCCGCCTTGGCCGCAAGCACCTCCCGCTCCCGCTTGTTGTCCAGCACGGGGATGCCCCGGGTCTGCTTGTACCGGCCCACCCTGTCCACCACTTCCATACGGTCCTGAAACAGGCGGGCAAGTTCCCGGTCGATCCGGTCGATTTGGTCGCGGTATTGTTTCAATTCTTCCATTGAAATCACCTTGTTTTCTCAAATACCAAGCAGCTGGCAGGCAGCAAGGGCCGCAGCCGCCTCAATAACAGGAACGGCCCGGTGCACCACGCAGGGGTCGTGTCTGCCCTGCAGCTCCAGCTCGGCGTTTTCCATTTTTTCCATGTCAATGGTAAATTGCTGCCGGGCGATAGAGGGGGTGGGCCGCATGGTCACCTCAAAGGTAAGGGGCATACCGTTGGTGATGCCGCCGTTGATGCCGCCGGCGTTGTTCTGCTCGGCCTTTACCGTGCCGTCATCATCTACATAGAGGGGGTCGTTGGCCTCCGATCCCCGCATGAGGGAAAATGCCGTGCCCGCGCCGAAGGACACCGCCTTGACCGCCGGAACGGCGAACAGGTACTGAGAAAAAATACCCTCTGCGTTCAGCCCGAAATCGGGCGCGCCCAGCCCCGCGGGCAGACCGAACACCCCGCATTCGATGCTGCCGCCCACGCTGTCCAGCTCGTTTTTGGCCTCCAGAATGGCCTGCTGCATCTGTTCGCCCTGCCCGTCATCCAGCACAGGGAACTCCTTCTCCGCCGCCGCCTTCAGACTGTCCCAGTCCTCCATTGCGGCGTCGTTGATCCCGTAAATACAGCTGATATGGGCGCCAACGCGGATGCCCTTGCGTTCCAGAATCTGCTTTGCCACCGCGCCGGCAAATACGAGGGGGGCCGTGAGCCGCCCGGAAAAGTGTCCCCCGCCCCGGTAGTCGTTGCATCCATTATAGCGCACATGGGCGGGCCAATCCGCGTGTCCGGGCCGAGCCAGATCCTTGGTGCGGGCATAGTCTCCGGATCGGGTGTCTGTATTCTCGATCACGGCACACAGGGGTGTTCCGGTGGTCTTCCCCTCAAACACGCCGGAGAGGATCTTGGGCACATCCCCCTCCTTCCGGGCGGTGGCCAGGGTGCTTCGACCCGGTCTGCGCCGGTCCATCTCCTTTTGGATGACCGCCATATCCAGCTCCAGCCCGGAGGGCACGCCCTCCAATACCACGCCGATGGCAGGACCGTGAGATTCTCCGAAAATGCTGTATTTCATAGCAACAAACTCCTAATCTCTCGTAATTGCGCCGCCCAGCGCCTCATAATCCTCCCAGAAGTTCGGGTAGGATTTAGCCACGCAGCCGGCGTCCACAACCGTAACAGGATGTGCACACCGGGTGGCGGCTATGGCCGCCATCATAGCAATACGGTGGTCATTGTAGCTGTCCACACTAACGCCCCCCGCAAGGCCATCTCTGCCCACAATGGTCAGGCCCTCGGCCTGCTCGGTCACGTCCGCACCCATCCGGTCGAGCACATCGGCAACGGCTGCAAGCCGGTCGCTCTCCTTGATGCGAAGCCGGGCAGCATTGACAATGTATGTAGTCCCCTGCCGCACCGCCGCCATAGCGGCCAGCGCGGGCACAAGGTCAGGACATTGGGACACATCCAGCTCCACCTCCCCGGGTGCGGTCAGCTTCAGGCAGTAAGGCACCACCGCCATATCTCCCTGTGTGGAGAAGGCGTTCATGCCCTGAATATCCACGCCGCTGCCCAGAGCACAGGCAGCATACCAGAAAGCCGCCTGAGACCAGTCGGCCTCAATGTCCATATCGCGGCTTTGATACTGCTGCCCGCCGGGGATATAAAAGCAGTCCCCCTGCCGCCGGACTCTGATGCCGAACCGCCCCAAAACTTCCAGCGTCATGTCCACATAGCCCTCGGATTCCAGCGGCGTAGTCAGCAGGATCTCACTGTCCCCCGCCAGCAGGGGCAGAGCATACAAAAGTCCGGTGATAAACTGGCTGGACACATTGCCGGGCAGCTTGAACGTGCCCGGTTCCAGTCCGCCCTTTACGGTGAGCACCCCATCTTTCTGCTCGTAAAAGATACCCTTTTCCTCAAAAATATCAAAGTAGGGCTGCTGAGGGCGTTCCATCAACCGGCCCCGGCCGGTAAAGCTGCCACCACCCGCCGCCGCAAGGGCCACGGGGATGAGAAAACGCAGGGTAGAGCCGGACTCACCGCAGTCAAAGCGGGGCAGCCCCTGCCAGTCAGAGATCACAGCGCCCATTCCATGCACACGCACCGCGCCCTGCCCCGCAGATTCCGGGCAGGCGCCCAGAGCGGTCATGCAGTCCAGCGTAGCCTGAATGTCCTGCGACCGGGCCACATTTCTCAGTGTGCTCACACCGCCGGCAAGGGCGGCGGCAATGACAGCCCGGTGGGTCTGAGACTTGGAGGGCGGCGGGGTAATGCCGCCCTTCAGCAAAGTCGGTCGGATGGTGACGTTCATCTTCTCACCCTTCGTAAAGCTGCTGCAATTCGCCCAGCAGCTGTTTTGTCTCCATTTTCTTCGGCTCAGCCCAACCCAGTCCGGTCAGCAGCACGAAGGAGATCCCTCCGTCCGCCCGCTTCTTATCAAGGCCGACAGCCTGCACCATGGTATCCCACTCACAGGGGATATGGGTGGGCAGGCTGTATTTTTCCAGTACGGCGCAAATGGCCTGCTGAGACCCTGCAGAGGTGATTCCCAGCTTTTCGCCCAAACGTGCCGCCCAGACCATACCCGCTGCCACAGCCTGTCCGTGGGTCCAATCCTCGTAATGTCCCGCCAGTTCAAAGGCGTGGCCCACCGTGTGGCCAAAGTTCAGGATCATGCGCAGGCCGGTGTCCCGCTCGTCGGCCAGCACCACCTGCCGCTTGATATCACAGCAGGTGTACAGCACCTGCTCAATATACTCCATGACCCCGGATCTTCCGCCGCATTGGTCAAGGAAACGGAAAAACTCCCCGTCCCGGATGCAGCCGTACTTGATGACCTCCGCCATGCCGTCAGAGAAGATTTTATCGCTGAGGGTGTTCAGGCACTCGGGGTCCATGAGCACCAGCTTGGGCTGCCAGAAGGCCCCCGCCAGATTTTTGCCCGCGGGCAGGTCGATGGCCACCTTGCCGCCAACGGAGGAATCCACCTGCGAAAGAACGGTCGTGGGGATCTGGACATAATCAACCCCACGCAGCACAGTAGCCGCCGCAAAGCCCGCAAGGTCGCCTACCACGCCGCCGCCCAGTGCCGCCACCGCATCGGTGCGGGCAAGGCCGAAGCCCAGCATCTCCTGATACAGATACCCCAGCATTTCCATGCTCTTGGAACTCTCCCCCGCAGGCACGGCGATGCCCTTGACGGCAAAGCCCGCAGCCTCAAGGCTGTTGATCACCCGATCCAGATACAAAGGGGCCACATTGCTGTCTGTGACCACGGCAATGCGGCGGGCCCGGGGCAGCACGGCGCGGCAGTGCTCCCCCGCGCTGTCCAGCAGTCCTTTTTGGATCAGAATATCGTATTCACGGCCCGGCAGGGCCACGGTAAGCTTTTTCATAAAAACACCTTCATGAATTGACCAGCTTTTTGCCCATCAGCTCCACCAAAGCGGCAGACTTGTCCATCAGATGCCGGAACTTCTCCGGGGTCAGGGACTGCTGCCCGTCGCACTTGGCGTGGGCAGGATCGTTGTGCACCTCCACGATCAGGCCGTCCGCCCCGGCGGCGATAGCCGCCATAGCCAGCGGCTCCACGAGCCAGTAGTAGCCGCCGGAATGGGAGGGATCCACTACGACGGGCAGGTGGCTCATGCGCTTGATGGCAGGAATGGCAGATACGTCGAGGGTATTGCGGGTCTGAGTCTCAAAGGTGCGGATGCCCCGCTCGCACAGGATGACGTTTTCGTTGCCCGCGGCCATGATATACTCCGCGGACATGATCCACTCCTCATAGGTGTTGGACAGTCCCCGCTTGAGCAGGATGGGCTTGGACATCTTGCCCACCTCTTTCAAAAGGTCAAAGTTCTGCATATTCCGGGCGCCCACCTGCACCAGATCCACCTTTTCCTCAAAGATCTCGCAGTATTTAGGACTCATGATCTCGGTGACAATGGGCAGCCCCGTATCCTGTCTGGCCTCCAGCAGCAGGTCAAGGCCGTCCAGCCCCATGCCCTGAAAGGAATAGGGGGATGTGCGGGGCTTGAAGGCGCCGCCGCGCAGCATGGCGGCGCCGGACTGCTTTACGTCCCGAGCAACCTCGATGATCTGCTCCTCGCTCTCCACCGAGCAGGGGCCGGCCACCACGGTAAAGTTGCCGCCGCCCACAGGCACACCTGCGGCAGTGATGACGCTGTCCTCGGGATGGAACTTGCGGTTGGCCTTTTTATAGGGTTCCTGCACGCGCATAACGCGCTCCACGTTGGGTTCCATCTCCAGCTTGTGGATGTCCAGATGGACGGTGTCGCCCACCAGACCAAGAATGGAGCAGCCCACGCCGTGGGTGATGCCCACCTGGACCTTCTCCTGCCGTTCCAGCTTCTCCACCAGGGCGTGGATGTCCTGCTCCCGGGTGCCGGGCTTCATGATTATGACCATAAACTCATATCCTTTCTTGCCGCCCTCAGGCAAATAAAAAGGCGCTCATTGATGAACTCAATGAGCGCCCAAAACCGCTTTGGTATCTTATCCCGCCTGCAGCGACGGTCACTCATCGTTCATCACTTTTGTCCATGCCAAAAAAGCCGGTGCCCATAAATCGAGCCCAGCCAAAGGAATAGGTAAAGGATGCAGTTGTGATGGTACCGCACGTCATGCCGCATTACCTCACAGGAAAGATGAAAATATTATACGCTTGCAAAAAGAGAATTGCAACAGCAAAAATCACTTTTTTGCATTAAAGTAAAAAACTTTTTTGGTCAGTCTTCATAGGGCAGGCCGGTCAGATACCTGCGCGCAAGGTCAAAGGCGTGGTGGGCCGTCTGAGTGCGCAGCCGCTGGCGCATGGGTCGGTTGCCCAGATTCAGCGCCCGCACATAACTTCCCTCCGGAGTGTCGATGGCCACAAAGGCCGTGCCCACCTCGTTGCCCCGGTCGTCTTTGTCAGGGCCGGCCACGCCGGTGGCGGCCAGCGCCACATCCACACCCAGCGCCCTGCGCGCACCCCGGGCCATAGCCTCGGCCACGGGGGCAGACACCGCGCCGTACTCAGCCAGCATATCCTCCGGAACGCCCAGCACCCCGCGCTTGACCTCGTTGGTGTAGGACACGATGCCGCCCTTGAACACCCTGGACACGCCAGGCAGGTCGGTCAGCCGCTTGGCCAGCAGACCGCCGGTGATGCTCTCGGCCGTACCGATGGTCATGCCCTTTTCCTCAAGAATGGTCTGGACCACCTGCTCCAGACTGGTCACGTCCACGCCGTACACCTTGCTGCCGAACAGCTGACGGATCTGCTCCACCGTGGGCTGCAGCAGGGCCTGAGCGGCCTCGTCTGTATCCGCCTTGGCGGTGACCCGCAGCTCGCACTCGCCCTCCTTGGCATAGGGAGCAAGGGTGGGGTTGGACATGTGGCTCATCTGCTCGCGCAGCTGCTCCTCCATGGCGGACTCGCCGATACCGAACAGCTTCAGGGTGTGAGAGGCGATAACTCCCTCGGACAGGGACAGCAGATAGGGCTTGGCCCGGTAATGGAACATGGGCCGGCACTCGCTGGGAGGGCCGGGCAGCATGATCACATGGACCCCGTCTGCCTCAAAGGCACAGCCGGGGGCGGTGCCCCAGTCGTTGTCCAGTACGGTGCAGCCCTCAGGCAGCATGGCCTGCTGCATGTTGCTCTCGGGCATGGGCCGCTTGGTGCGCTGGAAATAGCTGCGGATACGCTCGGCAGACGGCTCGTGGAACACCAGCTTTTTGCCGAAGGCCTCCGCCAGCACATTTTTGGTCAGGTCGTCACAGGTGGGGCCCAGACCGCCGGTGGTGATGATGATGTCCGCACGGCTTTTGGCAAGAGCTACCGCCTCCCGGGCCCGGATAGGGTTGTCGCCCACCACAGTGTGCCAGTATACATTCAGACCCAGCTCACTCAGTCCCTGAGAGAGCATCTGGGCGTCCGTGTTGGCGATGCTGCCCAGCAGCAGCTCAGTCCCCACAGACAGAATCTCCACAGTATGAGACACGTTTATCCCTCCAAACCTATGATTTCGGCCAGTTCGTTCAGGTCACGGATGTCATAGTCCACCCGCAGCGTTTTGGGAACAGGCTCCCCCGCCGGATTATACCAGCAGCACAGGATGCCGGCGTTGTTGCCCCCCTGTATGTCGCTGGTCAGCGAATCACCCACGATGAGTATCTCATCCTTTTCATAGTGGCCGATGGCGGCGAATACCGCGTCGAAAAAGCCCTTGCCCGGCTTCTCTACCCCCACCACATCGGAGATGAACACATCGTCCAGCAGCTTGTCCAGTCCGGAATTGCGCAGCTTGCCCCGCTGAGCCACCAGCGTACCGTTGGTAACGGCATACTGCTTTACTTTTCCCCGCAAGCGCTGCACCAATTCTTTGGCATTGTCGTTGAAGACCACCGTTTCGCCCAGCCGCACCTGATACTCGGCGTTGAACGCATCCACGCAGCCGGTATCCAGTCTGTAGGCGGCGAAAAACTCCTCAAACCGGCCCCGTAGCACCTGCTGCTTGGTCAGCTCGCCCAGCTCCAGCCGCTTCCAGTACCGGGCGTTGATGGCGGAATACTCGGCCAGCATCCCGTCGGTAATCTCGCCCAGCCCAAATTTTTCAAAGCAGGCCCGGATGGCCGCCCGCTCCGCCAGTTTGAAGGACAGCAGCGTTCCGTCGATGTCCCACAAAATCACTTTTATCATAGCTTCACCTTACAGCTGGATGCGCTCGATGCCGGCCACGGCCTCGTCCACCAGCTTGTCAATATCCAATTCCTGCTCGGCATACTCCACCTCGCTCAGAGTGGGCCGCAGGCGGGGGTGCCGGGGGGTGAACACGGTACAGCAGTCCTCATAGGGCAGAATGGAGGTTTCGTAAGTGCCGATCTTCCGGGCGATCTGGACGATCTCCTCCTTATCCATGCCAATGCAGGGACGCAGCACGGGCAGCTGGACCACCGCGCCGGTGCACATCATGGCCTCCATGGTCTGACTGGCCACCTGACCCAAACATTCGCCGGTGACCAGCGCCTTGGCCCCGCACCGCCGGGCCACTGCCTGAGCGATGCGCATCATGAACCGGCGCATGACCACGGTGAACAGTTCCTCCGGGCAGGAGCGGCGCAGCTGCTCCTGAATGGCGGTAAAGGGCACCACATGCACCGTCAGATGACCGCAATAGGGGGTGAGCAGGCGGGCCAGCTCAATGACCTTTTCCTTGGCCTCCGGAGAGGTATAGGGGTAGGAGAAAAAGTGCACCATCTCCAGCGCCACGCCCCGCTTGGCGATCATATAGCTGGACACAGGGGAGTCGATGCCGCCGGACAGCAGGGACACCGCTCGTCCGTTGATGCCAACAGGCAGGCCGCCCGCGCCGGGCTCTGCGTCGGCATGGACGTAGGCGGCGTAATCCCGCACCTCCACATGGACGGTCAGTTCCGGGTGGTGGACATCCACCTCCAGATTGTCATAGGCCTCGTGCAGCTCTCCGCCTACATACTGGCTGAGCTGGATGGAGGTCATGGGGAAGGTCTTGTCCGCCCGCTTGGTCTCCACCTTGAAGGTACGGGCAGCGCGCAATCGCTCGTCCAAAAACTCCTTGGCGGTGGTCAGAATGGCATCCTTGTCCTTTTCGCAGGGGCGGGCAAGGGACACGCCCACAATGCCGAACACCTTTTTGATGGCCTCAAAGGCACCCTCCACGTCACACTCCTCGTTCATGGGCTCCACATAGGTGGTGGACTGGCGGGTGTAGACCCGGAACTGCCCGAAGGGATGCAGTCTGCGGTGGAGGTTGGCCTGCAGCTTGTCCTCAAAGCTGCGGCGGTTCAGGCCCTTGAGCACCATCTCGCCCAGCTTGAGCAGGATCATTTCGTTCATATCAATACCGTTCCTTTCCGAAAGCGGATGCTATTACTTTGATATTATAGTCAAAACTGCCCCACCTGTCCAGTCTGAACACCTACAAAACAGGGGCGCGCCGTCCGGCGGCGCGCCCCTCGTTCTCAGTATTTGCGTTTAAGCACCGTGTAGCAGGCCCAATAGAGCACCAGCATCAGGCAGACGATCCCCGACGAGAACATCATCAAATCCTCTCTGCCCAGCAGTTTGAACACGATGGTGCCTACCCCGCACAGAAACACGAGCCAGTACCCGGCCCAGGCCCAGGCCTTGTTTGCCAGAAAGCGGTTGCGTTCATCCCCGTTCTGCACATCCACCGCTTCACGGTATTCCTCGTCCCTCTGATAACGGATAAACAGCACGATCCGAAGCAGGCCGATGATCACCAGTGCTACCCCCATGCTGCCCCAGAATCCTTCGATCCGTCCTGCCAGTCCCAGCGCGGCCAGCACCCCGCCCAGCACGACCCAAAATATACTCACATAGATCCGTTTGCTCATAGTATCCTCCTTTTATTCGTCTTCCTCAAAGCAAAACACCTGCTCAATGGTCATTTCAAAGTATCTCGCGATCCTGTATGCCAGCAGAATGGACGGATTGTACCGCCCGTTTTCCAGCGAGCTGATGGTCTGCCGGGAAACCCCCATAGCTTTGGCAAAGTCCTCCTGCCGGATGCCCCGCTCTTTGCGGATGGCCTCGATCCTGTTTTTCACTGCGCACCTCCTACTCTTTCATGAGTAAAGTTTGCTTTACATTTTTAGTATATACGACATCCCCGTTCTTGTCAAGTTTATTTTACATTTCTTTTTTCTTGACTGAGCAGAAATTTATGGTTAAACTGAATTCAGGATATACTATCTGTGCAGGAGGGATGAACATGACCATACAGGATCAATACCGCGTCAAGCTGCGCACCCCTGACGAGGCGGTGCGGGTCATCCAAAGCGGCGACTGGGTGGACTACACCACCTCGGTGGGTTTCCCCACCCTGCTGGACGAGGCTCTTGCCCGCCGCCGGGACGAGCTGACCGATGTCAAGATCCGGGGCAACCTGATCTTCGGCCCCATCCGCACGGTGGAGTGCGACCCCACCCGGGAGCACTTTATTTACAACAGCTGGCACTGCTCCAATTACGAGCGCAAGCTGTGTGACGAGGGGCTGTGCAACTTTATCCCCATGGTGTTCCGGGACGTGGTGCCCTACTACCGCCACTTCCTGACGGTCAATGTAGCCATGATGTGCGTCACCCCTATGGACAAGCACGGCTACTTCAACCTGTCCAGCGCCACCGGCGTGGCCCGGGGCATTCTGGAGAAAGCGGACATCGTCATTCTGGAGGTCAACGAGAACCTGCCCCGCATTCTGGGCGGTTTTGACGAGGTCATCCATATCTCGGATGCAGATTTTGTGGTGGAGGGACCCCATGACCCCCTGCCCGAGATCCTGCCCGCCCCGCCGGAGCCGGAGGACATCCGCATTGCCGAGCATATCCTGCCCTACATTCAGGACGGTGCCACCCTCCAGCTGGGTATCGGCGGTATTCCCGGGGTGGTGGGCTCCATGCTGGCCCAGTCCGATGTGCGGGATCTGGGCATGCACACCGAGCTGTGCTCGGACGCCTACGTGGATCTGTACGAAGCGGGCAAGCTGACCAACGCAAAAAAGGCCATTCACCGGCACAAGGGCGTCACCGGCATCGCCTTCGGCTCCCGCCGGCTGTACGGCTGGCTGGACCAGAATCCCGGTGTGATGATCTGTCCGCTGGAGTACGTCAACTCCCCCCACACCATCGCCCAGCACGACAATATGATCTCCATCAACAGCTGTATCAGCGTGGATCTGTTCGGTCAGGTAACGGCGGAAAGCTCCGCCCTGCGGCACATCAGCGGCACCGGCGGCCAGCTGGACTTCCTCACCGGTGCGTCCATGTCCCGGGGCGGCAAATCCTTCATCTGCCTGAATTCCACCTTTGTGGATAAAAAGGGTCAGCGGCACTCCAACATCGTCCCCCACTTCCACGGGGACATCGTCACCGACCCCCGCAGCCAGACCTACTTCGTGGTCACCGAGTTCGGCGCGGTCAATCTCATCGGCCGCACCACATGGGAGCGTGCGGATCTGCTGGTGTCCATCGCCCACCCGGACTTCCGGGACGCCCTGATCGCGCAGGCGGACAGGCAGAAGATCTGGCGGCAGTCCAATAAACGGTAAGCATTCTTTCAGGCCGTCTCCCCCGGGAGACGGCCTTTTTTTGCGCACCTCTTGCACCTTTTCGAAAAAAAGAGTAGAATATCCCAGACCATCCCAACGAGGTGATTTCATATGAACCGCAAAGCCATTGCCGCGGCCTTTCCCGTCACCATACCGGTGCTTATGGGCTATCTGGCCATCGGTGTCGCCTTCGGCCTGATGCTCCAGTCCATCGGATACAGCGCGCCGTGGGCTGTGCTTATGAGCCTTGTCATCTACGCCGGCTCGGGCCAGTATCTGGGCGTGTCCCTGCTGGCTATGGGCGCTCCCCTTACTCAGGTAGCGCTTATGACCTTTATCGTCAATTTCCGCCATCTGGTATACGGTCTGTCCCTGCTGGAGAAGTTCCACGGCATGGGGGCGCGCAAATTCTATATGATGTTCTCCCTCACCGACGAGACCTATGCCCTGCTCAGCTCCGCCCGGCCCCCGGAAGGGATCCCCGCCCGGGACTTTTACTTCTGGGTCTCCCTGCTGAACCAGAGCTACTGGATCGCCGGGTCGCTTCTCGGCGCGATGGCCGGTCAGCTGCTGGGCTTTGACACCACCGGCGTAGACTTCGCCATGACCGCGCTGTTCATCGTCATCGCCGTTGACCAGTGGCACAGCTATCCCAGACATCTGCCCGCCCTGCTGGGCGCGGGGGCGACGCTGGTGTGCCTGCTGCTGTTCGGTGCGGAAAACATGCTGCTGCCCGCCCTGGGCGTGATCGTACTGGTGCTGACTCTGGCCCGCCCTGTACTTGATATGTCCCCCGCAAAGAAAGGAGCTGAAGCGCCGTGACCCCTTCCCTCACACCCGGACAGGCGCTGGCCTCCATCGCCGTCATGGCGCTGGTCACGTTCCTGACCCGTGCCCTCCCCTTCCTGCTGTTTGACCATGGCGATCATCCGCCCCGCATCATCCTCTATCTGGGGCAGGTGCTGCCCCCGGCCGTTATCGCCATGCTTATCGTCTACTGCCTGAAAGGGGTCACCTTTTCCACCCCCGCAGGCTGGGTCCCCGCACTGGTCGCCGGCCTTGCCGCGGTAGTCCTCCACCTGTGGAGACACAACGACCTGATCTCCATTTTCGGCGCTACCATATTGTATATGGTGCTGGTCCAGAGCGTATTTGCCTGATTTGACGCAAAAAATCGTCCCCCGCAGTCCAAGCTGCAGGGGACGATTTTTATCTGTCCAAAAGGCCCGCCCGGGCCATGCGGTCGTTCAGGGCCGGGCCCACGATCAGAGCGGCCAGCATCTTCACCCCATCTCCGGGCAGGAACGGCAGCACGCACACCGCAACGCCGCCCCACACACCCACCTGCGCCTGTGCGCAGTACCACACGGTTCCAAGCAGATAGAGCACCCCGGTTGCGCCGAGCATGCCGCCCAACTGCACCCCGCGGGGCTTGCTCGCCTTTTTCACCGTCAGCGCACACAGTGCGCTCATGGGCAAATAGCCCAGAACAAAGCCGCCTGTGGGTCCGGCAAGAACACCAAGCCCTCCGGTAAATCCCGAAAAAACGGGCAGACCTGCCGCACCCATCAGCACATACACCAGCACGGCAGTGAACGCCTGCTTCCAGCCCATGATGTAGGCCATCAGGTAAATGAGCAGGGTGCACAGTGACACCGGGATGGGCCCAAAGGGAACGGACCAGGGGGCAAGTACGCCCATGGCCGCCGCAGCGGCAGCCGTCATGGTCAATGCGCACACGCCTTTGCTGCGCCGGATCTGCATCCCGTCCCCTCCTCTCGTCTGTTACCAAAAGTATACGGGGCGGCCGCACAAAAGTCAACCGCCCCATATAAAAAGCGCGGCCCTGAAGGCCGCGCTTTTATCCACGTCCACCGCAGGCACTTCTTTGCTGCAGGGTACCATGGACCAACCTGAACGGCGAACCTCTTTCGCCTTTCGCCATCGGCTCAGTCAAGAGCCAGCACCGGCTTAAAAGAGTGTTGTTTGCCGTCCGAGCATAGTATGTCCCGCCCCCCTTTGAAAATTCATGGTTTGCAGGCGGAATATTTGTCCAGAATTAAAATACATTGGAAATGAACACCACCCCGAAGAGGAGGACTCCCTATGGCACAGCCACAGCGCGCATTCACCCTGCGCCGGCGCACACCGCCCCCGGAACACAACGAGCGTCTGGAATTGATGCAGTCCCTTGCCCACACCCGCACCCTGATCAATCAGGCGTACAGCGGGTTTGACAACGCCAAAGACGATGAGCTCATTGAGTCCTACGTTTTTGAGATCAACGCGCTGCAGTCCCGGTACAATTACCTGCTGCGGCGGGTCAAGGAGCTGGAGGCGGGGCTATGACAGACTGGACGGCCGCCCCGTGGCTGGCAGGTGCAGCCCTTGCGCTCATCCTCCTTGTCCTGCTGCGCCGTCCGCTGGCCCGTCTTTGGAGGCTGGCTTTGCGCAGCACCGCCGGTCTTGCCGTATTGGCGGCATTGAGCCGGTTCGGTCCGCTGATGGGCATCACCCTCGGGGTCAACTGGGTCAACGCCCTTGTGCTGGGGATTCTGGGCATCCCCGGGTTCGGACTGCTGCTGATGATGCAGTGGCTGCTCGCGGCATGAAAACGCTCCTGCCTTTTCGGCAGGAGCGTTTTGCTTATTTCCCGTGTACCACCGTCAATGCCCGGTGGCAGTTTTCCAGCCTGCCGACGGCATAGGTCCCGCCGTATTCCCCGTCAATGGTCCAGGGGATGGGCCTGTCGCAGGAGATGGTCACGTTGGCCGTCTCAAAGGATACCACCGCGGCTGTCTGGACAGGCGCGTTGCGCAGCAGGGCCTGAAGGGCGTTGGTGATATCCGTGAGCTTGACATCTTTGCGCACCAGCAGCACCTCAAACAGCCCGTCGTCCAGAACCACCCGATCCTTGGGCAGGGCCTTCACCCCGGCAACGGAATAGGTGTTGCACACCATGCCGTAGAGGAAGTCGTCCTCGATCACACCGCCCTCATGCTCCACCCTCAGATGATACGGGGTCAGGTTGGGCAGCTGCCCGATCCCCGCCATAATATAGGCAAGATGGCCAAAGGTGTTTTTCAGTTCCTGCGGGGTGTCATAGGCCACCTCGGTAAACGCTCCGAAGGCCGCCACGTAGACAAAGGGCCTGCCGTTCAGCCGGCCCACATCCACCGGCAGGGGAAAGCCCGCCGCCGCCGTCATGGCCGTGCGCTCAATGCCCGCGGGCAGGCGCAGGTTGTGGGCGCAGTCGTTGGTGGAGCCGGATGGGACAAATCCCAGCACCGGGGGATCGGGCAGCTCCATAAGGCCGGCCACCGTCTCACTCAGCGTACCGTCACCGCCGGCACATACCACCCGGTCATAGCCGCCCCCCAGTTCCCGGGCCACGCGGGTGGCGTCCCCCTTGCACTGGGTGGGATAGGCGGTGACCAGCCAGCCGGCCTGTGTGAACCGTTCAAGGACGGCAGACAGCTTCTGGCGCATCTGCCCCTTTCCCGAAGCAGGATTGTAAATGAAGAGCATCCGTTTCATTTCCTGTCCCTCCGCATTTTCTGCCTTCATTATATCTCCACTGCGCGCAAATGCAAGGCGGATGAGGCCGAATTAACAAAATCTTTGCAAAATAAAAAATTTTTCTTCTTCCCCTCTTGACTGTAAACCTACTTGATGGCTTATTTTATAGTCAGAAACCATTAAGGAGGACCGCTTATGACCATAAAAGAGATCGAGCAGGCCACCGGCCTGCCCCGGGCCAGCGTCCGCTTTTACGAGAGCGAAGGCCTGATCTCCCCCGGCCGGGGCGAGAACGGCTACCGCAACTATTCACCCTCCGACCTTGACAATTTATTGAAGATCCGGCTGCTGCGTCAGCTGGACATCCCGCTGGAGGACATTCACTCCCTGCAGAACCACCAGCGCTCTTTGGACAGTGTGCTGGACGCCGCGCTGGACCGGCTGGACCGGAACGCCGCCGAACTGGAGCGGGCCCGGACCCTGTGCCGCACCCTGCGCCGGGACTGCGACAGCTACTCCACCCTCAACGCCCGACCCTACTTACAGCAGCTGGAGCACCCCGAAGTTCCCCGGGGAATCGACGCGCCCCCCGCGCCCCAGCCCACCTATGACCGGCTGCCCGAGGCCCACTGCCCTTTCCGGCGCTACTTCGCCCGCAATCTGGACTTCTTTTTGTATAATGTCCTGTTTATGCTGTTTTGCCAGCTGGCGCTGCGCATCAACATCGCCTCCGGTCACCCGCTCCTGCGGATCTGCACGGGCTTTCTGGCCCCGCTGGGCCTGACTTTTCTGCTGGAACCCCTGCTGCTGCACTTCTTCTGCACTACACCGGGCAAGTTCCTGTTCGGTCTGAAGATCACCCGGGGTGACGGCAGCCCACTGAGTCTGAAAGAGGCCTTTGCACGTACCACGGGCGTGCTGGTGCGGGGCGTAGGTCTGAACATCCCCATCGTCGCCGACATCACTCAGGGCTATTCCCTGTGGCAGATCTACAAGGGCCGCCCTCTGGGCTGGGATTACGATCTGGATGAGGTGGCCTACTGGGACGGCAGCCGCCCGGGCCGCTCCTACTGGGAGTCCTCCAAGAGCTTCCTCAAGCTCCTTGCCGCCGCTCTGCTGATTGCAGGCTGCTTCTTCATTCTCTTTCAGAGCGAAACTCAGGCCATGGCCCCCATCCACCGTGGCGATATGACCGTGTCCCAGTTCGTGGAAAACTACAACGACACCCGCCGGTTCCGTCTGGGTTGGGACGAGCGGTTGGACAGCCTGCTCACCGACAGCGGAGCCTTCGAGGAGCTGCCCGCACCCAACAACGTCATCATTGTCGACCCCTACGACGAGGCACCCCCGCTGGTGTTTGACTTCGGGGTGGAATCTGGCGATGGCGGCGATTTCCTCAGAGAAGTCTCCTTCGCCTATCATGTTGAGAACGTCACCACCTCCATTCCCGTGGAGGAAATGGCGGTGGCCGTCTGGTCCCTGCTCTACGGCCGGGACGGCATCACCAAGGCAGAGATGAACCGGGTCCACAACGAGATCATCAACCTGTCCGACACCTCCACACCTACAGACAGTATCTCCTATCATCATGATTTTGATGGAGCACAGGTGGACTTCACCATGACTGCCAGTCAGGGTTACGCATTCGCCTCCTGGGGCACGCTTTTTGCTCTGCCCGGACAGGATGCCGTGTGTCAGATGGATTTCTCCGTCAAACTGACAGACTGACCCAATATTGCGTCAAAAAACGGCCTCCTATGAGGCCGTTTTTTGTTTTTTTCGGCATTGACACTCTCCCGCCGCTTTCGTATAATAAAGTAACCTCCCTCGTGGGGGCAACTACATGTTTGAAAGGGGATCCATCTCATGAGCGACAACCGTGTCTTCAATTTTTCCGCCGGCCCCTCCATGCTCCCGCTGTCCGTCCTTCGGCGCGCCGGAGCGGAGATCACCAACTACGCCGGTTCAGGCATGTCAGTGATGGAGATGAGTCACCGTTCCAAGGTATTTCAGGCCATTTTCGATGAAACACAGGCAAAATTCCGCCGTCTGATGAACGTACCCGAGGGCTATAAGGTCCTGTTTCTGCAGACCGGCGCTTCCGGCCAGTTCTCCATGATCCCGCTGAATCTGATGAGTTTGACGGGCAAGGCGGACTACGCCGTCACCGGCAACTTCTCCGAGCTGGCCGCCAAGGAGGCCAAAAAGTACGGTCAGGTAAACATCGCCGCCGACACCTCCGACTGCAACCACACCCGCATCCCCACCCAGGAAGAGCTGAAGCTGGACGGGGATGCCGGTTACTTCTACTACTGCTCCAACAACACCATCTACGGCACCGAGTGGCAGTATGTCCCCCAGACGGGCAAGGTCCCTCTGGTGTGCGATATGTCCTCGGATATCATGTCCCGCCCGGTGGATGTGTCCAAATACGGCATCATCTACGCCGGCGCCCAGAAGAACATGGCCCCCGCCGGTCTGACCGTGGTGGTCATCCGGGAGGATCTGGCCGGTCACGAACTGCCCTGCACCCCCATCATGATGAACTACAAGACCATGATCGACAAGGACTCCATGTACAACACCCCGCCCTGCTGGTGCATCTATATGCTGGGTCTGATGCTGGACTGGGTGGAGGAACAGGGCGGTGTCGCCGGCATCGAGCAGATCAAAAAGGCCAAGGCCGCCATGCTGTACGACACGCTGGACAACTCCAAACTGTTCACCTGCCCCGCTCTGCCCGGCTCCCGCTCCGATATGAATGTGGCCTTCCGCACCGGCGACGCCGAACTGGATGCCAAGTTTGTGGCCGAAGCCGCCGAGGCCGGCTTTGTCAATCTGAAGGGCCACCGCAAGACAGGCGGCATGCGCGCCTCCATTTACAACGCCATGCCCACCGAGGGTGTGGAGAAGCTGTGTGACTTTATCCGCGCTTTCGACAAGAACAACTGACTGCTGAACAAGATTCGAGGTAATCATATATGTATCGCATTAAAACGCTGAACAAAATCTCCTCCTCCGGCCTGAGCCATCTGGACAAGAGCCGTTTTCAGGTTGGCAATGAACTGGAAAATGAGGACGGCATTCTGGTGCGCTCAGCCCAGATGCACGATTACGAGTTTCCCGAGGCCCTGCGTGCCATCGCCCGCGCCGGAGCCGGCACCAACAATATCCCCATCGACCGCTGTTCCGAGTCGGGCATCGTGGTCTTCAACACCCCCGGCGCCAACGCCAATGCCGTGAAGGAACTGGTTCTGGCCGCCATGCTCATCGCCTCCCGGGATGTTCTGGGCGGCGCCGACTGGGTGCAGGAGCAGGCCCACACCCCCAACGTGGATGTGGCCGCCGCCGTGGAAAAGGGCAAGTCCGCCTTCGCCGGTCCCGAGCTGTATCACAAGACGCTGGGCGTTGTGGGTCTGGGTGCCATCGGCGCGCTGGTGGCCAACGATGCGCTGAAGCTGGGCATGGACGTGTACGGCTATGACCCCTACCTGTCCGTGGACGCCGCCCTGCGTCTGGACCGGCACGTGCACGTAGTCAAAGACGTGAACGAACTGTTCAGGGTATGTGATTATATCACCCTGCACATCCCCTACCTGCCCTCCACCAAGGACTTCATCAATGAGGATGCCATCTCCAAGATGAAGGGCAGCGTGCGCATCCTTAATCTGGCCCGGGGCGAGCTGGTCAACGACGACGACATGATCGCCGCGCTGGAATCCGGCCGGGTGGCAAAGTACGTCACCGACTTCCCCAACGCCAAAATTGCCACAACCAAAAACGTCATCGCCCTGCCCCATCTGGGGGCCTCCACCCCCGAAAGCGAGGAGAACTGCGCCGTCATGGCCGTGCGCCAGCTGGAGGACTATCTGGTCAACGGCAACATCCGCAACAGCGTGAACCTGCCCAACCTGGTGCAGGAGTGGAGCGGTATCTCCCGTCTGTGCATCATCCATAAGAATATCCCCGCTATGCTGACCAACATCATGACCACCCTGTCCGACGACGGCATCAATGTGGAAAACATGACCAATAAGTCCCGCAAGGACTATGCCTATACCATGGTGGATGTGAACACCCGCATCACCGATGAGGTGGCCAACGAGCTGCGCGCCATCCCCGGCGTGATCCGCGTGCGGGTGCTCAACCACTGATTTTATCAAGAAAAGGCGGAAGCGTCCATGAAGAAGAAAAGCTACAGTCTCAAACTGCAGTACAACTCTCCCGTGGTCCTCACCTTCGCCCTTGCCTGTCTGGGCGTGCTGGCGCTGAGCTGGCTCACTTCAGGCAAGTCCACCCACATGCTTTTCTGTGTCTACCGCGCGCCCCTCACCGACCTGCTGACCTACCCACGCATGGTACTGCATGTGCTGGGGCACTCGGGCTATGACCATTTTCTGTCCAACATGACCCTGCTTCTGGTCATCGGTCCTCCGCTGGAGGAGCGCTACGGCAGTGAAAAGCTGCTGTGGTGTATTCTGATCACCGCACTGGTCTCCGGTCTGGTGCAGTTCATTTTCTTCCCCGGTTCCGCCCTTATGGGCGCCAGCGGCATCGTATTCATGATGATCCTGCTGGCCTCCCTGTCCGGCATGTCCAAGGGACATATCCCCCTGACCTTCCTTCTGGTCGCCGCCATCTATCTGGGGGACGAGGTCATCGCCGCCATCACCCAGCGGGACAACATCTCCCAGCTGACCCATATTGTGGGCGGCCTGTGCGGCGGCGCATTAGGCATGTCCATGCGGCGCAAATAAATGCAAAAATCCCTCTGCCGGCGGCAGAGGGATTTTTTATTGTCCTTACAGCAGTTCGTCCAGCGCCTCACGGAAAATGGGGCCCAGAATGTCATAACCCGCCTGATTGGGATGGACCTTGTCCTCCACAAAAAGCTCGTCACGCACATAGCGGAAGTCACCCACATGGCCTTCTTCAAACAACTCCGGCTTATCCCAGAGGGTGATGAGGGTGGTGTCCTCGTGGGTATCGGCGTACACTCGGAGCATTTCTCGGATACTGTTGCGCTCACGCAGTTTATTGTTCCACTTATCGGGCAGGGTCTCGTCCTTGCCCTTGGCCGTGGGGTGGGTCTCCACCAGATACAGCTTGATGCCGGGGAAGTCGGCCCGGGCCCAGGCCAGAAGCTGGGCGGTGGCGTGCATGGACTGCTCGGGGCTGTAGCCGTACATGGAGTCGTTGCCCCAGGTGGCCAGCACCAGAGCACGGGGCTCCCAGGGACGGACCATGCGGTCGTAATAATACAGGCGCTCCTCGGTGGTGGATGTACCAAAGCCGTGGTTCACTACAGCCAGGGAGCCGTCTTTCATGCGGATATCGTCCTCCATGCGGCGGTAGCCCCACTTGGAACCACCCCAGCGGGTAAACAGGGAGTGGCCGTAGAACATGATCTTGCCCTTTTCGATGGGAGCCTGCTCGTAGGCGATGATCTCCTTCTCCAGAGATCTCAGGTCCATTGGAATGTCAAACATTTTTATCCCTCCTGTGGTAACTTTGCCCACAGTTTAGCACAGCCCCACAGGAAAAGAAATGTTTATTATTCCAAAAAACGCCCCAGCCTTTTGTGGTATTTTACCAGTCCTGTTACATCTGCTCCAGCAGACTGCGGATCATTCTGGCGTGGAGCATCTCTTCTTCAGCAAGTTCCTGATACAGCTGCCGCAGACAGGCATCCGAGCTCTCCTGGGCCGCACCCTGATAGGCCGCCGCCCCCCGCTGTTCCTGAATGAACTGCTCCCGCAGTCCGTTCATCAGCTCGTGGGTCGGTCTGCTTCCATTTTGATTTGGCGACTGATAGCGCTGTCCGGTAATAATGAAGTACGCCGCGCCCAGCCGTTTTGCATGTCTGCGCTCATCGGCAGCCATGGTCCCCAGCAGCTTGGCCGCACTGCCGCCCGCCCGGCGTGCCATGGCCTGATAAGTACGCCAGTCCTCCATCTCCCCGTCGATCATCTCCCGCAGCAGGGCGGCGTACATGCCGGAGCTCTGCCCCAGACACACCCCCTCCTGTTCCATGCCGCCGCGCCGGGTCTGGGGGAGCGCAATGCCGGTCTGTTCCTCCTGCCGGCTCTGCTCCGGGCTGGGCTGGGTCTGCCCCTCCGGCGGCATGAGCCGGATCGGGCTGTTCTCCTGATCGGGCATCACCCTGCGCCACACCCGTTCAAATACCTCCCGGTCACAGGGGCACATTTCCTCCTCCGGCAGGGCCGGGGTCATCATATTGTCTTCCATCCGTGTTCCTCCTCTCCGGCCCGCCTGTTGGGCCGTGTGACCCATTCTATGCCCGCAGCTTGCCTTTTGAGCCAAAAAGTGGTACACTTTCCTGCAGTCAAAGGCGAAAGGAGTCCTTTCCATGCATCTCAACCCCGACATCCCCCGGGTGGTCAACCAGCCCGGTCAGTTCTCTTTTGAAAACGGCATCACCGTCACCTGCTCCCGGGCCGGTTATGCCGAGGGCGTGCTGGAGGTCCGGCCCACCAGCCTGAATCCCCACGGCACCATCCACGGCGGCTGCCTGTATACCCTCGCGGACACGGTGGCCGGCACCGCCGCCGTGGGCGCGGGAGGCCTGTCCTGTGTCACCGTCAGCGGCACCATGGAGTTTCTGCGTCCCGCCACCGGCAAGCGGATCGCCTGCGTGGCCACCCCCAAAAAAGAGGGCCGCACCCTTTCCGTCATGCAGGTGGTGCTCACCAACGAGACGGGCAAAACGGTGGCCACCGGCACCTTCACGTTCATGCTTTCTCCGACAAAGCAGCCCTGAACAGGCAGTTTTTTCGATTTTTCTTGACACATCTGCAGCATCGTGATACGATACTTTCAATATTAAACTGAATAATTCTGATAGAGGCGCGGATACCATGCGTACCGCGGGACAAGGGCAGGCACCCGTCCCGTGGGAGAGGGGTCTCCGCCGAAGAAGGGCCGGCCTGCCTGTGCCGACCGTTCTGGGCCGCGGGAGAATATCCCCCGGACTGTCACGATCTTCGTGGAGCGCTGTCGTTTCCCTTTTGGGGGAATACTGTCTTTCAGACGCTCCGTTGAGAGCGTCTTTTTTATTGTAGACCCTGCGCAAGTGCGCTGATCGATATTTTTGGAGGGAAAAGAAATGAGAACAACCAACCGCTGGCTGAGCCGCGCGGCACTGATCCTGATGCTGCTGCTGACTCTGGCCACCACCGTCTTCGCCACCGGCGAAGGGGTCGACGAGAGCAAGCTTATCGACTGCCCCGACTGCGGCGGCACCGTCGCATGCATGGAGTGCTACGGCAAGGACGACGCCTGCGAGGCCTGTGCCGGAACGAATATCTGCGCCACCTGCGAGGGAGCCGGCCAGATCGTTTCCCCCAGCAAGGTCTTCAACACCGCCTGGGCGCTGCTGCCCCCGGTCATCGCCATCGCGCTGGCCCTGATCACCAAGGAGGTCTACTCCTCTTTGTTCATCGGTATTCTGGCCGGCGGCCTGCTGTACTCCAACTTCGCCTTTGAGGGCACGGTACTGCACGTGTTCAACGACGGCATCGTGGCTTCCGTCACCGACAGCTACAACATGGGCATCATCATCTTCCTGATCATTCTGGGGGCTCTGGTGTGCATGATGAACAAGGCCGGCGGCTCCGCCGCCTTCGGCCGCTGGGCCAAGACCCACATCAAGTCCCGGGTGGGCGCGCAGCTGGCCTCCATCCTGCTGGGCTGCCTGATCTTCATCGACGACTATTTCAACTGCCTGACCGTGGGCAGCGTCATGCGTCCCATCGCCGACCAGCACAAGGTGTCCCGCGCCAAGCTGGCCTACATCATCGACGCCACCGCCGCCCCCATCTGCATTATCGCCCCCATCTCCTCCTGGGCCGCCGCCGTGGCCGGCTTTGCCGAGGATGGTCAGGGCTTCAACCTGTTCCTGCGCGCCATCCCCTATAACTTCTATGCCCTGCTGACCATCGTGATGATGGTAGCTCTGGTCATTATGAAGGTCGAGTTCGGCCCCATGGCCAAGTTCGAGCGCAACGCTATTGAGAACGGCGACCTGTTCTCCGGTCCCAATCCCTACGCCTCCTCCGAGGACGAGGTGGCCGAGGACAAGGGCATCGTGCTGGATCTGGTATTCCCCGTGGCCACTCTGATCGTGTGCTGCGTTATCGGCATGATCTACTCCGGCGGCTTCTTCTCCGGCACCAACTTCATCGATGCTTTCGCCGGGTCCGATGCCTCCGTTGGCCTGATGCTGGGCTCCGCCTTCGCTCTGGTCATCACCATTGCCTACTACATGATCCGCCGCTCCATGAAATTCAAGGAGATGATGGGCTGCATCCCCGACGGCTTCAAGGCCATGGTCCCCGCCATCATGATCCTGACCTTCGCCTGGTCTTTGAAGGCCATGACCGACTCTCTGGGCGCCAAGCAGTTCGTTGCCGCTCTGGTCGACAGTGCAAAGGGCATCACCATCCTGCTGCCTGTGATCGTGTTCGTGGTGGGCTGCCTGCTGGCCTTCGCCACCGGCACCAGCTGGGGCACCTTCGGCATCCTGATCCCCATCGTGCAGAGCGCGCTGGATATGAGCGATCCTCTGGCCGTCGTGTGCATCTCCGCCTGTATGGCCGGTGCCGTGTGCGGTGACCACTGCTCCCCCATCTCCGACACCACCATCATGGCTTCCGCCGGCGCTCAGTGCGACCACGTCAACCACGTGTCCACCCAGCTGCCCTACGCCATCTCCTGTGCCGTTATCGCAGGCATCACCTATCTGGTGGCCGGCGCTCTGGCTGTGGCCGGCGCTCCCGCCATCATCGCCCTGCCCGTGGGCGTGGTGCTGATGATCGGCTTCCTGTTCCTGATGAAGAGCCGTCAGGCCAAGGCCTGAGACTTCTCCTAAGCGCCAAAAAATCTCCGCTTTCGTCAAGAAAGCGGAGATTTTTTATTGTCCTTCATCTGTCGCACCAGCAGCGCGATGGCCCGATCCACCGCCGCGGCCTGCTGTGCCGTACAGAACATGCGCACTGCGTTCAGCTGCCGGATGCATTCTCTGTCCGTCATGCTCCCTCCCCCCTTGCTCTATTTTAAGCGGAAGGGATACGCAGGGTGCTATTTTTCCGGGTATCGCATTTTAAGGATCTCAACGATTTGGGCGATGGCCCCTTCATCACAATGGCAGAGGATCTGCGCCCCCCAGTCCTTTACCTCCTGAGCGCAGTTTTCCGGGGCAAAGGGGATAACAGACTGCGCCAGCATGGGGATGTCATTCTGGTTATCCCCGGCGCAGTAGATATTTTCCTTTTTGATGCCCAGCATGCCGGCAAGCCGGGCCACCATGGTGCCCTTGTTGCTGCCCTTTTCGGTCAGTTCCAGATAATAGTGGTTGGAAAAAACCGTCTCATACCGGCCGGGGCAGGTGGTCTGCAGCCATTCCCGGGCCTGCAGCAGCTGCTCGTGCTCGCTCTGGACGATCACCTTGGTCCAGGGCACGGGCATTCGCTCAATGGGACAGACGGTATAGCTGCTGCCCACCTTTTTCATGTGCATCTCGGTGACCCAGTTGGGGTTATAGACATAAATATCCTCCCCATGGTATGCCTCAAAGCCCAGCTGAGGCATAGCCGCCATGAGGGCGGCCAGATCTTGCGGCGCACTGGGGGCCAGCAGGGTCTGGCACAGCATCTTGCGCCGCTGAAAGTCATACAGCGCCGAACCGTTGGACAGCACCACAGGCGCATTGATGGGCGCAAGGTGCACATAGGGGGCAAATGTGGTGTGGGCACGCCCCGTCGCTACGGTAAACCGCCCGCCCTCCGAGACAAAATAGTCCAGTGCCTGCAGATTGGCCTGGGGGATCTTGGAGTCAAGGCCATACAGGGTATCGTCAAAATCGCTGACCAGCAGAACGCCGTCAAATCTGCCCATGGGGCCTCCTTCCGCCCCATGGGGGCTGTTATTTCAGGTCATTACCCAAAAAATATTTTTCCATCGGTCTGTAAAGCAGGGCAAACACAGCCAGACACAGCACCAGATCGATACCCATGTAGAAGCCGTTATACAGCAGGGAATAGAACCAGGGTGTGGTCATGGTCATGCCGAAAAACACCTCAGGCATATACTCCGCCCAGATGGTGGCGCCCACCACGTAGTGGACCAGAAAACGGGCGGCACAACCAAGAACCGTACCGGCATAGATGCTCCAAGGCTTGCCCCGGAACACGCCAGCCACACCCAGCACGGTAAAGGCCACCAGGTAGTCTCCAATGATGGACTGCCAGCCCAGGGCAAAGCCACCATCATACATAAACTGCAGCACACCCAGCACAAAGCCACTCATCAGGCCCGGAGCCACGCCCCAGCGGCAGGCGTAAAAAATAATGGGTAGCATCGACAGGCAGATAGAGCCGCCCCAGGGCATCTCCCACAGCTTGATATACCCCAAAGTCTGCGCCAGCACCACCATCAGTGCCCCTTCACACAGCATGAGAAGTCCTTTTTTCGTTTGCGTCTTGTTCATTTTGTGCGTTCCTCCTAAAAATTTGTACCGCACACATCCGAACGGGTGCGGTGCGGTACAAGAGAAACGACATCTGGTCGAATCCACTTCCTACGCCGGCATTACCCGGATCAGGTCAAGGGACACGCGGCTGCTTTTCGCCGCGATCTCAGCCGGGAATGACTCCCAGCGCCCCTGTGTTCGATTGTCCTGCGGTCATGGTTATTTTATTGCGGGACGCGCCCCTTGTCAAGAGCATTCTTATCCCTTGCTGTGCCGGGCATAGCTGACAAAAAAGCCTGCAAGGGCGATCACACCCAAAACGGTCATGCCGTCGCCCACGGCGTGTGGAATGATCTGAACAGTATATTCCAGTACCTGCGCCAGTGCAATGAGGATCACCGCCAGCAGCAGCAGTCTGCGGGATGTGGGGTCTATGCGCTTTGCATCCTTTTCATTGGGCAGCAGGTTGGAATTGCCCGCTCCGGCCGAAATAATTTGCGCCCGGTTACTTCTCTTTCTCTTTTTCGACATATTTATTCCTCCACAACCCGGTCGATACTGCCGCCGCCCACCACCACATCGCCGTCATAGAGCACCACAGCCTGTCCCGGTGTGATGGCCCGCTGAGGCCGGTCAAAGGTGACCCGGATGCGGTCCGGAGCGATCTGCTCCACCACCGCGTCCTGCGCCGGCTGGCGGTAGCGGGTCTTTGCCTGCAGGCGCACGGGCCTGTCCAACCGTGCAAAGGGGACAAAGTTGATGCTCTGCGCCTCCAGCGTCCGGGCAAAGAGATCCTCGTTCCCGGACAGGGTGACCCGGTTGGTCCGGGTGTCAATGCCGGTCACATACAGCCGCCCGTTGCTGCTGGAGACCCCAAGGCCCCGGCGCTGGCCAATGGTATAGGCGATGATGCCCTCATGCCGGCCCAGCACCGCGCCCGAGGCGTCCACAAAGTCACCCGCGGGGTAATCCCGGCCGGTGTGCCGGCGGATAAAGCCGGCGTGGTCTCCATCGGGGATAAAACAGATGTCCTGACTGTCCCCCTTGCGGGCGTTGACCAGCTCCTGCTCCAGCGCTATGGCGCGGATCTCCTCCTTGGACAGCCCGCCCAGGGGCAGCAGGCTGCGGGAAAGCTGTTCCTGAGTCAGGTGATAGAGCACATAGCTCTGATCCTTTTCCGGGTGGACGGCGGTCTTCAGAAGATACCGTCCCGAACCGGCGTCATACTCGATGCGGGCGTAATGGCCGGTGGCCACCGCCTCCCTGCCCATTGCACGCACCTCATCCAGCAGCGCGCCGAATTTGATGTGCCTGTTGCATTCCACGCAGGGATTCGGGGTGCGGCCCTGTTCGTATTGGGCAGCAAAGGTATCCATAACACAGCGGCGAAACCGATCTGTCATATCCAGCACATGGTGCTCAAACCCCAGCTTTTGGGCCACCTGCCGGGCATCCTCCACGTCTTTTTCGCCGCCCTGCGGATGCAGCCGCAGGGTGACCCCCGCAAGGTCGTGTCCCTGCTCCTGCAGCAAAAACGCCGCCACAGAGCTGTCCACGCCGCCGCTCATGGCCACCGCGATCTTTTTTGTCACCCCGGCCCACCCCATTTCTTCGTTAAACTTCCTGCCCAGTATATCACAGTTTTCCCTTTGGGGCAACGCACATACCCTCAATCCATCATAGCCAGCTCCGCCCCCGTGTAATACCACGTGAGGATCTCCCGGAAACTCCTGCCCTGCCCGGCCATGGCGTTGGCTCCGTACTGGCTCATACCCACCCCGTGTCCGTATCCCGTAACGTGGAAGGTGACCTGCTGTCCGCTCACCGAAACCGTGAAGCACGCCGAACGCAGGCCCAGCAGTTTCCTGACCTGACTTCCTTTCAGGTGCACGCCCCCGACCTTCACGGTGTTGACTGTCCCGGAAGGCTCCCGCACAAACTCGGAAAACCACCCATCGCAGCCCCCGGACAGATCGGCCTGAGGGTATTGCTCCAGCACCGCCGTTTTCAGCTCGTCGGCGCTGACGGTCAGCTGGGAACGGTAATTGGGCACTTCCTCCCCCTCCGGGCTGGCCACCCCCACCAGATAGGGCACCTCCTCGCCCCAGACCGCCCGGGCATCCACCGTACTGCCCGGGGCCGAGGAAAAGAACAGTGCCTGAATGGGCCGCCCGTCATAGACGGCGATGATGCCGTCCGTCTCCTCCACCGCCCGGGCGATGTGCCGGGCATAGTCCGCGCTTTTATCTCCCCAGTTGGCTTCTGCCTCCTGTCTGGTGATATACGCCTGACAGCAGCCCGAGTCGGAACAGATCCCGCCCTCATGCTTGTCCGGGCTGCGGGCCGCCCAGTAGGTCCGGGCCGCCACCGCCTGCGCCTTCAGCGCCTCCAGCTGAAAGGAAGCAGGCATCTCCGCCGCCACCACACCCCACAAATAGTCATCAAGGCTCAGGGCCGCGGCGGTCCCATCCTCCATGAGCAGTTCTACCTGATGGCCGGCATCCTGCCCCTGAGCACTCTGATGCAGTGGAAGCAGGTCGGTCAGCTGCTCCTGTCCTGTGCCCGGCAGCTGCCCCCGGATCAGCAGCACAGGCAGCAAAAACTGCGCCAGAAGCAGCATAAGCGCGGCAAATGTAACTTGTTTCATCCTCCCGACCTCCTTGGCAGCGGCCCGTCCCTGTTACTTTCACCTTATGCGCCGGGGCAAAAAATATGCCGGACCCCCAACAGGGGATCCGGCATATTTGCTTTACTTAAATTTGACCGCAGTGCCGTAGACGATGACCTCAGCGGCCCCCTGCATTACAGAGGACGAGCCGTACCGGATGTTCACAATGGCATCCGCGCCCAGCGCCTCGGCTTCGTCCACCATACGTTTGGTGGCGATCTGACGGGCCTCGGTGAGCATCTGGGTATAGCCCACGATCTCACCTCCCACCAGCGTCTTCATGCCGGCCATAAAATCCTTTCCAAGGTTCTTCGACTGGACGACGGTACCCTTTACAATGCCCAGTGCCTCGATTTCCTTGCCTGGGATGTGATCAATATTCAGCAGCTGCATCCAATTCTCCTCCTTCAATTTCTTTGAATCGCTGTTTCAATACCACCAGTGCGGGGATCAGCAAAAGCAGGCACAACCCGCCAAGCGCTCCAAACAGCACCAACAGCCACCCCGGCGCGTCCGGGATCCAGCACAGACTCCAAAAACTCACCGCGCATACCAGCTGCAGCAGCCCGAACATCAGGATGCCGACCACCGCTTCCTTCTTTCGCTTTTTTTGCCGTTCAATACTTTCTGGCTTCATCTTCCTCCCCCTTTCCGATCTCCTTCCACCGCTGGGCCAGCGCCAGCAGCACACCCAGGATCACCACCGCCGGCAGGGCCACCAGCACCACCAGCAAAGGCAGGGGCGGCGCCCCCACAGGGTCCACGGCAAATGCCCACGCCATCAGCGCGATGAGCGCAGCCATAAGCAGTATGATAACTGCCGCCGCCAGGGCGGGGGCGGCATACCGTCCCCGGACGTCTCCTTTTTGCTTATTCATAAACGTAGTCCCTCCCTGCTCCATAGTCTCCATACGCGACAGGATCCGGTCGGCGTCCAGCTGTCGCAGAGGGTGCTGGCAATCCTTCAGCTCTCCGCACAGCCGCATCGCCTGCTCCAGATTTTCTCTGTCACGCTCCAGCGTGACCAGATGGCGGGCCATGGCATCACCCACGGTGCGTCCGCCCGTCTGCATCTGTCGGATCTCCTCCAGAGGAAGGCCCAGCTTGCGCAGCAGCTTGATCTGTTTGAGGGCGGTCACTTCCTGCTCGCCGTATTCCCGGTAGCCGTTGTCGCTGTTTCTGCCGGGGGCCAGCAGGCCCTCCTTTTCGTAAAAGCGGATATTCTTTTTTGTGATTCCCACCAGGGTCTCCACCTCGTTGATCTTCATGGGTATCCCTCCTTTCCTATCCTACCTCTTCCCCCGGGCTTGGGTCAAGCGGCAGTTTCCTCCGCCCCGCTTCTACTGTAACCCTTCCACAAAGGGGAAGGTCAATACTTTTTTGATTATTTCTTTCTGACTTTTATTTCTTCCCCCTTGCACAGGAGAAAATTATGTGGGTTTTTGTTCCTTTCCCGCCGCGGGTGTGATACAATGTTTTTGGCCGCGGGCGATCACGCGGCGTTAACTAAGAAAAAAGGTGTGTGACCTGAATTGAATATGATCTTTGATGCGCTGGTCATCGGCGCCGGCTTTGCCGGAGCGGTGTGCGCCCGGGAGCTGGCCGAGCGCGGCGGCAAGCGCGTGCTGGTGCTGGAGCGCCGTGACCACATCGGCGGCAACGCCTACGACTGTCTGGATGACGCCGGTATCCTCATCCACCAGTACGGACCCCACATTTTCCACACCAACGACAAGCGGGTCTTTGACTATCTGTCCCGCTTCACCCGGTGGCGGGACTACCAGCACCGTGTGGTCGCCAACATTCCCGGCGAGGGCTCTGCGGCCGGCAGCCGGGTGCAGATGCCCGTCCCCTTTAACCTGACCAGTCTGGAGACCGCCTACGGCCCGGAAACAGGCAGGGCTTTGGGTGAAAAGCTCATGGCCGCCTACGGTGCGGAGAAAAAGGTCACTATTTTGGAACTGCGCCAGAACGAGGACCCTGAGATCCGTCAGGTGGCCGACTATGTGTACGAGCACGTATTCGTCCACTACACCATGAAGCAGTGGGGTCAGACTCCGGAGCAGATCGACCCCAACACCACCGCCCGGGTCCCCGTCTTCCTGTCCCGGGACGACCGCTATTTCCAGGATAGCTGGCAGGGCATGCCGCTGGAGGGCTATACCCGCATCTTCCAGCGGATGCTGGACCACCCCAACATCACTGTGCACACCGGTGTGGACGCCCGGGAGCGGCTGGAGCTGACTGACGGGCAGATCCGGCTGGACGGCGAAGTGTTTGCCGGCCCCGTCATCTACACCGGCGCGGCGGACGAGCTGTTTGGTCTGCGCTTCGGCCGCCTGCCCTACCGGGGCCTGAAGTTCGAGTTTGAGACCCACGACACCGAGTTCTTCCAGACCCACGGCACTGTCAACTACACCGTGGACCAGCCCTACACCCGCATCACCGAGTTCAAGCACATGACCGGCCAGGTAAAGCCCGACTGCACCACCACCGTCAAGGAATATTCCTACGCCTACACCGGCGCGGCGGGCGAAACGCCCTACTACGCCATCATCAACCTGGAAAACAACGCCCTGTACGCCCGGTACAGGGAGCAGGCCGACAGCTTCCCCAACCTGTATCTGCTGGGCCGCCTTGCCGAGTACAAGTACTACAACATGGACGCCATCGCCGCCCGGGCCCTTGCTCTGGCCGACGAGCTGGTATAAGGAGGTTTTCTCATGGACAAGCTGATCACCTTTGCCGTTCCCTGCTACAACTCCGCGGCCTATATGGAGCACTGCGTGGATACCCTGCTTCAGGGCGGCGATGACATCGAGATCATTCTGGTAAACGACGGTTCCACCAAGGACAACACCGCCGAGATCTGTGACCGTTATGCCGCCCAGTACCCGGACATCGTGCGCGCCATCCATCAGGAGAACGGCGGCCACGGCGAGGGGGTCAATCAGGGTATGCGCAACGCCCGGGGCATCTATTACAAGGTGGTGGACTCTGACGACTGGGTGGATGTGGACGCCCTGCACAAGGCGCTGGACAAGCTGCGCCAGTTTGTCCGGGACGATAAGCTGGTGGATATGCTCATCTGCAACTATGTCTACGAGCACGTGGAGGACAACACCCAGCGCGTGGCCCACTACCGCAATGTGTTCCCCGTGGGCCGGGTGTTCGGCTGGGAGGCTATCAAGCCCTTCAAGCCCGGTCAGTACCTGCTGATGCACAGCGTGATCTACCGCACCCAGCTGCTGCGGGACTGCGCACTGGAGCTGCCCAAGCACACCTTCTACGTAGACAACATCTTTGTCTATCAGCCACTGCCCTATGTGCGCAATATGTACTATCTGGACGTGGATCTGTACCGCTACTTCATCGGCCGGGCCGATCAGTCCGTCAACGAGAAGGTCATGCTGGGCCGCGTGGACCAGCAGCTGCGGGTCAACTACCACATGATCGACTCCCACGACCTGAACGCCGTGTCCGCAAAATCCAAAAAGCTGGGCGGTTACATGTTCAATTATCTGGCCATTATGGTGGCCATCTCCTCCATCTTCCTGACTATGGACGGCTCGCCCGAAGCCCTCGGCAAGCGCACCAAGCTGTGGGAGTACCTGCGCACGGTGGACAAAAAACTGTATGCCCGCATGCGCTACTTCTCTATCCCCGCCCTGACCAATCTGCCCACCGCTCCCGGCCGCAAGCTGTCGCTGGCCCTGTACCGCATGACCCGCAAAATTTACAAGTTCAACTAAGGCAAAAACGGCACGCCGAAGCGGCGTGCCGTTTTTTAAAAGCTGTTGATGGGGATCGCCCCGTCATCCTCGCCCTTTTCAATGGCCCGGATGACCACATAATAACCGTAGCTGTCATTGACCTGTATCCACAGGCGGTCTCCTACTCCTTTGCCAAGGACCGCCTTGCCGAAGGGGGACTCCTTACTGATGCGGTTTTTCAGTGCGTCCTGCCGCACGGTGGTGACGATCTGATAGCTCTGCTCCTCCTCGTCCTCCTCCACAAACACGGTGACAAAGTCGTAAAGCCCCACCTTATCCCGTTCCGTCCGGTCGGAAATGACCACCGCGGTCTTGATCATGTTTTCCAGATAGCGGATGCGGCTTTCGTTCCGGTTTTTCTCCTGCTTGGCCGCCTTGTATTCAAAATTCTCGCTCAGGTCTCCAAAGGCCCGGGCGGTCTTGACCTCCTCCAGCAGCTGGGGCCGCAGATGGATGCGGCGGTGGTCCAGTTCTTCCTTCATCAGCTGGATGTCCTTTTGCGTCAGTTCGTTGTGCATGGCGCACCTCCGTTCCCGGCCATTGTAGCACAAAACAGGGCCGGAATCAAAGCTGTTTTCTCAGAAAAACGGGCACCGCACTCCTGCGGCGCCCGTTCGTATTTTTGTGTCAATCCAGCCGTCTGAGCATCTGCTCGGGGTTGTCCGCGTATTCCAGCGCGGTCTGACGGGTGATCTTTCCGGCCCGGTACAGGTCCAGAATGGACTGGTCCATGCTGCACATCCCCTCCGACACACCGGAGGCGATGACGCCGGCGATCTGGTGGCTCTTGCTGTCCCGGATCATGCTGCGCACGGCGCTTGTCATGTGCATGATCTCAAAGGCGGGCACCAGTTCTCCATCCACGCCGGGCAGCAGCTGCTGGGACACCACGGTGCGCAGCACCGCACTGAGCTGGATGCGGATCTGATCCTGCTGGTCGGCGGGGAACGCGTCGATGATACGGTCGATGGTGTTCACCGCCCCCTTGGTGTGCAGGGTGGCCAGCAGCAGATGTCCTGTCTCCGCCGCCGTCATGGCGGTGCGGATGGTCTCCAGATCCCGCATCTCTCCCAGCTGGATCACATCGGGCGCCTGACGCAGACAGGCCCGCAGGGCAGACAGATAGTCCTTTGTATCCACCGCGATCTCCCGCTGACTGACGATGCTTTTCTGGTTCCGGTGCAGAAACTCGATAGGGTCCTCCAGCGTAATGATGTGGCAGGCCCGCTGCCGGTTGATCCGGTCGATAAGGCAGGCCAGTGTGGTGCTCTTGCCGCTTCCCGCTGTGCCGGTGACCAGCACCATGCCGCTTGTCAGCTCCGCAAGGGACATGACCGCCTCCGGAATGCCCATCTGCTGCCAGTCCGGGATGGAAAAGGCCACCACCCGGATGACCGCCGCGCAGGAGCCCCGCTGTCGGTAGGTATTCACGCGGAACCGGGCAAGGCCCGGGACTGAGAAAGAGAAGTCATCGTCGCCGGTGCGCAGAAACTCCTCCATATCCCGGTCCGCCATCCGGTATATCTCCCGGATGAGGGCTTCGCCCTGGGTGGGCATGATTTTGTCTTCCCCGATAGGGGTCAGCTGGCCGTCCAGCTTCATGCTCACCGCTCCGCCCGGAACGATAAACAGGTCCGATGCGCCGTCACAGGCCGCCCGGGTCAGATAGTCCATCAGCTTTTCCATGGGCTGTTCCTCCTCACTTGTCCTCTCCGTCCCAAACGGGCAGATCTTCCTCCGCCTGCCACGGCTGTGTGGATACCGCCTGCCAGCGCAGAATATGAAAGTCGCTGCCATCCACCGCCACTTCCACAACCAGCGTCCGGCTGTCCGAAATGGGGCATGTATAACTGCAGATGTTCCCTGCCCGGGACACTCCTTCCGGCTTCTGGCCGGCCCGCAGCCGGGCCAGAATCTCCTGCGCCCGGCAGTCCGCTGCATAGTAATCGTTCACCGCCTGCGCGGCCCGGTCGCTCAGCCGCCCGTTGGCCCGCACGGTGGACAGGGACAGCAGGGCAAACACCGTCAGGCACAGCACCGCAAAAATGGTCAGCAGAGCGCTTGCGCCCACAGGGGCGGGATAGACAGAACGCCTGTCACTCATCTCCGACCACCTCCTGCCATGCCACGCTCAGCCGGGCCAGCTGCCGGCCGTTACGGTCCGTTACCTCCACCGCAGCCCGGCCCAGATATTCCACTTCTTCGGGTTCGGGTACAGCACTCAGCCGATAGGTGTTTTCCCCGGAGGTCTGCTGCCAACCGGCGTCATAGAAAACAGTCCACCGCCGTCCGTCCCACGCCCCGCCGTACACTTCGGCGGCAGCGGCATAGTCTCCGCCCTCACTTTTCAGCACCTGAGCCGCATTCTGGGCCAGCAGCAGGGCCTGATCCCGCTGTGCATTGTCCCGGGAGTGGCCGTCTGCCCACACAAACACCCGCAGGCACAGTGCCCCGGCCAGGGCAAAGATCAATATCATGACGGTCTGCTCTATAAGGGAAAGAGGTGCTTTGTCCTTCATTGCGCCGCCTCCTCTCCCCCGGGCAGGTGCAGGATCAGTTGGGTGGTCTGTCCGTTCTGGGTCACATCTGCCCACAGCCGCGACTGTGTGTGCCGGAGGGTCATGCTGTCAGCCTGCATGATCTTTTCCCCGTCCCGGGCATCCATGTCACTGTCTGCCGGAGCAAACAGCTCCATCAGCCAACCGTCGTAACAGTACACCCGCTCAAGGTAGTCCTGCCCATCCACCTCCCGGCGGGTCACCAGCGCGTCGCTGCCGTCGAAGGACTGCACGCACACCTCGTGAGGGGCATAGGCCTGCCTGACCTTGGCAGCCAGATACTGGGCGCAGGTGCGGCTGTCATGGGCAGACTGATCCCGCCGGGTCAGCCGCTGGTAAGTTCCTGTGCCGGCCAGAAGCACGGACAGGATGCTCACCGCGAACACACCCAGCAGGAGCAGTGCCGCAAGGGCACCGACAGATCGTTGGTTGTTATGCTGCTTCATGTCTCATTTACCAAAACCGTGATGTCAGGCATCAGGTTATCCGCAAAAATCTCGTAAAACACGCTATAGTATTCCTCGTCGATCTGGATCCCGCTGCGCTGTGTCAGGGCGTCCAGCGTAGGCGGATACACGCCCTCTGCAGCGTAGTAGGCCACCGCGCCCCGGCGCAGAGCCGTTTCCAGCTGCTGCCGGCCCTGCTGACTGTTTCCCCGGCCAACATTGCCCACCGCAGCAAAAAACCACACAAGCACGGCCAGAACCGCCGCCCACAGCAAAAGGGCGGAAAGCGCTCGTCCTCTCCTTGTCATAGGCGCTCACCCGATCCCGGACATGATGTGGGCCAAAGGCAGCATCACCGTCAGCAGGATGGCCCCCACAAGCGCAGATGTCACCATTACCAGCGCAGGCTCGATGCGGCTTACAGCGCTTTCCAGAGCGGTCTCCCCCTCCTCCAGCATCTGCAGAGCGATCTGCTCCATAGCCGCCTCGCCCCGGCCGCTTTTTACCGCTGCATCCAGCAGACGGCACCGGGCGCCGGGCAGCAGCTCACTGCTGCGCAGCGCACCCGCAAGGGTCTGCCCCGCTTCCAGCTGCGCAAGACACCGGCGGCACCGCTGGCGCACCGTGCCGTGTTCCGGAGCCAGCGACAGGGCAAGCTCCACCGCCTGCTCGTCCGTCAGGCCGCTGCTCATGCCCAGCGCCAGCGCCTGAGCCACCCGGGCGGCTTCGATCTTTCCTCCCGGACCGCCTGCTCCCCGGAGCCTGCGCCACAGGGCCGCAGCCCGCCTGCGCACAGTGGGGTTCAGATAGACAGCCCCCAGCAGTACCCCGGCCAGCACCAGCAGTATGCACATGGCCGGCAGCATCCGCCGCAGCGTCTGGCCCAGCACCAGCAGACCACCGGCCACACCGGTCAGTCCGCTGCCCAGCTGAGCATACACCTGGTCAAATACCGGCAGCACCCAGATCAGCAGGATGACCACCACCGCCAGCATCACGCCCAGCAGGGCGCAGGGGTAAAGCAGCGCTCCCCGCAGCCGCCGTTCCAGCCGGGTGCGCCCCTCGTAGTGGCGGGCCAGGGCCTCCAGCGTCTGCTCGGTCCTGCCCACCTGCTCACCCACGTCCAGCAGGGCGCATACATAGTCGGGAAAGCACTCCGCCTGCCGACAGATCCGGGCCAGAGACTCGCCCCTGTCCGCGCATTCTGTCATCTGCTCCAGCCGCCTTTTTGCCCGGCCGTCCCGTTCGTCCTGCGCCATCAGCGCAAAGGCGTCTGCCACACCCAAACCGGCGTGGATCAGATGGTACAACGACAGGCAAAATGTACCGATGTCTTCATTTGTGAGTTTGTCTGTACACATAGCGCCCCTACCCTCCGTGCAAAAACGGGCCTGCAGAAAACCTGCAAGCCCGTAGCAGGCATTGCTTCCAATAAGAATGCCGCGCGATCAATAAAAATACTTGGCGGAGTAGTTCTTCCCGTCACCGATATAGTTCATAATGCTCTGGCTCTGTTTGCCGGAAGACGCAAAGGTGGGATCCATGCGGTGCCATGCACTGCCGTCGAAGAAGACCGCGCCGTCTATCCAGCCGGTCTGGTCCGACCAGACGCTGATCCATGCGTGGTATGCCTTTCCGGCGTATCCCACCACCAGCTTGCAGGGGATGCCCTGACTGCGCAGCATGCCGGTCATCAGGGCCGCGTAGTCAAAACAGATACCGCTTTTCTTCTCCAGCACCTGATCCAGCACCGGCAGGTAGCCGCTTTTCACCGTGGCCGCCAGCTGCTTGTCATAAGTCATGCCCTTGACCACATAGTCATAGACGGCAGCCACCTTTTCCAGGGGTTGGGTCATCTGTCCGGTCAGCTGCGCCGCCTTGGCCACCGTGTTTGGGGCACCATCGAAGTCCACATACTGATTGGACCGCAGGAATGGGGCAAACTCGTCCGGCAGGGTCACCTGCAGGCTGACAGACAGCACTGCGGCATAGCTGCTGCCCTGTATGTTTTTGTAGATGCTGATCTTATAAGCGCCGTTCCCGTCAGACAAAGGGAACGCCGCCCACTTGCCCGGGGTCAGGTTGTAAGTATAGGTGGTGGTGGGGCCCTTGACCTGAGCCTTGAGCCGCAGCTGGGTGGATCGTTTGTAGCAGACCATGACGTAGCCGTCTTTGGTGTTGGAGTAGTCGATGACTGCGTCCTGATTGCTCTTTGTCAGAGTTCCGGGCGCCTCCACGCTGGCCGCAGGCAGAGCGGCCGGAGCCTGAGACAGCGCCACCGCCTCGTCCTCCAGCTCTACCGCGCCCACGTGGGTAACGTCTGCAAGACCGCCTGCTGGCTGCCCCTTGCGGGCACAGCCGGGCAGAGCCCCGCACAGCAGCACGACCGCCACCAGAGCCGAGATTCCCCGTTTCCATGTTCTGTTTGGTCGCATTTCTTTCACCTCACTGTGTTCACAAGGCAGTGTTCTCCGGGAAAAGCATGGTTTGCTGCCTTGATTTTATCATTTTTAATGTGCTGAGTAAAGTTTTTTGTGCCCTGCACTCTTGAAAGCAGGGTCTTACTTCTGTTATGATATTTATATACAACAGCCTTACACGGCTCTTACCGCTGAGGAAAGGAGGTATGACCTTGTCTGATATGATCACCGTCAGGATGCTGGGCAGCTTTTCCATCGAGCAAAACGGCAATATCGTGGACGACCACAGCAACCGCATGCGCAAAGTGTGGCTGCTGCTGGCTTATCTGATCTGCTCACGCAGCAACCGCGTCACACAGGATAATCTGCTGTCCCTGCTGCACACTTCCGGCAGCGAGGACGCCGCTGATCCCACCGGCCGCATCAAAGCTATGCTCTACCGGGCCAGAGTCATGCTCAACCAGCTGAACGAGCGGGCCGGCCACGACCTGATTCGGCACAAGGCCGGCTGCTACAGCTGGAATACCGACATTCCTCTGACTCTGGATGTGGAGGAGTTTGAGCAACTGTGTGCCCGCGCCGCCCGGGAGGATACGGACCAGGCCCGCCTTGACCTGTACCGACAGGCTCTGGACCTCTACCGGGGCGATTTTCTGCCCAAGCTGGCCACAGAACCCTGGGTCATGCCCATCAGCGCATACTATCACCAGATGTATCTGGACGCCGCACACGAGGTACTGGCCCTGTTGGAGCAGGGCGGTCTCTGGGCAGACAGCGCTGATGTGTGCCGCCGGGCCCTGAGGGTCGAGCCTTACAGCGAATCTCTCTACCAGTATCTTATGCGCAGTCTCCTGGCCCTTGAGGACCGCTCCGGGGCCCTGAACGCCTACGAGGAGATGAGTGAGCTGCTGTTTTCCAACTTCGGCGTGATGCCCTCGGAGGGAAGCCGACAGCTTTACCGACAGGCCGCACGTGAGTCCGGCACCAGCACCGTTTCCGCCGGTGCCATGCGTGAGATGCTCAAGGAGCCCGCCGGCGCCAAAGGCGCTTTGCTGTGTGAATACGACTTTTTCAAATTGCTGTACCAGGTGCAGGCCCGCTCCATCATGCGCAGCGGCAACACCGTACACATTGCCCTGCTGTCCCTGCACGCCCTGGGCAAAAAAGAGCTTGCCCGCCGCAGTCTGGACACAGCCATGGACAACCTGCAGGATCTCATCGTCCACAACCTGCGTCAGGGCGATATTGTGACCAAGTGCAGCATCTCCCAGTTTATTATCATGCTGCCTCAGGCCAATTACGAAAACAGCTGCGCCGTGTGCCAGCGCATCATCCGGGCCTTTGGGCGGCAGTACCCCCACTCCCCGGCCACCATCCAGTTCAGTGTGCAGCCTCTGGAGCCGACGGTTCCGGTGCCGTAAAGGTTCCGGTCAGCACGCCCTGCACCACCCAGCGGGTCTCATACCCGTTCCCGGTGCAGGTGGACAGGGTAATGACCGAATCCTCCACCGTGGGCACGATCCCCGTCCGGATCACAGAACGCGCCAGACTGTAGTCCAGAAACGCCTGTTTTTTCTCCGGGGTGTTCAGATCCAGCCGGTAGGTATAGCCCACCACTTCCGCCTCGAAAGCGGCAAAGACATCATAGCGGCGTATGCCTGTATCATCCACCACATAAACAGAGGGATTGGCCTCATAATGGCTCTGTGTCCGGTATTGCCTGAGCGAACCGAACATAGAGCCGTTTTTCATGTTGTGACCATAAACAATGGTATTGAAATCACTGAAATCCGGGCTGACCTGACATTCCAGAAAGACCGAGCCCGCGGCGTTTTTCTTCCCCTGCCAGGTGTGCTTGAGGTAGTACTGGTTATCCTCCCCCTGCAAAAAGGGGTAGTCCAGCTGCGTGCCCGGGATGGCGATCCAGCCCAGCACATCGGGATTTTCACTGCGCAGGCCCGCCAGATCCACCCGGTACAGATACTGGGCCTGCTGGGCAAGGGGCTCCTGCACAATTTCCGGCTCCTCCGGCGGTATGGGCCGGGGCGGCTGCTCCTGCTGGGACACGTCGGCCTGAGACCGAGCCTGCTCATAGGCCCGCTGAGCCTGCCAGCGGTAAAGTTCCTGACGCAGGACCAGTCCTCCGCTGATCAGGAATACTATGGCCGCCGCCGTTATCAGCAGTTTGCGCAGCATGAACAGCCCTCCTCTCCCGGTATATCTTCTGTATGCTGTCACAAGCATACCACGGAGCGGTTACAATTCAAGTTATATTTTGCGCGCCGCCGTTCAAAATTTCATCTTTTCTGTGAAAGGATCCCCCGGGAGTCAAGCTCCCGGGGGATCGTGCGTTATGCTTACTTAAGACGCCGGCATATTATGCTCAGACCGTCTCGCGCTTTCTGCCGGACAGTGCCAGCCAGGCAAGGCCCAGACCGGACAGCAGCGCCAGCATCTTGTACACGGCGGTCATGTCGCCGGTCTTGGGAACATCGGCCAGAGGCACATCTTCCTCGGGGATATCCACCAGAGGCACATCCTCCTCGGGGATATCCACCAAAGGCACATCCTCCTCGGGGATGTCCACCAGAGGCACATCCTCCTCGGGAATGTCGATGGGCTCCTCAGGCACTTCGGGGACCTCAGGCACTTCGGGGACCTCGGGAACCTCGGGAACCTCGGGAACCTCGGGAACCTCAGGAACCTCAGGGACCTCAGGCTCATCGGGAGTCACAGGGGGATTGTGGGGCACGCTGCGCTTTTCGTAGGTGTTGATAATGCTGATCTCGGCAGTTTCTCCGGCAGTCACTTCCACACCGCCCTCACCTGCGGTGCTGCGCTTGTAGCCGATCACGTTTGCATTTTCCTCGGTCACAGTGTACTGGCCGGGAGCCAGATTCTTCAGGGTATAAGCGCCGTCAACAAACTGACCGTAGGGAAGGACCTTCTCAAAGCCGTCGGGACCGGCCACGCGGAAGCTCATCTGGGCAGGGATCTTGGTGGTGCCCACGATGGTCTTGCGGATGGTCAGCTCGCCGGTGGTGGGTGCGGGCTTGGTAAAGGCGTTGGTATACAGCGCATCCTCGCCCAGACTCAGGGTGATGACAGAACTGTTGTTATCGTACTGCGCGGTGACCTGACGGCCGCCATTGTGCAGGACAACCACATCATCGATGCGATAGCTCCAGTTCTTGCCGCTCTGCTCAAAGTGCAGGCGCACCATGATGGTGTACTCGCTGGCGTCATAGCTCATGCCCTCGATGGTGCCGGGCACCTCGCTCAGAGTGTAAACGAAAGTTCCTACTGCGGTATAGCCGGTGGCATCCCAGGTGTCCAGGTCCTTGAAGAAGGGGACGGTGAAGGTGACATTTCCGGTGGCGTCGTTCTTGGCGGTATAGGTGGTCTTAGCGCCCACGGCGTTCTCACCGATGCGGATAAAGCCGGAGCCGTCGTTGAACTGCTCGGTATCCACCAGACGGAAAGCAAAGTCTTCGGCAGCGATCCGGTACGCATCGCCGGAAACAGACTTGTCGAAGGTGATGGCGAACTCACCCTCAGCCTCTACCACGGTAACGGGGGGAGGAGGAGTCTTCTTGGTCCAGGAGCCCTTGATGACCACGTCCTCGGCGGGCATCTCAAAGTTTTCCTTGTCCCAGCCGGAGAAGGTGTAGCCCTCCAGCTCGGGGGCGGCAGCCACGGTGACAGCGGCGCCGGCAACGTACTGGGCAGCAGCGGGAACGGCAGGAGCCTTTGCGGGAACGGTGCCGGTGTACTCATAAGTCACAGTGTACTTGGGGATCACGATCTCAGTCCAGGAGCCCTTGATGACCACGTCCTCGGCGGGCATCTCAAAGTTTTCCTTGTCCCAGCCGGAGAAGGTGTAGCCTTCCAGCTCGGGGGCAGCGGCCACGGTAACGGCAGCGCCGGCAACGTACTGCTCAGCCTCAGGCAGAGCGGGAGCGTCTGCGGGAACGGTGCCTTCATACTCATAGGTCACGGTGTACTTGGGGATGGCGGTCCAGGAGCCCTTGATGACCACGTCCTCGGCGGGCATCTCAAAGTCTTCCTTGTCCCAGCCGGAGAAGGTGTAGCCCTCCAGCTCGGGAGCGGCAGCCACGGTGACGGCGGCGCCTTCTTCATACTGCTCGGCCTCGGGCAGGGCGGGCGCACCCTCAGGGATCTCGCCCTCATACTGATAGACCACATTGTACAGGTCGGGGGGGATCACAGTCCAGGAGCCCTTGATGACCACGTCCTCGGCGGGCATCTCAAAGTTCTCCTTGTCCCAACCGGAGAAGATATAGCCTTCCAGATAGGCGGCCGCGGCCACGGTAACGGCGGCGCCGGCGGCGTACTGCTCAGCCCCGGGCAGGGCAGGAGCGCCTGCGGGAACGGTGCCTTCATACTCGTAGGTCACGGTGTACTTGGGGATGGCGGTCCAGGAGCCCTTGATGACCACTGCCTCGGCGGGCATCTCGAAGTCTTCCTTGTCCCAGCCGGAGAAGGTGTAGCCTTCCAGCTCGGGAGCGGCGGCCACGGTGACGGCGCTGCCGAAGGTATACTCGCCGCCGGCGGGCAGCTCAGGCGCATTCTCGGGAACCTCGCCCTCATACTCGTAGGTCACGGGGTAGAGCTTGGCGGTGTAGACGTAGGTGACGGTGGTGTCGGCGGTGATGGTGCCGCTGACGGGGTCGCTGTTCTCGGCCATGGCCTTGAACTCATAATGCTCAATGGCCTTCTGCTCAGTCTCGTAGTCAGTGCCGTACAGGATGCCGGTCTCCACAATCTGATCGGCGATGGCCTCACCCTGCTCATCCACATAGTTGACCGTCAGAGCGAACTTGGGCAGCTTGCCGCGGATATCGGGAACATTGAACTCGGCCTCAACAGGAGTCTCATTCTCACCTACGGTGTAATCCAGGGTGGTGGTTCCGTTGGCGGGGGTAAGGATGGTGTAGCCCTCACAGGCAGGATCGGCAGCCACCTTGGTGGGGTCGATCTGCACCTGATAGGTGATGGTGTAGGTGGTGATGCCGTCGGCAACGGCGGGGGTGCAGTCGTCCAGGTTCCAGGTCTCGGAGGTGCCGTTGTAAGCGGAGGTCACGGTTACCATGCTCACACCCTCACCCATGGGGTCAGTGACAACGGTGGGCGTGGTAACGGTGGTGATGACCTTGCCGGCCTCACCGGTCAGGTCCACGGACAGGGTGTCAGCAGTGCTGGAAATGACGCGGTCAAAGCCGGAGAGCACCCCATTGGAGTCGGAATAATTGTACTTTACGGCGATGGTAGCGGCAGAAATGGCCTTCAGGATGGTACCAATATCGTCATAGTCGGAATAATCGGTGCTGGTGCCGGTGTCGCTTCCGCCGTAGCCCACCTTAGAGGTGGAGGTATTGCTCACGCTGCCGACTTTGGCGGTGGGAGCGCCATCACTGAACAGGATCAGGGACTGGTTTTCCGCAGGAATGCCTGCCAGAGCTCCGGTGTCGTTGAGCAGGTTGCGGCCCAGGACCAGACCGGCCTCGATATTGGTGCCGCCGTTGGTCAGATAGGTGTTGCCCCGATAAGCGCCGTTGCCGGTCTTCAGGGAGTTGACCAGGTTCTTCACCGCGGCGCGGTTGCTGGCGTCGGTCACATCCACCCAGCTCTGGATGGTAACGGCGTCAGTGCCGAACACGGCCACGCTGACCAGCCGCTTGTCACCGTCGCTCACGTTGGCAACATAGCTGTCCAGGAAGGCGGATACAGCACCCTGCAATTCCTCGAGATGGGTGTTTGCCTCTTCGTAGCGGCACACGGGCTCGCCCTGTATATGCGCATTCCTTCTTTTGTCGCAGTTGATGCAGCGGTTGCCGCCGAAGATGCTCCGTCTGTAAGAGTTGCCGCTTCCGTCGGGGCACAGGTTGCTGGCGCCCCTGTGGTCGGCATGGTTCTCACTCTTGCCGCAGACAGCGCAGCCGTCAGGTGCTTCGTCCATGGAGTTGGACACGTCCAGCACCAGGGTGACCGCACCGTGGGTGGCACCGCCCAGCATCACGCTGGTGTCCTTGGTTTCCACGGTCAGTGTGATGTCATAGACATTGTCGGTCTGGGTGGCAGCCGCCTGCTTGGACAGGTGGATCTCCCAGTCCTCGGCGGTGCCGGCGGTGCCGTCCTGCTTATAGTAGGTATCGGCGTAGTTCTTGACCAGTTCGGGGGTCTGGCCGGCGGCCAGGGTGGTGATGTTGACCATGCTGATCACCATGATCAGGCAGAGCAGCGTGGCCAGGCCTCTGCGGCCTATTTTCTTCATGTTCTTCTTTGCCATTATTTCGTTCTCCTTTCAAATTCGGGGAGCGAAATATCGGCAGCCGCGCCGGCATAGCCTTTCAGCCTTAGCCCGCTCGCTTTGCGTCCCAGCCTTTCGGCTGGTTTGCCACTTATCGAATATTTCTTCCAGGTCCTTTTACTTTATATTTTGATTTTTCTTGTGGATCGTTTTATGAGACTTTCTCCTGCCCCTGCGCCTGTATGGCGCTGTCCATCAGCAGCAGCAGTTCCAGTACGCTGCGGAAGCTCTGCTCCCGCCGGCCCTCCAGCCATGTGACGGTGCCCTGCCAGCTTGCGTTTTGCCGGAACAGGACCTTCACGGTGAAGGTGGCCGTTTCCCCCTGCCGGGGCTGTTCCTCCGGTGGTCCGTTGATGTGTACCGGAGGCGTTGCAAAGATGCGCGTGGTCGCGAAAGCTTGTGGAAAATCCATGGTGTCCAGCGCCCGTTCCATCTCAATCAGGAACTGTGAGGTGCTCAGGAATTTACACCCCTCTTCCATGTACGGGTTATAGAATCGGCCCACCGGAACCCCGTTTTGGTAGGAATCGATACAGACCGTTGTGGTTCTGTATTCCGCTCCCCATGCCCGGGTGGTCATCCAAGCATCGCCCCCTTTCTGCGGTCTTTTTCTGCGCCTGTGGGTTATTGTGCCTTTGTTATACCATGCGCCGGTTACACAGCAGGTTATATTTTGGCTTCCCGCGTTCATTTTTTATCTTTTTTTTGAAACGGGCTTGTGGGCTTTTGCGCACGAGTTGCTCTTGCGTCAATCTTCCGGCTTTGCTATTATAATAATGTATCTGCACGGTTTAGGAGGGCAGCTTATGATCTCCCGATTAAAGGATTCTCTTTTGTTGGTCGGCGATGGGTCCAGTGACCGCGCCAATCTGCGTGAAATGTTCCGCTCCGGCTACGACCTGCTTGAAGCGGAGACTGTGGCTCAGGCCGGCATGCTGCTGGAGCAAAACGGCAGCTGCATTGCAGCCGTTCTTGCCGATCTTTCTCTGGATCGCCCCGATGAGCTGCGGGCACTGGTGGCCGCCTGCCGTCCCGGCTGCGCGGATGCTATCCCGGTCATGCTGTTTATCACCCCTACGGGCACCGGCTCCCGGGAGGAGGCCGCCTTCGCCCTGGGCTTCACCGATGTAGTATTCAAGCCGTACACTCCCGCCGCGGTCCAGCGCCGGGTGCAGGTGATCGTGGACCTGTTCCTGCATCAGTGGCATCTGGAAAAGCTGGTGGATGAGCAGAGCCAGACCATCCGAAACACCAATCAGGTCATGCTGGACGCCCTGTCCGCCATCATCGAGCACCGCAGTACAGAATCGGGCAACCACGTTCTGCGCATCCGCCGCTTCACCGAGATCCTGCTCAAAGACGTGGCGGAAGCCTGTCCGGAATATGGTTTGACCGACAGCAGCATCGGTATCATCGCCAGCGCCGCCGCCCTGCACGACATCGGCAAGATCTCTATCCCGGATTCCATTCTCAACAAGCCGGGCGCTCTGACCGATGAAGAACGCAAAATCATGCAGACCCACACCACCGTGGGCAGCCAGCTGGTAGAAAACCTGAGCGGCATGGGGGACGAGGAATATCTGCGCTATGCCTACAACATCGCCCTGTACCACCACGAGCGCTGGGACGGCAAGGGCTATCCCTGCGGCCTGAGCGGGGACGACATTCCTGTCTGTGCCCAGGCGGTGGGCCTTGCCGACGCCTTTGACGCGCTGACCTCCCAGCGGGTGTATAAACCCGCCCTGCCCTATGGGCAGGCAGTCAACATGATCGTCAACGGTGAGTGCGGCACCTTCTCTCCCCGTCTGTTGGAGTGCTTCAAGCGGGTGCGCACACAGTTTGTCCGGCTCGCCCACCAGTATTCCGACGGCTACAGCCCCAAGTCTGACAATATCACCATGCCCCTGCCCGGTCCGGAATGGAAGGCTCACACGTTAAACTCCCTTCAGCTTTCTCAGGTGAAGTATCAGGCTGTGCTGCACTATATCAACGACACGGTGCTGGAACTGGATCTGGACAACAACCTGTATCACGTGGTGTACAACCCCAATCCTGATCTGGACACCATTATCCCCTCCGCACCCTTTAACCAGATCATGGATCAGCTGCGACACTCCAACATCCACCCGGACGATGTGGATATAGTGAATGAAATGCGCTATTTCCTGACCGAGGACTTTTTCCGTCTGAACCTGCGCCGCCGAAGCTTCCCTCTGCGTGTCTTCAGTCCTACTCAGGACACTTACCAGCCCTATGAGCTGGTCTTCCTGCGGGTAAACACAGGCAATGCCGATCAGCGCATTGTCATTGCCATCTGGCACAAGCTGCCCGCCGCCCCGTCCCAAGCCAACATCCCGATCCAGAGCGCGCTGCACTCCTCTCCCGCCCTGTACGGACTTGTAAGTACGGCCCTGCGCTGCCGGGCCGACACGGAACAGACCATTGATGCAGGTGCGCAGGACCTGTTCTCTCTGACCGGTTTCTCCGGCGAGGAGGTAGGGCGGCTTTTCGGTTCCCGCCTGTTCAATCTGGTCCTTCCCGATGACCGTCCCGCCTTCCTCAGCGCCATGCAGGCCCACCTGCAAAACGGCGGGCGTGCCGACACCGAGTATCGCCTGATGCGCAAAAATGCCGACCCCATCTGGGTGCTGGACCGCAGCCGGGTGTACATCGAGACCGACGGGCAGGAGTATGTCTACCACGCCCTGCGTGACAATTCCCAGATTCGCCATAACATCAACGCCCTGCGGGCAGAAGCCGAACGCCACGAGCTTCTCACCAAGCAGAGCGAGGGGGTCATCTTCACCCTGGATCTGGACACCGACACACTGACCTGCTCCTCCCGTTGGCAGGAGATATTTGGGTATCCCCCGTTGTCCGAACACTTCATGACTTCCCTCCCAAAAGCCAGCCACTTCCACCCGGACGATCTGCCTCCTATGACTTCGTGGGCAGAGGGACTGCGCCGGGGTGAAAATGCCCAGCCCTATCTGGAAGTGCGGATTATCAACCGGGACGGGAAATATATCTGGTGCCGCATCCACGCCCGGCTGCAGCGGGATGAGACCGCACAGACAAACCGCATCGTGGGTATTATTTACGACATTGATGAATTCAAGCAGACCACGCTGGCTCTGAAAGCCCGGGCGGAGCGGGACTCCCTGACCAAACTGCTCAACAAGGATTCCACCCAGCAGCTGGTAACAGAACATCTCAATGCGCAGGACGATCAGTCGCTGTCCGCCCTGCTGATCCTGGATCTGGATAACTTCAAGGCTGTCAACGACAACTATGGTCACCTGTACGGCGACGCAGTCCTCTCCCAGATCGGCAGCAGCCTGCGCAGCCTGTTCCGCTCCCAGGACATCATCGGCCGCATCGGCGGCGATGAGTTCCTTGTTTTCCTCAAGGACATCCCCAATGTGGAGCTGGTCCACGACCGCTGCCGCCTGCTGTTGAGCACATTCCGCGAATTGTTCTCCCGGCTTATGCCCGACCTGCCCGTGTCCTGCTCTGTGGGCGCCGCTCTGGCGCCCACCCACGCCCCCGGCTACTCCAACCTGTTCCAGCACGCGGACGAGGCCCTTTATCTGGCCAAACGAAAAGGCAAAGACCAGTACAAGATGTACGACCCCCGGGAAAAATACAAAGCCCATCTGGACGTGGGCGCCCATGTGGTCACTCGCATCGATTCCGACGAGCAGCCAAACATTGCCGACAACTCTTTCATCCGCTTTGTTTTCCGAGCCCTGTACGAAAGCAATGACGTGGAAGTCACCGTGGACGAGCTGCTGGCCCACATTGGCTCCCAGTTCAACGTCAGCCGCGCCTACATCTTTGAAAACAACGAGAGCAACACCGCCTGCAGCAATACCTTTGAGTGGTGCAATCAGGGCATCGAGCCGCAAAAGGAGTTTCTGCAGAACGTCAGCTACATCACAGACATCCCCGGCTGGCCGGAGGTCTATGATGAACACGGCATGTTCTACTGCTCGGATGTGACCGAACTGTCCCCCTCGGTACGGGCCATTGTGGAGCCCCAGGGCATCAAAAGTATGCTCCACTGCGCCATCCGGGACAATGGCGTGTTCCGGGGCTATATAGGCTTTGACGACTGCGTTGCCAACCGCCTTTGGACCCAGGAGCAGATCTCCCTGCTCCAGTTCCTGTCGGAGGTCATGGCCATGTTCCTGCTGAAAAAACGCACTCAGGACAAGGCCGTGGAGCAGGCCGCCAATCTGAAAAACATTCTGGACAGTCTGGATACGTGGGTATATGTTATCGACCCGGACACCTATAAGCTCAAGTTCCTGAACAAAAAGACCCGTTCCCTTGCCCTGGGCAGCCGGGTGGGTATGACCTGCTACCGCGCCTTTATGGGCCGGCAGTCCCCTTGTCCCAACTGCCCGCTCACCGAAGCGGGTCACTCCTGCATCATTGAGAACTCGAAGCTGGGGGTACGGGTACGGGCTCAATCCACCCAAATCCTCTGGGACGGCAAAGACGAGCAGCTGATCACCTGCTATGACCTGAGCAAGGAATCAGGCGGCTGATTTGTGCGCACATCGCTCGTACAAAAAAGAAACCCTGCAACCGAAAGGTTGCAGGGTTTTTCTGGTGGACGATACAGGACTTGAACCTGTGACCTCCCGCACGTCAAGCGGATGCTCTACCAGCTGAGCTAATCGTCCGAACAGCATAAGTCATTATAGCGACCCGATCCGCCTTTGTCAACCCCTTTTTTCTGCCTGAGCAAAAAACTTTTCCCGCTGCCCCTTTTCCCCTACCATTCTCTTTCATTTTAATGTATAATAGTTTCACACTATACCGATAAGGAGGCCCAACCATGCTGCAGTTAGATCTGTCCAAGCTCTCCACCTTCCTCCCCGCCGACTATCTTCCCTCCCGCCGGCAGGCGCTGACCCGCGCGCACGACATGCTGCAAAACAGCAACGGTCCCGGCGGCGAGTTCACCGGCTGGGTAAAGCTGCCCGCCAACTACGACCGGGACGAGTTTGCCCGGATCAAAGCTGCCGCGGCGCGGATCCGCTCCGAGGCTCAGGTGCTGGTTGTGGTGGGCATCGGCGGCTCCTATCTGGGCGCCCGCGCCGTGATTGAGCTGCTGTGCTCCAACAACTACAACCTCAAAGGCAAGGATACCCCTGACATTCTCTTTGCCGGAAACGGACTGTCCACCGACGCCATGCTGGAAACCATCGCCCTGATCGGCGACCGGGACTTCTGCGTCAACGTCATCTCCAAGTCCGGCACCACCACCGAGCCCGCCGTGGCTTTCCGGATCTTCAAGGGCCTGCTGGAGGCCAAATACGGCAAACAGGATGCCGCCCGCCGCATTTTCGCCACCACCGACAAGGCCCGTGGCGCTCTGAAGGGTCTGGCTGATGCTGAGGGCTACGAGACCTTTGTGGTGCCCGATGACATCGGCGGCCGCTACTCCGTTCTCACCGCCGTGGGTCTGCTGCCCATTGCCGTGGCCGGGGTGGACATCGACGCGCTGATGTCCGGCGCTGCCGACGCTATGGAGGGGCTTGCCCAGCCCGGTATGGACAATGTGGGCTGGCAGTACGCCGCCGCCCGCCACGCCCTCTACGAGGCCGGCAAGCGCATTGAGATCCTGGCCTGCTATGAGCCCTGCTTCCGCTTCTTTGCCGAGTGGTGGAAGCAGCTGTACGGCGAGAGCGAGGGCAAGGACGGAAAGGGCCTGTTCCCCGCCAGCGTGGAATTCACCGCCGATCTGCACTCCATGGGCCAGTATATTCAGGACGGCCACCGCAACCTGTTTGAAACTGTCGTGCGTTTTGAGAACCCCCACGGCAAGCTGCTGATCCCCATTGATCCCGAGAATGTGGACGGTCTGAACTTCCTGGCCGGCAAGCCCCTGTCCTTCGTGGCCGAGCAGGCTCTGCGAGGCACCATTCTGGCCCATGTGGACGGCGGCGTGCCCAACATTCTGATGACCCTGCCCTCCATCAGCCCCAAGAGCGTGGGCTGGCTCATCTACTTCTTCGAGTACGTGTGCGGCCTGTCCGGTTACCTGCTGCAGGTCAACCCCTTTGACCAGCCCGGCGTGGAAGCCTACAAGAAGAACATGTTCGCCCTGCTGGGCAAGCCCGGTTACGAAGACCGAAAGGCCGAACTGGAAGCACGTTTGTGATTTCCGAAAATTTCACAATTATTCAGTTGAAAATCCGGCCGTCATATGATAAAGTGTAGATAAGGAATTGGTGGACTCCCACCTGCCACTACAACCGTAAGGAGTGATACACATGGTCAGAGTAATCATGGGCAAGAAGGGCTCCGGCAAGACAAAGCAGATGATCGAGATGATCAACGCCGCCGTCCAGACCGAGCACGGCAACGTCGTTTGCATTGAAAAGGGCGAAAAGCTCACTTTTGATATCCACTATCAGATCCGTCTGGTAGAGGCAAGCGATTACGATATCGCCAATTATCCCGCTCTGAAGGGCTTTGTCAGCGGCCTGTACGCCGGCAACTATGACATTACCCACGTCTTCATCGACAGCCTCACCAAGATCGCCGGCAGCGACAGCGGACTGGAGACCGAGTCCTTCCTGGACTGGCTGAACGCTTTCTCCGAAAAGCACAACATCAAGTTCACCGTCACCATCAGCGACGACGCCTCTCTGGCTTCCGAGGGCATCAAGAAGTACTTCTGAACATAAGCCCAAACACCCCGCAGCTGCGCTGCGGGGTGTTTTTTACACTTGTCCGGGAACGGTTCCGATCAGCAGCATTGCGCCCACCAGTGCCAGAGCTTCCATATTTCCTGTGCCCGGCTTCACCCTCAGCACCACCTCCTGCCGCTCAGCCACCGTCCCGTCAAGGCGCACCAGCTCCCGCTGTATGGCCACACACAGGCGCTGTCCCGTCCGGCTGGACAGGGTAATGGTATCCCGCCCGCACATGCCATAGCTCACTGCCCTGCGGGCCTGTATATTGTCCAACAGCTGCGCGGCACTGCCGGGCAGCAGTACCGTTTCGCACTGCAGCCCGCACGGCTGCTCCCACCCGGGCGCCACTACCAGCAGCCGGGGGGTGCTGTCCGGATCCGCCGCCTCTCCAAACTGCGCTTCCAGCCTGCGGCGCAGGGCATCACCCTGTTCCAGAACCGCATAATCTGCCATGAAACCGCCCCTTTCCCACACAGTGTGGTCTGTTTGGCGCGGTTTTATGTCTTTTTCCCGTTTTTCTCCAATATGTACCGCTTTTCTTGACTTCCACCCACAAAATGCGGTATTATTAAAATGTATAATTATCTGCCCAAGAGTGAGGTATCCGCTTTATGGCACAGAAGAAAACCAGCTACGGCAACGAGTCCATTTCCGCTCTGAAAGGCGCCGACCGCGTGCGCAAGCGCCCGGGGGTTATTTTCGGCTCCAACGACATCGTCGGCTGCCAGCACGCCGTGTTTGAGATCCTTTCCAACGCCATTGACGAGGCCCGTGAGGGTCACGGCAATGTCATTACCGTCACCCGCTATGCCGACCACTCCATCGAAGTGGAGGACTTCGGCCGCGGCTGCCCGGTGGACTGGAACGAAAAGGAACAGAAGTACAACTGGGAACTGGTATTCTGCGAGCTATACGCCGGCGGCAAGTACGGCAGCGACGGCAGCAACTACGAGTATTCTCTGGGCCTGAACGGTCTGGGCTCCTGCGCCACCCAGTATGCCTCCGAGTTCTTTGACGCGGTCATCCACCGGGACGGCTGCGAGTATACCCTTCACTTTGAAAAGGGCGAGAATATCGGCGGGCTGAAAAAGGAGCCCTGGTCCGGCAAAAAGACCGGCTCGAAATTCCACTGGAAGCCGGATCTGGAGGTCTTTACCGACATCGACATTCCGGTGGACTATTTTACTGACGTCATCAAGCGCCAGTCCGTGGTCAATGCCGGCATCCTGTTCCGCTTCCGCAACGAGGTGTCTGCCGGCAAGTTTGAAACCGTTGAGTTCAAGTACGACAACGGCATTCAGGACTATGTGGCAGAGCTGGCGGGAGAAAAGTCTCTGACCCCGCCCGTATTCTGGCAGGGAGAGCGCAAGGGCCGTGACCGGGCCGACCTGCCCGACTACAAGGTAAAGCTGTCCGTATGCTTCTGCTTTTCCAACACCGCCCAGCGCATCGAGCATTATCACAACTCCTCCTGGCTGGAGCACGGCGGCTCGCCCGAAAAGGCTCTTAAGTCCGCCTTTGTCTCCGCCATCGATGCCTACCTCAAGCAGAACGGCAAGTATCAGAAAAACGAGTCCAGGCTGTCCTGGGGCGATGTGGAGGACTGTCTGGTGCTGGTGAGCAACAACTTCTCCACCCAGACCAGCTACGAAAACCAGACCAAAAAGTCCATCACCAACAAGTTCGTTCAGGACGCCATGGCCGAGTTCCTCAAGTCCCAGATGGAGGTTTACTTCATCGAAAATCCCTTCGACGCCCAGAAAATCGCCGAGCAGGTGCTTATCAACAAGCGCTCCCGGGAGACGGCGGAGAAGGCCCGCCTGAACATCAAAAAGAAGCTCACCGGTTCCATGGACATCTCCAACCGGGTGCAGAAGTTCGTGGACTGCCGCACCAAGGATGTGGCCCGGCGGGAGCTGTATATCGTGGAAGGCGACTCCGCATTGGGCAGCGTTAAGCTCAGCCGTGACGCAGAGTATCAGGGCATCATGCCCGTGCGCGGCAAGATCCTCAACTGCCTGAAAGCCGATTACGCCCGCATCTTCAAAAGCGAGATCATCACCGACCTGATCAAGGTACTGGGCTGCGGTGTGGAGGTCAGCGGCAAGCACGCAAAGGACCTGTCTGCCTTTGACCTTGGCAACCTGCGCTGGAACAAGGTAGTCATCTGTACCGACGCCGACGTGGACGGCTTCCAGATCCGCACCCTGATCCTGACCATGCTCTACCGTCTGACGCCCACCCTGATCGAGCAGGGCTATGTCTACATCGCCGAGTCCCCCCTGTACGAGATCACCTGCAAGGAAAAGACCTGGTTTGCTTACTCCGACAAGGAGAAAAACGACATCGTCAATGGCGAGCTGGCAGGCAAAAAGTGTGCCATCAACCGCTCCAAGGGTCTTGGTGAGAACGATCCGGACATGATGTGGCTGACCACCATGAATCCCGAGACCCGCCGCCTGATCAAGGTCATGCCCGAAGATGTGGAGCGCACCGCCTATACCTTCGATCTGCTGCTGGGCGACGACCTGCAGGGCCGCAAAAACCACATTGCGGAAAACGGTTATAAATATCTGGATCTGGCGGACATTTCCTAAGCGTCTAAGCTGTCGCGAGCAGCACCCGCAAGGAGTACGCCCCAAAAGAGATCTGAACGGATAAGGACTGATACGATTGGCCAAGAAAAAAACGCCGGAAACGGCCACCAAAAAAGTCAATAACCCCAACGTCATGGGCCTGCGGCCCGAGGTGCTGGAGCAGCCCATCACCCAGACGCTGGAACTGAACTATATGCCCTATGCCATGTCGGTCATCGTCTCCCGTGCCATTCCGGAGATCGACGGCTTCAAGCCCAGCCACCGCAAGCTGCTGTACACCATGTACCAGATGAAGCTGCTGGGCGGCGGACGCACCAAGAGCGCCAACATCGTGGGTCAGACCATGAAGCTCAACCCCCATGGCGACGCGGCCATCTACGACACCATGGTCCGCCTCAGCCGGGGCTACGGCGCTCTGCTCCACCCTCTGGTGGACTCCAAGGGCAACTTCGGCAAGGTCTATTCCCGGGACATGGCCTGGGCCGCACCCCGGTATACCGAGGCCAAGCTGGACGCCATTACCGCCGAGTTCTTCCGGGACATCGATCAGGACGCGGTGGACTTTGTGGACAACTACGACGGTTCCATGCAGGAACCCTCCCTGCTGCCCACCACCTTCCCCAACGTGCTGGTCAGCGCCAATCAGGGTATCGCCGTGGGCATGGCCAGCAACCTGTGCGGCTTTAACCTGGGCGAGGTGTGCGACACCGCCATCGCCTGTCTGAACAACCCTGACCACGACATCATGACCACCCTGAAGGCCCCGGACTTCCCCACAGGCGGCGAGCTGCTCTATGACGCAGCCGCCCTGAGCGAGGTGTATAAGACGGGCCGCGGTTCCTTCAAGGTGCGGGCCAAGTGGCGGTACGTGAAGGCGGAAAACCTTATTGAGATCTACGAGATCCCCTACACCACCACCGCCGAGGCCATCATCGACAAGGTGGCGGAGCTCATTAAGGCAGGCAAGGTGCGGGAGATCGCCGATATGCGTGATGAGACCGACCTGTCCGGTCTGAAGCTGACCATCGACCTCAAGCGCGGCAGCGATCCGGACAAGCTCATGGCCCGTCTGTTCAAGGCCACTCCCCTGATGGACTCCTTCTCCTGCAACTTCAACATCCTGATTGCCGGCATGCCCCGGGTCATGGGTGTGGGGGAGATCCTGGAGGAATGGACAGCCTGGCGCATGGACGGCGTGCGCCGGCGCACCTACTTTGCCATGAAGAAAAAGCAGGAAAAGCTTCACCTTCTGAAGGGCCTCAAGCGCATCCTGCTGGACATCGACCGGGCCATCAAGATCATCCGGGACACCGAGGAAGACGCGGAGGTCATCCCCAACCTGATGATCGGCTTCGGCATTGACCAGACCCAGGCCGAGTATGTGGCCGATATCCGCCTGCGCAACATCAACAAGGAATACATCCTCAAGCGCACACAGGAGGTAGATGCTCTGGAGGAAGAGATCGCCGATCTGCAGGACGTGATCAACAGTCCCAAGCGCATCAAAAAGATCATCGTGGGCGAGCTGGAGGATGTAAAGAAGAAATTCGCCGCCCCCCGCCGCACCGATATCGTCTACGAGCACGAGGCGGAGGAAATTCTGGAGTCTGCCCCCGAAGTGCCCGATTACCCCGTGCATCTGTTCCTGTCCCGGGAGGGCTACCTGAAAAAAATCACCCCTCTGTCCCTGCGCATGAGCGGCGAGCAGAAGTACAAAGAGGGTGACGGCCCCGCCCATCAGTGGGAGGCCTCCAACAAGGACGAGCTGATCATCTTTACCGACAAGCAGCAGTGCTACAAGACCACCCTGAACACCTTTGACGACACCAAAGCCAGTGTACTGGGCGACTATCTGCCCTCCAAGTTGGGCATGGATGCCGACGAGAAGGTGGTCTGGGCCTGCCTGCCCGGGGACTATTCCGGTCATCTGCTGTTCTTCTTCGAAAACGGCAAGGCCGCCCGGGTGGAACTTTCCGCCTATCAGACCCAGACCCGACGCAAAAAGCTCACCGGTGCTTACTCCGACAAGTCCCCGCTGGTGTGCGCCTTCCTGCTCCGGGAGGACATGGAACTGGCCGTGCGCTCCACAGAGGGGCGCTGTCTTGTCTTCCACACCGCAGTCCTCAACCCCAAGTCCACCCGCGCCACTCAGGGCGTGTCCGTCATGACCCTGAAGCCCAAGTACAAGCTGGAGTCCGTCCAGCCCCTGACCGACACCCCCATCGTCAACGCCGCCCGGTATCGGGCCCGCTCCCTGCCCATCGCAGGCGCGCTGCTCAAAGATGTGGACCGGGGCGAAGAACAGATGACCCTGCTATAAATCAAAAACAGGAGGAATACATATGGCAAACATGGATCTGCTGCGCAAGAATCTGGAATCCCGCGGGTATACCACCTCCCACTTCGCCACCGCCAAGGAGGCCGCCGACTATCTGAACGGTCAGCTGGACGGCACCACTGTGGCCTTTGGCGGCTCCACTACGCTGGCTGACATGGGTCTGTACGACTCTCTGAGCGCTCACAACAAGGTCTTCTGGCACTGGAAGGGCGATACCCCCGCCGATGCCGCTCAGGCCGAGCATTATCTGGCCTCTGTCAACGGAGTGGCCGAGACCGGCGAGCTGATCAACATCGACGGCGTGTGCAACCGGGTGTCCGAGACGCTGTTCGGCCACAAGAAGGTCTTCTTCGTGGTGGGCAGCAACAAGATCGCCCCGGACTACGATCAGGCCCTGTGGCGCGCCCGGAACATCGCCGCCCCCCTGAATGCCCGCCGTCTGAACAAGCAGACCCCCTGTGCCGTGGGCAGCGAGATCAAGTGCTACGACTGCAAAAGCCCCGACCGGGTGTGCCACGCCCTGACCGTTCTGTGGACCGCCCCCGGCGGCGCGCAATATGAAGTGGTTCTGGTGGACGAAAAGCTGGGCTACTAAAAAAGAAAAATTTCAATTTTCCTATTGACAGCAGGCGAATTTGTGCTATAATTCAATCTGCTGTTGCGAGTGTAGCTCATCTGGTAGAGCGCCACCTTGCCAAGGTGGAGGTAGCGAGTTCGAGCCTCGTCACTCGCTCCAATAAAAAACGACTTGTTTCGACAAGTCGTTTTTTTGTTAGGCTATAATCCTCTGTCACAGCATAAGTATGATACCAAAACCGGAAAAGGGTGGTCTCATGTTCCCTCGTATCCTCATTTCCGCCGCCACAGCAAAGCCGGACGCAGCGCTCAACTACGAAAATGCTGTCCGTGCTGCCGGCGGCTTCCCCGTTGTGCAGTACTGTCCGAAGGTTGACCTGTCCTTCGACGCTCTTGTGCTCACCGGGGGCGGCGATGTGGATCCCCGCCTGTATGGGCAGGAGGACCGGGGTTCCCTCCCTCCGGACCCGGCCCGCGACCGGGCTGAGTTGGCCCTTGTAAAGGCTTATCTGGACGCCGGCAAGCCCATTCTGGGCATCTGCCGGGGCTGTCAGATCCTCAACGTGGCCCTTGGCGGCACGCTGATCCAGGATCTGGGGCAGACAGGCAATCTGTTCCACCGCCGGATCGAAACAGATAAAGTACATCCCGTCCGCGCGCAGGAGAGTTCCCTGCTGCACGCTCTATACGGCCCGCTGTTCCATGTGAACAGCGCCCACCATCAGGCTGTTGACGTCCCCGGTTCCGGCGCTGTGATCACTGCCCGGTCGGAAGGTGGGGTGGCGGAAGCTCTGGAATTGCCCGGCCGGCCTGTGCTGGGCGTACAGTTCCATCCCGAGCGCATGACGGGCGCCCATCTGCGTCCTGACTGCGTGGATGGCGCACCGCTCTTCGCGTGGTTTTTGGCCCAATGCAGCAATAAGTAAACAGGAAAACGCCCCGGAAGCTTTCGCTTCCGGGGCGTCTTTGTATTTATGCTCAGATCAGGTTCTTCTCGGTCTCGGGGTCGAACATGTGGATCAGATCGGAACGGAAGGTGAAGCCGATCTGAGAGCCAAAGGCGAAGCCGGCGCGATGCTGCTTCTCCAGATCAGCGGTCTGGACGCGGACGATGATGTCCTTGTCGGCAGCGCTGACGTGCAGGTGGATCTCAGAGCCCATCATCTCGGACACGTCCACGGTGCCGCGGATCACGTCAGTACCCTCTTCCTTGAGCTGGATGTGCTCAGGACGGATACCCAGAATGATGTCCTTGTCACCGATACCGTTGGCGGCCAGTTTGGCAGCGGTCTCGGCAGTCACGGCGATGGAAGCGCCGCCAACCTCGACATTATAGCCCTCGCCGGCCTTGACCAGCTTGGCGTTGAACATGTTCATCTGGGGAGCGCCGATGAAGCCGGCCACAAACAGGTTGGCGGGATGGTCGAACACTTCCTGAGGAGTGCCGATCTGCATGACCCAGCCGTCCTTCATGATGACGATGCGGTCACCCAGAGTCATAGCCTCGGTCTGGTCATGGGTAACGTAAACGAAGGTGGTATCGATGCGCTGGCGCAGCTTGATGATCTCAGCACGCATGGCGTTACGCAGCTTGGCGTCCAGGTTGGACAGAGGCTCGTCCATCAGGAACACCTGAGGCTCACGGACGATGGCGCGGCCGATGGCCACACGCTGACGCTGACCGCCGGACAGAGCCTTGGGCTTGCGGTCCAGCAGCTCGGTGATGTCCAGGATGCGGGCGGCCTCCTTGACCTTGGCGTCGATCTGGTCCTTGGGCAGCTTGCGCAGCTTCAGAGCGAAAGCCATGTTGTCGTACACGGTCATGTGGGGATACAGAGCGTAGCTCTGGAAGACCATGGCGATATCACGGTCCTTGGGCTCCACATCGTTGATCAGACGGTCGCCGATGTACAGCTCGCCATCGGAGATCTCCTCCAGACCGGCGATCATACGCAGGGTGGTGGACTTACCGCAGCCGGAGGGACCGACCAGAACGATAAATTCCTTATCAGCGATGTCCAGGTTGAACGCATGGACCGCCTCAAAGCCGCCTTCGTAGATCTTCTTCAGGTTTTTCAGGGTAACAGTTGCCATAATTTCTTGACCGCAAGGATCCTGCCTCCGCAATGATCCCCTCGCACTCAGGGAGCGGCCCTGAGCACATTACGACAGGTCTCCACACTGCCGCACCGCCGGTCAGACGGATTTTCCTCCTTTAATTTACAGCGCTGCGCCCCTATAAAAATGGAGTAGAAACGCAGGGCCTGAATATGAGGTCGCCCACCCGGAGGGCAAGCGATTTCCGCAGCAGACATACTGCCACAGGTTACCATGATGATTTTAACTCACAGGGCCTGTTTTGTCAAGGTTTTCCCTGCTTTTTGAGGGATTTTATTCTTGTCCCGCGCCGCCGAGCAGGGCGGAAAACTTCAGGACCTTTTCCTGGCGGGAGGTATCCTCCATCGTTACGATAACCATCTCAATGGAGCCGGTATTTACGTGGGCCAGTGCCGACTGCTTCAGGGGCAGCTCAGAGCAGGCAAACCCGCCCTCGATAATGGCCTGTGCAGTGGCCCGGTCGCAGATGGCGATATCAACATCCCCCGCCGTCAGGGATGTCATCCACTGGATCACGCCGTCACCCGACGCGTCCTCTATCCCGCTGACCGGGGCAAAGGCCAGATCTTCCTCCCATCCGGCCTCCCGGGCCAGCTGGGTGACCGCTTCCTCGATCTGGGCAGCGTAGGGCTCTGTGATGCTGATGTGGACATAGCCCTCGGACATTTTTCCGGCAACCAGCGCACTCACAAATGAACCCGCGATCACCAATGCGATCAGCGCCGCGGCCAGATGTCCCTTGTAGTAGCTCCACAGGTGAGCCACTTTTTCCTTCGGGGACATCTGCGCGAACATCTCCCGGGCTCTCTGCTCGTCTTTTCCTCGCTTCACTGCAAAACAGCTCCTCTTTTACAGGCATTTTCCATGAGTATACCGAAACGTATTGAAAAACGCAATAAACAAATTGTAAACGTTTGCCTGCTGCCGACAATAAACAACCCGGGTCCGCACAGGCAGACCCGGGCCCTTTGGCACGGTTTACTCCTGAACGACGCCGCCCAAAAGCACTTTCTTGACGTTCATTTTGTGATCTGTAAGGATCAGGTCGGCCCGCTTGCCCACCGCGATCTGTCCCCGGTCGGTCAGACCAAGGCAGGTGGCCGGATTAAGAGAACCGTACTTGAATGCATCCACAATGGACGCGCCGGTATGCTTCATAAAGTTGCGGCAAGCTACCTCAAGAGTAAGCTTGGAACCCGCGATCTCGCCGGCGTGGTCAAAGTTGATATCGGTCACGCCATCGTATCCGGGAGGAACAGGGCCGTCAAACTCGCAGGTGTCGGAGATGAGGATGATGCGGTCGTCGCCCTTGATTTTGCGAACCAGCCGCTGCATATACGGATCCACATGGATCCCCCGGCTGTCGCTGATGATCTCGGCATAGATGTCCCGGTTGTAGTTGACCGTCTCGTCCACGCACACCCCCCGGCACTCGGGGTACTTGGGCAGGTCGCCGGTGGCGTTGGTATGGTGGGTGCCGATGCACAGGCCGTAGGGCATGAGCGCCTCGATCTGGGCGGGAGATGCCTCGGAGTGGGCCACGGTAAAGCGCACATTGGGATTGACCTTTTTGGCCAGCTTGACGAAATCCAGGATACCCTCGCGCTCAGGTGCCAGCGCCCACACGCGCACGGCGTCGCCGGCCTTCTCCACGATGGGGGTGTAGTCGGCGGGGTTCAGGGGGGCGGTCCAGGGGTTGTTGGCGCGGTCGGCTCCGAACTTGGGGTTCAGGTAGGGTCCCTCCATGTAGAAGCCGCCGATGTTGGGTGCCTTGTCCGTGCCCATCACGGCCTTGACCGTGTCGATATCACGCAGCCAGTCCTCCTTGCCCCGGTTAAAGTACAGCACCGCCATTACGGTGGTGGTGCCGTGGCGCAGGTGGTGCCTGGCCACCCGGACAGGATCCTCAAAGAAATAGACGCTGTCGCCGGAGTGGGTGTGGATGTCGATGAGGCCGGGGCCCACATAAGCACCCTGAGCATCCAGGACCTGGCAGCCTTCTGGGATGGGGGTGCTGCGCATTTCACCGTAGCCGGTGATCACGCCGTCCTCTGCAAACAGGACTGCCTCGGGGATCAGATGATCCTTCATGACCAGTTCCGCGTTTATGATCGCAAGCATTGGTATCACCTCTCGCATAATAATAAAACGGCCGCATAGCAGCTATGCGGCCGTTTTCCAGTGTTTTAGCTTGCTGCCGCAAGCGGGCTGATCAGTAGCCGACCTTCTCCCAGCACTCGAAGGGAGCAGCCAGCTCTTCGCTGATGTAGACCTGAGTCTTCTTGGTCTGCAGCATGGTGCTGGGGATCAGAGGAGTGATGGGGCCGTGGGTGACCAGGCGGGAGATCATTCTCTGCCAGCTGGAGAAGGTGCCGCAGGTAGCCAGAGCATGGACCTCGATACGCTCCTTGGCGCGCATCACGTCCAGAGGACCGATGGTAGCGGCCTTGGGAGGCACGTTGGCGATGTCACCGGACTGGCCGAAGGTGCCGTTCAGGGAGTTCTGCATGATGGTCATGGGGTGCAGGGTGACGATCTTGGCGGGCTGGTTCAGCCACTCCTCGATGTCGCCGCTGCCCATGAACTCGGGGATGGGATCCACGAAAGCCATGTGGCCGGTCCAGCCGGGGGAGGTGGAGGCGATGTCGGCACCGCCGCCGGAAACCTCGTGGATGATCTTGGAGTAATCGTTGATGTTCTCGTTGGTGGGATAGTAGACGTTCTCCAGAGGCATGCGCAGCTTGGGGTCGATCTGATAGTACAGGTACTTCAGCATGGAGTGAGCAAAGCCGGCCTCGTAGGTGACAGGGGCGATGTTGCCGTCCTGATCGGCCCACTCGTCCTCAGCGAACAGAGAGACCTTGGAGCAGTCCACCTGGAAGTAGTTGATCAGCTGAGCCAGAGGGATGTAGGTGTCGGGCTCGGGGTTGCCCAGGATCATGGAGAAGGGGCGGCCGGCCTCGGCAGCTTCCTTCAGGCGGGCAAACAGGGTGGCGATCAGCACGGGATGGGGGTTCATCATGACCTTGACGTCAAATTCGGGATGCCACCAATCCTCGCGCTTCTCCAGATCCTTGCCGCTGAGCTTGCGCACGCGCTCGCAGACCTCTTTATCCTTGAAGGGCACAAAGTCCGCAGGCTGGAAGTCAAACTTGGTTGCGGGATCAACTTTAATCATTGGGATCATTCCTTTCCAAAATAATGGTAATTTGATTTTATCACAGATTTTCACCCTTTGCAAGGACAAGCTGTCCCCTTATCTTAGCTTTCTGCCTCCGTTTTTCTCCCAAATATCCCCTTTTCTTGCCATACAACCACAGGCGCCCGGCGGATGACCGCCGGGCGCCGCAGATACATTTACTTGTCCGATCCCGCACCTTCGTCCCCATGGCGTGCCCGGTATTCCCGGGGCGTCATGCCGCAGCTTTTTAAAAACAGGCGGTTAAATGTACCCTGATTGACAAAGCCGCTTTCGTATACGATGTCGGTAATGGGCCGGTTGGTCTGTGTCAGCAGCTGCCGGGCCGCGGAGATCCGCAGGTCGTTGAGATAGCTGCGGAAATTCAGTTCCAGCCGCTGGAACGTCCGGGCCGCCTGAGTCCTGCTGATGGCCAGAGCCTGCGCCACCGAATCCAGAGACAGATCCTGCCGGTAGTTGCGCATACAGTAGCTGAGGATCTGGCGGCTGAGGGACAGTTCGTTCAGGGGCTGCTCAACAAGGGTCTGCCGCTGGACGATCTCACCCATCAAGACGGTGAGATAGGCCGGCGTGATCACCGCATCCTCCCCGTGTCCCGCCTTCACCCGCTCCCACAGGCCCTCCAGCAGCTGGGGCACGATGGCAGGGATCTGCTCCCGGCGCAAAAAGGGATCTGCCGGCTTGCTGGTGCTGAGGGTGTTGATCATTCCCACGCACAAAGCCGGGTCGAACACCAGCACCAGCACCTTGGCATCGGCAGCCTCGGACTGGTGGAGCATGTAGGGAAAGCAGATGGACAGATCCCCCGTATGCAGGGTGGTGCTGTGCCCATCCACAGCCAATGACAGTTCCCCCTCCCGCACATAGATCAGCTCCACATGGTTGTGGAACGTCAGCGGGTACGCGTGCATCCGGCCGGCGTGATACATAGTCAGAGGTTTAGGCCGATCTTCAAAGGTTCCTGTTATCATGGCTCTTCAACGGCGGGCTCTGCCCGGCCAGCCTCCTTCTCCCGTCCTTAAAATTCTCTGTCAGAGCTGCTGCTGTTCCAACAGTTCACACAGATCCCCGGCGTGGGCCACACCGCGTTGATGTATCCTGCGGCACAGGTCGGCGGCGGAAAACCGACTGCCCAGCAGGGCCTGCTCCAGTGTCGGGGCAATATCCCACTCCATAGCGTCAGAGTAGACCTTTGCCCCCACCACAATGCCCGATTCCACCTGCATCTGCAGCTGCACGCCGCCCCAGTCAAAGCGGCCTTCGCACTCCAGACTCAGGGGCAGCCGGGGACCGTACAGCCAGTCCGCACCCGCGTTTCGTTCCCGAAGCCGGGCAATATAGGCCCGATCCAGTCTGTCCGGTGCATATTTCTCCACAGGCAGGCCATATACCTGTCCAAAGGCCGTCTCCATGGCCCGTGCCATCTCCTCACAGGTCAGACCGGGCTGCAAACTGCTCAGGTTGACCACCCGGGAGCGCACCGAGTCCACCCCCTTGGCCTGCAGCTTTGCCTTGGAGGGGCTGAGATAACGGCCCATGCGCTCCTCATCGGTGCTGATGAGCAGAGTCCCATGGTGGTATGCCCTGCCCTTGCTGTGATAGAAGGCATTCCCGGAAAACTTGCGCCCCCCGGCCAGCACGTCGTTGCGTCCGGAACGCTCCGTCTGCAGACCAATGGATCGGCAGGCTGTTTCGATGACGGAAAGCTGCCGGTCAAGGTCGTAGTCCTCCTCATGCACCAGAAAGGTAAAGTTCAGGTTTCCCAGATCGTGGAACACCGCACCCCCTCCGGACAGACGGCGGGCCAAACGCCCTCCGTCCCCCTCCAGCAGTGAAACGCGGCACTCCTTCCACGCATTCTGATTGCGGCCGATGACCACAGTATTCTCATTCTGCCACAGGTAGAGGATACAGGTCCCCGGCTCTGCGCTCTCCAGCAGATACTGCTCAACAGCCAGATTCTCATAGGGATCGGTACCCGCACCATGAAAGCACGCAAGTTTGTCGATCATCTTATTTCACCGCGTCGGCGCACTGCCGGCGCATATCGGCGATGCACCGGGCGGGGTCGGCCGCCTTATAGACGGAACTGCCCGCCACAAGCACATTGGCGCCGGCCTTGACGCACTCCAGACTGGTGGTCAGGTCCACGCCGCCGTCCACCTCCAGCTCGCAGGCGGGGTTGTACCGGTCCAGCAGGGCGCGGATCCGGGCCACCTTGGGCATCATGTGGGCCATGAACTTCTGACCGCCGAAGCCGGGCTCCACCGTCATGACCAACACCATATCGCACTTTTCGATAAAAGGCAGGATGGCCTCAGCCGGTGTGTTGGGCTTGACCACCACGCCCGCCTTTTTGCCGTTGGCGCGGATCTTGTCCAGCGCGGCGTGGATGTTCTCTTCCGTATCGCTCTCCACATGGACGGTGACGATGTCCGCGCCGGCATTGCAGAACACATCCACATAGCGGATGGGCTCGGTGATCATCAGATGCACATCCAGCACCTGCCCGGTCAGGGGGCGGATGGCCTGAATGATGTGGGGGGCGATGCCAAAGTTTGGGACGAAATGGCCGTCCATAACATCCACATGGATATACTCCGCGCCGGCGATCTTCTTCACGTCATCGGCAAGGTATGCAAAGTTGGCCGCAAACAAAGACGGCGCGATCTTGATATTCATAACAGTTCCTCCTTAGGGAAAAAGGGCTTGTCCCAGACGAGACAAGCCCTTTTCAATTTTTCTATGTGGAGCTTAGCGCTTCTTCCACTCGTCGTACTGCTCCATGTAAGCCTTCTCCTCGTCGGAGAACTTACGCAGAGTGTTGACCACCTCGCCGCCGTTGTACTTGCGGTCGTTGACATCCTCGGTGGTGCCCATGACGGTGATGTTGGCCTGACGGTGACGGGCGCGGACGTGGTCCCAGTCGATGAAGTAGATGTGGGCGAACTCGCCGCCGTCCAGCTTGCCGTCCTTGATGGTCATGGTCTCGCTGCGGCCGAAGAAGACGGAGCGCAGGTGACCGTCGGTGTTCATGCTGGTGAAGTTGCCGGGCTCGTTGACGTAGCGGCCGAACTGGGCGTGCACGGGGCCGGGATGACGATAGTCGCCCTCGTTGGTGTAGTCGGGGATCATCTTGCGCATGATGTCCAGCAGATCGTGCTGCAGGTACTCCAGATCGAAGGTGTCGAAGTCGTGGGAGCACTCCTGGATCATAACGGAGCAGGTGGTGTGGTGGGAAGCGATGCACACGGTGCCGTTCTTCACGCCGGACTCCTCCACGATCTTCATAACGTCGGTAGAGATGTCATGGAAGGTGGGGATCCAACCACGGGACTGCAGCTCAATTTCCTTCTGATAAACCTTGAATTCCATTTTAATTACCTCCGGATAGTTTGTTTATTGTAAAAATATGTATTGACTCAGTTGTGACGCTCGTCCCAGGCCTTGCGCACGGCGGCGATCATCTCGTCCACCATGGCGGCACGGTCGGCGGCCTTGGCAACGCCGGAAGAAGAACCGGTGGCGTCGGCGCCGGCGATGATGGTGTTGTAGACGTCCTCACCGTTGGCAATGCCGGCGGCGGTGAGCACCAGAATGTTCTCGTTCACATTCTTCACCGCGTCGGTGGCAGCCTTGACGTACTCGGGGCCCACGCTGACACCGGTTCCGATGAGCTCAGAGGGCTCAGCAACGATGATATCGGGGTTCAGGGTGGCGATCTTGCTGGCGTCGGCCATGGAGTCGGCACACACGATGGTGGTCAGACCCACTTCCTCGGCGCGCTTGATGGTCTCCTGCAGCACCTCGAAGGTGACGGGCTTCTCCACATGGTTGAGCATAACGCCCTCTGCGCCGGCAGCTACCAGAGACTCGGGCAGGATATCCGCCAGACCGCGGCCGGGATAGATGGGGTCCATGTGGGGGGCAAAGACGTGCAGCCGCTTGGTAGCCGCCTTGACCCGGGCGATCTCCACCACGGGGGTGGTGAAGATGATATCAACATCATACTTTTCAGAAGCGGCATCCGCAGCGATGGCCAGATCGATCACGTCCTGTCCGTACAGGTAGGACTTGGGGCCGATCTCAAAAAACGGAGCCTTGATGGAACACTTTTTCATTGTGTGTCCCTCCTTTCTTTCGCAAATATTATAGGTTGTGCTTGTGAAATAGTCAATCGCTTTTCCCCTCCTTTTCGAAATTTTTCCTGTTATTCCAGCTTTTTTTAAAATTTGCTGTCCAAACCGGCAAACATCGTGTATAATTGCACCGTGAGTTTGCTCTTTTGCGCTCGCTGCACCAATCAAAGCTTAACAGGAGTGATATACTATGGTCAAAAACGAAGCCATCGAGGCAGCACGCGCCGCCTACGACATCGAGGCTGCATGTATCAATGAAATGAAAGATTTCTTCGACAGCGAGCAGTATGCCAAGGCTGTGGAGCTGCTCAGCAGCGCCCCCCGCATCGGCACCTGCGGCTGCGGACATTCCGGCATCATCTGCCAGCATATGGCCCACCTCATGTGCTGCATCGAGCGGCCTGCCCGCTTCATCTCCCCCGCTGAGGCCGTTCACGGCGCCACCGGCTTTCTGCAGAAGGGCGATGTGATGATCTTCGCCTCCCGGGGCGGCAAGACCGCCGAGCTGCTGCCCATCGTGGACATCTGCAAAGCCAAGGGCGTGTCCATCATCACCGTGACCGAGAATCTGGAGTCCCCTCTGGCTCTGGCCGCCGACGTGGTGCTCAAGCAGCACGTCAACCGCGAGACCGACAAGTGGAATGCACAGGGCACCACCTCCACCACCGCCCTGTGCATGATCTTCCATGCCCTGCAGGCCGCTGTGATCGAGCAGACCGGCTATCAGGCCGAGCAGTTTGCCCTGATCCATCCCGGCGGAGCCGTGGGTGAGCGCCTGAACCAGAAGGCCCTGAAAATCTGATCTGTAACGTTACATCCCCAGCGCCCGGAGCCCGTCGGCTCCGGGCGTTTTTCCGTCCTGCCCCAAAATCTGCGCACAAAATTTTATTTTCCCCAAAATATGGTGTTGACTTGTATGTTAAAAAGTGTTATCTTCATGTTATAAATTTGATTTTTTAACACTTGGGGGCTGTCATGAACCATATTCGCCAAGAGCAGATCTTAGGTTTTATCGAACAGAATAATGTCGTCACCATCAAACAGCTCCAGCAGCTGTTTCCCGATGTGTCTTTAATGACCATTCACCGGGATCTGCAGACACTGGAGAACCGCGGCATGGTGGTCAAGGTGCGCGGCGGCGCCAAATCCGTGCGTCACACGGGGGATCCCGGCTTTGACGAGCGAGCCCGGGAAAACAACTCCGCCAAGACCGCCATCGCCCAAAAGGCGCTGAAGCTGATCCAGCCCAATACCTCCATCTTTCTGGACGCCAGCACCACCAACCTGATCCTGTCCCGCAGCCTGCCTGACATCAGCCTGAACATCTTCACCACCGGCCCTTCCATCGCCCTGGAGCTGTGCCGCCTGCACAACCCCGTGGTCACCGTCTGCTGCGGCGCCATCAACCGGAAGAATCTGGCCCTGTCCGGTCAGAACACGCTGGAAATGCTGGAGAAGATCAACATCGACCTTGCCTTTATCGGCGTGTCGGGCTGCTCGGTGGAAGCCGGCTTCACCTGCGGCACCGAAAGCGACATGCTGGTCAAGCACAAAGTCATCCAAAAAGCCCGCACCAGCGTGATCATGTGCGACCGGGGCAAACTCAGCCGCCTGATGCCCTACACCTTTGCCCGGCCGGAGGATGTTGACTGCCTGATTTCCGATGGCCCCCTGCCCGATCCCTTCGTTCAGGCCCTTACAGACGCCGGTGTGACCCTGCTTTAAACCGCTCATCTGTCCGTACATTATCTGTTTTTACAGATATTGTGCGGACTTTTTCTTTGTTCTTGGGCAAAAAACAGTTGACACGGATGTTATAAAATGTTATTCTTAACAAGCTATAACATTTATGAAGGAGGCCATATCATGGCAAACGCAGTCATCATGCCAAAGTCCGGCATCTCTGTGGAGAGCTGTATCATTGGCGAATGGAAAGTAAAGGTCGGTGACGCGGTCAAGCTGGGTGACATCCTGTTCACCTACGAGACTGACAAGTCCAGCTTTGAGTGCGAGTCCACCGCCGAGGGCGAGGTCCTGGAGATCTTCTTCAACGACGGTGACGAGGTCCCCTGCCTGACCAACGTGTGCGCCATCGGCGCCAAGGGCGAGGACTGCTCCGCTCTGCGTCCCGGCGGCGCCGCCGCTCCTGCGGCCGAGCCTGTTCCCGCCGCTGCACCCGCTCCCGCCGCTGCT